>PEAM01000056.1 GCA_002753565.1 Magnetococcales bacterium | reverse complement strand
ATTGATGCCGAGAATAGACCGTCTGCGCCAGGTGGGCGGCTTCCGAGTACTCCTGCTTCGCATAGTGGGTTTCGGCCTGTTGTATGAGCAGCTTGTTGGAGAGATCTGATGTCATGGTTCTAAGCGCCTTTTTAAAAGGTTGGCCATTTTATCAATGGGTTCCTGCCAGCCGTTGGGTCTCTCCTGTCTGAAGAGGGTCAAACTGGGATACCAGGGCGAGGTGGTCTGTTCGATTCCCCAACGCCAATCGGAAGCAAAGGGGAGCAGTACCCAGGTGGGATGGTTCAATGCTCCGCCCAGATGGGCGGTTGCCGTATCAATGGAGATGAGTAGATCCAGGTTGGTGATGATGGCGGCGGTATCGGAAAAATCTTGAATGTCGGCATCCAGGTTGAGGATGGTCATACCGGGTGGTGGCGACAAGGTCTGTCTCCCCGGTTCTCCTTTTTGCAGAGAGACAAAGAGAATCCCCTCTGCGACATTAAGCCCGCTCAAGGCTTCGAGGGTTGTGGATCGGAGGCGGGTCGGATCGTTTTGAAACAGGGATTTCCCCTCCCAGACCAAACCGATACGTAGGGTGGCCTGAGGTATTCTCTGCCGCCAATATGCAACCTTCTCCCGGTTTGGTTGCAAGTATGGAAAAGTGCTTGGAATGGTCTGGTCGGTGGTTTTGAGCAGGTAAGGAATGCTGAGCAAGGGGGTGTAATAATCGGCTAACTGCTGACTATCCATCCTGCTGTCAACAGCGTCCAGTTCCGGCAGCTGTTGGAAAAGGGGAGCCAGGGGGGAGGGGGTCTGGAGAATTAACCTTTTGCAGCTCTTTTTGAGGACGGCAAAATAACGGGAGAACTGGAGGGAGTCGCCGAATCCCTGCTCACAGATCAGCAAGAGGGTTTTTCCGGTAAGGGGCTCTCCCTGCCACCGTGGCGTGTTGGCTGGAGGAGGAAAGGAGAGGGTGGACAGTTGACGTTTTAATCGCCACTCGTACTCCTCCCATCCCCGCTCGAAATCTTTTTGGATGAGAAGATTCATCGCAAGGTTGATGTGGCAGTCTGGGTTTTCCGGGTCGATGGCAATGGCGTGGGCGTAGCTCTCATTGGATTCGTCCAACAGGCGGAGGGCCATTTGGCAGAGTCCCAGATTGTTCCAAGCCTCCTGAAAGTTGGGGTCGGCTTGAACGGCTTTTTTGAAGAATTCGATGGCTTTTTCCGGTTGCCCGCTATCGATGAGACTATCTCCCATATGAAAATAGGGTTCTGGCCGATCCGGGTTGAGTTGGATGGCGGTTTTCCAGCGAGATTGAGCTAGACCTTTTTTACCCATTTTAGCCAGGACGCTTCCCAAGGTAGTATGGTACTCTGCCTCTGCCGGATTGATGGCGATGGAACGGCTGAGTTGATGGGAGGCTTCTGTCAGTTTATCCTGTTTGAAGAGTGTAAGACCGAGGATAAAATAGGGCCTGGAGTGGCCTGGATATTGCTTGATTAAAGAGTGGAGGAGGGCGAGTCCCTGCTCTTCCTCCCCTCTCTTTTGGAGGTGGATTACCTGTTCCAACTGTTCCAGTAGAGCAGTATGATTGGGACTCGACATAACGGTTTTTAATCCAGATTCTGGTTTCACCAAGCTTCTGGACTAGAAGATAGGTTACCGGTTACCAAAAGACAACCCTACGAAGATACGGAAAGGTAGCATAGAGACATGGATAGCAGTCAGGAGCTGTTTGGCCCCCTTCTTGAGAATAAGTTCGGTGAGAAATATTTCCCCTCCCTGGTTGGTGAGAGTTTCTCACAGGTGGGCTCCGACAGCTTTTATCAGCGCCATTTCAGTGAGGCTCTGAACGAAGAAGATGTTCTCTATCTGATTATCGGTACCGACGGCATCCTATTGGTGGACTGGCTGCTGCAGAGGGGACCGGCCGCTGATTGCCGCTATCTGTTTATCGAGACACAGGAAGGGCTGGATTTGTTGCATGAGAAGGGGTTGATTCCCTCAGATCTTGCAGACAACATCAAGATCGTCGCCAGCCAGGAGTGGGCCGAGGCTGCAGAGGAGTGGTCCATCAAGGACTACTATTACATCTCCAAGATCAGGTTGGAGAAGTCCATCTCCGTTACCGACGGCTATCATGGCGCCTATGGGGCACTGGAGACCCAGATCGAGGCGGATCTGGGCGAGCTTTCGGTTCAGATGTTTCAGGAGTTGGGCTCCCGGATCTTTTCTGAGACCGCCATGCGTAATCTGGCAGAAAACCGCTATCCGGTCTCTCTTCTCGATGACAGCTTTTCCGGCAAAACGGCGGTCTTGATGGCGGGTGGCCCGTCGCTGGACGAATCTTTTGAGTGGATCCGGGCCAATCGGAGCAATTTGGTCGTCATGGCGGTAAGCCGTATTTCGGCCCAGTTGAAGCGAGAGGGGATTGTGCCGGACATCCTCTTTGCCATCGACCCCAACGACATCATCTTTCATCAAAGCAGTGATATGCTCGATTTTTATGATCAGAGCACGTTGATTAACATGTATCACCTCAACACCCGTCTGCTTAGTCAGTGGCGGGGTAGAAAACTCTATATCGGTTGTCGTTTTCCCTGGCAGACCGACAATAATCCCAAGTTCAACAGTTATCCGGGTGCCACGGTCTCCCATCAGGCGTTGGGTGTGGCCATCGAAATGGGTTTTTCACAGATCATTCTGAGTGGTTTTGACCTCTGCTTCAGTAAGGAGGGGTTTACCCACTGTAGTGGCAGCAGTGAGGTGGAGGTGGGAATCTTTGCCGAGCGGACACAGTTCTGGGTTGAGACCAACGGCGGTTGGATGGCGGAGAGTCGGGTCGACTTCTATGCCTCCATCCCCGGCCTGGAGTCGATGGTCGCGCATGGACTGAAACGCCCGGATGGGATCTGTCGGGTGGTCAATCCGTCGCAGAATTCCGCCAAGATCAAAGGGGTGGAACATCTCCCATTGGCTGAGGTAAAACTCGACCCGCAAGAAGTGTCTCCTCAGGAGGTGATTCAGGGCAAAAATGT
>PEAM01000055.1 GCA_002753565.1 Magnetococcales bacterium | reverse complement strand
CGAATTTTGTCACCTTGAAGGCCACGATCTGGGCGGTGATGGTGGTACCGATATCAGCACCCAGAATCACACCGATAGCCTGCGAAAGGGACATCAGGTCAGCGGTGACGAAGCCCACCAGCAGAACCGTGGTCACGGAGCTGGACTGGATGATGGCGGTGACGATGGCCCCGGTGATCAGCCCCATGATCCGATTGGTGGTCAAGGTACCGAGAATCTCCTTCATCTTCTCACCAGCCACAATCTTCAGGGCATCGCCCATTCTCTCCATCCCGTAGAGGAAGATGGCCAGTCCACCGAACAGCTTCATGGTAATGGTGAAAAAGTCCAGGCTCCCACCTTTTCCTGCAGCTACAGCAGACCACGGCGTGAAAACCGCTGCAGCGGCCATGGCAATGAGGGCTACTGTCATCAGCCTTCTATGCCACTCCTTTTGAAAAATAGTTTTCATTATCTCTGTGTCTCCCTTAATTAATCTGTGCTTGAACAAGCGGAGATTTGACTACCATGACTGGCCTGTGAGCCAATCGCAGTACCCGCTCCGTCGTATTTCCAAGTAGGTTGGATGAGGGGCCGGCGTGTCTTCCACACCCCATCACGATCAACCCGGACTGAATCTCTTCCGCTTTGAGTAGAATAGCGGCCAAGGGCTCTCCCCAGGCGACGCTGGTTTGTAGTGCGATATCATCCTTTTTGAACGCTTCATGAATACCGTTTATTCGTAAAAAACGGGCCATTTTATCGGCTGCCAGATCCCGTTTCCTACGCTCTATTTTTCTCTGTTTTGCTTTTTTCTTCTGCAGATTCTTTTTACTTTTAATAATCACATGCAGCAGACAGACAGGCTGTTTGAATGAACGGTTCAGCGTGTAGGCCTGTCTGACGGCTTCAATGCTATCCGAAAAAAAAACCACGGCAATCAGGATGGGACCCTCTAGTCTGGCACCCTGTTCGAATCGGGATTGCCGACTGCGGGCATCAGTCTGAAAATCCGCATTGGAATTACCCTCTGGTGGGTCTTTCAACATGATCATCTCCGTACTTCAATGTGAGGGATCGGCTGGGTGATCACACCTTATCTTGGCTAGCCGGAACCTCAGCGGACTGTTTTCTGTGCAGAAGCTCTGACTGTCCCAAGAGCGTTGTTCCCATCAACAGGATAAGCGCCAACATGGCCACGGAGGATGCGCCACCCACTTCATGAACAGCAACAGCCGTGACCCAAAAGGTGACGGCCAGGACGGCTTGGATGCCCGGCTTGGTTCCATTGGCCGCGATCCGCTTGAGTGTTGAACCGGATGAGGGTTGAAGAAGGGAATAAGGGTTGGATGAAGGGTGCTTGCTCATTGTTGAACTCCTCTATTGGATTAACCGGTGAATACTGTTCACCGGAATGATTGAACATGCCCTATACATCTCATCTTTCGTGCCAGAAAATACGAGAGGAATATCTGCAATAATTACAGATATTTACATGTATGTAGAGAGAGTCCGACGGGGTGTAACAAAATGAGTGAAGAAAACGCTTCAAGCGGGGGAAAAGATGGGATTATCCGTTTAAATTCGGTCGATTAAGAGGGCGACAAGAAGCCTGTCCGATATTGAAAACGAACACCCCTTTTCAAGCCGGCAGGTGGGTTATCCTAAGATTCGGCAGTTGAGCCTGGGTAATGGTGCAACAGCCAGCAGTGTGCGCACAACGGCCGAATCCAGGGTTATATGGCGCTTTCGGTTTTCAACCGCATTAATCGTCGATTGAGAGCCGGGCGAGAGACACCCAACAGTAGAGCGGCGATACCTTGATTGCCGCCGGACTGTCGCAAAGCCTCTTGAATGACCAGATTTTCCGCCTGCTTCAGCGTGGGAAATTGTCCGGTCGTTCGCAGGGAGGATTGAATCTGATCGGCCATTTCCCCTCCATCGCTTTCCAGGGTCAAGGCGTTTGCGCGAATGGCTTTTTTAAAGCTCTTCATGCCGATGACCCCCCCTTTTTTATGCCGGGTAACCGCATCAAAAATCATCGAGCGCAACTCTCTGATGTTACCGGGAAATGAGTAGGTAGCCAAAAGGGTGAGTAGTTCGGGGGGGGGCTCCAGACCCGGTTTACCCATGGAGGAACCGGCCTCATCCAAAAATTTTCCCACCAGAAGAGGAATATCTTCAATTCTCTCCCGCAGGGGAGGAATCTCAATCCAGTGGCCGGAGAGTCGGAAATAGAGATCCTGGCGAAATCGGTTCTTGTTGATCATCTCTCGTAAATTGTGATTGGTCGCAGCAATGATGCGGGCATTGCTCAGTCGGGGCAGATCGGAGCCCAGGGGGTAATAGTTTTTCTCCTGCAACAGACGCAGCAATTTGACTTGTGACGGCTTACTCAAATCACCGATCTCATCCAAAAAAAGAGATCCGTTTTCCGCTTTGGCCACAAACCCCTCCCGGATATTATCGGCACCGGAAAAAGCACCCCGTTGATGACCGAACAGGGAGTCGGAAAACATGTTGTCATCCAGGCCGGCTACGTTGACCGTTACCAGTTCGTTGGCTCGACTGCTAACCTGATGAACCGCCTTGGCAAACAGACCTTTGCCTACCCCGGTCTCTCCGGTGATCAACACCGGCTCGTCCGACTGGGCCAAGGCGTTGATATATTGAAAAATGGCTTCAATACGGGGATGGTTGGTAATGATGTCGGAAAATGCCGCAGGACGGACCTGCTCCTTACCCATGAGGCAGCTTCTCAGCTTATTCACCTGCTGGCGCAAAACCCGGACTTCCAACGCGCGGTTGACACTGGAGACCAACCGGCTCTCTTCTACCGGTTTGACCAGATAATCAAACGCCCCATCTTTCATGCAGCTTACCGCGGTATCCACGTCCTGAGCCGCAGTCATGACCACCACCGGGATTTCCGGGTGGTGTTGGACGATTTTCGGTAGCAACTCCTGCCCGGAAATATTGGGCATGATCAGATCCAAGACCACCACACCACACTCGTTACGATCCAGCTAGGGAAGCAACTCCCGACCGTCGGA
>PEAM01000054.1 GCA_002753565.1 Magnetococcales bacterium | reverse complement strand
ACCACTGTTCAATTTCATTTTTTACAATCGATAGCTGCTTTATTACTTCCCCTGTGTTGGGCGCAACAATCATAAACTTACCGGCGGCATTTATGATTTGAGAGAGGCTGGGCAGACTCAATGCCTCCAATATCTTCAACGCGGCCATTTCAGTCAGAAGGGAAACCATGAAAGATCGACCGCGGAGGAGTTTGGCGGCCCTTTTTCTGGTCTCACCGGCACTGGCAAGAATAAAGGATTGAATTCCAGAAAAATCACCCTGGATCAGCAAGAATTCCGCTTGCCCTTTATCGGAATCCATCTGGCAGCTTTCAGGCTCTTGAGCGTGGTATCTCCACAAGGCAACCGACAAGGCCGCCACCGCTTTGGAATGGTCATAGAGAGAAACATCTGCAGGAATTGAAACAAACCCACCTCCTGGCCTTTTTCCCGCTGTTGCCGAGGGAATGGCATGGGTATAAGTCATCATCAGGGTATCAAAATGATCTATCCAGAGTGGCCAACTTCGAGGGTGTGCCTCTGGGATTTTTTGCAATCCTTCGACAAATTGTCCCCATAATTTTGCATATTCTGCCTGTGCTTCCACTTTGCTGGGAGAATTATTCTTTCTAAGCCTGGGAAACATTCCCTCAGGGCTAAGGGGGGCCAGCGGATAACTGTACTCAGCGCTCCACCCCTTTTCACTCCTGCATAAACCTTCAAAAACGGGAATTACCCTGGCCTGATAGTGACTAATTGGAGAAGCCCCCCCCTCTTCGGCCTTGTTGTATTCCTCAAAATTTGCCCGCTCAAACCCAGAAGCCAGTCGGTCGCCAATGGCTACAATCCGCTGTAAAGCTGTTTCAGGCTTATGATGCATGGCAGCCGCATTGATAAGAGAGTCATCCTGTTTGGAAATATCTTTCATTTTCCAGCTACTGAAAGGTGCCATATCCCCCTTTATCAGGTCTGGAAGGGACGGTTCTATCTGGTCTATCGCTATTCCGGTAAAAGCAGCATGAACATGGCTGTATCGCCCATCAAACACCGGGCAATAAACGGCCAAGTTCCCCTCTTTATTCTCTGTGCAAAGTCTAGCCCTCTCTGCGAACTTTCCAAGGTCATGGAGAAAAGCAGCCAGGGCAAAACGACACGAAGCGTCCAACAAATCATTTTTTATCATCTTGATTTCTCTTAAATTGTTGATAATCATCTTTAAGAATGGCAGGGAAACACCCGGAAAATTATGACTTTATATTCATAAATTGGCAACCATACATATCTTAAATTATTGACAGATAAAGACACTCATTTCCAAAGTGAATCAGGCTGTCAGATAATGGAGAGAGCAGACAGAAACTGGTTATTAACGACAAGTATACTGATGCATGCCAGCGATCGGCCCATCAGGAGATAAGTTCTTTATATCTTGAATATCGCAACGGGGATGCCAGCCTGTTCTTACCTTGTGTTTTTCCATCCGGCTGGTCAGAGTCTGGTAGCTGGCCAGTCCCAGAAGCTCTGCAGCCCGGCTCTTGTTTCCTGCTGTCTTTTCCAGCGCCTCTTCAAGAAAGCGTGTTGCGATAAGGTCAATAATACATTTAATATCAAGACATTGTAAGACATCAAACGCAAAATGGTTTTCTCCCTACGATCACCTTTCGGTGCTGAAAACAGGGACTCCTGCATATCCTCCAGACGTATCATGGAGCCTGCAGACCAGACCACAGCCTACCGCAGGGTGTTTTGCAACTCTCGAATATTTTCAGGCCAGGCGGGGTTAAGAAGAATATTTCTTGTACTTGAAGAAAGTTTTTTATGTTCGAACCCAGGTTCCATCGTGCTCTCTCGGTTGATCTGCTCCAGCAATTGGTCCACCAAGGGACCGAGAGATCGTCTGGGCGCTTCCGCAAGGGTGGAAAGATGGAAAGCAGGACAACAACGGCCAACCCCTAAAACAGATCCTCCCGGAACCCGCCCATGGGAAACCTCCTCAGGGAAGGTTCGATTGGTGGCAGCAATGAGGCACACATCAATTGGTAGCGGGCTGGTGGACCCTATTCGTTGGTCGTTTGTTCTTTGGGGACTTCCGGTAGCATGACCGACAGCAGAGCCGCAGCCAGAACAAATCCCGTGGACCACCACAGACACCCTATCAAACCCTGGGTCTGGTAAGCCCAACCCGACAACACTGTGCCCGTAAGCCGCCCGGCAGCATTGGCCATGTAGTAGAAACCTACATTCATGGCCACGTTATCGCGGTCAGAATAAGCCAGGATCAAATAGGAATGAACAGAAGAGTTGATGGCAAAGACTGCGCCGAAGAGGAACAGGCCGATGATGAGTGACCATGCTGGATTCAGCTCCTGCATCAGAGCCAGGGCGATACCCGCAGGGAAGGCCGCCAGAAGGAAAGCCCAGTTGCGGGCACTGGAGCCCTGGGGACCGCTTCCGGAATAACTCTTCTTGAGCAAGGCCGGTGCTCCAGCCTGCACAAAACCATAACAGACTACCCAGGAAGCCAGAAAACCTCCCCCCTGCATGTGGTTCCAACCGGTAACCGAAGCGAGAAAAATCGGTAGCCCGACGACGAACCACACATCCCGAGAACCAAAAAGAAAGAAGCGTGCTCCCGATAGGATGTTGATCTCGCGGGTCTTGGAAAAGATCTGTTTGAATTTAGCCTTGGCCTTATTAACGCCCATCTCCGATGGCAGGAACCACCAAGTCAATACGTAGACCACGAACAGGGCCGCCGCCATGTAGACCATTGTCCACCGAAAGCCGATATAATAAAGAAGAACACCACCCAGGAAGAAACCGGCCCCTTTCAGGGTATTCTTGGAGCCAGTGAGAATTGCCACCCACTTAAACAGGCGGGTCTCGGCATCCAGCCCCTTGGGCACTACCAGCTTGACGCTGGATTTGGCGCTCATTTTGTTTAAGTCTTTGGCAATGCCGGATAACGCCATAGCACTCATCACGTAAGTCACCGACAGCCAGGAAGGATCCACAGCCAACATTCCCAGAGCAAACACCTGAAGAAAACCGCCTGCGCG
>PEAM01000042.1 GCA_002753565.1 Magnetococcales bacterium | reverse complement strand
ATTCTAATTGAAAAATGGACGCTGCCTCTTGGGAGGGCTTGCAGCCCTCCAGACTTCCTCACTTTTAAAAATTAAAAACAAAACCTTTGGCGTTGCCAAAATCCACCAGGTACGGGACGTCCCTGGCCCCCCAATAGTGTCTGTTTCTGATTTTATTTGACTATAATCAATGGCTTAGACTAGAAAAAAAATTATTAGGATCGGGACAACCCTAAAAGGAATCAATATTATAACTTGATTAGCCTCCTGACAGGTTGGTCAGGGTTGCGGTGCGTGTGTTGGTTTCGGGGATGAGGGTGGCACTTTGGGCATTGGGGAAGGTGAGTTGGGTGCCTGTACAGGTAACACCACCCAGGTCTGTCAGGTAGTTGGTGGATAGATCGTTGCAGTTGGTAATATAGGTCTCATCTCCTGTACCAGATCCTGTTAGAGAGCGGGACCTGTGCAAGGCGAAGGTGTTTTGCATGAGAGATTTAATGTCCCCATGAATTTTTTGAGAATTGGCCAGTTCGGCATCAGAAGAGATATCTAAATAGTGTGGTGTAATGGTAACAGCCAGAATGCCAAATACCACAATAATGATGATCAGTTCAATCAGGGTAAACCCGGCTGCATTGAGAGGGGCATCGTCGGAAGGCAGTTTGAGGGCCATGATGGGTAACATTCTTGAAAAAAGAGAGCAATAACCTCAATCATTGTATAAAAAGAGTCTAACTGGTCAACGCCAAGGGATGATTATCCCTTATACCTGTCACCTTAACAGGCCAACCTGATCTCTGTCAATAAAAGGGTCGGTGATGGCCAGGAGCGGTAGGTTCTTCACGACTGGGTCGTGGATTTTTCTTGCTCAATGGCGGCATCATGGGCCATCTTTCGGCGGATGTAGCGAACCAGAAAGCCAATTTTTATTGGAATGATCAGTGCGCTTCCCCAAGCGATCCAAAGAATAAGATCTCCATCCAGATGCATCCCTTTCTCCTCTCTTATCTGTTGAGGCCACCAACCTTAGGCGATGGCTTGGTAATAGAGATTTTGAACATGGTTTGCCTGAGCGAAGAAAAACCATCTTTCTACCATCAACCCCACCATTTGCAGCGGAAAAGCCAGGCGAAGATAGCTCTCGTTGCCACTGAAGCCACCGAGCACCAAGAGCAGGATGGGAACCAGGAAACCGCTGAGCAGAAAGAAACGTTTGGCCCCTTTGAGGAAGAGGGGTGAATGGCCGTGGAAAAACTCCTTGATATTAAACGAGCCAGCCATAAAGCCACGGGTATTCTGTCTGAGGTCGGGATGACGAATGCCGATGGCCTGTTGGAGGCCTATCTTTTGGCGCAGGCGGCTATTGCGCATGAGGGAGGCCAGACGCATGACCAGGGCAAGGGCGGTGAGGGCGGCGGCCCAGTAAGCAAAAAAGGGGGTAAAGTCAGGCTGGGTATACTGAGAATGGACGGCACAGAGGGTAAAGCCGGAGGCTGTGCCCATGAGGGTATAGTTGATGACGGTCAGGGGGGTAGCCCACTCTGGAAAAAACCGCACCGAGGCGTAGATCATGCCGGTGCAGAGAAAGAGCAGCAGCGAGACCAAAATGCCAATACCGCCAATAACCGCGGTTAAATCAACGGGGAGAATCTGCCAGAGATAGGTGAAGGATTCGGTCCAGTTAAAATAGTGAGCCAGACCGTAGAGAGTCGTCATTCCCATGAAGAGCGGCAGTACGATCACCTCTCGGGAGAGCCAGGAGGTGCGCCACTGTCTGGCGGACATCCAGCCACGCTCCGGGCGGCCAAGATGAAAAATAGAGGCGATGAGACCGACCGCCATGAAGCCCATGACCACCAGAGAGCCATTGACATAAAAAGAGTGATCCCCCTTGATGCCATGGAAGAAAGCGTAGGTCTGACCCGCAAAGAGGGCGAGGAACATCCCCTGTCCCACCCCGATGAGGGTGGTGAGTAGTACAACCGAAAGAGCAGGCTTCATGGTCTAGCAACTCCTGGAAATCATTATAGGGTTTACCAACTGGTGGAGTCGTCCAGAGAGGGCGAATCCTGAGCAGGTGGTGTGGGGGCCCCTTCAATCCGCAGGGGATTGTCGGCTCGGACCAGTTCATCTTGTCGGACCCGGAAGAGGTTTTTATGCCGAGGCAGATAGTGGTTGGCCGGTTTGGTTCCCCACTCTGGCATCAGGGCATAGCCACCGCTCTCTCGAATGGCTCGGGAGGCCTCTGAGTTGGGATCGTTGATGTCGCCAAACAGTCGGGCTTGGGTGGGACAGGCCAGTACACAGGCCGGTTTTCGTTCACTTTCTGGCAGGTTCTGATCGTAGATTCGATCGACGCAGAGGGTGCACTTTTTCATCACCCGCTCTTTGGCATCCAGCTCACGCATGCCATAGGGGCAGTTCCAGGCGCAGTATTTGCAGCCGATGCAGATATCGGTATTGACAAGCACAATACCGTCCTCATCCCGTTTGTAGCTGGCTCCGGTAGGGCAACAGGCCACACAAGGGGGCTCTTCACAGTGGAGGCAGCTTTTGGGAAAATGGATAGTCTCGGTATGGGGAAAGGCGCCGGCCTCGAAGGTTTGAACCCGGTTGAAAAAGGTACCAGCCGGCTCGCTGCCATAGGGGTTCATGTCGGTCATGGGGCCGCCCGAGCCAGAGCTGTTCCAAGACTTGCACGAAGTTACGCAGCCATGACAGCCCACGCAGACATTGAGATCGATCACCAGGGCGAGCTGTATTTTTTCCTGTTTCATTGCTTTTTCCCCGCACGGTAGGCCAACCATTTCTGACGCATTTTTTTCATACCCGGCAGAATGCCCGGTGGCACAAACTGGGGCAGGCTGGTCTGTTTGGAGGCAGGCTCTGCGGGGTAGACACGCACCCGAAGGTCGAACCAGGCGGCCTGTCCGGTAATGGGATCGGAGTTGGAACGGGTTTTGCCCTGATTGCCATCCGGGAGCTGTTCGGAGATGAGATGGTTGAGCAAAAATCCCAGTTTGGACTCCTCGGCCTTTTTATCCAGCCCCCAGGTGCCGGAGGCTTTGCCGATGCTGTTCCAGGTCCAGACGGTTCCCGGCTCCACCGCTTCGCTGAAGCGGGCGATACAGCGTACCTTTCCGGCGGGGGATTCGACCCAGATCCAGTCGTTATCACCAAACCCCTGGGCATTGCCCAGGATGGGATTGACAAACAGGACGTTATAGGTGTGAATCTGCCGCAGCCAGGCATTTTGAGAGTCCCAGGAGTGATACATGGCCATGGGCCGTTGGGTGATGGCGTTGAGGGGATATTTGCGGCTGTCGATATACTGATCTTCCAGGGGTTCCTGATGAAAGGGCAGCGGATCGAATGAGTCGATGATGGATTGGCGCAGATGGTCGGGGGGCTGTTTTCCCACACGCTTTCCTTGGGCGGACAGGCGAAATTTTTGCAGCACTTCTGAATAGATGTGAATTAAGATCGGTTCGGCATAGCGGATCAGTCGCCGGTTTTGTGCCCAGGTGAGATAGCCTTTGTTCCAGTTGCGCATATACTGGAACGAACGGGGTAGTTCGTGGTGGTAGAAACAGTTGTTTTTGGTGTACATATCCCACTGGCGGGGGTTAGGCTCTCCCCGCATGAATGACTCGCCAGATTTCCCCCGCCAGCCGGCCAAAAAGCCGATACCGGAGCCGGGTTCTGTTTCGTAGTTGATGATAAAGTCGGGATAGTCCCGATATTTTGCCTCGCCATTTTCGTTGCAGAAGGCTGGCAGCTTCAGCCGGGCACCCAACTCCAGCAGGACCTCCTGAAAGGGTCGGCACTGGGCGTGGGGCGGCAGGATGGGTACGCGAACAGAGTCCACCGGCCCGTCAAATTCAGAAATGGGTCGGTCCAGCATGGACATCACATCATGGCGCTCCAGATAGGTGGTGTCCGGCAGAACCAGATCGGCAAACTGTACCATCTCGGACTGGAAGGCATCGCAGACGACGACAAAGGGAATTTTATAGTCGCCGTTCTCCTCTTTATCCTGCAACATTCTCCGGCTCTCCGAGGGGTTCATGGAGGAGTTCCAGGCCAGGTTTGCCATAAAGATGAACAGGGTATCGATTGGATAGGGATCGCCTCGCCAGGCGTTGGTGATGGCGTTGTGCATCATGCCGTGGACTGACAGGGGATACTCCCAACTGAAGGCTTTATCCAGCCGGACCGGGTTGCCGGCCTCATCGACAAACAGATCATCGGGATCAGCGGGCCAGCCGAGGGGGATGCCGGCCAGGGGAGTGTTGGGCTGCACAGCCTCCGGCCCCTTGGGGGGTTTGGCGCAGGGGGGGATGGGGCGTGGAAAGGGGGCGCGATGGCGAAAGCCACCTGGGGTATCGATGGTGCCCAGCAGGGTCATGAGGATGCTAAGGGAGCGGATGGCATGGAAGCCGTTGGAGTGGGCGGCCAGCCCCCGCATGGCGTGGAAGGCGACCGGGGAGCCCACGACGGTCTCATGTTCCTGATCCCAGGCATCAGTCCAGGGAATGGGTAGTTCGATCTTATGGTCACGAGCGGTCACCCCCATTTCGTGGGCCAGACGGCGGATCTGCTCTACCGGAATACCGGTCAGTCCGGAGGCCCACTCCGGGGTATATTTTTCCACCCGCTCTTTGAGCAACTGAAAGGCCGGCTTGACCGGCGTGCCGTCCTCCAGGGTATAACTTCCCAGCAGACGGGGTACGACCCCTTTCTGGTGGGAGGGGACCGCCTTGTCTGTCTCCAGATCCCACCACAATTTGTTTTGTGGCTCGAAACAGTCTGGGTCGATCTCCTCTCCCTCTCGGAAAAAAAGCCCATCTTTGGGGTGGTCTGGATCTTGGATCACCAGCTCGGCACCATTGCTGTATTGGACAACAAAATCACGATCGAAGTGGCCCATACGGATGATCTCGTGGATGAGGGCCAGGATGAGGGCGCCATCGGTTCCTGGTCGGATGGGGACCCATTCGTCGGCAACAGCGGAATAGCCGGTGCGCACCGGGTTGATGGAGATAAACCGACCACCATTGCGTTTAAATTGAGAGATGGCCCGCTTCATGGGGTTGGAGTGGTGATCTTCGGCGGTGCCGATCATGATGAAAAGTTGCGCCCGCTCCAGATCCGGTCCGCCAAACTCCCAGAACGATCCACCGATGGTATAGATCATTCCGGCTGCCATGTTGACAGAACAAAAGCCACCATGAGCCGCATAGTTGGGGGTGCCAAACTGTCGGGCAAACAGGCCGGTTAACGCCTGCATCTGATCCCGACCGGTATAAAAAGCCAGCTTTTTGGGGTCATCCGCCCGAATCCGGCCCAAGCGGTCGGTGAGGATGTCGAAGGTCTCCTCCCAGGAGATGGCCTCAAACTCTCCCGCTCCTCGTTCGCTGCCCGGTTTGCGCCGCAGCGGTTGGGTGAGTCGACCCGGTGAGTACTGCTTCATGATGCCAGAGGCCCCCTTGGCACAGATCACCCCACCATTGAGGGGGTGATCCGGGTTGCCTTGGAT
This sequence comes from Magnetococcales bacterium, assembly GCA_002753565.1. Classification (GTDB taxonomy): domain Bacteria; phylum Pseudomonadota; class Magnetococcia; order Magnetococcales; family JADFYX01. Next base: position 15,472 of record PEAM01000042.1, on the reverse strand, counting down.
ATGGCGAATTTCGCCATCACGGAGGGTTACCCGAATACCGCATCGACAGGCGCACATGTAGCAGGTGGTACTCTTCTCTTCGGTCCGACCTTGGTCTGAGTCGGACTGTGATGCGGGATCGATCATGAAGGCTCCTTCTTTTGGGGCTTTTGGGTGGGGCATCTTGTCCTGGTTAGAATACAGGCTTGTCAAGAAAGTTCCAAAGTATTTTATTGGCAAGCAATAAAATACTTATCCACTAACCTCCGATAGAGAGAGGGGGTGCGATGGAGCCGGAGTCTTGGAGGCGATTTTCTACCGATGTAATAAGATAGACCACCTCCAGACTGTGCTGCAGCATTGACTCGTAGGCGCGTCCAGCTTTTTTATCCTGGTGGTTTCTCAGGGCCGAGAGAGAGGTCTCCGCTTTTTGGTGAAAGGCTTTATGGGCTATATCCAGCCGTTTCAGGTCGGCCAGCTCTCCATGTTTTTGGAAGCCGACATTGTGAATCCAAAATCCCAAAGCGCAGGATTCTGCCGGTTTAAGCACCACATCACGACCCCGGTTACGAAAGGATTTAAGCAGCTCCTGAGACCATTTGAAGTGGGTTAGCCGTGCCTCTCCAGCCTCTAGAATGGAGTGGTTTCCGGTAGAGACCTCCCCCTCGCTATCAAACATGCGCTGCAGTACCCGGCGGATGGGGTTGGGCAGGCTGCTGAAGGTACGCTGTTTTTGCAGGGCGTTAAACTCGATGGCGGTCAGGGTAAAGACAATCTCCTGACTGAGGGAGCGGACCTCCTGCAGGGCGGTTTCAACGATGTCGAAACGGGACTGTTGCATGCCTTGGATAATCTTCTCTGCCTTGATGTGAAACTGCCGGTGCACATCAACCAGTTGGTTGATATGTTCGGAGTCCCGATATTTATCGATGCCGGTTCCGTGGAGCCAGAGACCCAGTTGGCAATCTTCGTAGGATTTCAGATCCAGGCTCGGTTTTTTTCCTTTGGCAATGGCCTCCAGCTCCCACTCCCAGGCCAGATGAACATTTCTCGCATTACTCAAGTCAAATAATTCCTTCATTTTATCTACCCTTTTTCTCTTAGTAGGGACCGATGCAATCGGTCCCTTTATTCGCTTCTGTTTGGTTGTTCAGCACCCTTGCTGTTGAGACTGTTTTGACAAAAAAGAGAGGCGATCTCTCGGATAGCCCGTCTGGAAAGATAGCGGTTGATCCAATCGTTCAGCGCAACAACAGCCTCTGGGGAGGGGTCTGTTGGAATTTTTTTAAAGAGAGCCAGCACCCAGTTTTCCGAGTTGATGCGGAAATGGTCGATCTCCGTACTGAGATGGGCTCTGAGTTTCCGATAGTTTTTTTCGGTCGCCAATTCAAATCTACGCTGCATCCACGCCTCCCTACTGCTTGGCCATTCGTCTGCATTCATCTGTTCTGCTCTACCGCATACGGTGTGCCATCTCGGACCTATTGGCAATCATGGTCGGTAAATTATTTATTTAACATGATGGTTTTATAGAGTTAATTATTTGCCAATAAAGAAAGATCCAGCCTCTATTATCTACGCTATCCTTGACGAATGAAGGGTAGAGAGCCATATTTGTCGTGCCATGCTGGAAGCCAAAGAGCCATATCTGTCTTTATTGAGTGTATCAAAATGCCCCCAAACCACCCCTCCCCCAAAGCCCTCTCCCTGCTGGATAGCCTCCATGATCCGGCCATCCTTCTGGATATCGACTATAGGATTTTAGCCGCCAACGAGGCCTACCAGGAAGATGTGGCTGTTGGACGACCATTGACCAACCTGCACTGTTATGAGGTCTCCCACGACTATGATCGACCCTGTGATCAGTCGGGGGAGTGCTGTCCTCTGCAAATCAGTGCCGCCACCGGTCATCGAGAGCGGATGCTGCATATCCATCAATCGGTGCGGGGTCGGGAGTTTGTCGATGTGGAGATTCGCCCCATATTAGATAAAAAGGGAGAGCCGGCCTGTTTTTTGGAAATTTTACGACCGACCCTGATTGCCAGTGCCGAACCCAACCCCATTGGACTGGTGGGGGCTGCCCCCCCCTTTAATGCCCTGCTGGAGTTGGTGCAACGGGTAGCACCCGAGCAGACCTCTGTACTGTTGTTGGGGGAGTCGGGGGTGGGTAAGGAGTTGATTGCCAGAGCCATTCACGAAGCCAGTAAACGGGTCAAGATGCCCTTTGTGCCGGTCGAGTGTTCGGGGCTGGCGGAAAACCTGTTTGAGAGTGAGCTGTTTGGGCATAAAAAAGGGGCTTTCACCGGGGCACAGTTTGAAAAACCGGGTTTGGTGGAGGCGGCCCATGAGGGGACGCTCTTTTTGGATGAGATCGGCGAAGTCACGCCACAAATCCAGGTTAAACTGCTCCGCCTGCTCGAGACCCAAACCTACCGAAGAGTCGGGGATACCGAGTCCAGATATGTGGATTTTCGCCTGATATGTGCCACCAATCGCAATCTGATCGAGCAGGTGGAGAAGGGGCTGTTCCGAGAGGACCTCTACTACCGAATCAGCGCTTTTCCCCTCCAACTTCCCTCTCTGCGTCAACGTAAGGAGGATATTGGCCTGCTGGCCCAATCTCTGTTGCAGCGAATGGCCGGGACTGACCAACACACCCTCTCCCAAGAGGCCTTGAAGGGGCTGGAGCGCTACCCCTTCCCCGGCAATATCCGTGAGCTGCAAAACAGTCTGGAGCGGGCGAGAATATTGGCCAATGGCCCCCTGTTGCTACCGGAACATTTTCCCGGGATTTGCCACCCCGCTCAGTCAGCCTCAGTGAGTGGGCTTGCCGCCAAGGAGGAGAACAGCATCCCGTTTCAGGTTGAGGGGATCACTACTTTGGCAGAGGTGGAAAAAGCCTATCTTCGCCACCTTCTTGCCACCTTTCCCGGCAAAAGAGAGGCGTTGGCGCATCAGTTGGGGGTGAGTTTGAGAACCTTGGTGAGAAAAATAAGGGATATCTAGGGGGTATTGTGTTGGCACTCCCAGCTTCGGCAGGCTACTTCGCTTGGTGTTTTTCCTGTCTCTGTCGCAATTGGGTAAGATTATAACGGCTGCTGATGGTGTCGGGATGGTCTGATCCCAGGGTTTTTTCTTGAAAAGCAAGCAGAAAAGCGTAGATTTTTTCCGCTTTATCATAGACCCCCATCACCTTGAAGAGAGCGGCTAGCTCCTTTAGGCTGGTGACGGTATCGGGGTGGGCGGAGCCGAGTTTTTTTTCGCGGATGGTAAGGGCTTTGGTGTAGAGCTGCTCAGCCTTTTCATAACTCTGCATGGCCTGGTACAACCTGGCCAGATTATGGAGTATGCTGGCACTGCCGGGATGGTCCTCTCCCAGTTTGTTCTCCCAGATGGTCAAGGCCCGCTGATAGAGGAGTTCGGACTGGACAAAGGAACCGGTGGCTTTATAGACCATGGCGAGATTGTTACAGACCACGGCTATTTTGGGGTGGTTTGGCCCCAATTTTTTTTCCCACAGACTCAAAGCCGCTTTATAGAGCGGTTCTGCTTGATCATAGGCCCCCTTGGTAAAGTAGAGACCGGCCAGATTATGCTGGCCCAGGGCGATGTCGGGATGGTCTGGGTCCAGATGTTTTTCCCAGATGGTCAAAGCCCGTTTATAATAGATTTCCGCCAACTCATAACGGCCCATGGTGTTGTAGAGCAGGGCCAGATTGTTGTAGCTCTCCGCCCTGTCGAGATGGTTGGTGCCCTGGATTTTTTCTCGGATGGCCATGGCCCGCTTCTGCATCTGTTCGGCCTGTTTAAAAGAGCCGATTTTCATGTAGGAGAGGGAGAGGTTGTTCAGGCTTTCGGCGGTGTCGGGATGCTCTGGCCCAAGGCTCTTTTTTCGGATGATCAATACCCGTTTAAAAAGAAGGGCCGCCTTACCGAATTCACCTCTATAATAGTACAGTTCAGCCAGATTGTTCAGGCTGGTTGCGGTGTCGGGATGGTTAAGCCCCAACCGTTCGGTGCGAATGGCCAGATCCCGTTCCAGGAGGGGCTTGGCTTCATCATACTCCCCACCTTTATAGTAATAATAACCGGCCTGGCCCAATTGCTCGACCAGCTTTTTCATTCTGGGTTTGTCGCTGGCCTCTTCGGCTTGGGCTGCCTGCTCAAAGAGTTTAGCCGCCTCCAGATAGCGATTGATCGCGGCACGTTTTTTCCCCTCAGACCAAAGCTGGTCAGCCCGCTCTCGGAGTTTCGCGAGAGATTCTTTTGGCTCTTTCTGACGGTCTAAACCGGCAAAGAGAGGAGGCTGAAACCCGGTTACGATCAATAAAAACAGCAGCAAAACCCCCAGCAGTTTTTTTCTGGACAGCACGGGGAAAAAGGGGCCTGTCACGCTGGCATTGGCTGGGGGGAGAGGAGAAGGAGAGAGACAATCTGGCATTGTTTTAAAATGGCCCCCCCCCTTTTTTTCTTGTATCGATGGACACCAACAATGGGGCACACTCTAGCATTAATTCGCCCAAAAATAAAATCCCAAAGCCGAAGGTAGGATGGGTGGCCTGTTTGGCTCCATTGACAATTATCCATTTTTTCCCTATTAAATAAGGGATTGAGCGTTGTTTCATCGAGTAAGGGAGCGTGCTGTGGATCAGATGTTGTTGGAGCAGGAGAAGGTGATACGCCTTGGTTTCTTTTTTGGGGTATTTCTGTTGGTAGCGGTGGCTGAACATCTTTTTCCTCGCCGTCCGTTAACCATGCCCAAACGCTCTCGATGGGGTGCCAACCTGGGGATGGTGCTTCTCAACACCCTGTTGCTACGCATTCTGTTTCCGACCGCCGCCGTCGGATTCGCCCTGAGCAGAGAGGGACAGGGTTGGAGTCTGCTGGGCCCTTTTGATCCCTCATCCTGGGTCTCTATTGTGATCTGCGTTGTTTTGTTGGATTTTGCCATCTATCTTCAGCATGTCATGTTTCATGCCGTACCCAGCTTATGGCGTCTGCATCGGGTTCATCATGCAGACCTGGATTATGACGTCACCACGGGCGCCCGTTTTCACCCTATCGAGATTGTTCTCTCCATGGGCATCAAGCTGTCGGTCATTACCCTGCTGGGCGCTCCGGCTGTTGCCGTGCTGATTTTTGAGGTGCTGCTCAATGGGGTCGCCATGTTCAACCACGGCAATCTCAGCCTCCCGGAAAGAGCCGATCGAATACTCCGCCTTTTTGTCGTCACACCCGACATGCACCGTATCCACCACTGTGTCCGCCCCGCCCTGACCAACGCTAATTTTGGCTTTAACCTGCCGTGGTGGGATCGTCTGATGGGTACCTATGTCGCCCATCCGCCGGATGGTCAGGTGGAGATGGAGATCGGCCTCAATACCATGCGGGACCCCCAAGAGGTCAACACCATCCAGGGGATGCTCAAGCTACCGCTCAAACGCCATGTGGGGGCATATCCCATTAATCATCGGTGGTAAATGGCGTTGGTAGCAGCAGAGGGGAGATCACCCCTCTTTAGGAGGGGAGACACTTGTCGCTGCAGAAGGGTTTGTCTCCCCGTATGATGGCACTCTCGGGGGGGATCCAGGTTTGGCAGCTTGCACAGCAGACCAGAGTGGGCCCCTCCTCTTCAGCGGGGGTGTTGGCGGTCGCCAATCCACTGAAATAGGAACGAACAAGCCGAAAAATCAGATAGAAGAGTCCGGCAAAAAGAAGAATTCTTAAAATGAACATGGGAGGAGTGTGCCGGGAAATCTTGCCGATGACCAGGATTTTCTCGCGGTTACGACTGGGACAGGGTGTCTAAGGTTTGGTTGGCAAGGGGCTCTTCCACGACGGTACGTACCAGCTCCTCCTCAGCACTCTCTTCAACTCCCTCCTCCTCCCCAAAGAGACTCTCCATAAAAATACGGGCCAGATTCCACTTAAGATGGACCTCGTTGGAATAAAGGGCCGGATTGCGGGTAGAGATCTTCTCACCGCTGGAGGCTGCCAGCCCCGAGGAGGAGAGATTGACCACATCCCCGGATGGGCGTGGGGTTTCAGCCTCTGGGGAGGGGGTCGCCGGAGTGGCACGATGGGAGCTGTTATAGGCAGCATAGGTAGAAGAAACCAAACTGGAGGGAACCATACCATCTCCTTTTAAAACAGGGGCCAGAATAAAAAAGTGTTTGAAACCGTTGTGACAGCGAGCGATAAAAGACTAGAATGGTCTAACCTTTAAAGTTCTTATCGACCGGTATCACCCGAAACTAAACTCTTCATGCTACATTTATTGAAAAAACTGGGGTTCAACGAACACTTTACCCTCTCACTCATGGCGGTGTTTATCGGTGTGGTGGTGGGGTATGGCGCGATTCTTTTTCGGACCCTTATCGAAATTTTTCAGCACCTTTTCATGGGTAGCGGCCATGAGAACGTGGTGGCCATTCTTGCCGAGCTAAGTTGGTGGCACATCCTACTTATGCCGGTTATCGGTGGTGCCATCATCGGCCCCCTGGTCCACTTTTTCTTCCCCGGATCTCGCGGTCATGGCGTGCCCGAGGTGATGTCGGCTGTGGCCCTGAACGGCGGCAAAATGAACCTGCGCGATGGACTGGGCAAGATGATCGCCTGCTCCCTCTCCATCGGTAGCGGTGGTTCCGTAGGCCGGGAGGGTCCCGTGGTCCATCTGGGGGCAACCATCGCCTCTTGGTTTGGTAGCAAGCTCCAGCTCTCCACCCGTCACATGCGCACCATTGTCGGCTGCGGAGCGGCGGCGGGGATTGCTGCCTCCTTCAATGCTCCCATTGCCGGTGTCATGTTTGCGCTGGAGGTGATTTTGGCCGACTACGGTCTGGCTACCTTCTCCCCTATTGTTCTCTCTTCCGTTATCGCCACCGTCATTGCCCGTCTTCATCTGGGCGACTTTCCCGCCTTTATTGTTCCCCACTACACCCTGGTCTCTGCCTGGGAAATTCCCGCCTATGTTGGCTTGGGGTTGGTCTGTGGAGTGACCGGCATTCTCTTCATGAAGGTGCTGTTTAAATCGGAGGATCTTTTTGCCCTGATCCCCATTCCCCGTTATCTCAAGCCCATTATTGGCGGCTTTTTTCTCGGCCTCATCGCCCTGGTTTTCCCTCAGGTTATGGGGGTTGGCTACGACACCATGAACATGGCCCTTCTCGAGGAGATGGCCGGACCGATCATGCTGACCCTGGTTTTGGTCAAGATTCTGGCCACATCGGTTACCTTGGGCAGTGGGTTTTCTGGAGGGGTGTTTACCCCCAGCCTCTTTCTGGGGGCCATGGTGGGGGGAAGTTACGGTATCTTGGCTCACGATTTTTTTCCCGCCATCTCGGCCGGTCCGGGTGCGTATACCCTGGTGGGTATGGGGGCCATGGCTGCGGCGGTACTGGGTGCCCCCATCGCCTCCATCCTTATTCTGTTTGAGCTGACCGGTGATTATCGCATCATGCTGGCCCTGATGGTGGCCTCCATCGTTGCCACGGTTCTCATCAACCAGGTCTATCGAGACTCCGTCTACACCAGCGCCTTGCGTCGTCATGGTATCGATCTAAGATCCGGTCGGGAGGTGGGGCTGTTGCGTCACCTCTCTGTCGCCTCTATTGTTCGGCGGGAGTTTGAAACCGTTCCAGACACCATGACCATCAAACAGTTCAAGGTTCGGCTCCACAGCAGCCAGGAGGAGACCTTTCTGGTGGTCAATTCGGAAGGGAGTTTATGTGGTATCGTATCCTTCCAGAATATTCGGGGTGTGGCCTTTGAAGAGGGGTTGGAGGATCTGGTTCTGGTTCGGGACATTGCCACCAAAGAGGTGGTAACCATCAATCCCAAAGATAACCTCCACGAGGCCTTCTATCGGATGGATGAGAATGATGTCCAGCAGCTCCCGGTGGTGGCAGAAAATGATCCCGGTCAGGTGTTGGGGCTGATTACCGACCACGATATGGTCCGAGCTTATAACAAGGCCCTCATGGAGAGAGAGACCCGGAGCTAGCGCTTCTACCGACTCTTTCCAACCATACAAACGGGCAACTTCTCAATAATCAAGAGTGCGTATCGACCTGTTCAGCCATCCAGAAGGTTGAATCTGCGACTATTCGGCTGGTGCAGGATCCCTCTCCCCCTTGGAATGGATAATCATGGCAACTGAAAGTGTTCTTCATCATCTCAACCCTCCCCAGCTAGAGGCTGTGACGGCTCGTGGCGGCGCTTTAATGGTATTGGCGGGGGCCGGCTCTGGAAAAACACGGGTATTAACCCGTCGACTGGCCCACCTTCTGCAGGCCGACTCCCTGCACCCCTCAGAAATCCTGGCGGTCACCTTCACCAACAAAGCGGCCCGTGAAATGCGCGAGCGGGTGGTGGATATTCTCCAGCTGGACCCCATCACCTCTCGTTCGCTCTGGATCGGTACTTTTCATGGTATGGGGGCAAGAATCTTACGCATGCATGCCGAAAAATTGGGTTACGACAGTCAATTTATCATCCTGGACACCTCGGAACAGGAGCGGATGATTAAAAAACTGTTGGCGGAGCTCCATTTTCAACATGTCTACTGGACCCCAAAACGGTTGGCTGGCTCCATCTCTCGCTGGAAGGATGATGGGCTGAAACCGGAGGATTTGACCGAAACCCATATCCGTTTTCCCGGTGACAGGGAAAAGGTCCGTTCCATCTTCAGCCACTATCAGGACGAACTACGCCGAACCAACAGCATGGATTTTGGTGATCTGCTGGTCAACTGTCTTGTTTTATGGAGCAAATTTCCCGAGGTTCTGGATACCTTTCGCAGCCGTTTTATTCATGTTCTGGTCGACGAATATCAGGATACCAACCGGGTTCAGTATGAGTGGATGAAGCAGATTGCCAGCGGTCATGGCAATCTGTGTGTGGTCGGAGATGACGATCAATCCATCTATAGCTGGCGGGGGGCCAGATTGGATAATATTCTCCGTTTCGAAGAGGATTTTCCCAACGCCAAAATTGTCCGGCTGGAACAGAACTACCGTTCAACCGGCAACATTCTCAAGGCGGCGGGCCAGTTGATCAACAACAACTCCGGTCGCATGGAGAAGAGCCTCTGGACCGAGGGGGAGAGTGGCCCGCAACTGGTCCGCTTTACAGCAGAAGATGGCATGGATGAGGCCCGCTTTGTGGCTCAGGAGATTTTTCGCGAGTGTGGCGATGGTCGGTTTGGTCGGGCGGCCATACTGGTTAGAGCCTCTCGGCAGACCCGCACCATTGAAGAGGCTCTGGGGCGAGAGATGATCCCCTATCGGGTTGTGGGGGGGTTGCGTTTTATGGATCGGGCAGAGATCAGGGATGCGGTCGCCTATCTACGCCTTGCCTTCTCTTTTCGGGACGATCTGGCCTTTGAGCGCATTATCAACACCCCCAAACGCAAAATCGGTCCCAGTGCACTGGCCGCCATCCAAGAAGCGGCAAAAGTGGGGAATGGCCCACTGTTGGAAGGGGCCCGGCGGATTGTCGCTGAAAACCGGTTGGGGCCGGCTGTTCGGGCAAAGTTGGCCGATTTTATCCAACTGATTGATGAGGCTCACCATCTATTGATGGATGAAGAGCATCCGGAGTTGGTACTGGATCTGCTGTTGGAGCGGTCAGGCTATAAGGATGCCTTGGAGACCGCTGAAAGGGCAGAAGATAAGCGGGATAATCTCAATGAGCTTCGAGCCTATCTGGTTCAGGAGGATAATCTGGCTGGCTTTCTGGAACGAGCGGTTCTTGATAGCGATCCGGGGGATGAGAAGGGGACCATTGAGGCCGATAAGGTGGTGATCTCCACCTTGCACTCAGCCAAAGGGTTGGAGTTTCCTCTCGTCTTTTTGGTTGGGTTGGAGGAGAACCTGATGCCTCATAAGCTGGCTATTGATGAGGGAGAAGCTGGCCTGGAAGAGGAGCGACGCCTGATGTATGTGGGCATGACCCGAGCCAAGGAGAAGCTCTATCTCAGCCACGCTCGACGTCGACTGATGTATAACCGTTATGAACCGGCCATGCCCTCCCGTTTTCTTAAAGAGCTACCTGTCGAGACCATTGAAACTCGGGGCTTACGGGTCTCTGTCAAGTCGGGAGCAGCGTTTCGCCCTGGTGCAGCCCTGCGTCCCAATCGGTCACGATTCAAACGCTATTAAATTCGTAAGTTTGGAAAATAGAGAGATTCCATACCCAATGGGTACAAATCATGGCGGATGGGTCTGGGAAGGCATGCCTTCCCAGCGGGTTTGGGCAGCGCCCAAGGTCCTAAGCCTTTGACTTTGCTTTTTTTATTTTAAAAGCGTGGGGGTTTGGGGGCCTGAAAGACCTCCCAAGGTGTTGACTTTGCCTTAAACCGTTGTCCAAATCTGGTTTTAATTGGCTATAACTGCAAAAACAAAAACAAAGCCATTTCTACACCTACCAGGATCCGGCCCGTCCCTGGACACCCAATCCTGGCCCATTTTGGGTTGATCAGACTCTATTCTCTACGGCTAATCCATGGGGTGCTTGATTTTTAACGCCTGACAAACTGGGCCAACATGACAGATACAGTCTGTATAATCAGCCGGAGCCTCCCCACCATTCCTGATCCGACAGAGGTCAGTATGGTCTCCCCGGCTATGAGGAACCTTGAGTAAGGTACGACGATAAGCCTCGCAAAGAGACTCCAACATAACCAATTTATCCGCCCGACTCATAAAACCAACGATTTGGACAAGGCCGACAACACCTCATCCTGCTGAGACTGTGTCATGAAAGGGTGCATCGGCAACGAAAGCACCTCTCTGGCCGCCTGAACAGCCACCGGGAAATCAGCCTCCTTATAAGCCAAATAGGAAAATACCGGCTGGCGATGGAGAGGAACCGGATAGTGAATAGCCGTGGGAATGTTCTGTTCCATCATCCGCTTCTGCACCAACTCCCGCTCCTTCACACGAATGGTAAATTGGGAAAAAATACTCTGATTGCCAGGACGAATAGTCGGAGGTCTGGCTCCCTTGGGAAGGTTGGAGATGTAGTAGTTCGCTATCCGCTGACGATTATCGATCTCCTCTTGAAAATAGGGAAACTTAGCCAGCAAAATCGCTGCCTGGATGGTATCCAAACGACCATTACCCCCCAACATGGCATGGCGATAACGGGCAGCCTGACCGTGCTCGCGAATAATACGCAGCCGGCTGGCCAGATTGTCATCATTGGTAAAAGTCATCCCGCCATCCCCATAACAACCCAGGGGTTTGGCTGGAAAAAAAGAGGTCGCTCCCGCCGTGCTCAAACCACAGGACCGCTCCCCCTCAAAAGAGGCACCAAACGATTGGCAACCATCCTCTAAAACTGGTAGTTTATGCTTTTTGGCGATGGTGTTGATGGCGGTCAAATTGGCACATTGACCATACAGGCTGACCGGAAGAATCGCCTTGGTTCGAGGGGTGATGGCCTCTTCAATTTTAGCGGGGTTGATATTGAGCGTGTTGGGGTCAACGTCGATAAAAACCGGCTTGGCACCCAGTACGGCAATCACCTCGGCGGAGGCGATAAAGGTAAACGGTGTGGTGATCACCTCATCGCCTAAACCGATCTCCCAAGCCATCAGGGTGGCTTTCAGGCTTTCGGTTCCCGAGGAGAAACCAACACCATGGGACGTGCCGACAAATTCGGCCAGAACCTCTTCCAACTCCGCTACTTGCGGACCATTGATATACTGGGATGAATCCAACACCTGTTGGATCGCAGCATCTATATTTTTTTTATAGTTTTTATATTGAATTTGAAGATCGATGAAATGCATTGAATTCTATTTCCGTTAAAAATTAATTTCGCCCCGGAAACTCTCCGAAGCCGGTCCGGTCATCACGACATGATCATCACTGCGCCAGTGGATATCCAACTCTCCACCATCCAAAACCACCCGTACCTGACGGTCTGTCAATCCATTTAACATAGCAGCAACAGCCGCTGCACAAGCTCCGGTTCCACAAGCCGGTGTAATGCCTACACCACGTTCCCACACCCGCATTCTAATCTGTTGCCGATCCAACACCTGAACACATTCGACATTGGTACGGTTGGGGAACCGACTGTGACACTCCAACTGTGGTCCCACCACCGCCAGAGGAAACCCCGCCACCTCTGGCATGAAAATAACACAGTGGGGGTTACCCATGGAGATCTCGGTAAAGGTGTAGGAGACCCCCTGCTGAATGGTGATGGACTCCCCAGATTGACCACACACCGGCCTGCCCATGTCTACCGCCTCCAATCCACCCGGCCTGGGGTGAATAGAAATAGGACCAGCCAAGGTTTGCAACACCAGTGTCTCATCGGGCAAACGCATGATTTGACGCAGGTATTTTGCCACACAGCGGGCTGCATTACCACACATTTCCGCACGGGAACCGTCCGCATTGAAAATCCGCATCTCCCCAATAGCCGCAGGATCGCCCGCCGTTGGGGAGACAATCTGAACAATCTGGTCACACCCCACCCCCAGCCGACGGTCTGCCCATAGCGCCGCCCGCTCCGGGGTGATCTCCAACGGACGCTCTCGATGGTCGAAGAGGATAAAATCGTTGCCCAGACCGTGCATTTTGATAAAGGGGATAGCCATCACGCAAACAGGCTCTCATTTTCCATCAGTTGGGCGATGGTCTCCCGACGGCGAACCACGGCAAACTGCCCGCCACGAACCATCACCTCCGGCACCCGAGGCCGACTGTTGTAATTGCTGCTCATGACAAAACCGTAGGCTCCCGCCGAGCGAATCGCCATCAACTCCCCCTCCTGGAACTCAGGCAACAGTCGATCACGAGCAAAATAGTCGCCGGATTCACAAATCGGCCCCACCACATCAGCCACCGACTCCTCCCGACCAAACCGTCGCACCACCGGCAAAACCGAATGGTAGGCTTGATAGAGAGCCGGGCGCATCAGATCGTTCATCCCGGCATCGGTAATGATAAAGCGTTTATCTTCGCCCTCTTTGACATATTCGACAGCGGTAACCAACACCCCGGCATTCCCGGCAATAGCCCGGCCCGGCTCCAAGATCAGGGTGATATCCCGACCAACCAACTCCGCCATCAAGGCGCCGGCATAATGGTCCGGGTGGGGAGCCGTCTGCTCCTCCTCATAGGGAATACCCAGTCCCCCTCCCAAATCCATATATTTCAGCTTGATTCCGGCATCACGCAGCTCTTTTTCAAGGGCCAGAATACGCTTTAGCGCATCAACAAAGGGGGCGAGGGAGGTTAGCTGAGAGCCAATATGGCAGTCCATCCCCACCACCTGCAGATGCTTCATCCCGGCGGCCTCCTGGTAGAGAGAGAGGGCTTGATCGTGGGCAATGCCAAATTTGTTGGCGCGCATTCCTGTGGAGATGTAGGGGTGGGTCTGGGGATCCACATCGGGATTGACCCGAATAGCCACCGGCGCTTTTTTACCCATCTCTCCAGCTATCTTGTTCAGGCGCAGCAACTCCCCCCGACTCTCCACATTAAACATCAACAGACCAAACGCCAAAGCGGCCCGGATCTCGTCCCGCCCTTTGCCAACCCCGGAATAGACCACTCTCTCTGGAGGGCATCCGACCCGTTTAACCCGCTCCAACTCCCCAACCGAGACAATGTCAAACCCCGCCCCTTGTTTGACCAGGGCATCGAGAACCGCCAAATTGCTGTTGGCTTTGACCGAATAACAGATAAGGTGGGAGATGGAAGAGAAGGCCTCTTGGAAAACAGAGACATGCCGCTGCAGGGTTTTTTCGGAGTAGCAGTAGAAGGGGGTACCTACCGCTTTGGCAATATGAGTCAGGGGTACCTCTTCACAGTAGAGTTGATTGTCAACAAAGTGAAAATAATCCATGGTCTACTCAATTCGCGTTGTCAAAGAGGTATCTCCGGTTTAACAATCCTAATTAAGGGTTGCGTTGGCCTGAGTCGATTAGCCGGACTTCTTCTTCGATTGTTCCATTTCAGGACCAGGCAACACCAAATCCCCCTTAAAACCACAACCGGAATTTAATAAGGCAAGCAGGGAAAAAACCAGCAAAAAAACAGTACGGAAGCCCACGTTACAACTCCCCAATAGTAAAAAACAAGAGTCCAACACCCCTGGATTTTGCCATGAGTAGCACCCTTACGGCAATGCGTTGAAGGCAAATGGGACAAAAAAGGGGGGACCATTCAAAAATATGAGGAAAATAACCTCGCAGAATGAACTGTTTAGCGTAAAGGGTAACAGAATAAAGGGCAGGGGTAAGAGTTTTTATCCTGGGGGTGGCCAACAGAGAGGGCAATTGTCCTGATTCCACAGTTGACCCACTCTTGGCATCTGGGATAATCTGGTTAGGTTGACTATGGGTGTTGATGGGTAACAAAAAGAGAACCGGGACCAATAATGAAAAACCGATTGAAATGGGCCTTTTTTCTAGGAGTGGCTACCGCCGCTTTTTGGGTTGTCGATGGCTGGGCCTTTTGTGTCCAGAACGATTCCGAAGCTCCCCTGTTTGCTCGCTCCTTGGACTCCACCAAGTTTCAGGTCGACATCCCCCCCGGCGAGAAAAAATGTTGTGTTAAATGTGTCAACCCCCAGCGGGATAAGACCACCCTGCTGATTGTCTCCGGCTATGTTCCGGTCTCCCGCAACAGCCAACCGGGTTGGCAGGGAGAGTGTCGGGTTAAAACCAAAGAGACGGGCAACATTACCGTTACCGGTTCCCTAGAAGAACTCCACTGCCAATGAAACGGCTGCCGGGTATTGACCCGGACCTTGCCGATGTCCATGCTGCCAAAGCCGGTGATTCAGCCGCCTTTTCCGCCCTGCTCAACCGTCTCCATCTGCGGGTTTTTCGTTTCATCCTTCGCCAGTCCGCCTCCAATCAGGATGCCGAGGATCTAACTCAAGAGACCTTCCTGGAGGCCTATCGCCGCCTGGCCACCTTTCAGGAGACCGCCCGCTTTTCCACCTGGGTTTTGGGCATTGCCCAAAATCTGGTCCGTAACTACCGCAACCGCTCTCCTCAATTTCGATACCCAGCCATCTCCAGCGACTCCCTTCTTACCCTCAGCGATGGCCAAAACAACCCGGAGGAGCAGCTCCAACAGCAAAACCGCATCAACCAACTCCGTCAGGGAATAGAACAACACCTAACCCCCGAACTACGGCAGGCTTTAACGTTGGTCACTCTGGAGGGAATGGATTATCAGGAGGTGGCGGAGATTTTGGAGATTCCCCTGGGAACCGTTAAAACTCGCGTCTTCCGGGCCAGAAAAGCCCTTCGAGAGAGACTAGACTATACCGGTGCCAGTCAGGGGTGACCGAGGTATTCACTGATCTGGAGATTCCAAACCCAATGGGTACCACACAGTAGCGGATGGGTCTGGGAAGGCATGAATGCCTTCCCAGCGGGTTTGGGCAGCGCCCAAGGTCCTAAGCCTTTGACTTTGCTTTTTTTATTTTAAAAGCGTGGGGGTTTGGGGGCCTGCAAGGC
>PEAM01000053.1 GCA_002753565.1 Magnetococcales bacterium | reverse complement strand
CTTGCGCATATCCTGTTCATGATGCATGGCATGAATCACCGCACCGGCACTTAAAAAGAGCAGAGCCTTGAAAAATGCATGGGTCATGAGGTGGAAAATTGCAGCGGAGTATGCTGAAACTCCCGCAGCAAAAAACATGTAGCCCAATTGAGAACAGGTAGAATAAGCGATAACCTTCTTGATATCGTTTTGTACCAAACCGACCGTAGCAGCAAAAATCGCTGTCGTTGCACCAATCAAGGTGACAACCATCAGAGCCGTCTCAGACAACTCAAAAAGCGGTGAGGCCCGACAAACCATGAAGACACCAGCTGTAACCATGGTGGCGGCATGAATCAAAGCAGAGACCGGAGTTGGTCCCTCCATGGCGTCTGGCAACCAAGTATGTAAAATAAATTGTGCCGATTTACCCATCGCTCCGACAAATAACAAGAGACAGATAACCGTCATCGTGTCCATAGGACCAAAGAAGAGAAAATCCAGGGTCTTGGGGTATTGAGCGGTGCCCGCCATCTGGAACACTTCCGCATAATCCAGCGTACCAAAGACCATGTAGATACCAAAAATACCCAAGGCAAAACCAAAGTCGCCAACCCGATTAACCAGAAAAGCCTTTATGGCCGCATTGCAGGCCGACTCCTTCTGATACCAAAAACCGATCAACAGGTAGGAAGCCAACCCCACCCCTTCCCAACCGAAAAAGAGCTGCAAGAAGTTATCTCCGGTAATCAACATCAACATGGCAAAGGTGAAGAACGAGAGATAACTGAAAAAACGGGGTTGATGAGGATCTTCCGACATGTAACCCACAGAATAGATGTGAATCAAGGTGGAAATCCCAGAGACGACGATCAACATGGTCGCCGTAATCCGGTCTATGAGGATGCCAAAATGAACCTTGAAATCCCCAGCCACGATCCAGGTAAAAACCTCCTCCCGAATAACCGGTCCATTACCGACTGCCACCTCAAAAAAGACGATGACAGCCAGGATGGCCGAAACGGTCATTCCGGCGATGGTCACCGCCTGAGACAAGGCACGTCCAATATAGCGACCGAAAAGGCCGGCAATGATCGAGCCGATCAGCGGTGCAACGATGATGAGTAGTTGTCTGCTCATGTTCCTCAAATACCGGTCTTGAACCGGTCCTTATCCCTTCAAGGTGTCGATTTCTTCTACGTCGATTGTTGCTCTATTTCTAAAGAAGGCAACCAAAATGGCCAGCCCAATCGCTGCTTCTGCAGCGGCAACTGTCAGTACAAAAAAGGTGACGATCTGCCCGTCTATGTTGCCCATGAAGGAGGAAAAAGCAACAAAGTTGATATTCACGGACAAGAGAATAAGCTCAATGCTCATCATAATGATGATCACGTTGCGCCTGTTCATGAAAATGCCAAATATTCCAATGGTAAAGAGTAAGGCACTCAACACCAGATAATGATTTATACCCAAACCCATCATGATCAGGACGCCCCCTCTCCAGATTCCACTTTTATCAGTTCAACAGCCTGCTCACGAGTCCTGGCCAACTGTTTCGGAATATGCTGACGCTTTGGTCGATTCCTCTCCCGAAGGGTCAAAACCACCGCTCCAATCAGAGCCACCAGAAGAATGATGGAGGCAATCTCAAAGGGAAGCAGATATTTTGTATAAAGAATTCGACCAATCGCCAGCGTATTAGGTACATCAACCGCTGCCGCAACCGCACCGGCATCCAGATGGATCTGAGTGATGATTACAATCAACTCGATCAGTATGACCACACCTACCGTAATGCCAATGGGCAGATACTGTATGGCATCCTTTTTCAAGTCCGCAAACTCCACATCCAGCATCATGACAACGAACAGGAAGAGAATGGCGACCGCTCCCATGTAGACCATAATAAGGATGGCGGCCAAAAATTCCGCTCCCAACAACACAAACAGTGCTGCTGTCGTAAAAAAAGTCAGGACAAGAAAAAGTACCGAGTGTACCTGATTCTTCGCACTAACTACGCCGAGCGCCGCTATGACGGTGATCGTCGCAAAAAGGTAGAAAACTAGTTCCGCTACCATGATTACCTAAACCCCTACCTACCGATATTTACCGTCTGCTGCGATATTGGCATCCAACTCTTTTTTCCACTTCTCACCATTGTCCAGCAACCTCTGCTTGGTATGGTAGAGATCAGCCCGTGTTTCACCGTGGAATTCAAAGTTTGGCCCCAAAACAATGGCTTCAACAGGACAAGCCTCCTGGCAAAAACCGCAAAAAATACATTTCGTCTCATCAATATCGTACACCTTTGTCAACCGCATTTCAGCAGTGCTTTTGGTATCAATTTCGATATAGATAGCCTGAGCCGGACAGACCGACTCACAGAGCTTGCAGGCCACGCATCGCTCTTCACCACTCTCTGTTTTTCTCAAGGCATGTTCACCACGAAATCGCGGGGAGATAGGTGTTCTCTCCTCGGGATATTGGATGGTAATATTGGGCTTGAAAAAATGTTTCAAGGTTACAGCCATCCCCTGAGCCAACTCTTTCAGGGTAAAGCTATCAACCAAGCGTTTAAAATCAATACTCATCGACTACTCCTGAGTTACGCCATACCAAAAAGATGGAGTGCCAGACCGGTCAGGAAAATCCACAACAGGGATACCGGGAGAAATACCTT
Source organism: Magnetococcales bacterium (assembly GCA_002753565.1). GTDB lineage: Bacteria > Pseudomonadota > Magnetococcia > Magnetococcales > JADFYX01. The sequence goes on along the minus strand of PEAM01000053.1, from coordinate 449 downwards.
CCAACCCAACCGCATCAGTTGATCATAACGATAGCGGGGGAACGTGGCGCGCAGCCACAAGAAAACAAACATCAAGAAACCGGCTTTCAGTGCCAACCAGATCAACCCCGGAATGAAATCAAGCAGGCCAATCGGTGGTAACCAACCACCCAGAAACATCAATGCGCCCAGGAAGGAGACCATGACAATGTTGGCGTACTCACCCATGAAGAAAACACCTGAGTGCATAGCCGAATATTCGGTAATAAACCCAGCAACCAATTCTGCCTCTGCTTCTGGCAGATCAAAGGGTGCCCGGTTGGTCTCGGCAACCACAGAAATAAAGTAGATGACAAACATGGGCAGAAGTGGCACGACATTCCAAACATCCCGCTGTGCCTCAACCACGTCAACTAAACTCAGACTACCTGTCAGCATGATCACCGGAATCAAGGTAAAGCCCATGGAAA
>PEAM01000041.1 GCA_002753565.1 Magnetococcales bacterium | reverse complement strand
GGGAGGGGGGGGATGGGCAGTCGGGAGGAGAACAGGCCTGCACGAGTCTGCAGTTTATTTAGCAATCTCAAGATATTGTGCCCCTTAAGAACCAGATCCGAAGGGAGATACCCGCTCTGCAAGGGAGGTTCGGCAATACTCTTTGTGTAGCCCATGGAGGCCATAATGGTCGAAAGCTCCAGCGACACCTGCCTGGCTTGACGAGTGATATAGCCTACGGCCTGCTCATCCTCTCCCAGAATATCATCCAACAGGCAGGAAAAGCGCCAGAGCTCGTGATACACATCACTGGAGCTCTTTCCCGAAACTGTCACCGGATGGATAGAGGTTGCATAGACTTCCGTATCAGTCAACCCAGCGTTTTTATAGATGATATCCATCTCAATATCCAGACGGAGAGCCAGCTCGTACACCTCGTGCGGGGTAATGGTTCTCAAGGGATTTCGGGGTATGGCCAGACCACCCAGACCATTTTGTCGACGTAGTTGGTCTATTTTTTCGATACTGTAGAGCATCTGTTGATAGACATGCCTCGACTGCAGCCCGCTCCCTTCCGGCGGCTTCTGGTTTTTGGGGCGAATCCCCAAAGAGGCCTGATACCGCTCCAACTCGGTCACCGCATGTCGAATGGCCATGTAGACATCATCCGGGGTTTTATTCAACTGCGCCGGGTCTTGCTGCCACACCCTGTTCTGCAAAGAGAAGGTGGGCATCATGGCCGTGGCCCATGCCAGATTTTGGATGACATCATCGGGGGTTTTTCCCGGCTTGACCATCGGGGTTGGAAAGTGGCGCTCCACCCCCAACCGATATTTAATACGTTGAAGCTCTGCAATCACCCCCTGCAGGGCATCGTACACCTCGGTTGGTGTAATCACCTTTTTGGGGACGACGGGGATATCCACCGGCGCAATCCAAAGATTCTTTTCAGCAAAAGAGATTTTTTTCAACAATTGATAGGTGGCTGCCAAGGCATGGTTGGGATGTTTGCCCTTGGGGGCAGGCTGTTTTTTAATGTTGACCGACACTCGCTGGGTCTGGCGAAGAAACTGCACAAGGTTAACAATTCTCACACTTTGTGCATAGACATCGGAAGGAGAAAAACCACCAACGCCCAAAACCGGGTCCAAGGCTCGAGAGATGGCCCAGAGGTTTTGGTAGACATCATCAGGAGTTTTGATCCGATCCACCTCCGGTATCTTGGCCGGCTCCCTCTCTTGCTCCTTGGTGGTCATCTGCCGTAACAGCACCATCTCGTCAATCAATCGACTGACCATATCATAGACTTCTGTGGGGGTGATGGGGCGAGAAGGGTAAGGGGGAATGGAGATCGCCCCCAATTTTTGATTGGTTCGCAATCGGTTGATCTTCTCTAGAACCTCCAAAGCCTTTTGCAAGACATGTCGAGGGCTCTTCCCTTTTTGCAGAGGTATGACCGGCCAGGGAAGATCAATCTTTTTAATTGTTCGGTAGGCCTCAACCTGTGAAGCCAATGCCAAGGTCAACCGGTAGGAGTCCGTCGGGTTTTTCTGGGCCAACCCCTGCAGGGGAACAAGGCAACAGACAAGGAGGACAACAACCCCTATTCTCAGGTTCAATACTATTTTATGCACCGACTCGCTCCTGGGAACACCAACTCTCTTTTTTAAACCATTATCAGGAAACAGGCACCTTACTCTACCCTGGGTCGTATCAGGTGAAAGGCTTTCGCCATGGTTTCTGGGTCACGCTGAAAAGCTGTTGAAAAGACAGCGTACAGTCGCCCTTTCGGGTCGATCAGAAAAAAAGCTGCCGTATGATCCACCGCATAGTTCCCCTCTTCATCCACCTCATCGGAAAGCTGATATTGGGCCCACACCTGTTTGGCCAAGCCATCAATAGCCTGGGTGGTGCCGGTCACTCCGAGAAATTTTTCGTGGAAAAAGGGAACGTACTCTTTCAAGACTTCGGTACTGTCTCGTTTGGGATCGACAGAGACAAAAGTGGCCTGGGCATGGGCCAAATCTTCTGGATGGGCCTTGAGTTGCTCAAACACCTCGGCTAAAAAGCTCAGGGAGGTGGGGCAGACATCGGGACAGTGGGTGTAGCCAAAAAAGAGGAAGGTCCACTGCCCCTGCAGTCGTTGAAGCCGGTAAGGTTTGCCAAAATGGTCGACCAGATCAAAGGAGGTGAGCTGTTTAGGCTCTGGAACAAGCAGCCCCCGCAACGCCTCCGGAATAAGCAATGGTGGGGTGACAGGTCTGTTTTGCCACAGAAAAAAACTGGTGAGCAGCGCCCCCAGCAATAAAACAGCCTGTAGGACTCGTATCTTCCAGCGGCTCTCTCGCTCCTTGACCATCTTTTATTCACTCACCTGTTTTATTCATTATCGATCCCCATACCATAACAAAACCAGACGAACAAAACATCTTTTTTGCCCTGTTTAATTGATCAAAAACCTCTATAATCCACTTATCGAAGCCAAATAACAGCCAGAGACCAGGAACAATACCATTTTCACTTTCTCCTTTTTCAGATAAATTGAGCCCTGATACCATGCCTGAAAATCAACTTCAACTCACCTTTCCCTCCGGGCCGGTTCGTAAACTGGCCACTGGCTGGCTCACCCTGGCCCTTCTCTCTCTCGTCGGTTCCGGGTTGGTTGTTTTGCTGGTTATTCTGGCTCGAGTTCCGGTTATTCACGACCTGATACCCTGGACCGGCTCTTTTAAAACCGCTCTGGTGATCCATGTCGACCTGTCGGTTCTGGTCTGGTTTCTCTCTTTTGCCGGTTTGATGGGCACGCTATCCCTCTCTCACCGCGCCATTCAACTGGGCAGAGCCAGCCTTGCCACCGCCGCAGTCGGTGCCTTTCTCATCGCTTTCTCCCCCTTTTTGGGAGAGGATGCTCCGTTTCTGAACAACTATGTACCCATTCTGGCCAATAACGCTTTTTTTCTTGGTTTAACCCTGTTTAGCCTCGGCTTTTTTGCCGTGGCTTTGACAACCCTGTTCTTTCGCCGGGAGGCAACCGGAGAGGGTGAAAAAAAACTTGATTTTGGGTTGGTATCGGCCATGGTTATCGCCTTTTTTGCCCTGGCTTCATTGCTCTGGAGCTATCTGGCTATTCCCGAGTCGCTCTCCCTTCTCAAAGAGGAACGCTATTACGAACTGCTCTTTTGGGGACCGGGCCATATTTTGCAATTTACCCATACCCAACTACTGATGGTTGCCTGGTTTTGGCTGGCAACGGCGACAGGCAGCCGAAAAGTAGCCCCACTCAACCTGATCATCCCCCTGTTTGCTCTGGGCGCTCTCCCCGCTCTTTTAGGGCCACTGATTCACCTCATCTACGATATAGACGCCATCGAACACCGGACCGCCTTTACCGACCTGATGTACTGGGGGGGTGGTCCAGCCGCCTTGATCGCCGGCCTGTGGGTTTTCCGCTCTCAGTGGAACATCCAAACAACCCAAGACAAAACCCGACCACAACGGCTGGCTCTGCTCTACTCTCTGGTACTTTTTGGAGCAGGAGGATGGATCGGCTTCATGATTGATGGCGTCAACACCATCATCCCAGCCCATTATCACGGCTCCATTGTCTCAGTCACCCTGGCCTATATGGGGCTGACCTATCACATCCTGCCCGGCCTTGGCTTTCGACGCCCTGCTCCCAACTGGTCTTCGTGGCAGTTGATGCTCTATAGCGGCGGCTCTCTGCTGCACATTGTCGGTCTGGCCTGGTCGGGAGGCCACGGTGTCCAGCGCAAAACCGCCGGTGCCGCCCAGGGGTTGGAGACTATAGCCGACAAAATCCCCATGTGGGTCATGGGATTGGGAGGGGTGGCTGCGGTTATTGGCGGCATCCTGTTTTTGGTGTTGACCTTCAAGTCACTTCGTACCAAAAGGACAGAGTTGGCCAGCTAGACTCTCTGCTATACCATGATCTCCATTCAAAAGCTGGACTATTATTACGCCGTTAAAAAACAGCCGGCCCGTTGCGCCCTGTCCGATATTTCTCTCCAAATCGACCCCGGCACCCTCTTCACCCTGACCGGCCCCAATGGTGGCGGAAAATCTACCCTGTTTCGACTGTTGTGCGGCCTCTCGCTTCCGGCTCAAGGAGAGATCCGCCTCAATGGTCTGGACCTACAGCACCACGCCGCAGAGGCCCGCCGTTTAACTGGAGTGGTTTTTCAGAGCCCGGCTCTGGACAAACATTTGACTTTATTAGAAAACTTTACCATCCATCGGGATCTCCACCAGTTACCTCAAGCTCTCTTCTCCTCTCGTCTGGAGGAGGATATGGCATGGACCGGCTTGGCGGGTCGGCTCCATGAGCGGGTTGGTACCCTGTCGGGTGGAATGGCTCGCCGGGTAGAGCTGGTTAAAGCCCTGCTACACCGCCCGAAAATAGTACTGATGGACGAACCAACCAACGGTCTGGACCCTGGTGGGCGTCGGGATTTTCTGCAGGTAATCGACCGATTGCGCCAAGAGCGGCAAATGACGGTGTTAATGACCAGCCACCTGTTTGATGAGGCGGAACGGGCGGACCAGGTGGGCATTCTGCATCAAGGCACACTTCTGGCTGTCGGTTCCCCCAGCCAACTGCGAGACCGATTGGGGCAGGAGATGGTGGTCATTCAGGGTAAAGATCGGCAACAGGCCCTCTTTTTAAGTCAACTGTTGGAGAAAAAACCGGGACTCTCCATCCATCATCGAGAGTCGGAGCTTCGGGTTGAAGGGATCGATTCTGCCACACTCAACAACCTGCTGACCGACCACCGAGAACAGTTTCAAACCCTGTCGGTTAAAAAACCAACCCTGGAAGATCTCTTCATCCACCTGACCGAGCAGCAGAGAGGCCATTCATCATGATGCAGGCCATGGTAGCCTTGTCCAAGCGGGAGTTAATCCGCTTTTTTCGCCAGGGACATCGAGTCGTTGGCAGTGTTGCCCAACCGGTTCTGTTTTGGGTGCTGCTTGGCAGCGGTTTCAGTGCCTCGTTTCAAGCACCGGGCTATCCTGGCCTCTCCTACAGCGAATATTTTTTCCCTGGGATTCTCCTGATGGTGGTGCTGTTTTCCGGTATTTTCTCCACCATCACCGTCATTGAAGACCGCAATCAAGGTCTGCTTCAAGGTGTACTGGTCTCTCCGGCTCCCCGTATGGCTATCGTCCTGGGCAAGGTGATCGGCGCCATGGCTATCGGCCTGCTTCAGGCACTTTTTTTCATGTTGGCCATCCCTTTTTTGGGTATGGACCCCTCTTTTGCCAATCTGCTGCTGCTGCTTTTGGGGCTGGTGGTGGCGGCGTTGGGATTTACGGCTCTGGGGTTTCTCATCGCTTGGAACATGGAAAGCACTGCTGGCTTTCACGCCATCATGTCAGTTTTTCTGCTACCACTCTGGATGCTATCCGGCGCCCTCTTTCCCATGGAGCAGGCCCCAGTCTGGTTGGAGTCCATCATGCTGGTAAACCCAGTCAGCCACGCTCTGGTTTTGATTCGCCTCCCCCTCTATCACAGCACAGAGGTTCTTCTGGCCAACCCGGACTACCTGACCGCCTTTGCCATTGCTGTAGCCTGGGCTATGGGCATGCTGCTTCTGGCTCTAAGACAGATCAAACGCCCAGACTGTTCCGCCCCAGCGCCAACCAGCTGAGCGATTATTTTTGCCGCTGCTTCAACAACCACCAGATTGCCAGGGCCGTCAGACCGACATTCCAAATAATGCCAACAATCCAAAAGGTTTGATCCTTCATTACCGCTCCTCTCAAACAAGAAAACCAAGGCAGGATCAGGGGGTGATCTGGCCGGATAATTTCGGTCCGGTTTGATGCCGAATCCAGAAGAAGGCTACACCGCCAACCAGAAGGTTTGCCAGGGAAATTGCGCCAAACACAGCCGGAAGCCCCCAAAAGGTATGGCCCAACCAAGCCAGAGGAACCGTCAGGAAAAAGGTTCGCGTCAAAGCCAGAAGAGAGGCTGAGAGAGGGCTTCCCAGAGCATTGAACGAGGCACTGGCAGCATAGATCACACCGATTGCGCCATAACTCATCGGTACCAGGGTAAGATAGAGAACCCCATAAACCACCACTTCCGACTCCTTATTGATCGTCTGCACAATCCACTCAGCGGCAAACCAGCACAAAACCGTAATCAACCCACCCCACAACAGGGAAAAGAGGGTGCCGAGTCGAATGGCCTCTCGAAGCCGAGAAAATTTCTTAGCCCCAAAATTTTGTCCCATGAAAGGACCCAACCCCGCCGACAAGGCGACAAAAGGGACCAGAAAAAACATCTCAATCCGAGAGGCAACTCCAAAAGCAGCCACAGCAGAGCTGCCATATTGAGCAACAATTGTCGTCAGCAGGCCGGTGAGAACCGGGGCAATCATATTGGTAGCCGCCGCAGGCAAACCAATGTGAAGAATCTTTTTCCACGACTGAAAAAGAGAAGACCATGCTGGAAAGGAAAAATCGATCAGCTTCAGTCGAAAGTGAAGAACATAAAGGGAGGCCAGCAGGGTAATAGCCCGAGAAACAAGTGAAGCCCAGGCCGCCCCCTGCAACTCCAAGCGGGGAAAGCCGGCCAGGCCAAAAATCAGCAAAGGGTCGAGAATAAGGTTGCTTACCGCAGCGATGGTCATGATCAAACTGGGAAAACGGGCATCGCCCGAAGCCCGAATGATGCTGTTTCCCACCATGGGCACCACCAAAAAGATCATACCGGCATACCACAGCTCCATATACTGCCGAATCATCGGCAACAGCTCTTCTCCGGCTCCCAAAGCCCGGAAAAGAGGGTCGATGGTTGCCAACCCCAAGACAACAAACAGACCCACCACCAACAGAGCCAACATCAGGCTATGGGTTGCATAACGCCGGCCCCCGACATGATCCCCTCGGCCTATGGTTCTCGAAATAACCGAAAGTGCCCCAACCCCCAACCCCATGGCAATGCTGGCTGTGGCAGAGACTACCGGAAAGGTAAAACTAATGGCAGCCAGCTCTCGTGTACCCAACAGACCGATAAAAAAGGTATCCACCAGATAAAACGACAGAACCATAAACACCCCCCAGGCCATGGGGAGTGAGAGTTGTGCCAACCGATGGAGCACCTCTCCGTGGGTCAGGTTTCTGCGTGACATAGCCAATTAATTCCCATTCTCTTTTCGTCACCAATTGACGCCCTTCCCCACCCTGTGATTTATTATCCTACCCATTAGCCATCCGACAGGAAAGGATTTAACCCGTGGAGCGTTCCCACCAAAAACAGATTGCCCTATGGTTGTTTTGCTGCTGCTTCATGGTAGCTGGCATGGTGGTCATTGGTGGTCTGACCCGCCTGACCGGGTCGGGGCTGTCCATGGTAAACTGGTCACCGATCCTGGGTTGGTTCCCCCCTCTAAACCAGGAAGAGTGGCTTTCGGTCTTTCACCATTATCAACAATCTCCTGAGTTTATGCATGTTAATTCTGACATGGATGTGGAGGGATTCAAGGGGATTTTCTGGCTGGAGTTCATCCACCGTCTTTTCGGCCGGACCATCGGCTTGATCTTTCTGTTCCCCTTTCTCTATTTTTTATGGCGCAAACAGTTAGAGAGCTCCCTGAAGCCCAAACTGATCATGATGTTCGTTCTGGGTGGTCTGCAAGGAGGTATGGGGTGGTACATGGTAAAAAGCGGTCTGGTAGACGACCCCCGTGTCAGCCAATATCGTCTTACCGCCCATCTGGGGCTGGCCATTCTAATCTACGCCTACATGATGTGGGTGGGATTAGGGCTTTATTTCAATAAAAAACCCCATCCCTCCACCCCCGCTTCTCCCCGGCTGGCTACCTTATCCACCTGGTTAACCGGCCTGATCCTTCTCACCCTTCTTTCGGGTGGCTTTGTTGCAGGGTTGGATGCGGGGCTGACCTACAACACCTTCCCCCTCATGGATGGTGACTGGATTCCCGAAGGCTACCTCTCCATGGAGCCGTTCTATCTTAATTTTTTTGAAAACATAGCCGCGGTTCAATGGGACCACCGTCTCCTGGCCATGACAACCCTGTTCTCTGTACTGTTTTTTGCCTGGCATGCTCTTAAACAGCCCCTCACAGAAGCGATTAGATCCCCCATCTACCTGATGACTGCCATGGTAATTGTCCAGGTGCTTCTCGGCATTTTTACCCTGCTCTACTATGTACCCACCTATCTGGCCTCCTTACACCAGGCTGGCGCCTTGATTTTATTTACCATTTCATTATTTTTAACACATCGCTTGAAGTTGCATGCGAAATGACCTATTCTGCTGTGGCATTTGCCCTATGATGGAGATCTTACCAAGGTAAATGAGCTCTTTTCTAAAGGAGCCAATCGAGAAAAAAAAAGAAAATGAAAAAAAACCTTCCAAATTGATACAAGTCAATTAATCCCATTACAAAGCAAACTATACTCGACTAGATTGCGCTTTATGCGTTCAGTCTAGAGTATGTTTGTGTCCGTATACATATTTATGCAGCATTTACTCATTTTATAAGCAAAAGAAGAGGAGAGGCGATTATGTCAGAAGAAAAAGAAGAAGAGATTCCCGCAATGCAGCGACTATTGGACAATCCATTTATGTTGCTGTTCCTAGGTGTCACATTCCCAACCATATTTTATATTATTTGGGGCATCATGGAAATTATCGGCATCCCCGCCGCTCCTCCAATGGTTCCATAAATCTGGCTGAAAGGAGATCATTTATATGAGTATTATGCCCCCCTCACATAGGGTTTGGTGGAACCAGCCGATTCACAAAATCGAGGTTACCTGGGTAATTATTGCCTTGGTTTGGTGTCTTGTTCTGTTCCTGTGGATGCCTTACTGGCATGTCTATGGAGAGCAGAACCTCTCTAACGAGTCCTACAAAACCTCCGCAGAGCTTTTTGAAGCCAAGACCCAGCGTATGGTGGATAAATATACGGTTCGGACCGAGAGTGAAGCCGAAATTCCCGTTGTGGCTCCTCCTGCTGGTAGCGATGTCTACCTGGTCGGACGTCTTTGGGATTGGTGGCCGATTCTGGAACTGGAGAAAGATAAGAGCTATCGTGTTCATATCTCCTCTTTGGATTATCAACACGGCTTCTCTCTGCAGCCTGTTAATATCAACTTGCAGATTCTGCCTCAATACGAAACGGTTATCACCTTAACCCCAACAACAACTGGGTCCTTCGGTATCATCTGTAATGAATACTGCGGAGTTGGTCATCACCAGATGTTGGGTAAGATCATCGTTAAATAATCTCGAAGAAAGGAGCACACCATAATGGCTGTCAAAATGTTTCGACGGTGCCCTGATTCGGGCCTGTATTTTCACAAATCTGCTGAGTCCTTAATGAAGGCTCATGCAGTGCTTGGCGTTGTCTTTCTGCTGATCGGTGGTATTTTCGGTCTGCTGGTTGCGGCAACACGTGCACCCGGTATCCACCTTCTGGATGCCGAGACCTTCTATATGGCCCTGACTACCCACGGAACAGCAATCCTGATTTTCTGGGTCATCGCCTTTGAAGTTGCTGTTCTCTATTTTGCCTCGTCAACCCTTCTGCGTTGCCGACCGGCTACGCCGAGACTTGGTTGGCTGGGTTTTGTACTCATGCTTTTGGGTTCCCTCATCACCACCGCGGCCTTTTTCCGTGGTAACTCCAGCGTGATGTTTACCTCCTATGTTCCCATGCCAGCGGAACCCATCTTCTACCTCGGGCTGATCCTGTTTGCCGTAGGTGCGTTGATTGGTTGCTTTATCTTCCTGGGCACACTGGTTATTGCCAAAGAAGAGAAAACCTATGATGGATCCATTCCTCTGGTTACCTTTGGTGCCTTGGTTGCGACCATCATTGCTGTTTTCACCATCGCCTCTGGTGCGGTCATCCTGATTCCGACCCTGCTCTGGTCCCTGGGTATCATCTCCGATATCGACCCTGCCATGTATCGGGTTATCTGGTGGGGCTTGGGTCACTCCTCCCAGCAGATCAACGTGGCGGCTCATGTTTCCATCTGGTATGCCATTGCCGCCATTGTCTTCGGTGCCAAACCCATGTCAGAGAAAGTCAGCCGTGGCGCTTTCTTGCTCTACATCCTCTTTTTGCAGTTGGCCTCCGCTCACCACATTCTGGTTGATCCAGGCATCAGCTCCACCTGGAAGGTTTTCAACACCAGCTATGCCATGTACCTGGCCGTTCTCGCCAGTATGATCCACGGCTTGACCGTACCTGGCTGTATTGAGGTTGCCCAACGTAAGAAAGGCTACACCAACGGACTTTTCGAGTGGTTGCGTAAAGCTCCTTGGGAGAACCCCGTCTTTTCAGGCATGTTCATGTCTCTGATCATCTTTGGTTTCATTGGTGGTATCACCGGTGTGGTCATGGGTACAGAGCAGATCAACCTGATCATCCACAACACCATTTTCGTTCCTGCTCACTTCCATGCAACGGTAGCAGTAGGTACCACATTGGCCTTTATGGCAATCACCTACTTCCTGATTCCGGTACTTTTCCGTCGTAAGTTGATCTGGCCAACCATGTGCAAATGGCAGCCCTATCTCTTTGCTGGCGGTATGACCATCATGATTCTGCTACTCTTGGGTGCTGGTACACTGGGCGTTCCTCGTCGTCACTGGGATGTCAACTTTACCGATGCCGCTCTTCAGTATGAGTTTGCCGGAACCGCTATCAGCATGCTCGGTATGGCTGTTATCGGAAGCATCATCGCCTCTGTTGGTGGCGCCCTCTTCTGTCTGATTGCAGTGGGCTCCCTGATTTTTGGTGAAAAACTGGATACAGGTGCCTCTTTCCTCTCCAGCTTTGGCTTCCCAATGGCTGAGACCAGCTATGATGTAGAGCGTCCAGACAAGCTGGAACTTGCTCCCATCGAGGATACCGGTAATGGTGGAGAACATCACGAAGCCAAGGGTACATTTGTACTGGCCCTGGTCTTCTTGGCCTCCTTCGTTATCTACTTCTTCATCAACGCCAAGTACCTCTCTTCACTCTGGCCGATGATGTAGGATTTTTGAATCGGAGAGGGTGGGATATTATTCCCGCCCTCTCTTTTTCTTAAAGTCTTGAGTTTGATAGTGTTTTATTGTTATCCAGGGGTTGCTCAATAACATGGTCAGTTTGGTAAAACAGATTTTGGTCCTCTTCAAGCTCCGAATTGGTGTCGCCATGTTGGTAACCACCGGGATGGGCTTGGCAGCGACACCGGGAGTAACTCCCTCTATTGGGCAGATGGTTCTATTGCTTCTGTCCGTTCTATTGGCTGCTGGTGCAGCGGGTGGTTTGAATCACTATTATGATTCAGACATCGACGCCCGTATGGAGAGAACCAGCAACCGTCCATTTGTGACCGGAGCCTTGAACCGTTCACCTAAATGGCTGGTTTTATTTGCCGCTTTATTAATTATTCCCGTTATGGCAGTTTGGTATTTTATCAACCCATTAGCGGCTATTTTTGTCTTTTTGGGCGCCTTTTTTTATGGTGTCGTTTATACCATTTGGTTGAAACGCCGAACCTGGATGAACATTGTAATCGGTGGATTGGCTGGGAGTTTTGCCGTTTTGGCTGGTACTGCTGCGGTCAATCCAGAACTTAACCCTTTAGCCCTGTCGTTGGCCTTTATTCTCTTTCTCTGGACTCCTCCCCACTTTTGGAGCCTTGCCATCGCCATCAAAGATGAGTATCTGGCAGCAGGTGTTCCCATGTTACCTGTGGTTCACGGTCGCACCAAAGCGGCTAAAGCGGTATTGGCCAATACGGTATTGCTGGTTATGGCCTCCCTGTTACCGGCCTTTTTTGGGCTGGGTTGGGTTTATCTCATTGGTGCCTTATCTGGCGGCAGTTTTTTTCTTTACAGAAGCATTAAGTTGGTACAAAATCCTATACCCACCGTTGCCATGGGAAGCTTTCGCGCTTCGCTGGTTCAACTTGGTCTCCTTTTGGTTGCCGCTTCCGTAGACGGGATTTTTTTTGCATAACCTTCATTTTACTCAGACCATTCACCGCTTTAAATATCTCCTGACACCCCTGCTCGCGCTGTTTTTTTTAACAAGCCCCGCCGGTACACTTCAGGCAAAGGCGGTTGATTTTGATCCAGAGCAGGCTCTTCAACTCAGCCGTGATGCAATGGACAGGCCCATGGCAGAGTACACTCTGAGGAACCGACTGGGACGACAGATCAATCTAACTGAACTGACCAAGGGGAAACCCTACATCCTGAGCCTGATCTACACCAGCTGCTATCACACCTGCTCAGTTGCCACTCGCTCACTGGCTGAGGTTGTCAAAAAAGCGCAGGATACCTATGGGATCGATAGTTTCAAGATTATCACCATCGGCTTCGATACCCGATTTGACAAACCGCGTGCCATGGCAAGCTTTGCCAGACAGCAAGATCTTGAAGATCACCCCAACTGGTTTTTTTTCAGCGGCACAAAAGCAACAGTCGGCCAGATCATCACCAATGTTGGATTTACCTATATGCCTTCTCCCAGAGGGTTCGACCATCTGGTTCAAGCGACAGTGGTGGATGCCAAGGGTGTGATTTACCGACAGGTCTATGGAGAGACCATCTCTACCCCCCTGCTTTTAGAACCTCTGAAGGAGCTTATTCTTGGGCAACCACCGGGTCCGGAAACTGTTGTCGAAAACCTGGTCCGTCGGGTTAAGCTTTTCTGTACGAGCTATGATCCAACCCAAGATGCTTATCGATTTGACTTTTCTATATTTATCAATATGTTTATTGGGGGAACAATCATCTTGACAGGGATTGTTCTGGTTTACAAAGAGTTGAAAAAATCAAAAAAAAGGGTCTAGCTCTATGGCCCTTTTTATCGAGTAATGGAATGGACCTCGGTTTGCCTGGATAGCTTATCTTTCTTTCAAGAATGATGGGACACTTTTTGGTTTCTGCTTGATCTAAATCATTTTTCGCTCTCAGTTACAAATGTATATTTAAAAATATGCCTCTCTACTCTTTATTCTCGGAGTGAGGGCTGCTGTCAAACTGTCACTCTTCGTCTTACCGATGACCACATCACTGTTTGGAGTCCTGTACCTTGGAAATGATACGCAAAGCAAGTAACTCAGCGGTACTTGCTATAGAAAAAGGGTTTAACCGTGTTTTTAGCAATGAATTAAACCCCTTTTACCACTTAGGATCTTTATCTTTTTATTTTTTCTGGATCATTCTGATTTCAGGAATCTATGTTTTCATCTTTTTCGAAACCAACGTGGCGGGCGCCTACAACTCTGTTGAGTATATGACCCACGATCAATGGTGGTTGGCTGGGGTGATGCGCAGTCTGCACCGTTATGCCTCCGATGCCGTTATCATTACGATTTTTCTTCATCTTTGGCGGGAGTTTTCTCGGGATCGCTACCGGGGTGTCCGTTGGTTTTCGTGGTTTACCGGTGTTCCAACACTCTGGATGGTTGTGATGTTGGGAATCACCGGTTATTGGTTGGTTTGGGATATGTTGGCTCAATATATCGCTATCGCCACCTCTGAGCTGATTGACTGGATTCCCATGGTTCCAGGCGCTATGGTTTTCAACTTTCTTGATGGGCAGGTATCTGATCGCTTTTTTACCCTGATGGCCTTTCTCCATCTGTTGGGCTTGCCGATCATGCTGGTTTTTCTTCTTTGGACCCATGTCAGCCGTATCAGCCAGATCGACTTCTACCCTCCTCGGGCACTTGCTATCTGGACGTTGGTATCCCTGACCGTTCTTTCCTTGATTAAACCGGCTGTCAGTCACGAAGCGGCTCAGTTGACTCAATCCCCGACAACTCTTCATCTGGATTGGTTTTATCTAAACATCTATCCCCTGGTCGATATGCTTGGTCCCGGTCTGGCCTGGGCCATTTCGACATCTGTTACCGTCTTGTTGATGATGCTTCCGTGGCTACCCTCTCGGGGAGAAAACCCTAGAGCCGAGATCAACCTGGAACATTGTAACGGCTGTGGTCAGTGCGCCAAAGATTGTCCCTACGGGGCCATCTCCATGCAAAAACGCACGGATGAGCGTAAATATGATTTTGAACCACGCATGGAAGACTCTCTCTGTACAGCCTGTGGAATTTGCACCGGTTCCTGTGTCTCCTCCAGCCCCTTTAGAATGGGGAGAGATATCTTGGTATCCGGCATCGAAATGCCCTGGTATGGTGCCAACGATCTTCGGGAAAAAACACTGAAAGGTCTGGAGTCTCTCACGGAAGATACCAAAATTATTGTCTATGGCTGTGTGAATGGGTTGGATGTAGACCAGGTTCAAAATCCTGCTACAGCAGCCGTTGTCATGCCATGCGCTGGAATGCTCCCCCCCTCCTTGGTGGATTTTGCTTTGAAAAAAGGGGCGGATGGTGTGTTTGTTACCGGCTGTCGTGAGGGAGATTGCTTTCACCGCTTTGGTAACCGCTGGACCGATGCCCGAATTCTAGGGACAAGGGAGCCTCATCTGTTAAAGAGAACAGATAAAGAAAAAGTGATCGCTTTTTGGGGAGCCAAGACGGAGTCGAAAGAGTTAATGGAAAAAGTTGGGGCGTATAGAGCTTTGATTAAAGAGGGGAAAGCAGATGAATAAAGTGACTCGAATTACCTTACAGGCAGTTGCCTACACCCTCTTCTGCGCACTGATATACTTTTTTTCTACTGCGCCGGCCTATACCTATCTGGAGTCAGACCAAGCTGAGATCAAACTGGCCTTCAAGCATGCGTCCAAAAGAGTTCATGAGTGCGTCAAACGTAGCCGCAAGGAGCTCATGAAATTACCGCCAAATATGCGTAAAACCAATGATTGCCCAAGAGAACGGGCTATTGTTCAGGTCACCATCTATTTAGATGGAAAAAGGATTGCCGACAAGAAGTTTGTTCCACCAGGCCTGCACCAGGATGCCACGGTTTTTGCCTACGCCAAACTTCCCCTACCGGTTGGCGACCATGTTCTCTCCGTAGAAATGCGCGACTCAGCAAGAACCGAAGGGTATGACTACAAAAAAGAGGCTTCCATGTCCATTACCACCGGTCAAGCGCTTGTGGTCGGCTTTGATGGTGTTAACAATGAGCTGACATTCAGCTATTGATTGTTGGCTGGCTGATTGAGAGAGGGGACCATCTGCACGGGATCATCGGCGGATGGTCCCCTTTTTTCTGGGAGGGATTCCACGCCAATATCGCTCTCCTGCTGCACTTCGGCAGGCGGGGTATCGGGGGTAAAATATTGAATGGCCTCAAAGGTTACCAAGGTCATGACCAGGATGATGCCAAAGAAAAACAGGCTACGGTTGGGAAGAACCTTTCCGTAGATCCCTTCAATACGAAGCAAAACCCAATCAGCCGCCACATAAAGTACCAGACCTGCTACGGTAAAGTAGAGAAATTCCATGGTAATCGCACCCTTTTATCAATGGTTTATTATGTGTGATTGTCGAAAAGACCGTTGACTCGTCCTGATTCTGGCTACGAGTAATAAACCGTTACGCCCTCATTTACAATGGACGTTAGATTAGAATGAATTGTGTGGGGTGCCATCCCCCTCACCTGAGTGGCCATCCTTTCCCAACAGAGACACAAGCCTGCTACTTGGTGAATTGATAACGGAGAAAGGTGATAAATTGCCAGATTTCATCTTCGGTCAAATTAGCGCGAGAACCTAACCGATGCGGAGGCATCTCTGTACCTGGGCTGCCATTTTCGATAATCCAGAAAAGCTGCCCATCCTTTCGCTCTTTCAGATAACCCGGCTTGGCAAAGGCCGCAGGTTTGATGATAAAACTCTCTGCACGCGGACCTAGACCATCTCCCTGTTCTCCATGGCATTTTTGGCATTTTCTCTTATAATTTCGACCGAATTTTTTAATCAGCTTTTCATCTTGTGAGAACTCTTTTAAATTGTATGGGTTCTTTTTTTCCAGATAGGCCGACGGCGCATCAGGAATTCGATGCGTCTCTTCGGCTCGTGCATGGAAAGTGCCCAACAATGAGATAAGAAGAGCCGTAGTGGCCAGAAATAGAATTCGGTTAGTATTCAACATATCATCTCCCTCGCTAACAATAGAGTTGATTGGATCAACCAAGATGATCATAACAAGTGGCTACCTGAGGGCAACCCCAAAGAGCAGGTTGAGCATTTTTTCTAGGGGCTATCCTGATAGAGAGCAAGATGATTCCATAAAATTAACAATTTTTTAACATAAAACCGATTTTTTGCAACAAGTTAGCACAATCCGCGCCCACTTTTGAGAAAAAAAAAGCGGCGATTGACCTTCATCAAGGATAACCAGGTATCCCTATGGTAAGGTTTTGGATGATCAACCAAAAAACAACGATCTATTTCTTTGTTTTATTTGCAAAATACTCCTTATAGAGTATTGACAACACAGCCCTGAATTTGGTTCAATACAAACTGTCCTGAACGGGGTGGAAAAGGCAGGGTCTGACACCAGCCTTGGCATGTAAAGGGCTGTTTTGTTTTGAAAGGTTGGCGACTTTGATTTTTTTTCATCAAAGTTGAGATCAAAATTGAAATAAGAGAAGAAAGAGGGCCTTTATGGAAGGAGCACGTCGTTCGTACGGACTGCAATCCCCCGGTACCAGGGGTGTGGCCGGAGCGAAGAGATACGGCATGGTGATTGATCTCAGGAAATGCATTGGTTGCATGTCCTGTGCGGTTGCCTGTAAAACGGAGTTCGGCGTCCCTCTGGGATCCTGGCGAACTTGGGTGAAGGTGTCCGATAAAGGCAGATTTCCCAATACACGACGGGTATTCATGCCTCGGTTGTGCAACCATTGTGACTATCCTGTCTGTGTACGCAACTGTCCTACCCAGGCCACCTATAAACACAAAGAAGGGTTTGTTTTACAACGGTACAATCGCTGTATCGGCTGTCGAACCTGTATGGTGGCCTGCCCCTATAACGCCAGACATCTTCTTCCGGCGAAACGAACGGACAACAATCTTCCCCATATGGTGGTGGATAAGTGTACCTTTTGTGTTCACCGAGTAAAGAAAGGTATTGTCCCCTCCTGCGTCCAGGCCTGTGTTGGCGGCGCAAGAATTTTTGGGGATCTAAACGACCCCAAAAGCGAAGTAGCCGTTCTGGCCTCCAAGGAACGTTTGACAGTTCTGAAGCCAGAGTTGGGCACAAGCCCTTCCGTCTCCTATATCGGCGGGGATTGGGAGATCATGGATGAGCCGCACAGCTATACCAACCGTACAGAACAGCTTAAAGAAGAATTTAACGATTATAAGAGAAATCACGAGGGAGATGCCTTCGCCGATATTGTCGAAGGGGAACCAACCATGCCTCAAATTGGAGAGCATGCCATTGGCTTTTTAAAGACGATTCCGCATAAAGCGGCGGATGTTTTAAAAGCCTTTAGAATTTTCCTCTTCGGTTAGGGAGCCAATTGAATGGAAGAGAGTGTCGTCACTTTTAATGTTTTCCACCACGTAGCCTGGGGAACGACGATTTCCGTCTATTTTTGGCTTGTCGGTGCCAGCGCGGGATCATTCGTCATTTCCAGTTTTGGGTGGGTTTTTGGTATAAAACGCTATAAACCTCTAGCGTTAACCGCTTCGGTTACCGCTATTGGCATGCTTTTGCTTGTGCCCATCCTCTTAACCTGGGATCTGGGTAAGCCGGTTCGGTTTATCTACCTTCTACTGCCGGGTTTTTGGCACGCTACAGGCCCCATGTCGTGGGGTACGGTTCTTATCTGCTCTTACCCCATGGCTATGGGAGTATACACCTACTTTGTCATTAAAAATGACATCTTCTGGGCAAGAGCAACGGGAATCATAGCTATTGTGTTAGCTCTCTCCACCCACTGGTATACCGGTGTGGTCATGGAGTTGAATCCAGGACGGTTCTTGAATCATACCGCTTTGGCACCCCTGCTCTTTTTAACCGGCGCCTTTATTTCCGGTATCGGGCTGCTGGTATTGATTCTCACCATGCAAAATTTGGTTGTTGCGGCAGAAAAGAGAATTGACTGGAAACTGCTTATCGAGATGGCCCAATACATGATGTACGGACTGGTTTTTGATGCCTTCCTACTCTTTTTGGAGTTCATGCAATCCATCTACGGCAGCATGAATGTGGTCCTGGGTCATGAAGCAGTCTTGATGGGGGTTTTCAAGTTCCCCTATTTCTGGCTGGAGATTGTCATTGGCCTGATCATACCCTTTCTCATTCTCGTCTCACCGCTCAAGAGAAATATCTATGCGGTCGTGGCGGCCTCCTTCATGGTCTGTATCGGAGTTTACGGCATGCGGGTTTGGTGGGTCATGGGCGGACAGTATTTGCAGTCATTCTATTAAGGATAGGGGATTATGTCAGGATTCCGCAGACGAAGCGTATTAAAAATGGGAGCGGCAGGAGCAGCGGTTATCGCAACACCTGCTCTCTCACCGGCCATGGAGTTGGAACTGGGTGGCAATGACTTTCACCAGATCAGAACCTTTAAGCCCCGCGAAAAAGGCTCTTATCTCTGTACCATGTGCCCTTATTTTGATGGTGGTTTTACCTTCTCAGAACTGGATCAGGTAAAAAAATGTGAAGGTGATCCCAACCACATTGCTACTCGTGGTAAATTTTGTTCCAAGGGTTTGGCCTCACTGTTTAGCGTAACCGATCCAGATCGAATATTGATGCCGTTAAAGCGGGTAGGTGCCCGTGGCGCTGGGAAGTGGAAGGAGATCAGTTGGAATGAAGCCATAGAAGAGGTCGCAAAAAAGGTTTCCGCCTCTCTGGATAATCCTGACACCATTCACTTGAATGAGGGGGGTTTCAAGGAGAACGGTACCCAACGTTTTATGGATACCCTTGGGTCCCAGTCTGTTGTACGTAGCCGATATCCCTCTATCGGTAATGCTTCCAAGCAGATCGCCTTGAAAAAGATGATGGGTGTGGACTTTCTTTTCCCTGATCTGGAAAACACCCGCTACGTCCTGAATTTTGGCTGTAACATCATGGAGACAGCTCTTCCTTTAGCTCAGCGGCTATCGGATGGTATGGTCAACAACAAGCTGACTCTGATCACGTTTGATGTGCGCATGTCCAATACAGCAGGCCGTAGTGATGAGTGGTTCCCCATTTTTCCCGGTAGTGATGGACTGATTGCCCTTGCCATGGCCAATACTATTATGCAGGAGGGGTTGGCCGATGAAACTTTTATTGACACCTGGACCAACTTTAACAGCAAGGAACTGGCTTCAGCTCTGAAAGAATTTACCTTGCAGCGTGCAGAGAAGGCCAGTGGAATCCCGGCTAAGAGCATTAAGAAGATTGCCATCGATTTTGCTCAGGTAAAACCAGCTACCGTCTTTAGCATGAACGGGATCAGCCTGCATAAAAATGGTATCAATGCAGAAGCAGCCTGCCAACTTTTGGCTGTTATAACCGGCAATATTGATGTTCGAGGTGGAAGTTGTCTACCCAGAAAATTTGATCTTTTCCCACCACAGCCCGCTCCCGATTCAGCTAAGGTTGATGGTAAAATTGTATTGAATCACACCTTTCCCTTTGAGGTGAAAGAGGGTAGCAGAAAAGTATCCATTCTCTTTAACCATATGAGCAACCCGGCCTATAGCTCGCCGGCTTCTAGTCTCTGGCGAGAGGTTCTCAAGGATGAAAAGCTGATCCCTTTCAGTGTCGATTTTTCACCTTTTATGAGTGAAAGTGCTGAACTGGCCGATCTGATACTCCCTGATGTCGTCGGTGTTGAGCGGCATGAAGTTGGTAGTGCACCGACTTCCGCTTGGCCCTGGGTTACCATGAGCAAGCCGACCCATAAACCCCGCGGCAAAGCCAGGGATGTTCGAGAAGTTTTAAAGAAAATCATTGAGACCGTCGATACGGATGGCAGCCGTGGAATGAAGCAGTTCTGGGCTTTCTCCAATTCCAAGGATTGGGTCAAGAGGGAAATTTTAGCTACCCCTTCTCTCAAAAAGAAGTATAAGAAAATCAAAAAAGGTACTTGGCCCAAGTATGGTAAAATTGACACGCTTACCCGGAAAATCAGCCAAAAAAGTGGTGATCCGGTCAAAGCCAAGTTCGGCTCATTTAAAGCAGACGGTTTTCCTACACCGTCAGGAAAGATTGAGGTACCGGTTTTAGCCTGGAGTGACAATCAAGGCCACGCCAACCTTGCTGAAGATCAGTTTGTTTTGACCACCTTCAAGGTGGCTTACCATACGCTGTCGATGACGACCAACCTGAAACTATTGGCAGAGTTGAGTCACTCCAACCCCTTGTGGCTCAACAAAGAGGTTGCGTTGAAGATGGGCATCAAGGATAGCGGCTTGGTTCGGATAACCAGTGATGTGGGTTATATGGTTACCAAGGCTTGGATAACTCAGGGTATTCATCCTCAGGTTGTTGGGCTTGCAACTCATGTGGGCCGTACAGCCTATGGTCGGGTAGCCAAGGCTGAGCGAGACTATCGACCCGAATGGGCAAGCGAGGAGCAGATTGATGAGGATATTGACTATAATCTCTGGTGGAAGGATAAGGGGACCAATCCCAATGATATCATTCCAGTTGCTCTAGACCCTGAAAGCGGTGCGCAAATATGGAATGATACCGTTGTAAGGGTCTCTCCAGCAGAACCTGGAGATCAATATGGCGATATTCATGTTGATAACGACAAGCACCTGGCCATCTATAAAAAGATGTTGGGTGGTGCTTAAAATTCAGAACGTTAATTGACGGGGAAGCAGATTGAAATTCTTTAAAACCAAATTGGGTATGGCTGCTATCGCTTTTGGGCTGGTGCTAATCCTGGTAGCTGGATGGAGTTCCACCCGGTTTCACAGAATATCCGTTTGTCTTAGTTGTCATGAAATCTTTGAAGATTTCAATGCCTCCGAGCCAATGGGTGAAGCCAGCCAATCTGTGGATGATTTTAAGCCCAAGAAAGTGGTCGAGCCAAAGCTCTTTCACGTTTCAGTTGGCTGTGCTGAGTGCCACGCCTATCCTTATGAAGAGTATCGTGAATCTGCTCACTTTGAGAATGAGCGTGAAGTCAGGCCGGGCTGCATCGGATGTCATGATTCTCACAGTGTGAAAGAGATTTTGATGTGGAAGTTCTTCTACGTCAATAAAGGTGGCATTGGTGAAAGTCCTTTCCATGCCATATCCAATTCACTTCGAGATATTCCAAGCTGGGAAAAACTGCGAAAAGAGTTAGCAACCAAGGTACGCCGGCAGATGCTGGAAGAGGACTCAGCTAAATGTAAAAATTGCCATAAGACAAAAGGCAAGTGGTTCAATAAATTTGAGGTTCATAGTACTGAAAAGACATGTATTCAATGCCACTATAATCTGGTTCACAAGGATGTCCCTTGGCATAAAGATACAGAGGCTAAAAAGTAGAAAAATCTTGACAGGATTTGATATAAAAAAAATGCGCCTATTCGGCGCATTTTTTTTATATGGTTGAGAGTGTTTTTGCTCTCTGGCCCTGATGGAAATTCGCGCATTCCTGCCCTCATCGGTTAAGCGGCATTCTGAATGCCTTTGACTATACCAGGTTTTCAGGAACGCAGGTCTTACCTTTTTTGCCATCAATGATCATCATTCCACGCAACTTGGTGGCCGAACAACCTCCTAAATTAAAATTGTTTTCCACTTATAGGCGGGGGTGTGGGGGCTTGCCCCCACGGTTTTCCTCATCATTCAAACAACGTGGGCAAGCCGGTATTTTTCTTCTTATCTGGGTTGACGCCATGCAGTTGAAAAGATTGCTTGGCCAAATCAATTCCCAGTACCGCAATTCGTTTCTCTACGCTATTCTTATTCATGGTTCGCTCCGACTCCGTTTGATGGTTA
>PEAM01000052.1 GCA_002753565.1 Magnetococcales bacterium | reverse complement strand
TTGCCAACCTCCATTAAAATGATACAATGGCCGTAAGTTTGAAATCAGAATCTGCTAAATGTGGAGTATGCAGCCATGGTGATCAACAGCTACAGCAGCTTTGCTCAAAACATCATCAACAGCCGCCCGTCGGCTCAAAAGTTTACATCAAATACCAGTGACAACCCTCTGCTGCTCAGTACCCCGGAGGCGCTGACCTTTGAGCTGATCGACAATCTGGACTCCAACCATTCCGGCGGGTTGAGCCAATCAGAGAGCGAGCTTAACGACTCTGATTTTGCCCGAACCGATAAAAACAGTGATGGGGAGATCAGCTTTCTGGAACTCTCCAATCAGGTTGCCAAAGAGCGGAAGAGTTATGTGGACCTTCTTTACATCAACAACCGATACTCCGCCTACGCCACCCTCTCCCAAGAGGGGTTTTCCCAGGTAATCGGCATGGACTCAGAGGGTATTTCTCTGTTGGAGAACACCTTTAAAAGCCAGGATCGGTCCAGCTTCCAAAAGTTGCAGCTCTATAGTAAAAATTTAAGCTTTCATACCCTGCTCACCCCTGCCAAACCGACCCCTGCTCCTACTCCAGAACCCCCATCCGAGCTGTACCAACTTATTGCCCCATTGAAAGCAGCGGAGAAAAACGTCGTCCAACAACTCTGACAACTAAGGATAACAGTACTCTATGGATTGTGCACTCATGATCCAGGGGACGACATCCGATGCGGGAAAAAGCTTGGTCGTCACAGCCCTCTGTCGAATTTTATCTCGTCGCAACATTTCAGTCGTTCCCTTCAAACCGCAAAACATGGCCTTAAACAGTGCCGTTACGCCCGAAGGGGGCGAGATTGGTCGTGCCCAGGCGGTGCAGGCCCGAGCTTGCGGTTTGGAACCCCATACCGACATGAACCCCATACTACTCAAACCCAACTCCGACAAAGAGGCCCAGGTCATCTTTCGGGGCCACCCGCTTCACAATCAGAACGCCCTCAGCTACCATCAGCTCAAACCCCAACTTCTGGACGGTGTTGTGGAGACCTTCAACACCTTGGGTAAACGGTTTGATATCCTCCTTGTTGAGGGGGCAGGAAGCCCCGCTGAGATCAATCTGCGCCAGAACGATATCGCCAACATGGGATTTGCCGAACGAGTTGACTGTCCGGTCATTCTGGTCGGTGATATTGACCGTGGCGGCGTGTTTGCCCAGTTTGTCGGCACCTTGGCTCTCCTCTCAGAGTCGGAGCAAAAGAGAATAAAAGGCTTTATCATCAACAAATTTCGGGGTGATGTCCGCCTGTTACAACCGGGATTGGATTGGCTGGAGAAAAAGACCGGCAAACCGGTCTTGGGCGTACTGCACTACCTGCCGGGACTCCACCTCGCTTCAGAAGACAGTTTTTTTGACCTCAGCCAGGGCGTCGCTGAAGGGCCGGGAATCTTAAAAGTCGTCATTCCTCGTCTACCGAGAATCAGCAACCACACCGATCTGGATCCCCTACGCCTACACCCTCAGGTCACCCTCTACTGGGTGGGATGGAATGAGCCCATTCCATCCGCCGACCTGATCATCCTGCCCGGCAGCAAAAGCACCCGTTCTGATTTGAACTGGCTCAAGGAGCAGGGTTGGCTGGAAGCGATTCAAAAACACCTCCGGTATGGTGGAAAAGTGATGGGCATCTGTGGTGGATTTCAGATGCTGGGAAAACAGCTTGATGACTCCCAGGGCATGGAGGGGAGGCCCGGCGTTTCGGAAGGGTTTGGCCTCCTGGATATTGAAACCCGTTATGATGCCCATAAGCAGCTCACCAATACCGAGGGGCAACTGGCATTGACCAACGCACCTCCGGTCCGAGGCTATGAGATTCACATGGGGCAAACCTTCGGTCCGGATCTAAAGCAGCCTGCCATGACTCTGGATGGAAAACCCCACGGGGTTCTAAGCCGGGACAATCAGATAATGGGACACTATCTGCACGGCATTTTTGATCAACCCGAAGCATTGGCCGCTCTTCTGGCCTGGAGCGGCCTGGAAGAGTCGCTGCATCTGGACCTTTTTCAGGAACAGGAGCGTGCCTTTGACCGGCTGGCTGATGCCTTTGAAAGCCAGGTTAACATGGAATTTATCGACACTCTACTCAACTCAAAACAGGTAAAAAACTCATGAGACGGACCAGAACAGTTATTTCAATCCTGCTGTTGACCCTTCTATTCAGTGGTTGTGTCAGCAGTCAAAAACCGTTTGTAACGCCAGTCATCCTGGCTGACAAAAGTGCCGAGGCTCTCAGAGAGAGAGCCGTTGATCTTCAGTATCACCGGCAGCGTCAGGTGATGAAAATCTGGCACCGATTGGTCAAGGAGAATGCTGAACTATGCCAGCAGAATCTTCATGGTAGTTTGGAGATTGGCCTCGGCTTTGCCGGGCTCTATTTTCCCCCACTGAGAAGTGTCTATAAAGATCGTTGGCAGGTGGGCGAACGGCCTACCATCATCTATCTGCCGGAAGATGGGGTGGCCGCCAGAGGGGGCGTTCAGTTGGGCGACCAGATTACCGCCGTCAATCAGCAACCGGTGCCCAAAGAGGATATCTCCACCTGGGTAGAGGAGATCCTTCTTCCCGCCATTCGTAACCAGGAGAGGGTCTCACTCTCCCTGATCCATCAGGACGGCACCCCGCTGACCCTCACCCAGGCCCCAACCTCGGTCTGTCGATTTCCCGTTGAAATTCATGATGACGATGGCATTTATGCCGCCACCGTTGAGGGGCGACTGGCTTATGCTACTCAGGGAATCATCCGTTTTGTCCGTGATGAGGATCAATTGGCCTGGGCCCTGGGCCATGAACTGGCCCATCTGATCATGAGGCACAATCAACCCAACGCTGAACGGGAGTACAGCGCCGACTATCTAGGCACCTACCTGACTGCTCGGGCCGGGTATGACCCAGCATCCATTATCGATTTCTGGCAACGTTTGGCAACAGAAACCCCAGCAACAATCGAGATGACCGACCACATGCAGCACCCTTCGGTCACCATCCGTATTGAGCAGATTCAGGCTGCCATCAAAGAGATCAATGACAAAAAAGCCAACCAACAGAAGCTGTTACCGAATATTTAAGCTGAAGTTCCTGGCATATTTT
>PEAM01000051.1 GCA_002753565.1 Magnetococcales bacterium | reverse complement strand
CCATTCGGCCTTTTTTGGGCCATGATGACCTGCTGGTTATCTCTGGGGATCTGGCCCATTATGGCCCGGCTCATGGTTATGTTCCCTTTCCGGTTGATGATCAGCAAAAAGAGCGTCTTAAGTTGCTGGACCAGGGGATTTTTCACCTGCTTCTCTCCTGGGATCCAGAAGGGTTGGCCGGTTATGCCATTCAGACCAAAATCAACGCCTGTATTCTGGCGCCAGCCATATTAATGCTACATCTTCTTAATGGTCAGTGTGTGCCGCTAAATTTTCTTTATAAAACCAGTGCAGATGTGACTAAAAAACCGGAAAACTCTGTTAGTTACTGCTCTGGTCTTTTTGTAGGCCCTGTTCCCATCAATGAAGGAGATCGGTCTCGGGCACTGGCCGGTCGGGATCTGCCTACCCTGCATAAAATGGCTAAGAAGAGTCTGGATCACCTATTAATTGATGGAAAGGAGAGTATCTCCTTTTCAGAAGAGGCGAATCACTTCCACCTGCCCCTTGCCTTACGGCAGAAGCGGGGTGCTTTTGTTACATTACGCAAACAGGGAGAGTTGCGGGGCTGTATGGGGACGGTCCCACCCAACCTGCCGGTTTTTGAAGCGGTAATGGCCAACGCCGTCAGTGCGGCCAAGAATGATTCCCGTTTTGTTCCGGTTACCAAGGAAGAGTGGCCGCTGTTGGATTTGGAAATCAGTATTCTAGACGGTATGGTGCCCATATCGAGTATTGAAGAGATTCAACTGGGCCGACACGGCATTGTTATGGAGCATCGAGGTATCCACTCGCTTTTTCTTCCGGAAATTCCAGAAAAGAACAACTGGGATCTGGCTGAGACGTTGACAAACCTTGCCCTCAAGGCCAACCTTCCAGAGGATGCTTGGCAACACCCGGTAAGCCGGTTTTTTGTCTTTACAACCCAGGTCTATCCACAAGTGGCGGCCTGATCCGCTGCAACCGGGAGCACTTTCCCCGTTTTTTTTGATGAGTTAGTGAGTCATGACAGAAACTGAAACCGAAACCCAGCCCGATTTGCCTCAAACCCCTACCGATCAGGCGGGTGGAGGTTCCTCAGAGAATAGTTGGTTTCAGCGGGGCTCGCTACTACTGTTTGGTGCCATTGCCTCTCTGTTTCTACTCACTTTTCAGGATTATGGCTATAGTTGGGACGAAGTGTGGCAAAATCGTTGGTATGGTCAGGCGGTATTGCGCTTCATCTCCTCTTTCGGTGTCGATCAGAGTGCACTGCACACCCATAATTTTTATCTTTATGGGGGGCTTTTCGATGCTTTGGCTGAGCTGCTTCCCGCTATTTCTCCCCTGGACGGCTTTGGTGCCAGACGGTTTGCCAATGCAAGTATGGGCATGCTGGCTCTGGTTGGAGCCTGGCGCTTGGCACGTCTGCTGGCGGGGCCACAAGCCGGTTTCTGGGCACTGCTGTTTTTAATCATTACCCCGGTCTGGTACGGGCACATTTTTATCAACGCCAAGGATATTCCTTTTGCTGCAGGATATATCTGGTCCCTCTATTTTATTTTAAAAATTATTCAGTCACTGCCGGAAATTTCTTGGAAAACCGCTGCCGGGCTTGGCTTGGCCTTTGGTCTTTCCGTCGGTATCCGGGTTGGTGGGGTGCTGGTCATCATCTATTTTTTCATGGTGATCGGTCTCTATCTGGCTGGCCTGTTGATTGATGCAAAAAGCCCCCATAGCATGAAGACCATCCGCCGGGGAATTCTCTATAAAATTCCGCTCTCACTGGCCATTGCCTGGATACTCATGGCGGCGTTCTGGCCTGCGGTACTGCTCTATCCCCTGTCGGCACTGGTGGAGGCTTTTCAGGCGACCAGCCATTTTAAATGGAGTGGGTCGGTTCTCTATAATGGCCAATATGTCACAGCGACAGAGCTTCCCTGGCACTATCTGCCCGCCTATTTTGGCATCAAACTTCCCATTCCGGTTCTTGTGGCCTTTGTTGTTGGTCTCATCTGGGCAGTTGTTCGAACGGTCCAAGCGGCTCGAAATAAGGCGTGGCAAGATCTGGCTGGACCCGGGCTGCTGCTTTTTGCAACACTTTTTCCTTCCATCTACGCCATTGCAGTCGGTTCAACGCTTTATGATGGCATTCGCCATTTTCTCTTTATTATTCCTCCTATGGCCTGTTTGAGCGGTATGGCCTTGGTGGATCTGTTGCCCCGGTTTAACAGGCGGTTTTCCCAGAGCTCTTTGCTGCTGTTCAGCACTTTGGGGGTCTATCTGGTTTTTCATCTCTGGACCATGATTCAACTCCACCCCTATCAGTACGCCTATATCAATAAATTGGGTGGTGGCATGCCGGCTGGAGCCGAGCGATTTGAGACCGACTACTGGATCACCTCCTATCGGGATGCCACCCTCAGTATGGTGGAATATGCCAAAAAATATGCCCAGAGGGAGGGGGTGCCGTTTGAAAAAAGACGTTTTGATGTGGCGGTGTTTGGCAATGTTCATAATGTGATGGTCTGGGTGCCGAAAAATTTTGTGGTCATCAACCTGAAACAGGCTAAACGAGCCGATTTTTATATTGGAACCTCCCGGTTGCGTTATGATAAAAAACTCCCAAAATGGCCGGTGATTGAGCGTATTGAGCGACTCGGAATGACCTTTGCCGTTGTTAAAACATCTCTACCACCCCTGGCCGGTGAAAACCGTTGAGACGTGGTTATCTCGTCTCCTCTTTTGGGTTTAAAGGTATCTAAGCTGTGATCTCTGTTGTCATACCGATCTATAATGAAGAGGAGAATATCGAGGCACTCTACAAGGCGGTCCACACGCCCATGGATACCTTGGCAGAACCCTACGAGATTCTGTTTGTCGATGATGGTAGCCATGACAGCAGTCTGGAGCGACTGTTGACGATCCACAATCGGGACTCTCGGGTCAAGGTGGTACAGCTTTCCAGAAACTTTGGCCATCAACCGGCCTATACGGCAGGGTTGGAGACGGCTGTTGGGGAGTATGTGGTCATGATGGACGGAGACCTTCAAGACCCACCGGAGCTGATTCTTGAGATGTATGAAAAGATGACCAGTGAAAATCTGGATATTGTCTATGCCCAGAGAACCGACCGGAAAGAGGGGTTTGTCAAAGCCTCACTAATCAAGATTTT
>PEAM01000050.1 GCA_002753565.1 Magnetococcales bacterium | reverse complement strand
TACTCCTGCCCTCTGAGCAACTGGGTGGTGGCTGGATTCCGCGACCTGGAGGTACAGAAGTGGGGTTATCAGGGTTTGAAGGGACACGGTGTTGAGGTTGTTCACGAGAAGGCAACCCAAGTTGATCCCGTCAGCAAGAAAGTGACCACCGCTTCGGGCAAAACCTTCAAGTATGACCGTCTCGTCATGTCTCCTGGTGTCAGTTTCCGGGATCTGGAGGGGTATGACTCTTCAGCGATGCACCAGATGCCTCACGCCTGGAAGGCCGGTCCGCAGACGACTCAGCTTGCCAAACAGCTCAAATCCATGCGCGATGGCGACCCCTTCATCATGGTGGCTCCGCCCAACCCGTTCCGCTGTCCTCCCGGACCCTATGAGCGGGCCAGTCTGGTTGCTCACTACCTGAAAAGGCACAAGCCGAAATCTAAAGTGCTGATTCTCGACCCCAAGGATAAATTCTCCAAGTTTGGTCTGTTCACCGGAGGCTGGAAGCAGCTCTACGGCTACGGAACCGATAACAGCATGATCGAGTGGGTTCCCGGTGGTGAGGGCGGCAAGGTAGAGCGAGTCGACGCCGGTGAGATGACTGTCTACACGGAGCTGGATGAGTTCAAGAGTTCCTGTATCAATGTCATTCCCGCTCAGAAAGCCAACCACATTGCGGTGGCGGCCGGGGTGGTAGACAAGTCGGGCTGGTGTCCGGTTCACCTCAACACCTTTGAGTCCAAGCTGCACAAAGATGTTTATGTGATTGGCGACTCCAGTGCTGCCGCTGGTCTGCCCAAGTCTGGTTATGCGGCAAACTCGGAAGCGAAAGTCTGTGCCTCGGCCGTTGTCGCATCGCTCAACGGCGCACCGGCTCCCACGCCTTCCTATGTCAACACCTGCTACTCGATGCTGAGTCCTACCTACGGCATTTCCGTTGCGGCGGTCTACAAGTTCGATCCTGCCAACCCGAATAAGGTCAAAGCTGTCAGCGCCGGTCTTTCGCCCGGTGATGCGCCGGACTTCGTCCGTCGTCAAGAGGCTCTCTACAACGAGAGCTGGTATCAAAGCATCATGGCCGACACCTTCGGCTGAGTCTGAAATCGTTCGACGTATGCGGAACCGAGGGCGGGGTATTTTTCATACCCCGCCTTTTTTGTCCTTTTTTTCAAAGGCTGTTCTGAACAAAGCATTTTTATGTAAACAGCCACCCCAACCATCACATATCACACTATTATTTATGTTTTATATGCACTGCACCATAAACGATTGATTACTTTAACAACTCCTTACCTGCTATCCCACTTATTTCTCATTTTCGCCATTTTCCACACACTGATTCCTTGCGATACATGATTTTATTGGTGTAGAATATCTCGTTCTTATGTGGGATGGACCCCTCCTTTGCAAAATGGGATGAGACAGCCGGTAGCTCCATCGGACGTCGTCGGCCCGATCTATCAACTCCTAACAATTGAGAGGCAGCGGCAAGACTATGATCAAGAAATTATGGGGTATGCTGACTCGACCCAGTCAACTCTCACTCGGTGTTATTCTGGGTAGTGGTTTTATTGCGGGCGGAATCTTTTTCATCGTATTCCACTTCACCATGAATGCGACCAACTCCATGGACCTCTGCATCTCCTGCCACGAGATGGATGGGGTCTACGAGGAGTACAAGCAGACCCCACACTACAACAGTGCTTCCGGCGTTCGGGCCACCTGTGCGGACTGTCACGTACCCCACGGCAAGACCTTTGGTGACTGGATTGACAAGTTTCTGGCAAAATTGACCATTGGCACGAAGGATATTTTCCAGCATACTATCGGCACGTATGATACCAAGGAGAAGTTTCAGGCCGCCCGCTATGAGATGGCGCAGCATGTCATCGAAAATATGCGTAAGCGAGACTCGAAGGAGTGTAAATTCTGCCACTCACTAGAGGCGATGGACTTTGCCGAACAGGGGAAGTCCGCCTCCAGGAAGCATAAGCGCATCATGGAAAAAGGTGGTAAGACCTGTATCGACTGTCATACCGGTATCGCTCATGAAGAACCTGAAGAGCCGGAAGAACCGGAAGATGAAGATTAAGTGAGCGCAACGATCAAGCTGATTTTGGAGGCGTGAGCATGGAAATTGAAAAAAAACAGGGTATCAGCCGTAGGGGCTTTTTTCAACGTGTAGGAACGGTTGCAGTCGCTGCCGCAGCCACCACCTTGACCGGTTCGCCAAACAGCGCATCGGCCGGGGTCGTCGATGGATTGATTGCCGAGCAACTCGGTAGCGGAGCCGTCACCATGGAGAAAGTCATGGTGGATATCCCAGGCAAGGCGGAGAACGGTGCCTTGGTTCGGCTTCCGGTGAGTGTGGATCACCCCATGGAGGATGGTAATTACATCCAAACCGTTGCCGTTTTTGTGGATAGCAACCCCAAACCGTTTGTCGGCCGTTTCGATTTTATTCCTGAGGCTGGAAAAGCGGCTTTTGAGTGTCGAATCAAGATGGCAAAGACATCCAAGATTCGGGTTATCGCCAAAACCAACAGCGGCAAGCTTTATGGTTTCGCCCAGGAGGTTCAGGTCGCTGAAGGTGGTTGCGCCGGTTAACGGGCATCATCGATTTAGGCGATACTACCCCCCATTAAATCGTATGACTTGTCGTTTGGAGAGTTAATTATGGCATCAATTGGAAAACCCAAAGTACGTGGCCCCCGCAAACCGGTTAGCAAGGGGAGTGTTGTTCAGTTTAAAAGCTTGATCAAGCACCCCATGGAGAGCGGATTGCGCAAGAATAAAGATACTGGACAGCCGATCCCGGCCCACTATATTGAGTCTGTGATGGTGGAGTACGGTGGAAAAACCGTTGTCAATGCCACATGGACCGGTTCTGTTTCGAAAAACCCCTATTTTTCCTTCCACGTCCGTGCCGACAAGACTGGCCCGGTCAGTGTTACCTGGAAGGATAATCAAGGGCAGTCCTTTACCAACAAGGCTACTTTGAAGGTTTCCTGACGCTTTATCTTGGCGGAGACCTGGTGATTAAAAAGCCTCTCTACAGTTTGGAGGGGCTTTTTTTTTACCCCTATTCGATAACCGAAATGGCCTGGAAACCAACGGATTATTGCCAATAGCCGGTCACTAAAAAACTATTGCAGGGGTCCGGGGACCGTCA
>PEAM01000011.1 GCA_002753565.1 Magnetococcales bacterium | reverse complement strand
CCCAAAACGGACGAACCACCCAGTGGCAACGCCCACCCAGCGCCACCCCAAAAGCCGCCAACTCCCAAGCCAAACAGAACTTCTTCAACTCCTTCCTCAACCGTAAAAAAGGGGGGGAATAACCGGAGATTTGGACTGCTCTCAAAAAAAATTCCAAAGGCTATCCATTGAGGAGAAGAGGCTCTTCAATAGGGCTATAGGCAAGTATAAGTAGAAAGTTGCCGTTTTTTTTCCTGAAAAAGGGATAAGTAGTTCTTGACAAATTAATGCGTGTTACAATAGAATGGCATCATCAACAGAGCTAATTGTTACCGTTATTAACCAGACGCTGGCAATGTGGCTTCATCTGTTCTTCGGGCTAATGCCCTACAATTAAATAGCGAGTTGAGCTCATGAACATGAAAGAGTCCCCCAAAAGATACCACCCTGAGGCCGGTTTTACCCTGATCGAATTGATCATGGTTATTGTGGTTCTCGGAATCCTGGCTGCGGCCATTACGCCTCAATATCTGGATGTTGCTACAGAAGCCGACGCAGCGACAACCAACAAGCTACACGGTGATATCAAGTCAACCATGCAGACAGCTTTTGGCATGCACAGAATGCGTCAGACAACCGCATCCAATACACCGGCCAATGCAGACGGTAATAGCATCTGGATAACGGACTGCGCCTCTTTGGCTCAATATATTCCGGCAACTGAAATGGGCGGAGCCACCTGTGCCGGCGGAACGATAACATTCCCTGATGGACGCACGGCTGCATTGACCGCAGAGACAATCAACTCTTCAGCAACACTGGCTGCCATTTAGTTTTGTTGGTAGCTTCGCACATTTAGTACAAAATAAGAGGGGCTTGGTGGTTTTCCATTAAGCCCCTCTTGTTTTATTCGCTATCTGTACTCCCTACCCTATTTGACCAGCCAACCTCCCAGCACGATGAGTCCTGTGGTCACTTGTGTTTCAACGCAGGAGTGTTTCTTTTTTTAATTGAGAAACAACGCTGTAAACACAGCATTGATCTGATAAATATATTAAAGCAATGAATAGATGCATGAATTTCCAATGATACTGTTACACCTCCCTGCTTTAACCAATAAAAAAACCCTGTCTTAAGTTATAGGTGAAATAGTTATAGTACAAATACCTCGAATTCTGTCAAAGTTTGTTTCAAAAAACATCTTTCATTCAGTTATTAAATCTGATAGTTTGAAAACAAAGAAAAAGTGGGCCTATTGACTGGGAACGTTCCATAATGGTTGAACGGTCATCAGGGCCAAACTTCCACAACCGGTGATAGGGCATCATGATGGGCAGAAGAGCCAACAAACCCACCCATAAGCAGTGTGGCGGCTTCACTCTAATAGAGTTGGTGTTGACGGTTCTTGTCATCTGCTCTTTAGCGGCAATAATCATCCCAAAATTAGACTTTGACGTCGAGGCGGTCTCATCTCCCAAAACCCTTGAGCAGGCCATTCGAACCACTCGGGCCAATCCTGGCTATATTATAGAACGTTTTAACATAGCTGAAAAAGATAACACTTTTCGCATCTACTATCTGGATGATGCAGGAGCAGAAAAAGAGGTTTTGGTGGGTACTGTCCCCAGTGGAACTCATATTCGTCCCAAGTTTGAGCTCTCTTTCAACAATCTGGGACAACCCTTTTCGAAGGGCAACCTGATGAGTAACTCTCTGGATATTGAGCTCTATAAATACGAAGACCCAAACAACCCGGATGAGGAGAAGACCATTCTGGTTGGGACGGTCACGGTGGAAAAAAATACTGGCGCAGTCTGGACGGTGTACCCATGAAATACAGACCCCCATACCAAGAAGCTTTTTCTCGCTCCGAGGCTGGCATGACCCTGGTCGAGCTGCTTATTTCCATTGTGGTGGGTAGTATCGTTACGGTGGGGATTGTCTTTCAGATCACCCAGACCATGAAGTTCGCCCAACTGCCCCGACAAGCTGCGCAGGCGACCTACCTCTATCAAGAGAAAATGGAAGAGATTCTCTACATTCGTCGTACTCAAGGATATGACGCGGTTAGCCAAGCGAACTTTCCTGATGAGACACCCATTGTAGGGTTTGAAGAGTTTGATCGTCTGGTGACCATTAGCGACGCTGCCGCGGGAAGTTGCACAAGCGGTTCCAACTGTAAATCGGTAACCATCACCATACGTGGCAATTCCAGCCACCATTACGACTCCCCTTCATTCCTTGTTATCACTGACGAAGAACAGGTGTTTGAATACTAATGAGCATGCATCCATCAAGAGTCTACTATAAAGGACGGCAAGGCCTGAGCGGGTTTACCTTGATCGAGATGGTCTTGTCCCTGGTAATCATGGGTATTATCGCGACAGCGGGATGGCCTGTTATCACCAATTTGGTGAAAAGCATGTTGATTTACGATCAGACCTCCCTCTCTGCCGACGAGGGCTCTTGGGCGATGAATAGGATGAGCCAGGAGCTAAGGCAAGCCTCCCGTGACGGTCTGCTTATCAATACTTCCAACGAAATCACCTTTAACTCTACAGCTACGGATGAGGGTACCATCCGCTTTTATCTCAAGGATAATGGATGGGCAGGTGGGAAAGATCTCATGCGTCAGGTAGCGGGTGTGACTCCTGGAGACATTTTGGCACGAGGCATGGACAACCTGGTGTTTACCTACGATACAGCCGATGCCAATACGGTCAATTATGTTGGATTTGAACTAACGGTTAACTCCGATCTAGCAGGAGGTGGGGCGGGCAATGTTATCGTTCCTTTTCGCACAAAAATTTATCCGAGGAACTTCTGATGAACTTTGATCGTCAACGTGGTTCGGCATTGATGATCGTGCTGTACGCCATTGTCGCATCGGCTGCTCTCAGTGCCTATCTTTATACCCTGACCGGAAAAAACAACCAAAACGCCGTCGCTCAGATGAAGTCGGCCTCCAGCCTCTATAATTCTGATGGCGCACTGGATCTTGCCCGTGCCCAGGTACGAAAAATTTGTGTTTCCGGACAAAAACCAACCAATATTGCTCACCCCAAGCAGCCCCCCAACAACTGCCGTGCCTTACCACCAGAGTGTGCTAACCTGATCACCTTCAAAGAGACTACGCCTGGATCGAACGTCTATGGCGTAACGGCCTGTACCTTCGACTACACTCTCTGGAATGACGCCAAAAGTTGCGATTTGAGCATACGCCGTGTGGATGTAAGCGATATGGAGTGTCGCAGTGAAGATCGTCTCTTCCCTGCTGCGATCACCGTCTGCAAAAAAGCCAAAATTGATAAAGGGGCGACTGTTAGAAGTTTCGACTCCAACAACCCTCAGGCCTGTGAGTTACAAAATGGACGAGAGGGTAATATTCTGGTTGTTGGTGATGATGGCAGACTGGAACTCAAAGGACATAGCCAGATATTCGGCAAAGTAACGATGTTGGGAGAAGAGAGTCTTGTCAAAGGAAGCGGAAGCTCCCTTTTTGTTGGAGATGTTATCGCTTCTGGCCCAAAACTGGGTAGACATGGTCATGGTCACGGTCACCATAAGGATGATGACAAAAAGGACGACAAGGACGATAAAGACAAAAAGGACGACAAGGACGATAAAGACAAAAAGGACGACAAGGACGATAAAGACAAAAAGGACGACGATGATTACTCATCGGCAGATCATGACAACCATCACGCCGGAAAACACAACCACTACGGAAGTCATGACCACCATGGTCACAGCTACAGCTTAAAGCTAGACGGATATTCCCATGTTACCGGGGACGCCTCGTTAACCGGCACCCTTTACCACAAAGAGAGTGCCCCCCACAGTTTTTGGGTACGTGGAACGCTGTCTGAGAATGAACAACCAACCACAGAGGCTGGTGTTTGTGATCCCCTTGATGTCTCCTCCTTCATTAATAATGCCAAGCCAGACGGAAAAGCTGGGAACGATTTTAAACTCAACGGAAAGAGTGATACGGTCCATTGGCAACCTGGAATCTACTTTGTTGATGGCTTTGACTTAAAACATGAGCAGACCCTCTATCTGGATGGACCAGGTGCGTATACTCTGTTTATCGACAAAAAGAAGAAATTTAAAATCAGTAAGTCGGCTCGATTGATTGTTGCGAATGGCGCCACTCTAACCATCTACTTGACGGGTGACATCGATATTTCTGGAACGGGCGGCTTAATCAACCAAAACTCTTCACCAAAAACCGTGACAATATACTCAGAAGGGAAAAAAGTTAAACTCAAGAAAGGAACCAGCTTAACGGCCCTTCTTTACGCCCCCAATGCCAAGTTTGAGTTAGCAGGCAGCCTGTATGGTGCTGTTCGTGTGAAAGAGATGACCTTTAAAGGCAACAATGATAATAAAGGCAACGGTCATGAGAATCATGGTCATGATGATGACGATGATGATTTCTATAACGGTGGCGATGATGACGACGACGATATGGATGATGATGACGACGATATGGATGATGATGACGATGACGAAGATGATGACAATAACTACGACGGTCCTGCCCAGTTGTGTTACGACAAAAATCTAACCAACATCACGGTAACCGATAAAAATTGGCGTGAGAGCTTCAACTAAGCCTTTTACCCAATCAAGCAAAAAAAAGGCGGTGGCCCTGTGGTCACCGCCTTTTTTTATCTCTGCTCAAGAACCCGATACATTGACCCATCTGCAACTGTACAGTGATATCTTTAACGTTTATGCATCATCGCCTTACCCATACCAGCCAGTGGCAGGAAGATACCCAGGGCAAGAACCAGAACCATGATACCGATAAAGGTGAGGATAATGGGTTCGATACCATCTGCCATGGCCTTGACAGAGTAGCTTACCTCCCGCTCATAAAACTCAGCCACATCCTGCATCATGGTCTCTAGTGAGCCGGTCTCTTCTCCAACCGAAATCATCTGCAACACCAAAGGGGTAAAGAGTTCGCTGTTGTTGGCCGCTTGTGCCAGGCTCTCCCCTCGTTCAATCCCGTTGCGGATCTCCTCCATTTTCAGGGAGACATAGGCGTTGTCCATGGCTCGACTAACCGAGTGCAACGTATCGAGAATGGGGACACCCGATCGTGAACCCATGGCAAATGTGCGGGCAAATCGGGCCAGGGTGGCCTGGGTTACGATGGGGCCTATCAGAGGGAACTCCATGAGCTTTCTATCCCACCACAGCCGCCCCTCTTTGGTACGGAGATAATATTTAAACCCGAGAATGCTTCCAGCAACAGAGAGCAGAATGATATACCAATAGCTTTTGGTAAAGTTGGACATGCTCAATAGAATTCTTGTCGGTAGAGGAAGCTCGGTATTAAGATTGGCAAACATTTGTGCAAAGGTAGGAATAACAAAATAGTTCAAGACAAACAGGGCCACAAAAATGCCGGTGAGTACAATTTTGGGATAGCGTAATGCCGTATTGATTTTCCTGGTGGTCTCCATCTCCACCTCGATATACTCATAAAGCTGTTTGAAAGCCTCGTCCAGCCGTCCTGTCTCTTCACCGATACGAATCATATTGGTAAACAGGTTGGGAAAGATTTCCGAGTGCTCTTGAATGGCGTTAGCCAGATTTTGTCCTCCCTGCAGCCGTTCCGTTATGGTAGAGAGAGCTTTGGCCAGCATGGCGTTATGGGTAATTTCGGCAATACCCTGGATGGATTTGATGATGGGAACGCCGGATTTTACCAAAGCGTGCATCTGACGGGCAAACTGAACCAGATCTTCCGGGGTGGGGGTTTTTTTGGTCAGCTCAATATTCAGCCCGCTTGGCTCGTCAGATTTGCTCTTTATGAGTGTAATGTGTAGCGGAACGATACCGCGGTTAATCAGCTCATCCGCCACGGCCCCTTCGCTCTGACCACGGACCTTCCCCTTGACAACTTTACTGGATTTATCTCGACCAGAATAGATATATTCAGGCATAGGGTTGCTCCCGATCGTCAGACAACCGCTTCTGTTTCTTCACCGGGGACCTCCTGTAATGATTCTTTATTCTTGACCGGCTTGCCAGCCTCTTCATCCTCTTCTTGACTGGAGAGACGAATCACCTCTTCCAGGGTGGTAACCCCCTGTCGGGCATAATCCAGTGCAGCCAGATGCAGCGGTCGGAAGGTGGGAACCGTTCGAGCAATTTCTGGAATGGCGGTCACATCCTCTTTTCGTAAGGCCCGAGCCAGATCTCCGTTGACCTCCAACAACTCCGCCACTGCAATCCGACCATTGTAGCCGGTATTGTTGCAGTTGGGACACCCTTTCCCAGCCCAGAGAATGATCTCATCGGCTGGCTCTCCTCGGGTCATGGCCTCCAGCCACTGCTGTTGCGGTTCATCGGGCATCTTCTCCTCTCGGCAATCAAGGCAGATACGACGAACCAGACGCTGAGACAAAATCCCTAACAGGGAGCTGGCCACCGCATAACCGGGAAGCTTCATCTCCAGCAGACGAATAGCGGTACTAACCGCATCGTTGGTATGGAGGGTGGAGAGGATCAGATGACCGGTCAGGGCGGCACGAATGGCGATGGAGGCGGTCTCATGGTCCCGCATCTCACCCACCAGGATGATATCGGGGTCTTGACGCAGAATAGCCCGTAGGACGGTGGTAAAATCCAAACCGATTTTGGTTTTAATCTGCACCTGGTTGATGCGAGGCAGTTTAAATTCGACAGGATCTTCGATGGTGATAATATTTTTACTCGGTGTATTCAGGCGGTTGATGGCGGCATAGAGGGTGCTGGTTTTACCGCTACCGGTCGGTCCCACCACCAACAGCATGCCATGGGGACGGGACAACAGCTTGGTAAATTGATCGACAATAACCTGGGAGAGTCCCACCTCACTGAGGCTCATGATCCCCTTGGAGTGATCGAGCAGACGCATGACCACCGACTCGCCGTTTTGGATGGGCATGGTGGAGACACGAACATCGATATTTTTATTATCGATCTTCATGTTAAACCGACCATCTTGAGGCAGCCGCTTTTCAGAAATTTCCAGACCCGCCATCAGCTTGATTTTGGAAATGAGAGCCGGGGCGATTTGATGCTCCTTGATAACCTGTTCGTAGAGCACCCCATCAATCCGCTTGCGGATTCTCAGGGTGTCCTCCCCCGGTTGGATATGGATATCGGAGGCTTTGACCCGAATGGCGTCGGTAAAGATGGAGTTGAGAATCTTCACAACCGGGGCATCCACCAACATTTCAGTCTGCATCATCTGATCGAGATCGTTGGTGGTACGCCCGACTTCGTCGCTCAACTCCTCGGCATACCCGACAATTTCACCCTGTTTTCGGTAATACCGATCCAGGTTTCTTTCCAGGTCGGTGGCACTGATCAGTGCCGGCTTGATGTTTTTATCCAGAATACGGCCCAGCTCATCCTGCGCAAACAGGTCGGTAGGATCGGTCATGCCGACCAAGATGGCATCATCCCCCTCAGCCAGGGCAAGGACATTAAAGCGCCGGGCAATAGACTCTGGAATGCGTTGAATAACCTCTTCGTTTTCCTGAAAATTGCGCAGGTTGACCAACGGCACTTCCAACCATCGGCTCATAAACTGCAGAAAGACCTCTTCGGATAGAAAGCCCAGTTGAACCACCGCCTCGCCAATACGCTTTCCGCCCCGTTTCTGTTCGTCCAAAACCTGGGACAGCTGCTCATTGGTGATTAGTTTTTGCTGAACCATCAGATCGCCGATTCGAACCTGTTGGGGCTGATCCGCCACACAGTCGCTAATCTGCTTTTCGGTCATAAATCCTAGCTGGGCAATCGCCTCACCCAGCTTCAGGTCATCGGAGTTCTGTAGGGCGAGAGCCTCCTGGAGCTCCTCTTCGGTGAGCAACCCTTCATGGACCAATCGATCTCCCAGGCGCATTTTTGGCTTCGTATCCATGGTGGCCTTTTTTTGAGAAATTAGGGGCGATTCCAGATGGGAAAAGCGTCCGGTTTGGTGTGATAGCTGCTTAAACGTTGATTCAACCTTTTTAACTCGTCTTGCCAGGTTTTACCATTGTCGACAATGGTGGCCCGCACCAGAATGACCAGCTCACTCTTAACCTCCGACTCCAGTCGGTGACCGAAGAGATCACCAATAAGAGGCAGGTCACCAAAAAATGGGGTAGAGGCCTTGGACCCTTTTCGATCGTTGGTCATCATACCGCCGATGATAACCACCTCACCATTTTTGGAAAAGACCATGTTATCCGATTCACGGGCGCTGCTGGCTGCCAGGGGAAATTCAGCACCGAGAATAATTTTCGACTTGGTAATCACATCCGAAACAGTCGGATGAATATGGAGAATCAGGCTATCTTTTTCAACAATCTGTGGCGTAACATCCAACGAAACACCCGAAAAGAAGACATCCACCTCAACGGAAACCGTCTCGACACCATCGTTATCCTCTTTTTCCACATTGGTGGGGAAAAACTCATCCACACCCACCTTGATAACCGCCTTTTGATTATTAAGGGTTGAGATACGGGGGTTGGAGAGTACCCGTATATTTCCCTGGGACTGCAGCAGCTCGATAAACCCTTCAAAGTCGTTAAACATAAACTGCAGGGCAAACGTACCACCCATACCGGTAAAAGGGAGAGCGCCATTAAAAGCACTGGATGTAGCGTTTCCGCTTTGCAAAACAGGGGTAGATTGTGCGAGTCTCGATTTTGCCGTTGTATCCAAGGCACCCCGGATCAGGTTCTCCTGGGAGAGCATGGAACCACCACCGGTCACACCGGCTCCGATGGATTTACTCCCCTTCATTTTCGATAACAGCGCCCAGTTGATGCCCGATTGAAACTGGTCAAACAGGGTGATCTCCAAAATTTTCGCTTCGAGGACAATCTGCTGCTGGAGTGTCTGCTGCATCTTGCCAATCAGCTCTTCCACCTGTCGCATCTCTGACGGATAGGCGCGAACCATGATGATACTCGACTGGGGATTGACGCTTACGGCCTTGCTTATATCGGTTGTGCGGTTGGATGAGCTGCTCGACGCGGCACTGGTTGTTGACGAGGCTGCGGTCAAAGCGGCGAGTGTAGCCGCCGGGTCAGCAGAGCTTGACAGACCACTTAGAGCGGCAGAAGTTGAAGCAGGTGTAGCTGCCGCTGTTTTGTTGCTGCTGGACTCTTTTTTCTCTTCCAACACACAGGAGAGAACACGGTCTGACCCACTCACACTGCTGTTCTTTGGCTCCAAGCCCAAGAGAGAGCAGAGCGTCATGGTCAACTCACTCCAAAAATCGGTAGAAAAGTTGGTGGTCATGGAGGAGCCAGAGGAGGAAGAGGAGGTGCTGGTGGTCTCTCCTCCTGAGGCGTTGGAGCTGGTTTCGGAGGATTTGGAGACATTACCCGTGCTGATTGAGGTACCAGAGGTGCCACTGCGAGTAATATTGGGATAATAGACGCGGAACTGCCGCGTTAAAATCCGTCGGGGTAGAATTTTATAGCCAATGGGGATTTTCAGGCACTCAAATCCATACAGATCGCAGGCAATTTCGACCACTTCAGAAATGGTGACGTTTTTCAGGTTTAAACTGACGACTCCGGTTACTTCCGGATGGACAACCATGTTAAAAGGGGTGCCCTCAACCAACCCTTGAAAAAAAGCCTGGGAGGGGGCCCCTTCCACATTGATACTAAAGCGTACCTGCTCTGGTGGAGTATAGACAGGCCCCATATCCGGCGCGGAGAGCATAGCAGAGTTGATCAATTGAAGCGGCTCATTCTCCTCCTCATCAGCCTGGACTGCCTTCTTGATACCCGCCTCTCTCTCCCCCTGCTCTCCCTCTTCAATAATGACCGAGGTTAGCTCCCTTTGCGCCTCGTTAATGGCCTCTTCATTTTTTTCGTAGATGGATGTACATCCGGCCATAAGGGCAAAAACTGCCAGGGCAAACAGTGCTTTAGGGTGGTTATCCCTGTTACGTATACCAATCATCGTCCATCCTCTGTCATGGCAAATTTACTCAATCCAAAAGGGTTTTGCCTCATGGCAATCTTATGCTGTTTTCCATTCCACGCCACATGGATTGCATCGGGATCAATCGCGGTGATGAGCAGCCCATTCAAGCTCTCTCCCACTCGAACAACCCGGCTATTGGCAATCGCCACTTGTCGGGTCGGAGAGATTAAAATGGAGGTGAGATGGATCCCACTCAACCGTTTTTGCTCCTCCAGGTTATTCGCCTCAACTTGGATATCAACCGGCATCTCTGCTGCCAAGGTGGGATCTGTCAGGGCAAACTCCTGGCCGGAAACCGAAGTCAAACGCCTTTCCAGCTTAAGCGGCACGCCGATAAAACCATCAATAAAGCTCAGGGTATTCAACGAAATTTGTACCTGACTGGGTAGTTGGTCTCCGGTTGAAAAATCGATATCATTCCAAAAAAAGGTGAGGGGAAGTGCCTCCAGTTCATTTAAAAATTTTAATGTGTCCAAATAGTTGCCGGTAAAGTTCAAAACCAACCCTTGCCGAAACAAATTGACTGTCTCGCTTTGAGAAAGTTTAGCTCCCTGTTCTGGCAGGGCGCTTTCTCCGGTCAAGGTTTTTTCGATCTGGCGCTGAATCTGGTCCAACTCCAACCGGTTACTCTCCAAGGTTCTCATACTGACCAGAGTCAATCCAGCCATCTGGCTGAGCATCTCCTCCAAGGTTTTGGCCATCTCTTCTGGGCTGGAGAGGTTGTTTTCCGCCTGTTTAAGCTGCGCTTCGATTGTTTTGAGCTCTTTTTCATCCGCTGCCAGTTTTTTCTTGAGTGGCAAATTGGGGTCTTCAAAGGGATTATTGATAATGCCGTTTTTTCGCAACGTAAGATTTTTTATCTCCCGCGACACCTTATCGATCTCAACCCGTGTTTTGGTGAGCTGAGAGCTCATCGGATCGTTGACCACCAACTTCCAGCCCATGACCGTAACCAATAGCAGGGTAACAAGCAGGTAGATACGCTCCCGCTTGTTCATTCCATCAATTTTGGCGATCAATATTTTCAATGGCTTGTCCAATCAACTCCTCCGTCAAATCCATTAAATCCTGTTTATTTTTTGGCTCTTCCGAACCCTTCTTGTTATTCTTTTTATTGTCCTGCTGTTCCGGCTCATCTTCAATCGGGTGGGTTGACAAGGTGAAGGAGATCAACTCCTTACCCTCTGCCAGCACCCCTTCGATGGGCGGAGGGCGCTCCAAGGATAGGATTCGAAACGGATGTTTGGACAGGTTGATTTTGTCATTAAAGCTACTGACCAGTTGGGGAACCAGTTCTGGAGATTCGGCCTTGCCATCAATTCTCAAGACCGAGCCGCCATTTTGCAAACGAACTCGCAAGATACGGATGCCATCCAGAGGCTCTTTGGCCAACTCTTTAAAGTGACCGGAAAACCCCTTGGTATTGCCAAAGGAGTATCCACCACTTAAAATTTGCAAAACCATCCGTTTCTGCTTGATCAATGCCTTTTGCCGGACAACCTTCCGCTCCAGGTTGAGATCCTTAATCGGTTTTCTGAACTCTTGCTCCAGTTGGCTCACCTCTTTGGTCAACCGTTCTTGCTGCTGCTGGGAGAGGGCCAGCTTCTCTTTTTTATCACTCAACTGTTGATAGGTTACCGCAGTCAACACACCAAACAGAACAAGCAGAGCCGCCTGCAGTGTCAAGATGTTAGCCGCACTCACCAAATCTGGCTTGGGAATAAAGCTCTCATCAAACAGATTGACATTCCGTTGAGATGACCGCCCTTCCCCACCGTCCATAAAGAGAACCGCACCTAAAGCCGGAAGAATCCGACTCAGGATCTTCTCTTCGGGAACCTCCTCCTTAAAGTCGAACAGGCTCTCCAACTCGAGAGATTTCACCCGAATGGCAAGATGGTTGGAGATGGCCAACCGCAACTCTGGCAGAGGACGGTCGGGAGGGGCCAGATAGAGTCGGTTGATATTTTGCTGAAAGCGTCGACCAAAATAGTCCAGAGCTTGTTGAACTTGAGCGCAGATCTCTTTAGTCTGTTTGCACTCGGTTAATAAATCAACCGGGTCCTGACCCTCCTTTAAAGTAACCAGAGAGTCCAGAAGACGATTCAGCCCCACCTCAATACGGCGAGTCAGATAGAGGGTGTTGTTGCGGGTAATCACCAGCAGAGCATCATGGGCCCGAAGATGGAGCATGGCCAATCCATCGGAACTTTCGGGCAGGAGAGCCGAAATATTTCTCAACCCCAACTCATGCAGCTCCACTCGCTGCAAACGAGACCTGTTTACCTGGTTAAAATTTTCGGTAAGGTCTAATATTGACTCTTTTTTGGCAG
The DNA here is from genome assembly GCA_002753565.1 of Magnetococcales bacterium. Lineage (GTDB taxonomy): Bacteria > Pseudomonadota > Magnetococcia > Magnetococcales > JADFYX01. The sequence goes on along the minus strand of PEAM01000011.1, from coordinate 111,602 downwards.
CGGCAACATAGATCATGTCAGCCGTTGCGCGAGGAGATGGGGGCATTTCAAAGACATCGACAACCGCATCGGCTACCGAATAATCAAGACGATCTTTGATGCTCCAACGCATGGCATCAGCCATCTCATCAATACTGATATTGGCTGCGGCCTCTTCGGCAAAAACCTCGTAGGACTCCATGGGAAGAACAACGGTACAATTGACTTTTTTAAGGTTGTTTTCTTGAAGAAAATCAGTAAAAGCACTCCTCGCCCCATAGGAGGGAATGGCCATAAATTCACAAAGAGTAACCTGTGGTTTTCCCTCCCCTTCCACTACCTCCACACAGCCGATCCCATCGGGTAGACGAATCAAACCCAAGTGTCGAATAGCAGTCTTACGGATGCGGGACAATAGTGACATGATTCTCTGTTCGAATGATAGAATGAGTTCTCAAAAGGTTTCCAACAAGTATGTAACAAAGCAATTTTAGTGCCGAACGTCTCCAAAACCAACTCTGGAGTGGGTGGCTTTGGGAGAAAGGGGCAATCTCAGACAGCCTACCTGTTAATGATTATTACAATTATTATAGAATAATTAGACAAATTTTATTAATCCTTTAAACATAGATTGAACTCACGGACCGTTAATGGCCTCTTCCAGGTTGACTCAAATGAGTAAGCCGTTCTCATTTCTCCTCGTAACAACAGGGGATCGGACGGCCCCTCTGCCACTTTTTCTCTGAAGATTCCAACCACCTGATATTGAATATGATTCACAAAAATGGTATGAAACGGATGAACGTAGACAAAGGTAAAAAAGTTTAATATATTAACGTAAATAAACAATAACACGATTCCAAAATACTTTTCCAAGAAAAGAGCCACGGATCAATACCGATGAATTGTGGTAAAAGGAACGCCCCTAGATGAATGCACCAACGAGGACAACACCACCTGCTGAGTCGTCGGGCAGAGAGGAGCAGGAGGGTGCCCTTCCCCATTCTGCGGAGGAGCACTCTCAACAGCCCAAAAACCAAACAGCAGATAAGCCAGAAACGTTAGTATTCGATATAGAACCGGATTGGAAACCCAATCCGTCCGCCACGCCCTCTTCTGGCAACCCATCCGATCAACTGGAAACCCTTGACTTCAACCTGGACTCCGATTGGAAAACCCCCAAAAGAGAGAACAGCTCTCCCCAGTCAGATACAGAGACGCTGGAAATGTTATCGTTTCACCCCGATACAGAACAGTCCCCACCAACCCAGAAGCGTACCCCCCCTCCTCCGGCTGAATTTGAACCAACCCAAGAGGCCCCTGCCCCAAGTGAGCTGGAGGTTACCCCTTTTGAAGAGCCAGAGCAGCCCCTGCCAACCCTGTTTTTTGAGGCAGACTCCGGCTCAAAAAAGGAAACAGAGGATCCTTCTACCCTTGGACAGGCCGATCAAAAAAACAGGCCAGATGTTGAGAAAGAGAGAGTCAAGCCCCCTGTCTCGCTCTCCAGTGAATATTCCGATTTTGGTGCCATCGGGCTGGACTGGAGCAGTACAACAGAAGGGCGTTCTACGGCTCCAACTCCTGACCTCTTCATCCACAAAGAGAGCCCGGACACCCCCTCCTCTCTGAAGCTGACCCCTGATGGGGGTGCAACCGAACCGTTAGGGGATATCCATACGACCAAGCCTTCTGAACCGTTGGTTTTTCTTTCAGCCGAAGTCGAAGAAAAACCCCAACCAACTGCCTCTCCTCAACTACCGGTAAAAGAGGAGAAAAAGAGCAACAAGCCTTCCAAAACAGATCAACAGGTTAAACAAGAGCGTAGCAAACCACCCTCCTCCCCTGAGGATAAAGGGACGGTAGAGGCGTCACCGCCCTTGCCATCTAAACGCTCTTCGGTCTCCAAGCCAGACTCCAAGCAGGATCACCCCACAGCGGACGGAGGATCCACAGCCCCCCAAACCTCCCGATCAATCGACCTCAGTTTTCTGGCTCCGGTGGGTTCGATGCTGCGATCTGTTGTCGTTGCGCCGTTGATTGTGATCAGAAGGATGCGACTACGTACTCTTTTCATGTTGCTCTCCCTCACCTTTTCGTTAACCGGAAGCTACCTTTTCTGGAACCGTCTCTCGACGGTTCTCCCTCCTCAGGTTGTGGAAATCATCGAAAAAGAGGTCAAGAGTCGGCTGTTTCCCGGGCAACCGGAAGAGGAGAAAAAGGCCCCTCCCCCTAAACCACCAGATCCCAGACAAGAGATGGTCCGGGATCCCCTTCCCCAGCCCTCTACACCGAGTGAACAGCCCCCCCAGCCTGCCAAAGAGGTGTTGAACGAAGAGCCCCTTTCCCCTCTTGCAACCGAAGGGAGTGAACAGCCGACGGAACCCCTGGTTGAAAAACCACCCTTTCAAGAGCCGGTCGATGTGGCGACTTCAGAAACCGAGCCTGTTTACAGCAACCAGCTCCCTCTGACTGCTCCCCTTCGCTCGGTTGGGTCACAATCCTCTCTGCAGAGCAAGGCGCATCCAGCGCCCTCCTTTGTCCGACTCAACCCAGTTGACAAGCCGGCAAAAAAACAGAGAGAGCCCATCTATGATTATCTGATTTACCAGGGGTATCAGGCTGTACAAAACGGAGATTTAAAAGCGGCTCACCAATACTATCGACAAGTTTTGGAAGGGAAACCCAACGATAGAGATGCCCTTTTAGGGCTTGGGGCCATTAGCGCTCTCCAAGGCAACAGAGAGGAGGCTGTCGCTATTTACCGCTATCTGGTACAACAAAATCCTCAAGATGTGGTTGCCCAGGCGCAGCTGATCCTGCAAGAAGATGAGAGCCTGGCGTCTCAACAGCTCCAGCTTAAGGAGCTGTTGCATAAAAAGCCGACATCAGCCCCCCTGCTCTTTCAACTGGGCATGGTCCTGGCACAGCAGAATAACCAGCCTCAGTCTATAGCGGCCTTCAGACAGGCCATCGCTCTTAATCCAACCCAGCCAGAGTATTATTATAATCTTGCCGTGGTTTTGGATCAAACCGGTGAGCGGGAGGGAGCCATAGACTCTTATCAACGCGCCATTCAAATAGCCGGGGAGGGTTCGACCCGGATTGAGATCAAGCGAGTCGCCAATAGAATCCGCCACCTTATCCAACAAAGAGGGGCTGATAAACCTTAAAAAAAACATGAACCTTGGCTGTTCCCTGTTTATTTTATCGAAGGGTATTCAGCCACCCTTTTTACTCAGGTTTTACCTCACTCAAGCTTTTCTGCAAGGTTTTGCTTTCGATAAGAGAGAAACAGCCTACCGATAAACAGGGTAGGCTTTTCTTCTATAAGCCCTTTTTTTTACTTACACTACGGAAACTGGCTTGTAGATTGCATTAAGACGACCAGTGCAGTGCCAGTGAAGTGTTATTATAGACAAGTTTAATAGTCGTTAGCAGGTGATAGAACAGTTTACCCCAAGATTGGGAATAGGATGATTGGGAATAGCGTGGTAGAGTTGTCAATTCACTGACAGAGGTCTGAGTTGTTATTCTGCCTTTCAATCAGCTTAGAAAAACCGCTTTTTTTTTCGCGGTTATAGATGACAATGTTAATCTGTAGATGGAGATACGGTGCGTCGACAGAAGGAGATCATAGCCCAGAACGGAAAGAGGGAAACTGACTTGAATCAGAATACCCTGACATCCCGTTCTTCTTTGCGCCTGTCTATTAAGACAGGAACGCTAAAGGAGCGCTATTGTCCCTGTTTATTGACGGAATCTCTGCCATTGGCAGTTTTTGCCCTCTTTGCTTCGGTCAATCCGGGCCAGGCTGAGCCGATCTCCGACAGTTTTACGGCGGATGTCATGTCGGCCTACTACGAAAATGAGCCCCTCGCCATCTCTCGCTCCATCTCCATAGGCCAGGAACCAAGAGAGCCACAAAGCGCGTGGCCCAACCCAGAAGAAGATCCTGATACCTTGGAGCCTCCCAAACTGACCTTGGGAAAACCAGAAGAGTTCTCCACAGAAGAGCAGTCGTTCAACAGCCAAAGAGACGACGAGAATAATCGGGAAGACGACGGCCCCCCCGAAGATCCCTGGTATGATATTGAGGGCCTATCCTTTTCCCTGAAAAGCTCTTCCCATTATACCGACAACTATTTTAGTAGCGAAACCGACCAAAAAAGCTACTTCTACCATGTCATTACCCCAAAGGTTTCCCTGAAAGGGGATAATGACGTGGTGCAGTTTGAAGGGGTCATCGAAACAGAGATCGGCATCTACCAAACCGACTCAGCCGACAACTACCAAGACAAAAAGATCAGCGCCAAAGTCGGCACCCAATTTTCAGAACGAATTGGCGGAACCGTCACCGCAACAACAGAGTGGGGCCACGATGATAGAGGCTCCAACGATGATGTCACCGACTCAGACACCCCCCACCTCTTTTTCAAGCCGGAAATTGAGGTGGAGCTACGGTTTGGTGGTGAAGAGAGTATTCTGGGCCTGAAAATGACCGGAACCCTCTCTCAACTGCGCTATCTCAACCATGAGTCTACCACCAGCGACCTGGAGCTGAATGAAGCAGGCCTGAAGCTGGAGCTAACCTGGTCCCGTGGTCCTGAGCGTACCTTCCTGAGCGGAATTGAATTCAAGAACAACGACTATCAATCCCTCGACAAAGATAGTATGGATCTCTTCTACTATGTCGGCATGGATTGGAACCCAACGGATCTTTTTTCTATCCAGGCTAAAGTGGGCTTGAAGGAGAAATATTTCACCAGTGACACCAGCAATACATCAGACTTCCGTGGTCTGTCCTGGAATCTTGGTGTCGATTGGCGCCCTCTTGACTACTCAACCTACTCCTTGAGCACCTCCATGAGTACCAGCGAATCCACCGGAAGCGCCGACCTGTACTCCACGCGGGATGTAGAGCTATCCTGGGCCCACGCCTGGAACGACTCTATCTCCACCAAACTCAAGACCAAATACTCCTGGAAAACATCGGAAGGTGCCACTGAAACCAGACAGGACAATGAGTGGAGTCAAGGGGCCAGCATTAATTATCTTATTGAAGATTGGTTGAAAATGGTCTTGGAATTTGATCGATCCGACCTGAAATCCAACGAGGAAAAGAGCAGCTACAAAAAAAATAGGGTGGTATTATCCCTCGAATCTGAACTATAATAGAGGGTATGTTTAGTCATGCTCATCACCACTTTTTCAGTATCCGCAAGAAAAGCAAAACGGACTCACCTCTGACGTCATCCGCTGTTTTTCGCTCATTTTTGCTTGCTCTCCTCACCTTTTTCATGCTGTTGGCCTTTACACCCAGCCGTGGGTTTTCTGCCGAGAGCAACTATCGGCTTGGTGTCGGCGATACCGTCGCCATCAAGGTGTTCGACGAACCAGACCTCAGCATCACCACCCGTCTGGGGGATTCTACCGCTATCTCCTACCCCCTCCTGGGCGAGATTCAAGTCAAAAACATGACAGTCCGGCAATTGGAAGAGTTTATCTCTTCTCGCCTGCGAGACGACTATCTGGTCAACCCTCGGGTTCGAGTCTCCATTGAGGAGTATCGAAAATTTTATGTCAAAGGGGAGGTTAAAGCCCCCGGTGGCTACCCCTACTCCCCAGAGTTGACCCTGGATCGGGTCATTAGTCTGGCGGGGGGCTTTACCAACCGAGCCAACAAAAGCCGGATTCTCATTCTCTCAGAACAGAGCAAATCCAAAAAACCTCGCTCTGCCTCTCTAGACTCTCGCATTCAACCCGGTGATGTCATCACGGTTCAGCGTCGTTTTTTCTAGCTGGCTGAAGTATGTTGCCTGATACCAGAGGGTTGAAGACAGCCGCCCTCCTTTTTTTTTCAGCTTGTGGAGTGGAGAATAATGGCCCGACACCGCAGAACGCCAGCTCCATGGTATCGACTGGTTGCCGGTGGGGCTGGCCTGCTCCTGCTTACCCTGATTGGCTTGGCATCCCTTCGTTTTGGCATGGCTGATTTAAACGCCCTGGGAAGCTCCCTGCGTATGGAAGGGTGGCGAACAGAGAACCTCTCCCCCAGCCCATCAAGCTGGAGTGAGGCGATGAACCGACTGCAGATTGCCCTAAAGCTCGATCCGAACAATCCAGCCCTCACCTTGAAAATGGTCAACCTGATTCAACAAAAAACCAACCCACCACACCAGCCCATCAAGGCGCGCAACAAAGCGTCCCTGACCTTTCTTCGCCGAACCATTCAACTACAACCAGCCTCCGCCTATGGCTGGGCCAAGCTGGCCTCGACCAAGTTCAGGGCCAAGGAGTGGGACGATGAGACCTGGCAGGCCATGAACCTGGCCGTGCTGTCAGCTCCCCACGATCCCCCCATCCAGCGCACCATTGGTATGCTGACTCTCTCAGCCTGGCCCAAAATCCCCCTGCCTCAACGACCCAACCTGGAGAAAAACCTGAGTCTGGCCCTCCAGGGGGCCTACCAAAGTGAGTTGATACACTACGCCAAACTCAAAGACAGGACCAACCTCATAGCCCCTTTGTGCCCCAACTGTATCACGCCCTAAAAGGGGATCATCCACCACATTCCCAGAAGATCCTGCCAAAAATAGATAGCTTTAAGCGGTGTTATTTGTTATAAGATTTAGCTGTAGGTGCCAGTTGAAGGACATCCAACCCCTGATGGTGGTGGGGTAGATCCTATTCCCTTATTATAGCGACAAAGAAACCATGAAACAGGCTTTCTCTTCTCTTTTTACCGTAATTGGGACCGTTCTCTTTGCCCTGCTGATTCTACCTGATCCTGCCCTGGCAGAAGAGTCCCCCAACGCTATCCATGTTGGTCGTCTCATCTCTATCCAAAACGATGTTCTGCTAGAGCAAGAGGGTCAAACCGTCACGCCGGCCATCAACGATAAACTCTATGCAAACCAAACAATCATCACAGAAGAGGCCTCCCGAGCCGTTATTAAGTTTCGGGATGGCTCCCAGTTCATTATAGGTCCCAACTCGATTATCGAGATTGAAACACTTCTGTTTAATCCAGCCGAAAAACAGGCCTCCAACGCTATCTCCGTTCTGCAAGGCAGCTTTCAATACAGCTCTGGCTTTACCGTTAAAAGCCAAAAATTTGCCCTCAAAACCCCTACTGCTCTCCTGGCGGTTCGTGGCAGCGCCTTCCAGGGGGTTGTCGAAGCGGATATGCCGGTTTTTTTAAGTCTCTCCAAAGGGAGCGCCAGCGTCATCAATGGGGCGGGTGATATGGACTTAACCGAGGGAGAGTCGGTTATCTTACAGGATGAAGAGACTCTGCCGCCAGACCCGGACAAGATTCCAGCCGCCATCTCTCTGCAAGGTCTGGACTACATCCAAAAAGAGGTAGGTGACCCGTTTTCCGAGACACCCCTGACCAGCCAACAGATCAAAGAAGATGCCCTGGCCAACCGAACTCCGCTGGAAAAACAGATGGTGAGCCGTTTCACCTCTCAAGAGGAACGCAACACCTTGGCAACCCTGCTTCCTCTTAAGACCCTCCTTGCCGATGCGGGCAGATGGTGGAGCAATCGGGATATTCTAATCAGCAGCGCTTTGGCAGCCGCCAAAGATGCCCTCACCTTAATGGTTGAGGCCAACAACCTCAATCTTTTCGACCGATCCGTCCCCCAAACCCCGGCCATGCAACAGCTGATTGATCGGGTTGAAAGATCTTTCCCCGATGCAGCCGCCCAGGTACAGGAGATCAACAACCAACAGCAGGATAAAAACCGGGAGAACCAACAGTCCAGCACCAAAGAGGTGATCAACTGGGCTGCCAATGTGTCGGAAAGCAACCAAGAGCTCGCACAAATTGTTGAGTCTGCCGTGGATGCCAACACCGATATTGCACAGTCCGCTGTTGAGGGCGCTCTCTCTGTTGAGGGAAAAACCAACAACACCACAACCGCCATTATCGTCACGGCTGCCATCACCGAAACCAAACCGGAACTGGCAGCCAGTACCGCTTCAACAGCGGTCAGAATGATGCCGACGACTGATAAAGGGGCCTCTGCGGCAGCCATTGCTGCCTCTCTTTCCAAAATAGCGGGGCCGGAATCGGCTGCTGCTATTATTGCCTCGGTCATCAATGAGGCCGGGCAGGAGTCTGCCGGACTGATTACCGGATCGGTGCTCTCTATTTTGGGCACACAGGGAACCGCCAACCTCAAACAGGCTGTCGCCGATGCGTTGGGCATGAATTTGGGAGAGATCGATACCGCTGTCAATGCGGCAAAAGATGAGATTGAAAAGGCGGTCAAAAAGGCCACCGATACGGTGAATGCCATCAATAAGGATAAGAAGGCGAAAAAAGAGAAAAAAACGACAGACCCAACAGAGAAAGAGACCGTACTTACCTGCCGCCAATCCACTACCGGTGCCCTACTCGACTGTTCTGGCTCAACCAAACCCACCGGCTTCGACCCGGCTCTGTATGTCACCTATTCCAGCACAACCCTGACGGCGACACAGATTGTGGCACTGGCCAAGAGCATGGCTACCTCCTACCCCAGTTCGATAGCGGCCATTACCACCGCAGCCATTACCGCTTCAACCAGTTCAGCCGCCCTGATCACCACAGCGGTTATTGAAGCCTCCCCCAGCTCAGCCGCCGCCATCACCACCGCCGCCATTGCGGCCTCCCCCAGCTCAGCCGCCGCCATCACCACGGCAGCGGTCACCGCCTATCCTGCTTCAGCCGCTGCCATCACCACAGCAGCCATTGCAGCCTATCCTAGCTCAGCCGCCGCCATTACCACCGCTGCCGTCACCGCCAATACCGGTTCCGCCGCTGCCATTACCACCGCTGCTGTGACAGCCTACCCCTCCTTGGCAGCCGACCTTACCACGGCAGCCGTCACGGCCTATCCAAGCTCGGCCGCTGCTATTACCACCGCAGCGGTAGCAGCCTACCCTACCTCGGCCGCCGCTATTGTCACCGCCGCCGTCACTGCCAATACCGGTTCAGCCGCCAACATCACCACCGCAGCGGTCAATGCCTCACCCAGTTCGGCTGTTGGCATTACCACCGCAGCCATTACGGCCTACCCAAGTTCAGCCGCCGCCATTGCCGCTGCAGCCGCAGAAGCCAACCTGGATTTAGCCTCTGATATCCTGATTGCAGCCATTGCCGCCAACCCCAGTTTAGAGACAGAGATTACCGCAGCCGTCAAGGCCGTTGCCCCTGACGCCACCACCGGTACCGATGCCAGCCCCAGCTAGGGGCTTAGCTCTCTTTGGCCAGACCGAGAACATGCTTGACAACCCCCCCCTGAGAGACAATTTGGTGGGCGCCAGCAGTTTTGGCCTCTTGGAGTGCTGCTTCATCGGTGTGGGGTCCAAAAGCCAGCAAGGTGATCTGGGGGTGGGATGTTCGATCCCCCTTAATCTGCTCCATGGCATCGGGCAGGGCAAGATCCACCACAATCAGATCCACCCTCTCACCCCCTTGACGTTCCAATACGGTATGGCCCGCTCCCTTCCAGGCAGAAGAGAGCCGCACCCGACGCATCAAATCCCTACTTTTCAAGACAATGACCATTATTCGGTCTCTCCCATCAAGCTCTTTGGCCTTTCTTGTACGGTTATCGATCTAACGGCTCGTTTGATCTTCCTGCCGCCACTTTCTGAACGCACGGTACAGGGTGTCTGCTCTTTTCTCAAAGGATGATGTATGGTAAAGGGGGGATGGCACCGAGTTTCTTTTCTATTCATCTACTCATTTATTAACTTATACAGATGATTCTCTCTCGACCGTTTCGATAGATAAAAACAACCATTTGTTCCTAGCCAAGAAAGTAACCATGACTTCCAACCCACGCCTTACTCCTGCCGGATTTATTGTTGCCGGCCTCCAATCTCGATCTGGCAAAACCACCTTGACTCTGGCCTTGATGTCTGCCCTCAAGCAAAAGGGTATCGAGGTAGCCCCGTTCAAGGCAGGACCGGACTATCTCGACCCCTTTTGGCACCAAGCTGTTTGTCAACGCCCCTCCTACAGTCTGGATACCTTTATGGTGGGAAAGGGCCACTGCCGAGATCTGTTTTATCGTAAAAGAGGTACTGCCCTGGGTATCGTCGAGGGGGTGATGGGTCTTTATGATGGAAAATCTGGGGTGGGAGGAGCCGGTTCGACGGCTGATCTGGCCCGCACCCTGGAACTACCGGTTATTTTGGTGGTTAATGCCCGTGGTATGGCAGGCTCGATTGTTCCCCTTGTTGCTGGGTTTGTTCAGGCGGCTCAGGGGTTTACCATTGGTGGAATCATCGCCAATCAAGTCGGTAGCGACCGCCATGCCCAGCTATTGCGTACCCTGCTGGATGACAACCAGCTCCCCCCTTTGGTGGGATGGATGGAACGCCGGGATGATATGATTCTCAGAGAGCGTCACCTTGGGCTGATCCAACCAGAGGAGGAGAGCGCACCCCCTTGGGATAAACTTGTCGCTGCCCTGCATATGGAACCCCAAACCCTGCTCCAGGCGGTACAAAAGACGGCCTCCCCACCCTCTTCTACCCCCTCTTTTCCTCAAGCAGGGTCTGGCCTGCTTGAGGGACGACGGATTGCGGTGGCAAAAGATCGGGCCTTTTGCTTTATCTATCCGGCCAATCTGGAGTGGCTACAAGCAGAGGGGGCTGAGCTTTGTTTTTTTTCTCCCCTGGCCGGAGAGCCTCTGCCAAACAACAGCCAGGGTCTCTGGCTGCCGGGGGGCTACCCGGAGCTGTATTGTCCACAGCTCTCCACCTCGACCAGTTGGCAAAGCATCCACCATTTCGCCCAGCAGGGCGGGACCATTCTGGCCGAGTGCGGTGGCATGATGGCTCTGGGCGAGAGCCTGACCGATAAAGAGGGAAAATCGTGGCCTATGGCAGCTGTTCTCCCTATCCACACCACCATGGGGAATAAGTTGGCTGGTCTGGGCTATCGCCAAGAGCATTCCGGGGCCAGAGGCCACGAATTCCACCACTCCAAACGAGCCACCACCTCTCTGCTTCCCGCCTTTGAGTTGGACAGAGGTGATGGAGGGGTTGCTCATCTGGGGGTACGTGCCTCGTATGTTCACTGGTATTTTGCTTCTCAACCGAGGGTTTGTGCTCGTTGGCTGGGTGGCATATTTCCTTGACTTCTGCGCACCCCAGCGTGGTAGTCTGGGGTCAGGTATTATTTACATTGTGATTCAGGTGTCCGGGAAGTCGGTGATCGCCTTTTTTTTTCAATCATGGCGAAAGTCCAACACTGCCCCTGCAACGGTAATCAAGGGAAACTCAGGCTAAACAGCCACTGCACTGCAAGTAGAGTGTGGGAAGGCAGCCTGTCCGCTTTACACGCCCCTTGTGAGTCCGTAGACCGGCCTGAGTCCATACCGCTATCGTGTTGCAGCGGGCGACACGGACGGTTAGGGAAAAACCTTTTCTCTATCGTTCTGTTTCTGTCTGCCTCTGTTGACAACACCCCTTTTTTCTTTTTTTGGGTTGGTAACATGGCAACAGTCTGGTTTGTGGGTGCCGGGCCGGGTTCACCGGATCTGATCACCATTCGGGGTCGGGATCTCCTCTCCCAGGCGGGAGCCATTCTTTATGCTGGCTCTCTGGTTAGCCCGGAACATCTGAACTTTGCCTCTCCTCAGTGTGTCATTGCAGACTCTAGCGGCATGACCCTGGAGCAGATGACCGATTGGCTCGTCAAGCAGAGTCAGAAGAGTGAAACCCTGGTCAGACTACAGACCGGAGACCCTGCCATCTACGGCGCCCTGGCTGAAATGGCCCAACCCTTGATGGATGCCGGTTTAGAGATTAAATCGGTACCCGGAGTCCCCTCCTCTCTGGCTTCAGCCGCTGCAGCCCTGGAGACCCTGACCCTGCCAGAGACCACCCAGACCATTATCTTGACCCGAGTTGAAGGGCGGACCCCCATGCCGGCCCGAGAACAGCTTCGAGATCTGGCCCGTCATGGTACCACCCTCTGCATCCACCTCTCCATCGCCCTCTGGCCCCGCATTCATCAAGAGTTAACGGCGGCTGGCCTGGGAGAGGAGACCCCGGTTTTGGTGGTCCACAAAGCCACCTGGGCCGGAGAAGAGCAGATTATTCGCGGCACCCTCGCCAATATTGAACAACAGTGTTCGGCAGCCAACATTAAAAGCCAAAGCATGATTATTGTCAGCCCCGCCCTGGGGGCCTGTCAGCGTCGGGGAACGCCACAGTCCAAACTCTACAACCCCGCCTTCGGACACGGATTCCGCAAGGCCTCTTCCTAAGGATACGACCCAACCATGTCTGAAACCATACTGCTGATCGGCCACGGCTCCCGTGAGACCGAAGGAAACCAAGAAGTAGAAGACTTTGCTGACTATTGGCGCACCAAACACCCGGAAGAGAGAATCGAAGTCTGCTTTATCGAGTTTGCCGACATTCTGCTCGATACCGGACTGGAGAGAGCGGCTCAAAAGGCCGACCGGGTCATCGCTCTGCCCCTGATTCTCAATGCGGCCGGACATGTAAAAATGGAGATTCCCGGCCACCTGGAAAAGGCTCGCAAGCGGTTTCCTCAGGTGAGGTTTGTGTATGGTCGGCATTTGGGCTGTGATGAATTGGTTTTAAAACTCTTGCGTATGCGGCTGCACAGTGCCATGGTCTCTCTGGATTTACCAGACCCGAAAAATACCGGCGTTATTCTTCTGGGCCGTGGCTCTTCAGACCAATCGGCCAACGGTGAGGTGGCTAAAATGGCACGCTGGATTTATGAAACCACCCGCCACGACCTGGTCGAATATGCCTTTACCGGCGTCACCTACCCCCGGCTGGAAGGGGTTGTCCAGAAGATGGAAAAACTGGGGATGAAGCAGGTGGTGGTTCTACCGTACTACCTTTTTACCGGACGGCTGATTAAACGGATAACCAATCAGGTGAAACGACTTCAGGGTCAATATCCACAACTGGCTATTGCCCAGGCCAACTATCTGGGTGTTAACGATAAGTTGGTCGAACTGATGAACCAACGACTGGCAGAGGCCCGTGGCGACCAGCCCACCCCCATGATGGAGTGTGACGGCTGTAAGTTTCGAGAGATTGCCCAGGCCCATGTTCCCCATCATCACCATGAGTAATTCCAATGCCTAACACCCCCCCCTCTCCCCCTATTGTTCCGGCTGGGGCCGCTATCGAATCGGCCTCCTTTCGAGTTATCGAAGAGCGTGCCGGAGACCACAGCCACTATGACCCTCAACAGTGGAATGTGGTCCGCCGCCTGATCCACACCAGCGGCGATTTTGACTTTAACGGCATCACCCATTTTCACCCAGAGGCCATCTTAGCCGCTACCAGCGCCTTTTTACGGGGCGCCCCCTTGGTGGTGGATGTGGAGATGATTCGAGCCGGTGTCACGCAGAGACGGCTCGAACCTCTTGGTGTGACGGTCTATCAATTTAACGCCGACCCCCAGGTGATAGCCCTCGCCAAAAAAGAGGCCACCACCCGAACTGTACAGGCCGTGCGAACCGCTTGGCGACAGGGGCTGTTAGAAGGGGGCGTTGCCGCAGTGGGTAATGCACCGACTGCCCTGCTGGAGATGATTCGGCTGATCAAAGAGGAGAACCTGCGCCCAGCCCTGATTATCGGGGTGCCGGTGGGCTTTATCTCGGCGGCTGAGTCTAAAGAGGCCTTGATGAAGGTAGACGAGGTCCCCTGGATCTCCATTCAAGGCTCCAAAGGTGGGTCAACACTGGCTGTTGCGACCCTGCACGCCTTGATGGATATCGCTTTGGGCAAACCTCATTGAAAAAGGGGGACAAAACTTTTTCCAAGGGAACCCGAACCGGGTTTACCACAGGAGCCTGTTCTGCCGCCGCCGCCCGAGCAGCTACTCTGGGGCTGATCAGAGGAGAGCTACCCCGTTCGGTAGAGACCACCCTCCCCAATGGTCAACAGGTTCTGTTTCCGGTTGCCGCGGGAAAAATAGAGGATAATCTGGCCATAGCCGTGGTCATTAAAGATGCCGGTGACGATCCCGATGTCACCCACGGCGCCCACCTGACAGCGCAGGTCAGGTGGCTACCCAGCCACCCGCATCAGATTGTTCTCTTGGGGGGAGCCGGTGTGGGCCGGGTCACCCGGCCCGGTGTGGGGTTGCCGGTCGGAGAGGCGGCGATCAACCCGATTCCTCAACAAAATATTATCGATAACGTCCGCTATGTTGCTCAAGATCTCTTGGTTAAAACCGGGCTGGAGGTGACCATCTCGGTGCCCGATGGAGAGATTATGGCTAAAAAAACCCTCAATGGACGGCTGGGTATTGTCAACGGCATCTCCATTCTGGGTACGGGAGGAGTTGTCCATCCCTACTCCACCTCCGCCTATAAGGCCTCGGTAAGGCAGGCGGTTGAAGCGGCCGCTGCCCTGCAGGTTTCCCCGGTTGTTTTTACCACGGGACGCCGAACCGAACGGTTTGCCATGAGCCAGATGGTTGATCTTCCCGACTACGCTTTCATTCAGATGGGCGACTTTTTTGGTGCCGCCATGAAAAGTGCCGGGCAGGCCCGCATTCCCCATGTTATTGTGGCTGCCATGGTGGGAAAGCTGGCTAAAATCGGTCAGGGAATGGAGAACACCCACGCCCATAAAAACAGCTTGGACATGCAGCGGGTTGCCCAGTTGGCAGCCCAAGCCGGAGCCAACAAAAACAGCTGCCGCCTGATCGCCCAAGGGGTAACGGTACGCCATGCCGCCGACCACCTTGCCGAGCAGGGTTTGGAGTCCCCTTTTTACCAACTGTTGGCCCAGGAGGCGATAGAGTCCATGCAATCCCGCCTGCCCGCAGAGTGCCGGGCAACCGTATTGGCGTTTGATTTTGCAGGCAAACTGTTAGCCCGAGTAGAGGGAAAGAGCCATGGATAATCCCTGCTGGATAATCGGCGTCCATGATGGCGGCCCCGCTCTGCTGACCTCTGTGGCCAAAGAGCGAATAAGCCAAGGGGATCTTATCTTGGGGGATGCCCGTTTTTTAGAGCGCTTCTCCCCGCTTTTTGCCCAGGAGGCCAAACAGCGCTCCTTTTCTGGCCAGATCCGCGCTCTGCCTGGGTGGATCTCAGTGGCCCAACAGGCCAGGCAGCGGGTTGTGCTGCTTGCCACCGGCGATCCTCTCTTCCATGGTATTGCTGGCTATCTGAATAAAAAACTCCCCCGTGGATCGATTCGGGTACAAGAGAATGTCTCCACCCTTCAAATCGCCTTTGCCCGGCTATCCCTACCGTGGCACAACGCCCGACTGCTCTCGGTCCATGCCAAAGATGGGGGTGAATGGTCTTTGGATAGCAGCCTGGACCACCCTCTCTACCCGCTGTTTCAAGCTCTCCAGCATGCAGAGACCATCGCCCTGCTGACCAGCCCAGCCAACAATCCCCACCGCATTGCCCGGATGCTCCAACAGAGCGGCTTGGAAGACCATTTTCTGCTGACCATCGCCCAACAGCTTACCACACCCCAAGAGCAGGTAGCGGCAGACCTCTCCCCTTCTCAAGCGCTTAACACCCCCTTTAAAGAGCCTAATGTGGTTATCCTGCAGCGCATAGGAAAAACAGAGCCACACACAGCCAGAGAGCCGGTATTGGGGATCAAAGACAGCCGGTTTCTTCCCCATGGACAGACCACTGGCCTGATCACCAAACAGGAGATCCGAGCCATCTCTCTGGCCGCCCTCTCCCTACAGCCCGACAGCACCCTCTGGGACATTGGCGCCGGTAGTGGCAGCGTGGGGCTGGAGGCCGCCCGGCTCTGCCCTGAGGGGTGGGTCTATGCCATCGAAAAAAACCCAGGTCGGCTTCAGACTATCCGGGAGAATCAAGCCAAGCTACAGATTGCCAACTATCAACTTCTGGCAGGGCTTGCCCCTCAAGGGTTGGCTGAGTGGCCCGACCCCGATGCCGTTTTTATTGGCGGCTCCGGGGGCAACCTGGCCGAGTTGATCCTACTGGCCCAGCAACGACTGACCCCCAAAGGTCGGTTGGTGATGAACTTTATCACCCTGGAAAACCTCAACCAAGCCCTGACAACTCTGAAAACGTCAACCATGGATTGGCACGTTACCCAGGTTCAGATCAACCGTTCAAAGCCCATTTTAGAGATGAACCGGTTGGTGCCCGAATCTCCGGTCTGGATCGTGACAGCCCACAAGGAGGGAGCATGAATACGGCAAACCATACAACCAAACAGGGCCGGCTGATTGCCGCCTCCTTGGGTCCGGGTGATCCGGGATTGATTACCCGACGGGCCTGGGACGCCTTGAAGAGCGCCCCCTGTTGGGCTTGGCCCATCAGCCGAAAAGAGGGGGGTGGCTATGCCCGTGCCATTGTCGAGCGGGCCGGCCTCACCCCACCTTCATGCACCCTCCCCCTGGATTTTCCCATGACCCGTGATGCCGTTATCCTGGCACGTAACTGGTCGATAGCGGCTCAGAAGGTGCTTGCCACCCTCAACAAGGGGTTGGACGTTGTCTTTCTTATTGAAGGTGACGCCTCTTTTTTTGCTACCTTTGGTCATCTGCAACGGACCATCCTGGCCATGGACCCTCAGGTGATGGTGGAGATTATTCCCGGTGTCTCATCTCCCCTGGCTGGTGCCGCTCTCCACCAAAAAGGGTTGTGTGAGGGAGATCAAACCCTGGCGATTGTTCCCGCCACGGTGGGTATGGCACGAATCGATACCCTGTTGACCGACTTTGAGACAGTCGTCCTTCTCAAAATCAGACCGGTTCTCGACAAAGTGTTATCCCTCCTTGAGACCCGTCAATTAAGCCATAAAGCGGTCTTTGTCGAACGGGCCGGCTCTCCTGATGAGCGGCTGATTACCGATGTGAATCTGTTGAGGGGGGAGGATGTCAACTATCTCTCTTTAATGATCATCCACTGTAACGATGGCGAGGCCAACCTGGGAAACCGAGAATGAAACCCGCCTTAATCGCCATTACCCGTCGGGGCGCCCAACACGCCGCCCGGCTGGCTAACGCGTGGCCCGATGCCGAACTGTTTATCCTCAACCCTTGGGGTGAAGCGTTGCAGACCCCTTTCAACCCCATAGACCCTCCGTTACGAGGACATATTCAGACATTGCTGGAGAACCATAGCCCCCTCTGTTTTTTTTGCGCTCTGGGGGCTGTCGTCCGACTCTCTGCCCCCTATTTGCGCTCCAAGCGGGAAGATCCGGCTATCCTTGCCATTGATGAGATGGCCCGTTTTGTCATCCCTGTTCTCTCTGGCCATTTGGGCGGCGCCAACCAATATGCCCAAGAGGTTGCCCAGATTCTCGGCGCACTGCCCGTTATCACCACCGCCTCCGACAGCATCGGTACCCTGGCAGTGGACCTTCTGGGCAGAGAGCTGGGCTGGCAGATTGAAGCAGACCCCCACAGCTTAATCCGCACGGCAGCCCAGGTGGTCAATGGCCTGCCGGTTGCCATTGTTCAAGAGTGCGGCACTCCACGGTGGAAAACCCCTTTCACCCCCCTGGCCAACAACCTGATCCTCCTCGACGACGTGGCACAAGCAGACCCAAGCCAGCACAAAGCCCTGTTATGGATAACCCACCAGCCCATCCCCCCAGAGATAGCCGCCCGGTGGCCAGAGTCCCTGGTGGTCTATCGCCCCCCCAAAGGACAGGGCCGCCCCTTTTGTGTCGGGCTGGGGTGTGATCGAGGCACCTCCCTGGCCACCATCCAACAGGCACTGGAGCAGGCCCTGGCCCTATACCACCTTCAGGTTGAGGATATACAATCTTTGGCCACCATCGATATCAAGGGGGATGAGGTGGGTATGTTGGCATTAGCCGATCAGTTAAACAGAGAACTGATACTCTATCCGGCCAGCCAGTTGGCCACGGTGTCAACCCCCAACCCCTCAGAGACAGTGCGTCGTTATACCGGAACTCCCTCGGTTTCAGAGGCTGCCGCTCTGTTGGCGGCAAAGACCGATGCCAGCGACCTTTTGGTTGAAAAATATCCTTTCAAAGGTTCCGACCAAAAAAATGCCACCATCTCTCTGGCCCTCACCCCTACCCAACCCAGCACCCCCATGGAAAGATGACACCATGAACAACCCCCAGGGAAAACTCTATCTGATCAGCATCGGTCCCGGTAGCCAAAAGACCATGACCGGCCGAGCCTTGGAGGCCATTGAAGAGGCACAGGTGGTGGTGGGTTATAAAACCTATCTTCAATTGATTGAAGAGCTGATTGCCGACAAACAGATTATGGGGAGCCGTATGCGTCAGGAGTTGGAGCGCTGTACCCAGGCCTGCCAACTGGCGATGTCGGGAGAGCGGGTTGCCCTTATCTCTTCTGGTGATGTGGGTATCTATGGTATGGCTGGTCCCGCCTATGAGGTGCTTCTGCACGCCGGTTGGAACCCACGAGAGGGGATCGAAGTCGAGGTAATCCCCGGCATTACCGCTCTGAGCGCCTGCGCCTCTCTGGTTGGCGCTCCGTTAACCCATGACTTTTGCGCCATCTCCCTCTCCGACCTGATGACCCCCTGGTCGGTCATAGAAAAACGGCTGGAGGCCGCTGCTCAAGCCGACTTTGTCACCGCCCTCTATAACCCCAAGAGCGGCAAGCGGGTTCAACATATTTTGGAGGCTCAACGAATTTTTCTCTCCCATCGCAGCCCCGAAACACCGGTCGCCGTGGTCAATGCCGCTTTTCGGGATAAAGAGAGGACCCTCCTCACCAATCTGGCCCAGATGACCACTCTGGAGATCGGCATGCAGACCACTCTCCTGATAGGCAACTCCCAAAGCTTTATTAAAGAAGGAGTTATGGTGACCCCCAGAGGCTATACGGAAAAATATGGTCTTGATTCGATACGGTAGCTTCTTCAAGCAGAACAGTGCCAACACCGCTCTTTCTATTGAATTACCAACCCAGATGATGGATCATCCTCTTTATGAGCGCTATTCGAGAAAACAGATCCTCCCTCATTCTCATCGCCGATGATGACCAGTTTATGCTGGAGGCCCTGGCCGCCACTTTGGAGTCTTGTGACTATCGGGTGATGACCGCTGTCGATGGCAAAGAGGCGGTCACTCTTTTCAAGGCCTACAGTCCCGACCTTGTCCTGCTGGATGGGGTCATGCCGGTTATGGGTGGGTTGCAGACCTGTCAGTTGATCAAGAGTCACCCTCTGGGCGAAGAGACCCCGGTGATTATGATCACTGCCTTGGATGGCGAGGATCATGTCAATGCCGCCTTTGAGGCAGGTGCACAGGAGTACATTGCCAAACCCATTAACTGGGCGGTGCTTCTCCAGCGGGTCAGGCTGCTTCTAGACCAAAAATTTACCCATAAAGAGGTCCGCTCCCATCGGGATCGGCTCAATGCTGAAAAACTGTTTATCGAAGAGATTATCACACGGATGCGTGACTCGTTATGGTACAACCCCACCCATCTAAAAACCCTGCTCAACCCGGTGGAAACCATGTGTGGAGATATGATTCTCTCTGCCCTGCGACCCGACAAAACACAGCATGTTCTCCTGGGAGATTTTACCGGTCACGGCTTACCGGCTGCCATTGGGGGGCCGGTCACATCGGATATCTTCTATGCCATGACCCGCAAAGGGTTTTCCGGGCAGGAAATTTTGACTGAAATCAACCAGAAACTCTACCAAAAAACCCCATCAGGCATGTTCATGGCAGCTGGATTTCTGGAGCTTAACCGAGAAAAAAACCGTCTGACCGTCTGGAACTGCAGCCTTCCTGACATTCTAATTTTTCGGGATGAAGCCCTGGTAGAACGGGTAACATCAAGCCACTTTGCCCGTGGCATACTCAACCAACCAGACAAACCCGGCACACAGATTAACGTCAGGCCCGGTGACCGTATTTTTGCCTATACCGATGGTTTTGTGGAGGAGAAAAACAGTGAAGAGGAGATGTTGGGGCCAGAAAAATTTGAGAAGAAAATTTCGGAGATGATCCAACACCACGCCCCCCTGGATACCCTCAAAAAAGCGCTGGATGACTACCGTTCTGGTCGGGAGCAGAGTGACGATGAGACCATGATCGAACTAACCTGCTAAGGACAATCACACTCCCTGGTAGTGGGCAACCACCTTGCGGCTATGCGGCCTGAGCCGATGTTCAAAAAGATAGATCCCCTGCCAGACCCCCAAAACCATCCCTCCATCCGTGACCGGAATGGAGAGGGAGACATCGGTCAAACTCCCCTTGATATGGGCCGGCATATCATCCGGCCCTTCACAGGTGTGCCGATACCAAGAGGCGTTTTCGGGCACCAGACGAGAGTAGAATTGCTGTAGATCCCGCAATACGTCCGAGTCGGCATTTTCCTGAATGGTTAAACTGGCTGATGTGTGACAGCAAAACAGGGTGACAATCCCTATCCCTACTGGCTCTTTAGCTAGCCACCTTTTCACCTCATCGGTGATCTCATAGAGCCTCTGTCCGGATGTGCTGATCTGAAATGTCGTTTGGGCTTGTCTCATGAGCCTGCATCATCTCTTGCCATTGGTTGCCGTCATAAAATAGAGATTCTAAACCAAATTGGGACAAATCCCAGACCATCAGAGGCCAGGAACAGCACCACTCCGACGGAGTTGCATCTGCCGTTCGATCTGCCCCAGAACCATCTCAAAGGTACGATCTTCTATACGGTTGTTTCTGTTTTTGCTCATGGCATCGGAAAGATTGCCTGCTCTTGCAACCCTGACTAATGGGTTTGGCCGGGTAAGTATCTGGGTGGCTAAAGCGGGATCCAACATCGGCAGCACTCCAATGAAAAAAGAACATTGGAGAAACTACAGCACCAAACAGGCCAAAATATTTTTTACTTATCTTTCAACAAGAAAGAGGCACACCAACTCACACCAACCCCAACCCCTGCCAGCCATCGCCAGAAGCTTGACACACCCAGCTGTTTTTTTCAGACACCAACACTCACTGCGACAAAAGGCTCAATGTCTTCACCAGCCTATCGGTCAACTTGGTAATAAACTGGTCTTTGATTTTTTCCCGAATCTCCGGTCCAAGCCGGTCGATCAACTTGGAGTCCAACCGCAAGGCCAGTACATCCCCCTTGCTTCGAACACTGGTGGTACGGGCCTCGTTGGTTAGAAAGGCCATCTCGCCAAAAAATTCTCCAGGGCCAAAGCTGACGATAATGGTCGACTCCCCTTTGATGACCTGAACCTCTCCCTCGATTAGAATGAAAAAAGAGTTGTCTGTCATCCCCTCCCGAATAATCTCGCCGTTGGGTTTATAGCTTCTAAAGCTGGTGAAAAAGGCGATAATCCGACGCTTTTCAAAGGTGGAAAATTGGTCAAAAAAGGTTAAGTTATCAATCATCTCAACGGCTTTTTCACGCTCAATCTTCGCCACTTCCCCCTCTATGTTGGTGTGGGATGGAGGTTTAACCGTGGTCGATTTTGGAGCCTCATCACCCCAATTCTGACTTTTTGTCTGCATGCTGTTGGTCGCCTCGGCCAGACTGCGAACCTGCCGATCGATAATGTGGTTTTTAAACTTTTCCCGGCTCTCGGGTCCCAACTGGGCAAACATCTCCTGATCCACCCGCAACACCAACACATTGGTCAGGGTTTCTACCGTCATAACCTGGGGGCGGTTGGTCAGAAAAGCCATTTCACCGAACATCTCTCCCGGTCCATATTTGGTTAAATCCGACCCACGCTTCAATGCCCTGACATGGCCTTTGATCACCACAAAAAAGGCGATATCCTGGCTCTCCTGGCGCAGGACGATATCCCCTTTGTGGTAGAGCTTGAAACTGGTATCGTACTCAGAAATCTTGGTCTTTTCGTAGATGGAAAATTGCGAGAAAAAAGGCATGGCATGGACCAACTTGTAAAGAGCCGCCTTGCTCAACCGCTTGGTCACCACCTTTTTGGTCTGCAGCGTAAAATCATCCTCATGGGGTGACTTCATCAATACGCTGGTAACCCCCTCATCATCGTCTTGGTTGAGACGAACCGATTTTTCAAACGTCACATCGTTATACTTGGACCGAATGAGGAAAACCCCACCCTTGGCCAACATTTTGATGGGTAGCAGTACCCGGCTTCCCTCTCCCGCCCCGGAAACTGCAAACGAGCGAACCCGCTGTTTAAATCGATAGGAGCCTAAGTCAACTATTCCGTCCTTCTCCAACTCAACAATAATACGCCGCAGCTCATGCTTGATGTTCAGCGGGTCTTCAGAGAGATGTCCGGGTCTTTTGTGCATCTCCAAAAATTCATCTTCCGGGTTGGCCCCAATCACAGTCTCCAGCAACAGATTGCTTCGACCGATAACCTCAGCGATCCCCTCCCACTCATCAGAGGTTGGCATTTTGTGGTAGTCACGGAAAAAGTTGGCAATTTTCAGTAAAATCTGGGTAGTCAACGCAATAATGATAGCCTGGCTCTGCCGCCGATCTTTCGCTTGAGCCGACTCTCCCGTCAGATAGTAGCCCATGATAAATTTAGAGAGATCCTCTACGGCAAACCAGAGGCCGTTGGGCACCTCGTCGGGAACATGTAGCGGTCGGGGAGCCAGGTTGAATGAAGACTCCAGCAACACACCTTCTCGATGGATAATCCGAACCAACGCTCTGGGTTCGGCAGGGTCCGGTTGCAGGACGGAAATATCCGGAATGGCATCCGGCAGGCTCTGGAGACTGGAGACCGCCGGAGTATTATCACTTTTGGCACTGATTTTCCCGCCGGAAGCCCGCAGGGCGATCAGGTAGGTGAGGTAGGGCTTGGAGGAGACGCTGCGCTCTTGATCGTCATTGGCACCGTGCTGAAAGTCCTGAATAAGGGCATCCAAGGGGCGCTCCAGACGATCATCAAAGCTCCGATCCATAAAAAGAGCATAGGAGTCGTAGCGTTTGAGAACATTTTCCAACTCGTGGCTGGTCAGAGGGGCCTCAATAACCTGTTTAAGTTCATAGCCCATGGCCTCCCGGCGCTCTTTCTCGGTCTGAATCAGGTGACCCTTGACGGCAATGCTGACCAGCGTCTTTTCGAATACGCCATGGACCATTTTTCGAACCAGGGCATCGAGCTTTTGAACAATCTGCTGCTGCTGCTCCTTATCTTCACAGGCCTGAAGGTCCTTGGATATCTGCCTGATATCACGAACAAACTTTTTGCCCGTCAGATTTTTTTTGGCATTGGAGACCAGACTGCCAAACAGACTGTTATTCCCCCCAAGGGTGTTGGCTTGAACCGAGGGTAACTCCAGAGACATCACCTCTTCCAAACCGTCACGGGGTAGCAGTGGTGCAGACTGTTCAATGGCCTTTTCGACAGCAGAAACAGCCAAAGCCCGGCTGGTATCGGCCTCTATCCAGCCAACAATCTCACCAGAGACGGCGTTGAGCAGGCTGACAGTCTGGTGGGAGACGGTCATGGCAGAATCACTTCCACCGGCACCACCATAGAAGGGGGCCAGCACCTCTTTGACGGCTAACTCCAAAGCCAGTTTGGAGACCCCATCCTGATTGACCTTTTTAATCTCCTTTCTGACCTCAGCCAAAACCCGTTTTCTATCCTTGAGCAAGGCATGCTCCATGCCACGCTCATTCCCCTCATCCTGGGTCTCTTTTCTGACGGCGAGCAGCATATCGGCAAACTGCTTTTTATGGGCAGCATCCTGCTGGGCACTGCGAATACCCGCCGCCCCCAAGGCTATGGGTTTGCCATCCTCCAAAAGAAGGGTCAGACCAGAGACGGTAAACATATCCTCAACCATCAACTGGGACGCCTCATCCACCACCAACCGTACCATGACCGGATCGATGATGGCCTTGTTCCAATTTCGGGCATCAATTCCCCCATCACCGGAGGAGGCCCGGCTGGTGAAAAACTGTCGATCTATGATGACACTTTTTGAAGGCTCCAGGAAGAGAACCGGCGGGCTATCCTCACGGATGTACCCTTTAGGGTTGGAGAGATAGAGCCCCCATTGATTGGACTCCCCCTTGACCGGCTTGACCAACATATGAAACTTGCCATGGTTGGGGGCGATCAGCAGAGGATTTTCCTCAGAACACAAGGTGAGATCCAGATTGGCAAACCGTTGACTGTTAACCCCCTCCTCTCCGGCTGGATACGGAGCAGAGAGAATAACGGCGGGAGGTTGGTTGGTGCGGGCCTCACCCCGAAAATTCTCCTCTTGATCGAGAGCCAGCAACATGCCTGAGGGGTGAAAATGGATGCCGATCAGCCCTTTGAACATAAAATCGGTCACCGCTTTTTTCTTGCGGTCCGTGGGGGTGATCTGCTCGTCGGAGACCATTTTCTTGTTGGATTTCAGAACAACCCGATAGCTGCTCGGATCTGATTGGTAGGTGATGTCACAGGACAACCCCTGAGAGCTGATCTGGATGGGTGTGAGAACATTAGGGAGCGCAACAACCTGTTTAGGCTCTAATTTGGGGTGGGTCTGAGAAAGATTTCCACCGGCAGCAACCTCTGCACCGGCTGTCTTGACCTCTTTTTTTCCGGGTTTCAATTTATTGATAAAGGTTGCCATAAAGCACTCATCCTCAGAGAAAAAAATGGATCAGATAGACCCGGTTTCAGCTTAAAGCCCCGCCAACCAACCGGCCGTCGCTACTCTTCCCCTCATTCTAAACCAAATCCCCTCTACCGGTCCATCTCTTTAATAACAAGCGTCACCAAGAGGGCAGGAAACTGTGGCAGGTCGTGTTTATATCTCTTCATCCAGGGTCAGCTCATGAAACCCCATCTGCAAGATGGTCTTGGCCAACATCTGACTCATCTCGACAGTGTGATCCTTACAGCGGCACTTTCCCTCCCCCTGATCCTGCCAACGAACCAGCAACGCCTTACAGGAGTCGGTACCGACGGCAGCCATAAAGCGGTTATGGTAAACCTGGGTCAGGGTGTAGGCCTCCTCTTTGGCCTCCTCATCACCCGGTTTTTCCCGACCAGCCACCAAGCCAATCGCCATCAGACCGGCGGTCAACACACCGCAGGTCTGCTGCAGTTCTGAAAAGCCCCCATTGAAAGGGGTAGCCAACCTCACCAGAGACTGGCTGTCGGTTATGTCCGGCCTGAACACCTCGGCAAAAGCCTTGACCATAGCCTCTGCACAGGAGTATTGATCATCCTGATAGTACGCTCTAGTCAATTGACCAATGCGCTGGATCACCTCATCTTCGGTCATGAATCATTCACCTTCATCTCTCTCTTTTTAATACAAAAAGGCACTCAGCCTGGGTTTGGGGGTCGTTGGATGGTTAGCCGTACAAGCCCCTCCTCCTCAACGGTTTCAACCAGCAGGCCTCTCTCCGCCAGTCGAGGATAGAGCAAGGCCGGAACCCGGCTGTGTAGAACGGTCAGGGTGGCACCGGGTTGCAAAGTTGCGGTGGCTTCCAGTATTTTAACCATGGGATCTGGCGGGGCCAGTCCTCTTACATCCAGTGGGGTGGGCTGTTTCATCTTGTTTTTTACCTGCTCCATCGTATCAGGAAACTCTGATATCCTCAATTATTGGTATGGAAAAACCTATTATGGCTCTGACTGTTATCCCACAATTTTTACAACTGACCAACCGCCCCTGCCTGATGCTGGGGGATAATCAGGAGGCCATCACCAAAGGGCGGGTACTGATGGAAGCTGGGGCCGAGCTGCGGGTTATGGCCGCAGATCCCAAACGGTGGCCCTCTGATTTGGCCCAACAGATTACCTGGATTTCCGGCCCACTCCAACCCCAACAGTTGGATGATGTCTGGTTGGTGGTCAGCACCCTGGAAGAGAAAAGTATCAATCAGCAGCTTTTTTCCCTATGTCAGGCGCGTCACATTTTTCTCAACACCGTTGATCAACCCCAGTTTTGCTCCTTCATCTGGCCGGCTGTGGTCAAAAAACCGCCTTTCATCATAGCCATCTCCACCGCAGGCAGAGGACCGGCCCTGGCAGGTTGGTTGAGGCGCAAACTGGAGAGAGAACTACCAGACAATCTTGGAGAACTGGCCAACTGGTTTGCCCATTGGCGAAAAAAAACCGCACCCTCTTTTTCAACCCTCCAACAACGTGGCAAATTTTGGCGTGATCTCTTCGATGCCGGGCTGCTGGACATCTATCTTTCCGGTCGGGTAAACAGGGCAGAAAAACGGATAAAAAAGGCGCTGAAAAAGAAAAAACGTTGAATTTCATCCAAAAATGTACAGCTAGCAGTTGCGATTTAGCACACACTAGGTCAAAGTACACCATTCATTTCATTATTACTTAAAAAGTGGAGGGTAGTATATGGCCAATCCTATTCGTGTCGCCGTCACTGGAGCCGCAGGACAAATCACCTACAGCATGCTGTTTCGTATTGCCTCGGGGGCTGTTTTTGGTGACCGTCCGGTTCAACTTCAATTGTTGGAGATCCCCCCCGCTATGGGCGCCCTGGAAGGTGTCGCCATGGAGCTGGATGATTGTGCATTCCCCCTGCTGACCAACGTCATCTGCACCGATGATCCCGAGGTCGCTTTCGACGGAGTAAGCTGGGCCTGGCTGGTTGGTTCTCGCCCTCGGGGACCCGGTATGGAGCGATCCGACCTCATCCAAGCCAACGGACCTATTTTTGTCGGCCAGGGAAAAGCGCTCAACCGGGGAGCAGATGATGTACGTGTCATGGTTGTCGGCAACCCGTGCAACACCAACTGCCTGATTGCCATGAGCAACAGCGATGTGCCCAATGACCGTTTTTCGGCCATGATGCGGCTGGACCAAAACCGCTCCCAAAGCATGCTGGCCAGCAAAGCGGGCAAACCGGTCTCTCAGGTAACCAACATGGTCGTTTGGGGTAACCACTCCAACAATCAATATCCCGACTTTGAAAACGCCCTCATTGGCGGCAAACCAGCCACGGAGGTCATTACCGACCAATCCTGGTTGCAAAACACCTTTGTCGAAACCATCCAAAATCGTGGAGCTGCCGTCATCAAGGCTCGTGGCGCCTCCAGTGCGGCCTCTGCAGCCAATGCTGCCCTGGACCACGTCATCTCCTTCGAAAACAAAACACCCGCCAATGATTGGTTTTCTGCCGCCATCCGATCCGATGGTCAATATGGGGTCGATGAGGGGTTGATCTTTGGCTACCCCCTCAGAAGTGACGGACAAGGGGGCAGAACCGTCGTAGAGGGGTTGAAAATGTCCCCCTTTGCCCAACAAAAATTTAATGCTGTTCTCAATGAGCTTCGAAGTGAAAGAGATGTTGTTAAGGATCTTCTCTAGTCTCAAACTGCTGTGGCGGGAACGCCGGGAGCCATGACATGAAATACGTCATCTTTCTTGGTGATGGCATGAGCGACAGCCCCATGCCGGAGCTAAACGGGAAAACCCCGCTGATGGCTGCCAACACCCCCAACCTGGACCGAATGGTCCGGGAGGGGATTGGTGGCTGGTCTTTGAACACCCCGGATGGGTTCTATCCGGGAAGCGATGTAGCCAATCTGGGTGTTTTGGGCTATGACGTCACCCAGAGCTATACGGGCCGAAGCCCTCTTGAGGCCGGTGCCATGGGCGTTGAGTTGGCGGAGGATGATCTGGCTTTTCGCTGTAATTTGGTCAACCTGGCAGACAACTTCAACGTGATGGGCGACTTTTCCGCCGGCCATATCACCACGGCGGAGGCCTCGGAGATCATCCACTTTATCGATGAAAAACTGGGATCGGAGACCTTCCGCTTCCATCCCGGTGTCAGCTATCGTCACCTGTTGGTCTGGAAGGGGGGTCGGGAATCCTTAACCACCACCGCGCCCCACGATATTTCAGACCGCCCCATAGCAGGCCACCTGCCAACAGGTGCCGACGCCCAGCCTATCGCCCATTTGATGCGGGAGTCACAAAAAATTCTCTCCGACCACCCAGTCAACTTCCAACGGGCCAGAGCGGGAGAGAAAACCGCCAACAGCATCTGGCTCTGGGGTCAGGGTCGCCGCCCCCGACTCTCTCTCTTCAACGATCTCTATGGAAAATCTGGCGGCATGATTTCTGCTGTCGACCTGATGCACGGCATTGCCGCCAATATCGGTTTTGAGTCCATCCGTGTTGACGGTGCAACAGGCTGGATTGATACCAACTACCGAGGCAAAGCCGAGGCCTGTCTGGAGGGGCTTAGACGGCATGACATTCTGTTTGTTCATGTCGAGTCACCAGATGAGGCGGGCCACGCGGGACGGTTGGACTATAAGATCCAAGCCATCGAGGATTTTGACCGGCTACTGGTTGGCCCTGTCCTGGATGCTCTGGCCGAGCGAGGCCCTTTCCGGGCCGCGGCTCTGCCGGACCATCCCACACCGGTTGCGACCAAAACCCATAATTCAGACCCGGTCCCTTTTGCCATGATGGGTGAAAAAATCAAACCGGATGGCAACAGCCGTTATGATGAAGATCTACTGAAACATGGCTCCCTCTCCTTTAGCCCTGGCCATCGATTGATGGCGACCTTTTTATCGGAAGAGGCTATTGGATGAGATTTTTTTCCTGAGTGGACAAAAAAAACCGCCGGTTCACAGAACCGGCGGTTTTTTTTGTCCAACCCCCTACAGAAAAGGGAAGAGACTTTAAGCGGCTGCTTGCGCCTGCTTGCTACGAACCCTATCTTGGATGCGACGCAAAGGACCGTTCAGGCTCTCATCCGAGCAGGCCAACAAATAGTTATCCAAACCACCGGCTCGGTCGACAGTGCGGATCATGTTGGCTGGCAGTGCCACACGAACATACTTACCAAGAGCCAGACTATAGAGGTTCTTTGACTGAACATTAACAAGCCACTTCCGCCGTGTTTTACGATGGGAGTGGGAAACTTTGTTACCGAATTGGGGGGCTTTCCCGCCCAGAATACATTTTTTAGACACGAGACTTCTCCTACAATGCGACAGTCATAAGTATAAAGATAGCGTATGGCGTCAAACAGACAACAGCATGGAAAATTGTCTGGATGAGAGGTAAAAAAAAAGGTAACATAGCAAAACAATCAAAACTGTGCAACCATAGAGGCTCATTTATGGTCACTTTTATTGAAAGCGTCGCTTTACCCCAAATGCCCATGGTATGAATTACTTACGGACTGGATGAGAGACGATGGAAACGGTAGACCTAAAAAAGAATATGGCCCAACTCCTTGTTGAGTGGCCTAAGCTGGGAGAGATTTTATCCAGCCATGGAATCGACTGTGGCTCCTGTATCGCTTCACAGGTTGATACCCTGCCAGATGTGGTCCGCATGTACAAACTGGACATGGAGACCCTTTTAGCCAAACTCAAAGAGTCCTGACCCCACGAAAGTTTGACGTTTTTTTTAATGTGATCTTTTGCCAAACAACTGGACAGAGGCTACCCTCTTCTCTATTTTATGACGATACAAAACCAGCCGGGCAAGAAAAATGATCCCGCTTCCTCTCAACCCCCATTGACTGGCTGCTAGCATTTTGGAGTTGATTCAAGGCATGACATTGGAAAATCCCACATGGTACCGCACTCAAGGTTTTGTGCATCGGCTTCGTGCGATCTGGCTTATTGGTCTCCTGGGGGTTTTGCTGGCCTCTTGCCTGAACACCCCCCCTTCCGCTATCAGCAACCCTGTTTTTGGCCCCTCTTCAACCAGCAAACGTGTCCAGGCTCTGGATGATGAACAGGCTTTTTTGTTCTACCTTCTTGGTCAGCTCTACGTCCGGGAACAGCAGTGGGAAGAGGCTGAGGAGGCTTTTGAGCAGGTTATCAAGTTAGATAAAAGTGCCATCGAAGCACGGGTATTTGCCTCTCATCTGGCTGTCCAACAGGGAAAAATAGATGAGGCCATCGCCTATAGTCGTGAGATCATCAAGCTGGACCCCAAACGCATGAAGTCCCGCATGTTACTCACCAGCCTGTTAACGGCCCAAAAAAACTATTCCGAAGCCGCTCTGCACTACGAAACCATGCTCAACCAAGATGGTAACAATGCAACGGTTCGTCTGCTTCTGGCCCAGGTTTATGGTCATCTTAACCAAAAAAACAGGGTACTGGAGACCCTGACACCCCTGTTCCAAGATGCCAAGCTGGGCTGGAAAGCCTACCTTACCCTGGGTAGGGCGTTGGCCTCCATGTCAGAGTTGGAAGAGGCCACCAAAGCCTTCTACCGATCCCACGAGTTGGCTGCCGATAAAATCCAACCGGTTTTGGCTTTGGGTGTGGTTTTGCAAAAGCTAAACCGGCCCGATGAGTCCGAAAAGGTCTATCGGGACTATCTGTCGGACCATCCCGAAAACAAGGCGATCCATAGCCGTTTAGGGCGCTTGCTGCTGAACCAGAACAACCGGGGAGGGGCACTGGAAGAGTTTCGAACCATCTCCAACCTGGCCCCTGGCAATATACAGGCTCGCCTGACTACCGGACTGATACTCCTGAGTGAACGCAACTACGAAGAGGCCCTGCAAGAGTTGCGACTGGCAGAAGCCACCGAACCCAGCAACAGCACGGTTCAATACTATATTGGTCAGACCCAGGAGTTTTTAAATCAGCCCGAAAAGTCTGAAGCCACCTACCTGAAAATCGCATCGGGTGAGCCCTTCTACCCCGAAGCTCAACTGCGTCTGGCTCACATCGAAACATTGACCGATCGGACCGCTTCCGCCATAGAGCGGGTAGAGAATCTGGTTACGAAATTTCCCCAAAAAGTTGAGTTTATCAAGGCGCTCTCTCTTATCCAACTTCAGGTAAAACAGTACGAAGATGTGGTTCGGGTCACCAGCAAGGGGTTGGATATTGAACCAGAAAACAGTGATTTGCGCTTCAATCGAGCCATGGCCTACGATAAACTGGGCCGATGGAATGAAGCCGAGCAGGATCTGCGTCATTATGTTGAGAAAAACCCTAACGATGCCCATGCGTTAAACTACCTTGGCTATACCTGGGCAGAAAAAAACATCTACCTCAAAGAGTCCCGCAAACTACTCGAAAGAGCTGCCAAGCTT
The DNA here is from genome assembly GCA_002753565.1 of Magnetococcales bacterium. Classification (GTDB taxonomy): domain Bacteria; phylum Pseudomonadota; class Magnetococcia; order Magnetococcales; family JADFYX01. The sequence goes on along the minus strand of PEAM01000011.1, from coordinate 80,630 downwards.
GCTCCCGACGATGGCTTTGTCAGCGATAGCTTGGGCTGGGTTCTCTATCGACTCAAAGAGTACAAAGAGTCTCTCAACCAGATGCAAAAAGCGGTACAGCTGGAACCCTCAGACCCAACCATCCATGAACATCTTGGAGATGTATTGATGGCCCTGGGAGAGAAAAAGAGAGCTTTGGAGGTCTGGAAAAAAGCCTTGGAGTTGGGGCCAGAGAACCAGAAGCTTCAAGAAAAAATTAAAAAAATGACCCAGTAAAAAGAGGGTACCACGAGATGAAACAGCCTCTGCGGCCTTTAGGATTTTCTCCTCTCATCTCACGGGTTCTGGCTCTCCTCTTCCTGAGTGGCTGCTCCACCTCTCTTACCCCCCAAAATAATCTGACACCCTTGATTCCCGAAGAGATAAAGGCAACCTATCGCACAGATCAGGAACAGCGACGCCAGCTCTCCTCTAGCTGGCAGATCCAAGGAATCTTGGATATTGACCATGAAGAGGAAGGGCGGCGCAATCGGATTGAGATTGAAAGCCGTCCAAACAGCTCTTTACGCTTCAGAATCTTTGGCCCCTTTCAACAGGTTGCCTTTCACCTGCTGATGGACCCGCAGTGGCTTCAGTTAATCAAACCAGACAAACGGGAGATTATTCGGGTCCCCGCCACCATGGCGGGTATGCACTACCTGACCGGATATCGCCTGAATCCACACCATCTGTACCATTTTTTCATGGCGAAAGCAGCACCTCTTGATGGCTTGCCAACCCTTACTGCCAAAGGTGTCCAATCAACCACACAACAGGGTGAACGGCTGATGATAGACCCTGCCAACGGCTACCTGTTGGAACGGTGGCAGGGAGCAAGCCAGTCAGACAGCCCTTATGTTGGTCGATATCGTTGGGCCACACCACCATTAGAGTCAGCCCCCCCCTTACCAACTGAACTGGCGATCACGCTTCCCAAAGAGAGCATGACCCTCCGATTTATTCTTAAAAAATGGCATCTCCATCCAGCAGATGCCAACGCTCCCCCTTTTGCCATCCCGGCCGGTTTTTCCATCATTGATTCCCCCCAGTAGTTTGGCTCTGCTGTGACCCATCACGCTAAATCCTCACCACCATGGGATGCCATTATTATCGGGGCCGGGGCCTCTGGATTGATGTGTGCCCTGGAGGCCGCTCAAAGAGGGCTGCGAGTACTGGTTGTTGACCACAGCCCAAAACCTGGGAGAAAAATTCTGATTTCTGGAGGTGGAAGGTGCAATTTTACCAACCTGCATAGCAGCATGGATAACTACCTCTCACACAACCCCAAATTTTGCCTCTCTGCCCTCCACGCCTTTACTCCCTGGGATTTTATCGCTCTATTGGAACAGCATCACATTGCCTTTAGCGAAAAAAAAGAGGGACAGCTCTTTTGTGACAACTCAGCCCGCCAGGTAGTACAACTTCTTGTCGATCAGTGTGAACGTTCCGGTGTTAAGTGGCAATTAGCCTGTCAGGTTAACGGGGTCAAGAGGCAGGGCGAAGGCTTTCTGGTTGCGACCAATCAGGGCACTTATCTTTCTGGTGCGTTGGTGGTTGCAACCGGTGGCCGCTCTTTTCCTAAATTGGGTGCGACCGGTTTAGGGTATACCTTGGCCAAACAGTTTGGTCACGCCGTCCATCCACCTCAACCAGCCCTGGTTCCCTTTACTTTAGAAGAAAAAAGCTACCCTCAATTGAACGCTCTGGCTGGGATCTCCCTGGATGTAATTGTCTCCCTTGATGAGGAAATTTCCTTTCAGGAAGCGCTGCTGTTCACCCATCGTGGTTTGAGTGGTCCAGCTATTTTACAGATCTCATCTTATTGGCAGTCGGGGAGATCCATCCAGATCAACCTGCTCCCACACCTCTCTTTTTTCGATCATCTCATCGCTCAAAAATCCCACAACCCCAAGCAGAGTGTGCCATCCCTTTTAAACACCCTGCTGCCCAGACGTCTGGCCCAATGGATTGGTCAACAGGGAGAACACCCCCACAAACGAATTGGAGAGCTCTCCAAACAGCAAATACAGCAGTGGGCTGATCGGGTAAACAGGTGGCAGATCACCCCAGGGGGAACCGAGGGGTATCGAACGGCTGAGGTCACCAAAGGCGGGGTGGATACGGCGGAACTCTCCTCCAAAACCATGGAGAGTCGACGGGTTGCCGGCCTCTATTTTATTGGTGAGGTATTGGATGTGACCGGCCAACTGGGGGGGTTCAACCTACAGTGGGCCTGGTCATCGGGTTGGGCCGCGGGTAAAGCGCTGCGATCGGTAGTCGCCAACCCACCCCAACCATCCTATTCGTAGGTACAGAGATAGGCTGTATCGACAAACACTTGCAGCTGAAATTTTTGGTTGGCCTCAACCTGAAAGGATTGAGTGGCACCGTAGGTACGCCACCCCTTCTCCCCCGGCAATTGAACCGTCAAGGCTCCACTGACAACGGTCATGGTCTCTTTTTGTTCCGTACCAAACTCATACTCCCCCGGCACCATCACCCCAATGGTTGCCGGCAGGGTTGCGGTCTGAAAGCTGATGGACTTAACCTGACCATCAAAATATTCGTTGTTCTTCAGCATGGTGGAGATACTCCAAAGGTATGATACCGTTTATTGAATGGATAACAGTGTCTGCCCCAAAAAAACAGACTGATCTTTTTCTACAGCAATTTGGGTGACCACACCACGACGGTGGGCGGTGAGGGTATTGATGATTTTCATCGCCTCAATAGCAATCAAAGCCGCCCCCTTTTCAACCCTCTGCCCCTCTTCAACCATAATATCGACCACCACCCCATTGAGGGGAGAAAACCGCTCTACATCACTCTCTGGCTGAAGGTTATGCTCTGTATAGGTCACCTTGCGTATCGGCTTTCTTGGTTTTTTTTCTTTGGTCTCTGTACCGGTGATATCCTCAACAAGCACTTCGTAGGAGACACCCTCTACCGTAATTTTCAGTTTATTCTCCATAACGACTCCTCACCCCTCCTCCGAATTATCTCACTTCTTGTCACCACAAGGGCAGCAGGTCCAACTCACGCAAACCAAGCCCTGGACAGTTGACGGGCAACCTTTTATCACTCTATCGCCACACCCCTAGCGATGGTAAGACTTGGCATGGTGCTGCATCCGCCCCTGTTTTGCCCAGGAAGAGTCCACCTGAACAGCCCGTTTAACTGATTTTACCTGAAGGGACTCCGACACGGAATAGACCGCCGCCGAAATAAGCAGCAGATGATGCCGTGGCAGCCCAGAAGGAAGAGGGTCGCTCTCCAACTCCTGCTGCTCCCCCTGTTTAGACAGTCCCATGGTTTCAACTCCTGGTTATCATCCAAAACTTGACGTTACAGAGGAATGTTTCCGTGTTTTTTATGGGGACGCAACTCCCTTTTTTGCAGCATGCCCTGCAGGGACATCGCCACAACAGATCGTGTCTGACCCGGTTCGATGATATCGGTAAGATAGCCTCTGGCGGCTGCCAGATAGGGAGATGAGAAGTTATCTCGATACGCCTGAGCCAGCTCTTCGGTACGCGCTTTACTGTTTTCCATCTCCTGCAACTCCTTGCGGTGAAGAATATTGACCGCCCCCTCAGCCCCCATTACGGCAATTTCGGCGGTAGGCCAGGCAAAGACCGCATCCGCCCCCAACTCAGGAGAGTTCATGGCGATATAGGCACCACCATAGGCTTTTCGCAGAATAACGGTAATTTTAGGTACGGTCGCCGAGGCATAGGCAAACAGCAGCTTGGCGCCATGGCGGATGATACCACCTCGCTCCTGTTCGATTCCCGGCAAAAAGCCGGGCACATCAACCAAAGAGACCAGCGGAATATTAAAGGCGTTGCAAAAGCGGATAAACCGAGCCGCTTTATCCGAGGCGTCAATATCGAGGCAGCCGGCCTTTTCTGCTGATTGGTTGGCAACAATACCGGTTACCATCCCATGAAGACGCCCAAAACCGACGACAATGTTTCGGGCAAAAGAGGCGTGTATCTCCAGAAAGTCTCCCTTGTCGACAAGGCGCTCGATAATGCGTAAAATATCGATGGGAGCTTTGGGGTTTTCGGGGATCAATCGGTTGATGCCGGGGTCGTTCTCCAGATGGAGCTCCGTGACCGGTCGGTGGGGTGGGTCTTGGGTGTTGTTACAAGGAAGAAAGTCAAGAAGATGTTTGATAATTTGAATGGCATGTTCATCATCTTCGGCTAGAAAATGCACATTACCACTGACGCTGGCGTGCATCTCTGCACTGCCCACCTCATCCATGGTACATTCGGTCCCGGAGACCGCCTTGATCACCTGGGGGCCGGTGATAAACATATGGGCGTTTTTTTGGGTCATGACGACAAAATCCATCAGGGCTGGTGAATAGGCGGCCCCTCCAGCACACGGGCCAGAGATCACCGCTATTTGAGGTACAACCCCGGAAAGATTGACGTTTTGAAAGAAGATAGCACCATACCCTGACAGTGCATCGACCCCTTCTTGAATTCTAGCACCACCGGAGTCTTTGAAAGCGATAACAGGAATACCCATTTTCTGGGCATATTCCATGATGGAAACAATTTTACTGGCGTGCATTTTGCCGACGGTTCCCGCCATGGAGGTAAAGTCCTGGCTGACCGCAGCAACCTGCCGGCCTTCAACAAACCCACACCCCACCACCACACCATCGGCGGCAATCTCCTTTTTTTCCATACCAAAATGGGTGCAAGTGTGGCGGATGTGGGCACCATGTTCTTGGAAGGTTCCCGGTTGAAACAGTTCATCCAGCCGCTGACGGGCGGTAAGAATCCCCTTTTTATTGCGGGTTTTTGTTTTACTCTCTCCTCCACCAGCCTGGATGATCTTTCGGCGTTGCAACAACGTTTTGAGCGCCTTGTCAGAGAGAGTCATATCAAACACCGTCCGTGAGAGGAATTGATTATTTTACAACAGAAGAATAATACAGCTATTTTTCTGTCTACTCAACGGATTAAGCATCGATTCTACCGGGGTGGAACTGGACAGGAGTGGGTCATTTTCATAGCATTGGAATTGTTTGGGGGTGGAACCAATGGTTATCCCATTCCCTTCGCATTGAAATAAAGTAAATTTATCTTAAAAACAGTCAAGGGAAACCACCAATGGATGCAGGATGGATATGCCCCTTTTGCAAAGGATCGGGAAAAATCTCCGATCAGACAACCCCGCCCACCCAACTGGATACGGCTGAGACTGTTTTTTTACAGGGGTGCACCCACTGTTTGGGAACTGGGAAGATAGAGGTTCAGGAGGAGAACCCCTTTGCGGCATATGATGACATTTTTTCCAATGATGAGGGGTAAGCCGGTTGAGGTTGGTCATAAGGGCTCCAACGACTCCAAACTCAACCGATAGACAAAAAAAGCCAAAACCCGATTAAACCGTTTAATCTGTACCGAATCCTTGGGGCCATGGAGTGACAGCCCATCCAACTCCAAACGGGCAAGCAGTTCATCATAAACAAGCGGAAATTTCCGGATCAAAGCCAACTGTTGACAACCCACCTCTCCAACTTTCCGCATCGCTCTTCTCCTCTTGTATTTTTTTGTCTGGTTTTCACCTCTACGCTCTCCACTTAACGTAAATCAATATCCATGCCAACCAATAAATTTTTTAATTTATACTTAAATTACAGCAATATAATAAAATCTTTCCTCGGCTGACTTGCTTTGTTGAAATATTGACGTAAGGAAAAAAAAGCCCTGATTCGGCACAATTTACCGAATGTCAGAAAGACAAAATTCTACCAAACTCTCCAGAAAGCAAGGCTTTCAATAAACAGGCATAGAAAATGCAAGCTAATTATCAACACCGTTTGAGCCGATAGGATTAACAAAGGAGATAGATGAGCAAGAGCGTTTTCTCTTCTTAGGATGGTCCCAGAGTATTCAAGTTCGGTTTCCGTACTCGATGCTGAGTTCCAGCGAAAAAGAGAGCTCTCATGGCTCACAAAAGAAGGATGAGGCTCCTAAAAAAGGGAGAAAAAAAGTGGTTAGATCGTATTGGACCGTATCAGCCTGGATTGGCGGCCTGACACTCTATGTGCTGCTTTTACCACCAGCTTGGATCTGGTGACCCTAAAAAAAGCTGTCTGCTCAACGCACTTGGTAGCGACCGATAGCGGCCAGTAGCTGAGGCTTGGTAATGGGTTTGGTCAGATGTTCCGAACACCCGGCTTCCATGGTCTGACGTTCATTCTCTGCAAAAGCATGCGCGGTCAGAGCAATCACCGGAACCGGCTTACGCCCTCTCTTGGCCTCCCAGGCTCGGATCGTGCGGGTCGCCTCATAGCCGTCCATTATCGGCATCTGGACGTCCATGAGAACCAGGTCATAGTTGCTGGACTGAACCCGATCAACGGCCTCTTTACCGTTATTGGCAATGTCCAGCTTGAATCCTGATTTTTTCAGAAAAACCTGAATAAGCAGGATGTTATCCTCTGAGTCATCCACCAGAAGAATCCGCAGAGGTGCCGATTTTGATTCTTTTGGTGGGGTTTTTTTCCGGGGCTCCAACACCGACTGAATAGACTCCATCAACTCTTCCCGTTTAATGGGTTTCAATAGCATCCCCACCCCCAACGCTCTGGCCCGCGCCAACTCCCCCTCCTGTTGATAGGAGCTGACAGCAATGGCGGGAAGGTTTTCAAGGCCTGACGCCTGACGAAACCCCCTGATAGCCCCCAAGACATCTGGCTCTCCCATGGGAACGGCGTAGATCAATAGCCCTACCTTTTTTTTACCATGGCCCTGTTGAGCAATCAGCTCCAACCCCTCCCGCAGATCCGAAACCAGCGCCACCTCCACATTGAACAGGGTGACCATTTGCGACAGAACCAGGCGGCTGTCGGAGTGTTCGTCCACCACCAAAATCCGCATCCCCTGCAGAGAGCCTTCCAGCCCCAAGGTGAGGTGGCGTTTTTCTTCAACTGGCGCCTTGGTCACTTGGAGGTGGGCGGTAAAAAGAAAGGTGCTCCCCTTTTTCAACTGACTCTCAACCCGGATATCCCCCCCCATCAACTGGACCAGGCGTTGGGAGATAGCCAGCCCCAGCCCGGTACCACCAAACTCACGGGTAGTAGAGGCATCCGCCTGGGTAAAGGACTCAAAGACAGCGCCCAACTTTTCCGCAGCGATGCCAATACCGGTATCTGCCACAGAAAAAAGCAGGGCACCAGGCTGGTCAGGCAGGTTGGGGTCCGGCTTGACCCAGACGGTCACCCCCCCTTCATGGGTAAATTTGATGGCATTTCCCACCAGGTTGATCACAATCTGGCGCAGCCGCTTGGGGTCACCGATAAACCAGTCCGGGGTTCCTTTATCCACCCCTATGGTAAGGGTCAGGTCGCTCTCTTGGGCCCGAACCAACATGATGTCTGAAATCCGTTTGAGCAGGTCTGACAAACTAAAGCGTATCTTATCCAACTCCAAACGCCCGGCCTCTACTTTGGAGAGATCCAAAATATCGTTGATCAACTCCAGCAGATTGTCTCCTGCCCGCCGGAAAACCGCCACATAGTCCCGCTGTTCCGGGTTTAGCTCTGTCTCTCCCAACACTTCGGCCATGCCGATGATGGCATTCATGGGGGTGCGAATTTCATGGCTCATGGTTGCCAAAAATTCACTTTTTGCTTGGTTGGCCGCCTCCGCCTCCCGTTTGGCCTTAACCAAGGAGCGTTCGGTCTCCTTCATCTGGGTAATGTCCATCGCCATACTGATGATCATGTTCCGACCGGTCCGAGCGCTGTTATCCAGAGGGCGCGAACGAACCATCCAGACACGCTGCTCACCATGGGTGGTATGAACAGCCAGCTCCACCTCTTTGAAGGGGGTGTCCGGTGGAAAAGGTGGCCCAAGACTCTCCATGGCCTGGGTGTGGCCCCCTACCGGCTTAACCTGCTCAACCCACCCTTGCAACGTGAGAATCTCTCCCCGACCATAGCCAGAGAGCTCCGACCAACGCATGTTGGCCATAATCACCTCTCCACCAATTTCGGAGTGAATCATGATGGGAATCGGGGCGTAGAGAACCGTCCGACGGAGCCGCTCTTCACTCTCCCGATGGGCACGGGTCATCTCAACGGCCTGCTCCAAGGCCCGCTCCCGCCCCGAGATTAAGATCCAGGCGGCCAGAGCCAGAGCGGCACTCACCAGAAAGCCGGCAAAGGGGATGATGGCCAATCCGGCCGATTGATAGCTGTTTTTAAAAGAGAGGCTGGGGGAGAAACGGATGGTCCACTTTCCCCCCTCCAGCATGGAACGTACCGTTCGGGTCCAAGGTCCACCCGATGCCACCACAGCCATCTCTGGATGGCTGTCATACAGCTTGGCCGAAGGGAGCACAATAGGGCCATCAAACACCTCGACCCGAATATCATCCTGACCACTCTTGAAAATATCTTCAAACAGAAGCCGCGCATCGAAAACAGCAACCACCCACCCCACCAGAGCCGCGCGCCGGGCCGCCACACTCTTGCCGACCCGGTTGGGGTGGTAGACCGGCAACAGGTGAATCAGTTCTGACTCTACCCCCTCTCCCACCGACCGCAACAGGGTTTTGGTAAAGGCTGGCCGACCGCTGTCCCGAGAGAGCTGAGCCGCATCTCGTCGCCGTTTTTCCGCCCCCAGATCGAAACCGGGAGCGTAGGGCTGACCCGCTCGGTGGGTTGGATAGCTGTAGGTCACGACAAAATAGTCATCCCGACTCTCTTGGGCCTCAATTTTGAAGTCGGGTTGAAAACGGGCCTGCACCCTCTTTTCAAATCTGGCCCTATCCCCCTCCTTAACAGCAACCACATAGGCCATTTCAATCAGGCTGGGGTAGCGACCATACCAGTCGAGGGTTTCATGAAAGTGGTTCCAACGGCCTGGAGTAAGGGTCTCGGAAGAGGCAGAGAACAGGGTGGCTACGGCTCGAGAGAGATTTTCATGGGCAGAAAAACGGCGGCTTGCAACCCCTCGAATACTATCGGACAGTTGCCGAAACTGCCGCTGGGCAAAGGCGTCGCTGCCTACCTGCAGATGTTGCCAGTAAAAAAAAGTCAGCACCAGACCGACAACCAGAATCAACCCCGGCAAAAAGCGGAACGACCAGCCAAAAGGGAAGCCCTTACCCATCAACCGTCACCCCTCCAACGGAGAGTCAATCCAACTTTTCTGGGCTTCACTGCTGAACACTCTCTTGCTCCCATTCTCCCCAGAAGAAAATAACATGCCAAAAGGGCTCTATTATAAACCTGGAAACTGGCGGTTGATCAGGGGTGATCCTTCGGTTTTTTCTCTGACAGCGGGTGAATCAATGGTTTGCACCACTCCTGTACGCCCAATTGTCGTTTTTGGGATTATACAACGCTTCGTCCACATAGGAATTGATAAATCAATGAAACAGGCCAAAATCTCCAACAAACAGTTTCAAGACAAGCTCACCTCTCTCTCAGAACGTCTCAAAGAGACCATAGAACGAGAGGTTACCGGTTTAGACAGCAGGCCGCACATCCGCCAAGAGCGGATTGAGAAGGGAAAAGAGAGTTTTCGCTATTTTGCCAAAACCTACTTTCCCCACTACATCTCTGAGCACGACAGTGTTCTGCACACCTATCTTTATCAACGACTGGAGAGACTGGTTCAACCCAAAAACCGAGGGGTCAAGCTGGCAATTGCCGCTCCCCGCAGTGAGGCAAAGTCTACCTTGGTTACCCAGGTCTTTACCCTCTGGTGTGTGGTGACCGAAAAAAGAGCGTTTATCCCCATCATCATGGATGCCATCCATCAGGCAACCACCATGTTGGAATCCATCAAGGCAGAACTGGAGGCCAACCCCCGACTCAAGCAGGATTATCCCCACGCCTGCGGAAAAGGCAGAACCTGGAACGAGGGGATTGCCATTACCAACCACGGTGCCCGCATTCAGGCCTTGGGATCTGGCAAACGGGTCCGGGGGCTTCGCCACGGGGCCATCCGACCCGACCTGGTCATCTGTGACGACCTGGAGAACGACGAAAATGTCCGCAGTCGTCTGCAGCGTGACAAGTTGGATGAGTGGATGCGCAGCGTGGTCTTGAAGTTGGGCCCACCCGATGACTCCATGGACCTGATCTGTGTTGGCACCATTCTCCATCACGACTCCCTGCTCTCCCGACTGTTTCACAACCCTCTCTGGGAGTCCAAACGGTTTCAAGCCATTATCCGGTGGCCGGATAATATGCCTCTGTGGGATCAATGGCAGGAAAAACTACTCGCCCAAGGGGAGGCACAGGCGGATCGCTTCTACCGTCAGCATCAGCAGGCCATGGAGGCTGGGGCTGAAATCTCCTGGCCAAAGGTGCGCTCTCTTGAGACCCTGATGAAAATACGCTGCCGAGATGGTGTCGATACCTTCGATGCCGAGTTACAGAATCTTCCCCAACACCATAACGCCCCCTTTCAACAGTTTGAATTTTGGACCCAGGAGAACCCGGAGTGGCTCTACTTTGGGGCGGTGGACCCCTCCATGGGCAAGTCGGGCAATCGCGGCGACCCCTCTGCCATTATTGTCGCTGGTTATGACCGGATGACGGGAGTGCTCAACGTGGTCGAAGCAGACATTCGCCGCCGCCATCCCGATGAGATTATTGCCGACGTCATCGCCTGCCAGGCCCGTTATGATTGTCGAACCTGGGTGGTGGAGACGGTGCAGTTTCAGGAATTTTTTAAAGATGAGTTGATCCGCCGCTCCGCCCGACTGAAGGTACCCATTCCGGCACGGGGCATCAAACCCCTCCGGGATAAAGAGCTGAGAATCAGCAGCCTGCAGCCCCATATCAACAACGGCCTGATCCGTTTCCACCGCTCCTGCAGCACACTTCTGGAGCAGTTGAAACATTGGGGCGAAGGGGAGAGCCATGATGATGGCCCGGATGCGCTGGAGATGGTCTGGAAAGCGGCTCTGGAAGGGGCTGGTTCCATTGGAGAACACACCTCTTTGGGGCAACGTTTCTCCACTCGGGAGAGTGAAAATCTGACCGATATGGGGATGGGAATCTCCTCTTTTTCGACTTCGGGAGACCCCTTTCAGTGGGGTGGATATTGAGCCTACCCCCTTACCAAGGGAGTTTAAAACCGCTGAGTTTTTTTCTGAGCAGCAGGTGATCTGGTTCAAACTGCCCCACACGCTGCCAAAAGGCGAAGGAGTGGTCCATATGGTCCAGGTGGCTCAACTCGTGAATGACCACATAATCGGCCACCCGGTAGGGCATCCACATCAAACGCCAATTGAGGTTGATGTTGTTCTTGATGGAACAGCTACCCCACACGGTTTTCTGACCTCGAATAGTCAGCCGATTATAGGTCACATCCATCTGCCTGGCCCAGTGGCTCAATCGGCTCTGAAAATGGCTGCGGGCCTGACCTCTAAACCACAACTCCAGTCTTTTTTGTAGCTGGATGGGATCATCCGCCCAACGATGAGGAATCTGGAGGGTACGGCCCTTTCTCTCAACCCCACCGTGATGGCTGGCATCCACTTTCAGTTTCAGCCTCTCTCCCAGATAGGGAATCACCGCGCCATCCAACAGCCGAGGCTGTTGCTGAATCTGCCTCTCCACAACCGAGAGTCGATTCACAACCCACTGGTGACACTGCTGTAAAAAAGCTTCGGCCTGGCTGATCGTAACCCGAACCGGAACTCGAACCTCCACCTCACCCTTGGGATTAACCAACACCGTCATTTTTTTTCTGGATTTAACACGGACCAAAATATAGGGAATTGGATCACCATCTACCTTAAGCCATCTCTTGCTCACCCTGATTCCCCCTCCAGAGGCTTTTTTCTTCCAACTCAATACTCCCACCCTTGTTTGACCTGAATTGGGCCGTTTGCCAAGGGGATTGGCAGCGAACCATTGCATCCCAAGACAGAAACAGGGATAACCTCCCCTGACTACGCCTCTTTTTACTCTATTGTAATCGACTCAATCAACCTTGGAAATTGTTCTCATCAATCTGGCTGTTTTATCGGGTACCATGGTCCAGGGGGCTGTTGGCTTCGGCTTTGCCTTGGTTGCCGCACCGGTTTTGATGGTCCTGCAACCCAATCTGGTGCCCGGACCCATTACGCTGGCGGGTCTGCTGCTCTCCTTCAGTATGGCCTATCGGGAGAGAAAATCCATCCAGTTCAAAAGTTTGCTACAGCTCTTTGTTGGGTTTATTCCAGGGCTGTTCCTGGGGGCTACCCTGCTGACCACCCTCTCCAGCCGGACTCTCTCTCTTCTTTTTGGCCTGTTGGTTCTGCTGGCTGTCCTGCTCTCCCTGGCCCGTTTACCCCTGCCAGAAAAAAGCCTGCTTGCCACCCTGCCCGCCGGCATCCTCTCTGGCATCATGAACATCACCACCTCCATGGGGGGACCGCCGGTTGCCCTACTCTTCCAGAACGAACCTGGACCAAGATTCCGAGGCACCCTCGCCCTTTTTTTCTTTCTGGGAAGCCTTATGACCTTGATGGGATTAAATCAGATTGGAAAAATGGGTGAAGCGGAGCTGTGGGAAGGGGTAGCGCTGGTGCCTGCTGTGGTTGTGGGTCTCTTGCTTGCCCAACCTGCGGCTTGCTGGCTGGACCAAGGCAAAACCCGACAGGGGGTTCTGACCATGGCTACCCTTTCAGGGATCGGAGTGATCCTTAAAGCCCTCTGGGAATGAACCGGCAAATCAGCCGTTTCCAGGTTAAAACAGAACCCGGTTTTCAGAGTTGCTGATATAGCGTTCATAGTTGTGCTGAGTGAAAGCCTTGCCGTGTTTGGCCACCAAAGTGCCAAAAAAAGAGCAGCCGATACACTGTTGTTGTTTCTCCTCCAGGCTCAACGACTTGGAACCACCACAGAGGGTCCCTGCTATAAAGTAACAACATCGACCACCATTGGCTCCCCCCAGAAAGCCATCGGCACTCCTTAAGGTGGCCGCCGGACAACTGTCACCCCCCCTGCACCTTTCAGAGTCAGGACCAAATCCACAGCCTTTAAACTGCCAGCAATTCTTTTGCAACATGCCCAACCTCCGAGCTGTTAAGCTGCTCTGTACAAACACCAAGTGGAGAACCATCTACCGACAAAAGGAGAAGGGGTAAATCGACGTTTATCAACATAATCTATTTAACTCCTTTATGGTAAGAAAAAAATATTTATTTATCATCCTCCTCTGCCAGTCGCTTCATGGCCAAGGTCACCCCATCACCTATGGGCACCAGGCTGAGATGGACCCGTTTATCCTGATGACGGTTACGATTAAACCGTCGCAACACCTGGGTATTCTTCTCCTGTATCGCCTCATCTGCTACGCTGCCACTCCACAAAACATTATCGACCGCAATCAACCCACCTGGACGAATCAACTGGAGAACCCGTTCAAAATAGGCATCATAATTGAGCTTGTCGGCATCGATAAAAGCAAAGTCGAACTGTTCCGCCTCCCCCGCATCCAGCAGATCGTCCAGCACCTCCAAAGCCAGCCCCAAATGTTGCTCAATCCGACCTTCCACCCCTGCTTTTTGCCAATAATCTCTTGCTATTGCCGTCCATTCCGGGTTGATATCCACCGTAACCACTCGCCCCGAGGCCGGTATGGAGAGCGCCATCCAAAGGGTGCTGTAGCCCATATAGGTCCCCAACTCTAAAACCTGCCTGGCACCAATCAGATGAAGCAGAAGAGAGAAAAACTGTCCTTGTTCAGGAGAAATCCGCATTCTCTCCCACTCATGGCCCGCCATCTCTTTGCGTAAAGAGGCCGCTATCTCCGGTTCTCGCAGGGAGTTATCCAGCAGATAGGCGTAAAGTTGGTCGGTCATGGATAAAGTTTGATTGCTCAAGGATTCACCCTTTTGGTATAGTTTTGAAAATCGTCGATTGATAAAACAAGGAAATACCCATGCAGGAAAATAAAGTATCTGTTCTGGTCGAAGCCACCACACAATTCATCGAGAGCCGCTCCGACCCAGAGACCAACCAGTACGCCTTTGGCTATGCCCTCACCATCACCAACCATGGCAAAAGTCCTGTCAGATTAATGAGAAGGCACTGGCAGGTAAAAAGCGACAACGGCAATGTCCAGGAAGTTCAAGGGGAGGGCGTGGTCGGTGAACAGCCCCATATTCTGCCTGGAGGCGTGTATCAATATACCAGTTGGGTGATGCTTCAAACCCCTACCGGCCATATGGAGGGCCACTATTTATTCATAACCGACGACGGGGAACAGTCGTGGGAGAAGGTCCCCCCCTTCTTTTTTGAGGTTCCCGGCTCACGAATCCTCAACTAGAGACTCTTAAAAGAAGGGTCTCTCCTTTTTCAAGAGCGACCTCCCCCCTTGGGGGTGTGAAGGGAGGGGCGATAGCGTCGTAAAATAGCATCTTTTACCCCCAGCTCCCCCTTGATGCGGGCCAATCCGGCCACCGCAGCATCCCGATTGGGAAACAGCCCCACACAGGCCCTAAGGTAAGGGGCCCCTTTGACAAAGGTCGGCAGAAAAAAACCCGGCAACCCCAAACCCTTGATACGGGCCAGAAATGTCTCGGCCTGGTCACGCTCCGCCACCGGAAAAATACGTACAAAGCCCAGATACCCCTGCTCAGAGAGCTGTTTCACCTTCTTCAATCCCGCCATAGCCTCTGCATGGTTGGGTTGCTTGGCAAGAACGCTGCGATATTTTTCTGCGGCACTCTCTCCTGGGGGGTTGAAAAGCCGACCATTCTCCACATCCAGCCGAGCGGCTGCAAGCAGGTCGGCAATGGAAAAGTCAGTGAAGGAGGTGGCATGCTCCTTCTGATTGACGACAGCAGATGGGGATCTGACAGGGTGAGCTGTCATAACCTGGGGTTGAGGGGGGGTAGAACGGCTGAGTGGTTGCAGAGTCTGTTTGGCAAGAACCTCTCTTTTTTTCGGTTCATGGTCGGCAGATAACGCCACTTTTTCCAAGCGGACATGGCCTATCCAATCCCGATCTTTCAGATAAACCCGACCTTTTTTAGACTCAAATCCCGGTGCCGTAATCCAGAAAACATACTGTCCGGGTTTCATCAACATCCCCGGTTTATAGACCTTACGACTATTGAGAAACCGTACTTTGGCCCACTCTGGGTCGGTCAGGACCGTCAGGTGAAACTCCTTGGCAACCAAAGAGGCTTTGAGTAGGACCAGCTGACCAGCACGGGCCTCGAAGCGTCCCGCCCACTCGTTATATCCAGGCTTTCTGACCAAAATGCGATGCTCTCCGGGGGTTACCTTGGTCAACCTTTGGGGCGTAACACCAATCAATCGACCATCCAACCACCACTCCGATTGATCCGGTTCACTACGAATATCAACCACCGCAGGACCGTTTTCCAACAGGGCAAGGTGGAGTTGAGCCTCTTGTCCTTGCCGAATTTCAATGACCTCTTGACGAACCGGATAGCCCACCTTTTCCAGTCGAACCGTATAACTGCCAACCGGCAGCTGATCCAGCACCACCGGAGAGAGACCGACAGGTTGATCTTCCAGGTGGATGGTCGCCCCATCCGGGTGAGTAGCTATGGAGAGAGAGCCAAATTGAGTCACCTCCTGTTCAGAAGAGAAAAAAGAGGCGGCCACTCCCGAGTCGACAGGAAGAACAGATAACAGAGCGCTCACCCCCATCATAGAGAGTACGGCAACAATAATGCGCAGAGAATGACCACTCATATTCAATCTCGGACCTTCACGGGTTATAACTGACAATAAGCCGTTTCTAGGATGATACAAAAACTACCGTTCCGTCAATGCAGCGTCCATATAACTGATGAATGGGGAAAAAAGATACTCCATAACCGTCCGGCTACCGGTGTGAATTGCCGCCTGAACCACCATACCCGGAAAAAGTCTATACTCCAGATCACCCTTTTTAAACAGGGCCTCTTCTGTTTCTATGCGTACTTTGTAGTAGGGAACCCCATCCTCGGTGGCCAGAGTATCCGGGCTTATTTGCACCACGACGCCATTCAACTTGCCAAATCGAGAGGCATCACCCGATGAAAGACTGACCTTCACCTGCTGGTTGACACGAACATAACCAATATCCTGAATGGGCAACTTGGCCTCAATCACCAGCCGATCCTCCCCCGGAACAATCTCCAATGCGGTCCCACCCGGCGGCAGAACCCCCCCTTCGGTAAAGACCAACAGGGTTTTTACCACACCATCAACCGGCGAGATGATCATCCTACGTGAGAGGCTATCGGAATATTTCTCTTGCCGGGCCTCCAGTTCAGCTATCTGCCCACGGAGTTCTGAGAGTCTGGCTTGAGCCTGCTCTTTGAATTCGAACTCATCCTGAGCCAAGGCCGACTGAGACTCTTTCATGGCGGCCTTAGCCCGCAAAAGAGCCATGCCATCCTCTTCAATAGAGCTGGAAATAACGTTGGACTCTTTCAGAAGTTCCAGATGGGAAAAACGGTTGGTAATATCCCGAGCCAGCAATTTTTCGCTGATACTAATCTGCTCTCGAACCAGCCTCAAACGCTTTTTATTGTTCCTGATTCGGGTAATGATCTCCTCAACCTGTTGGTTTTGTTGGTTGATATTCTCTTCCAACCCAACCCGGTTCTCCTGGTGCCGTTTCAGTCGGCTCTGAAAATAGCTCAAGGTACGTTTAATTTTCTGGGGATATTTTTTGATTAAATCCGCATCAAACTCCGGTACACTCTTGCCCGACGCTTCGGCCTCTTGAAGCGCAAGCTCCAGCCGAAGGGTAACAGATCGTGCCTGAATCTCTCCCAGATCTGCGCCGCTCGAAACACTTTCCAACTCGACCAAAGGCTGCCCTTTGGTGACAAGATCCCCCTCCTTAACCAAAATTTGTCGAACAATCCCCCCCTCCAGATGTTGAATCTGCTTCACCTGACTGGAAGGAATCACCTCTCCCTGGGTCAAGCTGACCACATCCAATGTTCCCCAATAGCCCCACCAGCCCATCCCAATCCCAGAGAGCAGAAAGAGCAGCGCCATTAAATGGTGGCCCAGACCCACACCATCATCAATCGGCTCATCAACCCACTGGGCGATGGGGCCATTCATGGAGATGCAACCCCAGAGGGTTTTGCCGTTCGATAGGTTAACGTGGGGACCGGCTTGCTATCGAGATCCAGAACCATATCGGCCCCGCTGACCAAGCTTATATCATGAGAAAAAACAACCACACTGCGTCCATTGTTGATAAAGGCCCCCAGCACTTTCGAGACAGCGGAACGGCCCTGGCCATCCATCCCTTCCATCGGTTCATCAAAAATTGCAATGCGTTTATCCGATGTCAGCGCCCGAGCCAAAGCCAGCCGTTTTCTCACCCCCGCCGCCAGATTGGTCCCATCATTCAAGATGGGGGCATCCAACCCTTTGGGGTGGTTATGTAAAAAGTGGGTGAGACCGGCTTCCGCCGTCACCACCGCTAGCTGCTCTTCGGTTATGTGTGGGTTCAGGCTCAACAGGTTTTCTCGAATGGTGCCATCAAAAAATTCCGGTTCTTGGGGAAGGTAGGCCACCTGTTTACGCCACCAGGAGAGGCTGACCTGATCCATATTAACCCCATTGAGCAAAATCTGACCCCGGGAAGGCTCCAACAACCCCATCAAAAGACGGGAGAGGGTGGTCTTTCCCACCCCATTCCCCCCGACAACCAAGAGAGACTGCCCCCCCTGCAAAGTAAAAGAGAGGGACTCAAAAAGTACATGGGTCTCACCTCGATGGGCAAAAGCCAGGTCATTAAACGCCAACCCACCATCCAGATTGGCAAGCTCTCGCCCCCCCGGTCGTTCGACTGCCAACTTGGAAAAACCTTTAAGTAGCTCCATCGCCCGCTCAGCTTCAGAAAGTGCAGGCCTGAGTTGGGCAAAAGCCAGGATGGGGGCAATGGCACGGGCGGCAAGAATATTGGCACCAATCATCAGCCCCATATCCATCTCTCCAGCCACGGTCAACTTGGCCCCAACACCAATAACCGCAATGCTCATAAGAGAAGCGATGGTTTTGGTCAACGATTGAAAAAAAACCCGACGCCCCTCCAGCAGTCGACCGGCATCCATCACTTGGGTCTGCTGCCTTTTCCATCGACCGCGAAGAAGGTTCTGGGCGTTGAATGCGCGGGATGTATCGGGGCGTCGCATACTGGAAAAAGCCATGGCACCAGCCTCACTGGAGGCTTGTGCCTGGATTTTTTGAGGTTTTTTAAGGGGAATATAGCTGACAGCCGAAACAAGAAAGGCCGCTAGAATAAAGACCGATGCGACCCAGGCCACCTCGGCCTGCAGCAAAAAAAGAGCTCCGACAAACATCAGGGCAAAGGGTAGGTCCAAACAGGTTGCCAGGGTGCTGGGACCATAGACCCGAGCAACAACACCCGGTGAAGAGACAATCTCTCGTCGCTGCCCAGAACTGAGCCGATCCAACAGAGAGGAGCGCACCGAAACAATCTGGGCAAAAACCATCAGGAGCAGATTATAAGCAGGAGGTACCGTAACCCCCTGGGCCAGCTTGGATCGAAGTTGACGAAAAAAAAACTCAAGAATAACCGCCAGAAGAACCCCGGAGGTCAAGGTAATGAGGGTCGCATCGATACCATGAGAGACATAACGATTAAGCACCTGGATGACATAGATCGAGGAGGCCAAGCCCAGCAGGTTGACAAAAAAAGAGATGGTCAGAAGTTCAAAAGCAAAAAGCGGTCTATTAATGAGCTGTCGAAGAAGTGCTAACACGCCTTAAACCCCACAGAGGCCCGCATGGCTACTGATGGTTGAAAAGATCAACCACCTCACTCTTGCTAATCAATGGTTCCTGGGTACTGTCGAGCTGTGTAGCCACCAGAGCCGGCAGTTTCAGGTCTCTTTTGTGGGCATCCTCCGCCAATAGCTCGGGGGAGAGGGCGCCCATGGTTTGAATCAGGGTATAAAAGGCGATCTGCACATCGGCTTTGGCCGAGGCGGCATCACTGCGAGAGTTGATCAGGGCTGTTTCACCGTTGAGAACATCCAACAGGGTTCGTTTATCGAGTTTGCGCTCTTCACGGGCCAGCTCCAGAAATTTTTCAGCCAGATCAGCCTGCTCAGCCAACAGTTTGGCCTTGACTCTGACCGTGGCCAGATTGTCCCAGGCCGTACGAGCCAATTCGGTAACCTGCAGCAGGTTGTCCTGATAACGCAAACGGGCCGCTTCGGCATCTTTGTTGGCGGCTTCGATGGCATCAAAACCGCTCAGACCCAGGTTGAAGGGGAAGGTTACCTCTACCTTGGCAAACGTCTCTCTTTCAAACTCATCAACCCCACCCACACCCTCTTTAAGCTTGTGCTCCAAAATGGCGTTGATCACGGGATAAAACGTCGCAATTCGGGTGCTGTCGGCCTGTTTGCTCATCATGTTTGCCGTATAGGCCAACTGCTTGGCGGATAGATTGGAGGCGTGGGTATAGGCAACCACCTCATCCAGTGTTTTGGGGAGAATTTTAAACAGAGGTTGTGAAGGTTTGAGTTTGCTTATCTCGTTTGGGTCCCGCATAAAGACGGTTCGGATATGGTTTCTTGCCTGAAGCAGTGCCCCTCTGGAGTCGGCCAGTCGGGTTTCGGCACCAGCCAGCTGTGCCTTAACCTGCAGAACATCAGAGGAGTACCCTTTGCCCAAGGCAACACGGGCATCTTCCACCTTACCCTGACGCTTGATGTTGACAATGGAGTCTTTGGCGTACTGCACCATCTTTTCGGTTCGTTTCAGGTTGATATAGGATACCACCGCATCCAAAGTCAACACCTGGGTAGCATCAATCAGACCGGCTTCATATTGCTTTTTTGTCTGCTCAGCCGCTTGAACAAGTGCTGTACCCTGCCCCCAGTCCCACAACCGCTGGGTTAGTTTCAGATCCAACTCCCGAGAGTACAGCTCCGAGTTGGCCCCACTGGCTTGGCTGGATTGGGCTTCAGCTCCTACATGGGTAGTTAGCTCAAACTGAGGGGTCCAATTATTGGCAAAAGCCTCATGGACGCGTGTCTCAAAAGCGGCGAAATCGGCCTTGGCAGCTTGGATTCGATCGTGACTACCCAGCACCTTAAGGACCGCCTCTTGCAAGGTTTCTGCCGATGCGCCCGAAAAAGGAGAAAAAACAACGACCGCAGAAATAACCGCCAACAATTTATTATTCAATGATTTCTTCATAAACGAACACTCTCTTGATAGTAACGTCACCAAACAATATCTCTTTCAAGAAAAAAGTAGATAATTCCGCAGTATCTACTTTTTTTTGCAAAAAAACAAGACCGGACAGCTGTTTTCTGCCTGTCCGGTCTTAAAAAGAGAGGTGCAAAAGAGTGCTTATTTGCCAACCAGCATAAAGGCGGACCAGATGTAGGGATAGTTCCATTCACCGGAGTTCATCATCTCGTGACGGGCCTCTCGGAGTGCCTGGTGGGGGCTCATCCCTTCATTCAAGCGGCGATAAAGCCCAACCATCAGCGCTTGGGTTCCGGCATCGCTCACCTCCCACAAAGAGGCAATCACCGCTTCGGAACCGGCCTCCTGGAAGGCACGACGCAGTCCGTAGACCCCCTCCCCTTCATGGATTTCACCCAAACCGGTTTCACAGGCCGAAAGAACGGTAAGCTGTGTGCCGGCAAGATCCAGAGCCAACACCTCCAGGGCAGTCAAGACCCCATCGTTGTTGGTATCGATCTCACCCAAAAACTGCGCATTACCATTGATTCCCGCAAAAGCCAACCCTGAACGCAGCAGTGGATTGTCTCCTGGAGGGGGCATCTGCAGAGAAGAACCACGGGAGAGTTTTAACAGCCGTTTACGCAGACTGTCATCCGGCTTGAGGAAAAAACCGTGGGTGGCGATATGCAGCACTTCTGGTGGTTCGCTAATGGATTGAACCACCTCCTCCTGGGCATCCAATTTGATATATATCTTATTTTTATTTTCCAGGTTGCCCACCTGATCCATAATGATCCGCCCCTCTTTCTCGGCACCGGGCAGTGGATCAAACTTCAACCCCCGCATACCGGAAAAAGAGCGCATTCCCTGGGATACCGATGCCGCCCGCTTACCTTGGATCTGGGTAATGGCAGCACGATCCCCCACCGAATCGGTATCATAGTCTGGTCCGGCCATAATGATCAGGCCACCTGCGGCTTTAGGTGTTTCAAAGGGGATGAGATCCCGGCTGGAGGTGAGAATGTGCAGATCAAGGCTTTTGGCCAGATAGGCTCCCTCGTCATCGACCAAAGCATTGAAGGGAAGAATATTCAACATGCCATCAGGAACAAGATAGACCTTGGTACGCCCGTCCAGAGCCTCTTTCAAGGGGCTCCAAACCATATCATAAACCATCATACCCACTTCGAGCAGCTCATCCTCATCCGCATCCTCATCTTGAATGATGGTCCGATACTCTCGAATAGCGGTGTGGATCTTTTTCATGCTGGCGTCAAAGTTGACCAAACTATATTGAGGCTCGCCCTCCTCCAGCGTCACAACAGCCGCCAACAGACGGCTCTGCTTGCCATCCTTGAAAACCAGATAATCCACCAACGCCGCCTCTTCAGGAAGATATCTGAGCAGGTCGTCAGCTGTCAGCTTGCTGACTGAACGGCGAAAACGCTTACTGGCATCACCCAATCTCAACTGGAGCATATCCACCTGATTTTCCAGATCATGGAGAGTTTCCAGGTGGTTTCTCTTGGTCTCGTCCGTGGGACCGGAGAGCGTTAAGGCTGCCAATTTTTTTCGGGTACGGGTCAACTCCTGACCCAAAGCATCCAGCTCTGGGTCTTGGGCCAATTTGGCAATTTGGCGGATTTCCGAGGTAATCTTGAGCATCAGACCTTTTCTCTGCAAGCCCACCTCAAGAACCTGCTTTCCTCCATCGGCGGAATCATCCATCCGAGATAAAAGGGCCAGATAGTCGACCAACTCAGGCCGATGCAGACGCACATACCCCTCCCGAGCATTATCACCCGTTGCCCAGAGCATCCGATTTAAAAACTCGGTCCGACGTTCAAAGCCCATTTTCCGAACAGCATAGGCCCCCGCCATGTCCTCTTTATCTTCTAACAGCCCCGCCAGGGTGTTGACCGTCTCAAAGGTGTAGGGGTGCTGCTCACCCAGCACCTCATCATCAAGTTTCAATGTCTCTCTCAACAGCTTTTCTGCCTCATCATAGCGCTTCATCTCACGATAGAGGGCACCCAGGTCGTGCATGGAACGCAACACATCCATATGCTTGTCGCCCAAGGCTTTTTTTCGCAGATCCAGAGCCTTGACAAACAGCTTTTCCGCCTCCTCAAACTTGCCTTGATGATGACGAACGCGCGCCAGATTGTTCATTCCCTTCAAGGTTTTCTGATGCCCCTCTCCCAAGGATTTCTGCCAGACATCCAGCACCTTTTCGAAAAGAGGAGAGGCTTTTTCATAGTCTTGTTGCAAGAGAGCAAGGTAGGCCAGATTGTTGATAAACGCGATCACATCCGGATGCTCTTCTCCCAGAGAGTCCGAGGCACTCTCGATACCCTGTTTATAGAGCGGCTCCGCCTTGTCAAAAACACCTTGGCTTTCGTAGAGAAGGGCCAGATTATTCATGAAGGCCAGAGTGGTGGGGTGGTTGTCACCGAGTTTTTTTCGGGAGAATCCAACCGTCAAGCGCAGCAGAGGCTCCGCCTCGTCATACAAACCGGCATTCTCCAGAGTCAAGCCCAAGTTGTTCATGACGTTCAAGGTAGCCTGATTTTCATCCCCCAAAACTTTTCTAAACCCCTCCAAGGCCGACTTGTATAGCGCTTCTGCCTCGGTCAACTGACCTTTATGGCGTAGAATTCCCGCCAGTTTATCTTGGGCAGAGAGAATATTGGGGTGGCCTTCAGGTAGGTTTTTCTCCTCATAGGCCAACACTTCACGGGTCAGCTTCTCGGCTCTGTCAAACTCGCCCAGGTCT
The DNA here is from genome assembly GCA_002753565.1 of Magnetococcales bacterium. Taxonomy (GTDB): domain Bacteria; phylum Pseudomonadota; class Magnetococcia; order Magnetococcales; family JADFYX01. The sequence goes on along the minus strand of PEAM01000011.1, from coordinate 57,642 downwards.
TCCAACACCCTGACCAGACGCTCTTTGGCATCCACCATGACCCGATCTTCTGCATCCAGTCCAGAGGCCAACACCTCTTCAATAATTTTCTGTGCCTCATCGTAGTGACCGAGACGACGCACCACTTCAGCCCGCTCCACTTTGGTGCTGAGCAGGGCCGGTGCGTTTTTCTCCAGGGCCAGGGTCTGGATTTTCTCAATCCGCTTAAAGGTGATGACGCCAATCTCCAGGTTACCTTTGCGCTCTTGAACCGTGGCCATCAAAGAGAGACACTCTGCCAGATCTTTTGCGTAGACCCCCAAGGTTTTTTTAACATGGTGACACAATCCGGTTAACAGGGGCTGTGCCTTATCCTCTTGGCTGAGATTGAGAAAGCTTCGTCCCAAAGCTATTCCGGCCTGCATACTTTTTAAATGGTTGGGGCCCAGCCCCCCCTCACCCCTAAAGCGGTCATAAGCCACCTGCCGCACATCTCTAGCCTTGTTGCGTTGGGAAAGAGCATCCAGCAGGTCGGCCTTCAGGGAGAGTACGGTCAGAACTTCAGGGTGATTGGGGCTGAGAATTCTTTCTCCCAATGCCGCCGCCTTATCCAAACCTGCCAACGCCTCCTCCCCCTTACCGGCCTGGAACTGAAGCACAGCCAGCTCTCTTAGACTGACCATCACCACATAGTGGTCGTCGCCAAAGTTATCTTCAGCGGTCTGCAAGGCCCGTTTGGAGAGCTTGATGGCCCCCTCAATATCCCCTTTAGCCACCGCCTGACCAGCCCCTTGTTGCATACGTGACCACATGCCTGCCGCCCGGCGTTTTTTAGGGGGTACCGGCGCAGCCTGGGCCATTTGCTCGTTGACCCAAGGAGGGTTGACGCTTCTTAGAGCAGCAATCTCTTTATTGTAAAAAGCGATATCCTCTCGGTTTTTGGCCTTACCTGCCAGAGGAACTGCCTTGAGAAAAAAACGGAGGGCCTGCTCATTTTTTTGCAGATTTTTACTGAGCACTGCCGCAGAGTGAAGATAATTTTGGGCGGTGGGGTCCAACTGGTGCGCCTTGATAAAATGGTCCAAGGCACGGCCCAAGTCGTTATTTGTCATAGCCTCGTTAGCTAATTTGGCCTCGATAGCCGCCTGGGGGTCAGGGGCTTTTTTGGCTTTGGCAGCAGCCACCCCCCCAATACCGGGAAGCAGGCCAGACAGCATATATAAAAGAGCCACGGTAAAGAGAAACCCCGCTCTCTTGGAAGGGATCATACAATCATTCATAACGACATCTCCCAAATTCCTATCAACCAACCTAAAAGCCACACTAACAGAAACCCAGAGAGTATTGACACCCATAAAGGAGCAACACACCCTGAAACAACACACTGTCATAATACCTCAGTTATCCCTCTTTCAGGTACAAACAAATTGTATTTTATCGTGACAAACTCCGACTCTCAGCTATCCGACAGAATGACTCTATTGGCGTTGACAGCTATTGTCTGCCGGAAATAAAAGAGAACAGGGGGGAGAGAGGGGTGAACGAAAGAGGGACAGGCTCTCCCTGGCCCCCTATAAGGGCAGGAGATTCCTTTATAATAGCCGCCATCAAACCCTATGAAGGAAAGGAGGGTACAGAGCGTTTCACCATCCGGCTAGCCGCGTCATCCAACCCATCATCAGGCACGACAGGCGGATACTTTACCCGGTCTGCCCAACTGAAAAATCTGGTTTCGCAGGGAAGGGATGGAAAATGCAACCAAAAGTAACAGAGAACCCCAGGCCAACCAGGCCGGCAGAATCTCTTCGCTGTATTGCGAGGTGTTGATCAACGTCCACCCCAAGGTCACCAAAAGATAGTCCACCAGCAGACCCGCCCCCAGACTACCGATGGAAATACCCGCCAGATAGGCCAGGGTTGCTCGCTTGCCCAGCTCTTTTTTAACCACCATCAAGGTAGCCGCATTGGTGGCTGGTCCGGCCAACAAAAAGACCATCACCGCGCCAGGAGAGACACCAACATGAAGAAAAGCGGCGGCAACCGGTGTGGACGCGGTTGCACAGATATACATGAGGGTCACCACCAACAGCATCACCAACATGGCTGCCAGACCACCCCCCCATTGAGCCAGATAGTGGGGCGGAAAGAGGGTAGCAACCCCGCCAGCGGCGATCAAACCCACCAACAGCCACAGGGACATGTCGTCTAAAATATTGGTAAAGGCGTAGTGCAGCCCATCCAGCCCTTTTTTCAGGAAGGGGACCTTCTCAACAGCCGGCTCAGCCTTTGAGGGGCAACAGCTGCCACTTTCGCAGGCAGAACCCTTTTCGAGTGCCGAAGCGGCTTGAGGCTCTTCTGTTTTACCCACCAACAGACCGGCCAAAATGGCACTGGATACAGCCGCTATCGGTCGGGCGATGGCCATAAAGGGTCCCAACAAGGCATGAGAGACCGCAATCGAGTCGACACCGGTCTCTGGTGTCGCAATAAGAAAAGAGACAGTGGCCCCTTTTGAGGCACCATTTCGACGCAGACCCAACGCCACAGGTAAAACCCCACAGGAGCATAGTGGCAGCGGTGCACCAACAAAGGCCGCTCGTACAACCGCGCCATACCCCCGCCCCCCCATCCAGCGCATGATCAGATCATCCGGCACCCAGGCTTTAATCAACCCAGCCGTCACCAACCCCAGAACCAACCAGGGGGCTGCATCCAGAAAAAAGTCCAGGGTATTGGCAAAAAATGCTGTCAAAGGGTATGCTCCGGCTGATAGTATTGATAATGGTTATTATTACTATTCACAGTCTATCAAACTTTTCTGCCGGTAGTCAAGAGCATAAAAAAAACACTTTTTCAAAAAATAACATAGGGTTAACAATCAACCATTCAGTTCGAACCACCCCATCTTACCCTCAAACCAACCTATTGAAATAGGCCTGAGCCTCGGGGGGGATGGAGGTAAATTGGATATTCAAGCTTCCTGCCTCTGAATCCACCGCCACCACCTTGCCGTACAACTGGTTGGTGATGGTTCTATCGGCCCCATCCAGCAGCTCAACCTGGAGGTTGGTCAAACGCCTGGTTTGCAGCGAAGAGACAACCACAGCCATAGAGGAGAGCATGGCAACCATCTGCCCCTTATGGGCATTGCGATGAGCCCGCTTCCCCTCCAAGATGGTCAGCCGAACTACGGGGCCGTTGGCTATGGGCTTGGGGATGGCCTGTTCGAGTTTGGGGAGTTGTATGGTTTCAGAACCATGAATACCGCCTATCTCATAAACATTAAAGGGGTGGCTGACCCCTTTGGCTCTTACCTGCCACTGATCGTCAATACGCAGCGGAATACGGCAGGCTTTCATGGTGCTTTCTGAAATCAACATCTGACCACCCACTGTAAACGACTCAATCCGAGCCGCCAGATTGATGGCATTGCCAACCACTCCATATTTACTTCGGAGTTTGGAGCCGATATTCCCCGCTACCACCTGTCCCGTATTGATTCCGCATCCCATCAACACCTCAGGATAACCGTTTTGACGATTCCTGGCATTGACATCCGGCATGGCCAACTGCATCTCCAGGCCACAGGTGACAGCCCGTTCCGCATCATCATCACGGATTATCGGCGTGCCAAAAATAGCCAGGATACCATCCCCCATAAACTCGATAATGGTGCCTTTATGTCGGTGGATGATTTCAGTCATGGTGCCCAGATAGAGGTTGAGCATGGAGATGACCTCTTCTGGGGTCATCCTTTCGCCCATGGCGGTAAAACCACGCAGGTCGGTCATCATGACCGTTACCAACCGCCGGTCCCCCCCCAGTGTCAACCCCTCTGGGGTATCCAGAATCGTATCCACCACCTCTTCGGACATATACCGACCAAACACCTGGCGGATAAACTGGGTCGATTTTGCCAGGTTACGGTTCAGGGTGCGAATCTTGATCTGGGTCCGCACCCGAACCCGTACAATCGCTGGGTTGATCGGTTTGGAGATATAGTCGACCGCCCCCAACGCAAAGCCACGGGTTTCATCCATCTCCTCCTGTTTGGCGGTGACAAAAATAACCGGGATATCCCTGGTCGCCTCCTGGAGCTTCAGACGCCGACACACCTCAAACCCGTCCATGCCTGGCATCACCACATCCAGAAGGATCAGGTCGATCTCTTTTCGACCAGCTGTCTCCAAGGCTGCTGGTCCACTGGTGGCAACCAGCACCCGATACTCCTGGGACAAGGAGGCCATCAGCGCTTTGATATTGCCGGGAACATCATCGACAATCAGAAGAACAGGCCTCTCATCAGGCCGGGTTATATCACTGTTCATCAAGAGAAATTCCCAAATGAGACGCCAAACGAACCACGGAAGAGCCTGCCCCCGCAAAATCAAAAATATCCAGACAACCCGCCAACCTCGCCCTCTCGTCCACCACCTCCACACCCCTCCCTGACAGGTGACCAGAGAAGCTGTCGAACCACTCCTGTGCCTCCGAATCGGTCTCTTGGATCAGTTGGAGCAGTCGGTTCAACTTGGCAGAGAGCGGCGCCCCATCCACAGGGGGAAGGGCTCTGCCAGAGGAGGAAGCGAGCTGATCCTCCTGATGTTTCATGCCACCAATAGCCTCCACCACCTCATTGAGCGCCTCTTCAAAAGCCTGCAACAGAGCCACCCAACGGCCCCGCTCTCCGGCTCTCAGAGCCTGTTCCAGCTCTTTAGCCGCTAAAAAAAGAGTCTGGGCTGAAAGATTGCCAGCCATCCCCTTGACGGAGTGGGCAATTTGGATAGCCGACTCTTGGTCGGTGGAGCGTTGACCGGCGAGAAGCTGACGAACCTGCTGGGCCGAAGCGGCAAAATCTCGGTGGAACTCCAGCAGAATGGATCGGAAAAGCTTCTGGTTGTTATTCAGCCTCTCCAAAGCCAATTCAGAGTCGATTCCCGACAGTCTCTCCACCCCCCTCTCCTCCTCATCCTGTTGGAGGGGTAGTGCTTCTGTGGCTTTCTCTGGGGGGTGGGGCCTCTCTTGAGGTATTATCCATTTGGTCAAGACCTGAAACAACTGTTTTTTATCGATCGGCTTGGATAAATGGTCATTCATGCCCGAAGCCAGGCTTTTTTCCCGATCTCCTGTCATGGCGTGAGCGGTCATGGCGATAATGGGCAGGTGTTGAAAAGGTCCCAAGCGTCGAATCAGTCGTGTGGCGGCATGCCCATCCATCAGAGGCATCTGGATATCCATCAAGACCAGATCGTAGTCACCCTTGGCGACCATGCGCACCGCCTCCCGCCCATTTTCAGCCCGATCCACCAACAGCCCAACACTATGCAAAACCTCCTCAGCCACCTGACGGTTGATGGCGTTATCCTCCACCAACAACACCTTTCCCCCCCTTATTCGCTCAGCTACCCGTTGGAGATCAATCTCCTTGCGACCAAAACTGAAAACCTTGACCAACTCCTTTTTAAAAGCCGCCATCACCCCATTAAACAGCTGTAGCGTACTCACCGGCTTGACCAGATATCCATCCACCCCGCCTATACTCTTCTGCGCAAACTTCTCCTCGGAATAGGCCCGATCGGTCATGAGAATGGTACGGGGTTTAAGGGGTTGGGAGGCGGTCAGCTGTTCGATCTGCTGCAACAGTCCGGCACTGCTCTCTCCCCAAAGAGACCAATCTGCCAGGATAAGTTGAAAAGGGGTTGAAGATCCAATCCCCTTTTCAACCGCCTCCACCGCCGCAGAGGCCGTCGTGACCACGGTTACCTTAAAGGTAAAATGGTGTGTCATGGCGGACTGAAGTGCGCAGGCCATGGGAAGAGAATCATCCACCACCAACACCTGCATTTGACGCAGGTCGGCGGGGGGAAGAAGATCCTCTCGCTCTTGGCTGGAGGGACGGCGCAGAAGTTTCAGGGTAAAACGGAAGGTACTCCCCTCCTCCGGCTTGCTCTGCACCTGGATCTCTCCTCCCATCATCTCCACCAAGCGCTTACTGATAATCAACCCTAAACCGGTTCCACCAAATTTTCGGGTTGTGGAGCCATCGGCCTGAACAAAAGCATGAAACAGCTTGTCAATCTGCTCCAGGCTCATGCCTATTCCGGTATCCCGTACCGCAAACTCCAGTTCAACAGGGCCGGACTCCTCCTGGTTTCCCTCCCTCCCAATCGACTCGACGGTTATTTCCACCTCTCCTTCCTGGGTAAATTTCAGCGCGTTACCCAGCAGGTTGATCAAGATCTGTTGCAGCCGCAAAAAATCTCCCGTCAGAGCATACCGACAGGGCTGGGAGGTCTGAACAATCAGCTCCACCCCCTTTTCGGCAGCCTGAACCCGAAACAGTTCGACCAGATGATCCAACACATCCCGAAGATGAAAATCGACCTGCTCCAAGGTCAACTTGCCCGCCTCGATTTTAGAAAAATCGAGGATATCATCGATAATGCGCAGCAGGGAGTAAGAGGCTCCGGCGATTTTGTTCAGATAGTCTCGAACCTTATCGGTGAGGTCACAGGCCAGGGCCAGATCGGTCAACCCCATGACGGCATTCATCGGGGTACGAATTTCATGGCTCATATTGGCCAAAAACTCGCTTTTGGCCTGGTTGGCCAGCTCGGTGACAACCAACTCCTTTTCAGCCTGGCTGCGCTCAATAATCCCTGCCAGGGTAGCGGCAAAGGTGTTGAGAAAGGTTCTCTCCTCTTCAACCTGAACATGGGTCTTATCCAGCAAAAGGTTGACCACCCCCAACAACTGATTCTTGGAGACAATGGGAACAAGATAGTGGTTACTCACCCCTTGTCCACAGAGCGACTCCTCAGCCAAGGTGGAGCCATCAAAAAAGGCCAGCGCTCCACTCTGTGCCACCTGACCACACAGACAGTACCCCTGGGAGATCTGCCCACACTCGGCTAAAAAGGTGCAGGGCATCCCCTGCTGGGCAACCAGATGGAGCAACTCCTCTCCCTCGCCAACCAGGAAAATGGCCCCTTTTTGCTGGCCAGAGAGCCAGGAGGTGGAGAGAAGCAGCAGCAGGGCCTTCTCCATCATCTGCTCCAGATTCATGGTTTTAAGGGAGAGGTGAAGCAGGCTGCTGATGATCTCCCGAGACTCCTGAAAACGCCGTTTGTTCTCTTCGGCCACCCGCCTTTCGCTGTACAGCCGGAGGTTTCTCTCCTCCAGATTATGGTCGAGCATGCGATACAGCTCGGCGCTCTCCAGGGCGTAGGCGGTGTTGCGAAAGATGATGGAGAGCAGATTGGTGTCGGTGCTGGAGAGAAGGCCGCATTTTTCGTCCAGAATACCAATAAACATACCCCGCACCCGATGCTGGGTCGAAAGCAGATGCATGACGATGGTCTGGCCACGTTGCCATTTTTTACGCACAACCACAGCCCGATTTTGGTTTAAGGCCCAGGCAAACTCTCCACTGACAATCAGCTCCTGAATAAGCTGTTCAACCCCATCGGAAAAGATCGCCGGTTGGCAAAAAACCATCTTGAAGCTGGAGTCCTCTTCATCCACCGTCGAAAAGGCCGAAACGGTAAAGTTGACAAAGAGCCGGTCGATAAACTTATGGGCCTCACGCAGTACCACCACCGGATCACGGGTATAGCTGGTTTTGCCGTGGAGCTGTACCATGTCAGCAGCCAGGTCCAAGGCAAACATATGTTGGCGGTTGAGGGCCTCCAGAAAATCCACCCGCTCTCGGAGGATCTCAACCTCTGTTTTTGTCTCTTCCGAGGAACCAAGCTGATCATCCACCGGGCCTACTCCTCAAAAAACAGTTTGATGGCATCAGAGAGCTGCCCTCGTCCAATATCCATCAAACTGGGCACCGCACTCTCAGGCAGGTTAATGCGCTTCCAGGCATCGGCATCCACCTGGGCAAGCCGACTCTCCAGCCCACCCCCACCCAACAGACAGTTTGCCATGATTTCTGCCACATGCAAAACCGCTGTCTCAAGCAGATGGTCGGTTGAGCGGTGGGGGGCGTGGTGGTTGCGAATGGGCACATGAATATCCGCAGGGAGAAGCCACCTCTCCATCAGCCGCCCGCCTAAATCGGCATGGTTGAAGCCCAACGCCTGCTCCTCTGCATGGTGGATCAAGAGCGATCCGGCCCGGTCGGCCTTTAAAAAGGTGGTCGCCTGCTCCGGCAAGCGCACAAACAGGATAATGTGACCAATATCGTGGAGCAGTCCACACAGATAATACCGCTCCAGGTTGCTGTCTCGGATTGCCGTAGCAATCACACGGGACATCACCCCACAGGCGATGCTGTGATACCAGAATGAACGGACGTCGACCAGATTTTCAGGCACCTTTGCAAAAAGATCGATGGCATAGGTCGCCAACACCAAATCCTTAAGCTGACGGGTTCCCACCACGGTCATGGCTCGGGTAATGGTATCCACAGGAAAGGGAAAACCATAAAAAGAGCTGTTGGCAATTTTCATTAAACGGGCTGAAAGGCCCGGGTCTTCGTTGATGATGGCTGCGATGGCGTCCAGAGAGCTGCGTGGGTCGGCGATGGCGATATTAATCCGGTTGACAATAGCCGGAAAAGAGCCAATCTCGTGGGTGTCATCCAACAACTGTTCCATCTCAACCCCCATGATCTTCTCCTTCCAGCGGTTGGTTGCGGCAACAGTAGTAGAACAGCTCCTTCATCAGGGGATGGTTGATATCCACATGGCTAAACAGAGCCTCCACCTGAGGAGAGGTCGAACCTCGGTTGATGAGGGTGGTGGCGTCCGATACGGCATCCTCATCAACGGCCTGCACTCTATCGGCATCCACCTCCGTCACCCCCCAGGTCATCAGCACCATAATATGCCTTTCGGTGATCGAAACACCCTTGGCCAACAGCAGCCGACCACTCTTGTCACAGACATCCCCCTTGAGGACCATGCCCAGTTCAATCTGATTGATTCGCCTGATTGTCATCGTCTACAATCCATCTCTCCCCAAAAGATTGAAGAAACCTTTTTTCAAAACTCAAAAAAAGAACATAACACACCCCTCCCTTTAATCCCAAACCAACACACCCTGACGTGCAGTTTTTGCAGAAATCGTTTATACTGGCATGAGTATTGGACTGGAACCAAGATAACCGTCAGTGTTGGATAGACCCAACAAGGAGAACAACGTGAAGATCAACATTGAAATTGATATCACCCCTCTCGAAGCCCGATCCTTCCTAGGGCTTCCCGATGTTGGGCCGATGCAGGAAGAGGTTTTGGCCCAGATGAAAAAAAAGGCCCTGGAGGGGTTGGATAACTTTGATCCCACCAAGGTTGACCCAACCAAAATTATGGAAAACTATTTCTCCCTCTACCCCAAATGGATGGAGAGCTTTTCTAAAATGGCCGAAAAACGGTAAGAGAACCCCTGGATCAATCCTTATCCCGCACCTTTTTTTTCGAGGTGACTTTTTTTCTTTGCTCAATTGGGGTTACTATGGACCGATGGTTGGGCGGGGGATTCGTCTGTTTTATTTGAAAATGATTAGGAGAAGTCATGCGTGAACGTGTTGAAAAAGTAATTGATGAAATCCGCCCCTTTTTGCAGCGGGATGGTGGTGATGTGGAGTTGGTGGAAGTAACCGCTGACAATATCGTCAATGTGCGCCTCAAGGGGGCCTGTGGCTCCTGCCCTAGCGCTCTCATGACCCTTAAAGGGGGAATTGAGCGGGCTCTGAAAGAGAAAATTCCCGAGGTAGCCTCGGTGGAGCGAGTAGACTGACCCCCTCCCCCTTTCACTTTCTCCCCTCGGCCCATTTTGACCTGCGCCCCAGGGGGATTCAAGTCGACCTGCTGGTCATCCATGCCATCAGTCTACCACCGGGGGAGTTTGGTGGGGATGGGGTGGATGACCTGTTCTTGGGTCGGCTCGATCCCAATGCCCACCCCTTCTACCAAGAGATTGCAACCTTAAGGGTCTCCGCCCATTTTTTAATCCGGCGGCAAGGGGCGCTCACTCAATATGTGCCAACCGACTGCCGTGCCTGGCATGCCGGAGTCAGCCGCTGGCAAAAACGGACGCACTGCAACGATTTTTCCCTGGGCATCGAGCTGGAAGGGGACGAAAAAACTCCCTTTGAAACCGTCCAATATTATCAACTGGCTCGCCTGATTCGCACCCTGCAACGCCGCTACCCCGCCATCACCGATCAACGTATCGTCAGTCATCAACAGATTGCACCACAAAGAAAATGGGACCCAGGCCCCGGCTTTGACTGGCACGTTTTTTACGCCATTCTGGCTCAAGCCTCCCCCTGCAACCAATGGCCCCTGGTCTGGCAGTGCCCGACCCGACAACGGGAAAAAGAGGAAACAAAACAGTCATGATCTCCCAGCATCTACACATTATCGGCATATGCGGCACAGCCATGGCCGGATTAGCCGCACTGGCCAAGGAGAAAGGGTGGCGGGTAACCGGCTCTGATCAGGGCATCTATCCGCCCATGAGTACCTTTTTACAAAAGCAGGATATCCAGCTTTTTGAAGGATTCCACGCCAACAACCTGCACCCAGCCCCCGATCTGGTTTTGGTGGGTAATGCCATCTCCCGTGGCAATCCCGAACTGGAATCTCTTCTCGACCAAGGCCTCCCCTACTGTTCCGGCGCCCAGTGGCTGTTTGAGAATGTTCTGGAAGGCCGCCACCCCATTGTTGTCTCGGGTACCCACGGCAAAACCTCAACCTCCAGCCTGATCGCCCGACTATTGGATGGGGCCGGTTGGCAACCGGGTTTTTTTATCGGCGGCATTCCAACCGATTTTGGTCAGGGGGTCCGTTTTCCAAAAAGTCAGTGGGTAGTGGTCGAAGGGGATGAGTACGATACGGCTTTTTTTGATAAACGGCCCAAGTTTCTCCATTATCGCCCCCGAACTCTGGTGCTGCATAATCTGGAATTTGACCATGCCGACATCTACCCAGATCTGGAAGCCATACGAAAACAGTTTCGGCTACTGCTGCGTTCTGTTCCCGCTTCGGGCCACCTGATAGCCAACGGTGATGACCCGGAAATCCGTGCCCTGCTTCCCACTGGGTTCAGCCAGGTTGTCACCTACGGCCTCGATGATCAAAACGATTTTCAGGCTCAATTGGTCCAGGAGGATGGTCGAGTCTGGCATCTGAACCAAGGCAACAAGCGGCTTGCAACCATCGAGTGGGATCTACTGGGCCGACACAATGTACTCAATGGCATGGCCGCCGCTGCCGTGGCCCTCACCCACGGCATGGCACCCGAACAGGTCAAAGCGGGACTGGAAGGGTTCCAAGGGGTGGCTCGGCGTCTGCAAAAACGTTTTGAGCTAAAAGGGATCACCGTCTATGACGACTTTGCCCACCATCCCACCGCCATACGAACCACCCTCACAGGCCTTAACGCTGCCGTTGCCGACCGCGGGCGGGTCTGGGTGGTGCTGGAGCCTCGCTCCAATACCATGCGCCGTCGCATTCATCAAGATCGCCTGGCTTGGGCTTTAGCCCCAGCCGACCGAATCATCCTCTCCCGCCCAGCTCCACGAGGACTCTCCTCCTCCGAACTGCTGGATGTGGATGCCATTGTTGACGAACTCAACTCTACCCAAGAGAGCCTCAAGGCCCATACGGTTGATGATGCGGTAAAAGCGGTGGAATTATTATCTGCCCAGTTGCAAACTGGAGATCATGTAGTCATCATGAGTAATGGTGGTTTTGATGGTATTCACGATCGCATCCAAACAGAGCTGAGTTAACCGGGATTGATGGGAATGATGAGAGAGAGCAGTTTGGCTGGAAAATTCTTGGTAGCCATGCCCACACTGGAAGACCACAACTTCGAGCGGTCAGTCCTCTTTATCTGCAGCCACGATAACGAAGGAGCCCTGGGACTGGTCATCAACCAACCCCACCCGGCCCCCATGGAAGAGGTCATCAGTCAACTCAAACTACAATGGCGACGGGAGAAGCGTTCAAAAATTGTTTATCAGGGGGGACCTGTCTCTCTGGAGCGAGGTTTTGTCCTGTTTGAACAGCAGAACGCCAACCCTTCTCATCTGATGGTGGCCGATGGACTGTATTTAGGCACCGACCCCGAAATTTTAAAAATTCTGGTGGAGCAAGAGACGGAGACCCCTTTTTTTTTCGCCCTGGGCTACTCCGGCTGGGCCCAAGGACAACTGGAACGAGAAATACGAGAAAATTCTTGGTTAATCGGCAAGTTCGACAGAAAAGTCCTCTTCGATCTCCCCTCAGAAGAGCGCTGGGCAGCCACCCTTTGGTCCATGGGAATCGACCCAGCCCAACTGGTTGACGACGGATCTCATCTCAGCAATTAACATCACCCATTGACAGATCCAACAAACTAAATATACTCACATCCAAATTGTAAGCCCAGGTGGCGGAACTGGTAGACGCGCTAGATTCAGGTTCTAGTGTCTTAACGGACGTGGGAGTTCGACTCTCCCCTTGGGCACCAAAATAGAATCAAGCACTTAGCCTTAATTGGCTTAGTGCTTTTTTTGTGGCGAAAATCTCCATGGTCCCCTAACCTGGATGGTGCAGATTGATTCCACTCATCGTAACGTCAAAACATAAGCATGCTCCAGACAAGTCGGTGTTATTGTACCTTGTACAGAGTACAGATATCCTCATCCCCCAACCCCTGTGTCATGGCGGCGTTCACTATCGTCTGGACCGTTGCCCCCATAGGCAATTTTGAACCACACCGTGCGGCTTCCTCCAGCACCAGATTCATATCCTTGTCCAGGTGGCGTAATGGAAACTGAGGAGAGTAGTCTCCTGCAGCGATGGCGCTGCCCTTGATGGAGACCATGGGAGCGGCCATTGCCCCGCTGGTGGCCACGTCTATAAAGATCTGTTCATCCAGCCCCATCTCTTTGACAAAACGCATACTTTCTGCCAGCCCCTGCATGAAGGTGCCAAGCAGCAGGTTGATTGCCAGCTTCATCCGTGTTCCACCACCAACTGGACCGCAAAGAACCACCTTACTGCCCATGGCATCAAAAAGGTAACGACACGCTTCGCTATCTCCAGCATCACCACCGACCAGAAAAACCAGCTTACCTTGGATAGCCGGACCCTTTGAACCAGAGACAGGGGCATCCAGGAAACGACCTCCTGCCGACCGCACCTTTGCATCGGCATCCATGGTTGCTTCTGGTGAGACAGTACTCACATTGATAATGGTCTTACCCTGCAGGGAAGTGGTTATAAGTTGTTCGACAATTGCCAGCAGATCTCCTGACCCGGAAACCATGATCACAATCGCTTCCGTTTGCTGTACCAATTGAACAGGATCAGCACAGAGGTGAGCACCTTCTGCTACCAGAGCATCGGCTTTAGATGGGGTACGGTTCCACACCGACAGTTCAAACCCGGCCTGAGCAAGGTTACGAGCCATAGGCTCTCCCATGATGCCCAAACCGATTACGCCTACATGTTTCATACGTTATTGACTCCCAATTGCTGCACTGGTTTCCTGCTCTTCTACAGAGACAGATAGAATACCTTGCTGGATATATTTACATTATCGGTAAAGCACAATCCGATAATGTACCTGCCCGCTCCGCAATCTTTTGATCGCTTCATGGACATATTTTGATCACCCTCTTTGCAAGGAGCCTATTCACCGCAATAGCCAGCATGCCACCCAAGACCAACATTCTGGCCGACAGCCAGCCCCTTGACAGCTTCTCCCACCTTAGAAACCGTATTAACTATCTCATGCCCTGGCACAACGGGATATTGGGTAACTCCCCATTCGTTATCCATGATGCTCAGGTCGCTGTGGCAGATTCCTCAATACTGGACATCAATCTCAACCTCTTGGGGCTGTAGCTTGCCTGGGTCATACTCGAAGGGGTGTAAATCACCTTTTGGTTTATGGGCTGCGCAGGCTTTTATCATTGAAATTCCTTTTTTATTTTAATGCTATACTATAAAAGTTCCTACTCTGGGTTGTCTGAAATGCCATTTCCAACCACCGTTTGATCAGACCCGCAGTGATAGCCTCACGCCACGACTCACAAAGTTTAGAAGGTCTTATTGTAAACCGATTCAAATTGTTCCAATGCCTCATCAAAATCATACCCACCAATGGCTCGTTCAATGGCTTTCAGGCTTTTTTCCAACCCACTCCCTGCCAACTGCTCGCAGAGGCTCTCCACCACATTAACCGCTTCCACATCATCCTCTTTAAGCAGTTCGTATAGTTGATCAAACAAGGGCTTTAACAAAACAATATCTACCGAGACCGGTGTAACATGGGTGGGGGCCACAGAGTGACCTTGTGCCAGAGTGGCAAGAGAGCCTCTCACCTCTTCCAAATGCTCAGAGAGCGTTGGCAGCAGGGAGAGAGCCAAAGCGTCATCCCCATCGATGATGGCTTTTTCTACTGATTCTGAAACGGTTTGTAACGCCACGGCGCCAACACTTCCCGCCACCCCTTTCAGGGTATGAGCAAGCCGTTCTGCCAGCTCTCGGTCACGGTTTTCAAGGGCCAGATTTATCTTATCGGGGACACCGGCCTGATTGCTCCGAAACTTATTGAGTAACTTGACATAGGATCGGCTGTTACCGCCAACTCGAGCCAGCCCCACCTCTGTGTCAATACCGGGAAGAGGGGGAAGGGGAGGCTCCTCTTGCGCTGTTGCATGGGAAAGCTCGGATGGTTTCTCAGGATCAGCAGGATTGGCCGGGGTGATCCATTTGGCCATGGTTGCAAACATCTCTTGAACATTGATGGGCTTGCCAATATGATCGTTCATACCCGCTGCCGCGGCTTTTTCCAGATCCCCAGACATGACATTGGCCGTCATGGCTATCACGGGTAGATGCTGGAATTTTTCCTGTTTGCGAATTTCCCGACAAGCGGTGTAGCCATCCATTACCGGCATCTGTACATCCATCAAAATACCATCAAACCCCCCTTGACCATTCAGAATCTCCAAAGCCTCCTGACCATTCTCCGCCAAGGTGGCTGTCAGGCCACCATTGTGCAGCAACTCAAGGGCTAACTCCTGATTGATCTCGTTATCCTCCACCAACAGAACATGGGCGCCAGCAAGCTTGTCAACCACCTCATCCTTTTGTTTGTGGGACAGAGGGCTCTCCCCCTCTCTCACCACACCACGCTCCAGAACCTCTCCCACCGCATCCAGCAAAGAGGAGGGCGTGACCGGTTTGGCTAAAACGGATTTGACCGTCACCTCTTTCTGCATGGCCTCCTGCATGGCCTCCTCCCGCCCATAAGCGGTCACCATGATCACGGCAGGGGGGACTTCATGGAGAGTCTCTTGAAGCTGCTTCATGCACTCGACGCCATCCATGCCGGGCATCTGCCAATCCATCAGCACAATGTCATAGGGAACCCCCTTTTTAACCGCCGTTGCTATCTCTTGCAAACCGGCCAAACCATCGTTCACCACATCCACTTCCATGCCAAAATTGAGGGCCATGGTGGCCAAAATCTCTCGGGCAGAGGCGTTATCATCCACCACGAGAATTTTCAGACCGTTCACCACCTCTCTCTCGACGATCATTCGAGGGATGGGTTTTTTTTGAATACCCAGGCGGGCAGTAAAATGGAAGATACTCCCCACCCCCACCTTACTCTCCACCCACACCTCCCCCTCCATCAGCTCTGTCAACCGTTTCGAGATGGTCAAACCAAGCCCGGTACCGCCATACTTTCGAGTGGTTGAGGAGTCTGCCTGACTGAAGGATTGAAACAACCTTGCCTGCTGTTCATCCGTCATACCGATACCGGTATCTTGAATGGAAAAATGAAAAAGGGCCGTCCCCTCTCCTCTCTCCTTGATCTGGGTGGCGAGGATGATCTCCCCTTTTTCGGTAAACTTAATCGCATTGTTACCCAGGTTGACCAATATCTGACCCAACCGAAGAGGGTCGCCAACCAAGGCCATGGGCAGATCGGCTTCAGTATTAAAAAGAAGCTCTACCCCTTTCTCCTCCGCCTTCAGACCCAACAGATTGGCCAGACTGTCCAGCACATCCTCCAGGCGAAAATCAACCTTTTCCATATCCAGCTTTCCTGCCTCAATCTTGGAAAAATCCAGAATATCATTGAGGATGCCCAACAGGGCTTCGGCAGAACGGTTGACCTTTTCGATGTAGTTGCGCTGTCGGTTATTAAGTTTGGTCCCCAACGCCAGGTGAGACATGCCGATAATGGCGTTCATGGGGGTGCGAATTTCGTGGGACATGTTGGCCAGAAAGTCCGATTTGGCCTGACTACCCGCCGCAGCCCGCTCTAGAGCCAGAGCCAGCGCTTCTGCCGACTTTTTCTGTTCGGTAATATCTTGATAAGCCCCATACATAAAGAGAATCTCCCCGGCTTTATCCCGGACTATTTTCCCCGCGGCATGGAGCCAGATAATCTCACCATCCAGAGGACGTTTATAGGCATAGACGGCATCGTAACTGGGATAGGTGCCATCGATGGCACCTTGATACCGTTCTGCGGTCTCCTCCGATGCTTGCTTATCGGCCTCCACCAAACGAGAGAACCACTCATCCATCAGGTGGTAGCGGCCATGCTCTCTTATCGGCTCTCCCAACATGTTTGCTGCCCGCTCCGACTGATAGTAGTATTCGGGGTCTTTATAATCGACGTGCCAATAGGCACTATTGGTTAACTCCAGGGCAATGTTGCTCAGCAGATTATGTCGTTGAAGCTCCTCCTCCATCCTTTTGCGGTCAGTAATATCAATGACCCAACTCAGAACACCCCGCCCTTGCTGAAATTCGATGGTATCCAAGGTAAGCAGAATCTCCCGAATCTCCCCTTTGGACCCATAGATCTGAACCTCATGGTTTTTAATCTTCTCGTGGTTCTGCAACCTGTTAATCAATCGGATACGCTCTTGGGGGTCCACATAGATTCCGGCTGTACTGTCGCCCACCTTCAGCCCCAGAAATTGGGTGATGATGGGGTTGCAAAAATGAAGAACACTATCGATGGTTATGGTCACACCAACCGGGCTGCTGTCCAGAATCATCTGCAACCGGGTCCGCTCCTGTTCCAAAGCCTGAATGGTCTGTTTTTTTTCTGTAATGTCGGTGATGGAACCGGCGGTTCGATAGGCTTTTCCCTGCTTGTCGCGCAGAGATTTACCTCGAACTTTAAACCAGCGCCACCTCCCCTCCTTGGTTAACAGACGACACTCCACATCCAGAGGAGTCCCCTTCTCAAGGTGAGCGGTGAAGGCGGTCATGGTGGCCTCGTGATCGGCTTCATGAAGCCCCTCGCTCCAAGACTCCAACCGATTGGGATAGTCGTTCTCATCCTCAAAGCCCAGCAAGGCCCTGAAACGGCTGGAGTACCAAAAAAAGTTTTCAGCACGATCAAAATCCCACAGACCATCCCCGCTGCCTGAGGTAGTCAGGGCAAACCGCTCTTCACTGGCGCGGAGTTTAGCGGTCATCTTTTCTGCCAACGCCTCCGACCGCTGTTTAAGCTCTTTGTTGCTACGCTGCAAGGCGTCAATCAACTGGTTTTGCTTCTCGCCGAGTTTGATGTCAAAAACTAAAATCGCAAAGGTACACAATAGGATGATGATAACACCCAGAACCACAAAAAGGGAGATCAACCCGGAACCGATACCGCTATCCAGAGCGCCACAAAAGCTCCCATCGACAAAATTAGCGGCAAACATCGCCGTATAGTGCATCAAACCAATACCTACCCCCATGACAAGGGAGGCGTAGAGACGCAATCGAGAAAAAAACAGCGCCTTCTCCTGGGAGACCAAAAAGGAGAGCCGGAGGGCAAAGTAGGAGGCGATATAGGCGAAAGCCAAAGAGAGGATAAAAAGGGAGGGTGTATAATCAATGGCAGGAGACATTTTCAGGGCCGCCATACCGGTGTAGTGCATCCCGGCAATACCAGACCCCATGAGGAAGGTACTTAAAAAAAGGGTTTTACCCCGCTCCGAAGTCTTGCGAACCGTCAACAAAGCCGACGTCGAGGCAATAACGGCAAAAAGAACCGACCAGAGCGTGAGGGGAATATCATAGGCCACCGGAATCGGCAGGTGAAAGGCCAGCATACCGACAAAGTGGGTCGCCCAGATCCCCAGCCCCATACTGGTTCCTCCACCCAACAACCAATAGTTTGCCAACCGATTGGAGACAGCATGCACATGGGAGGCAAGACTTAACGAAACAAAAGAGGCCCCGACCGCAAGAACCACGGAAAGTCCCACCAACCAACTATTATATGATCCAACCATCACAACTCCCTCACCTCAGCCCCCATTCAAAACTACCATTTTCTCTTCTTACAGAGACCCTTCTGTCCGAAATTTCCTTATTTATTTTGTTCAAAGGTCTTATACTCCGGCCCACATGACTGTTCACCCAAGACCAAAAAGGCCATAACCATGAGTACTCCCCTACCCCCCTGCCCCCAGTGTGAATCAATCTACGCCTATGAAGAGGGGGAATTACTGGTCTGTCCTGAGTGTGGGCACGAATGGAACCGGCTCATTGCCACCTCACCAAGGGATACCCTGGTGGTCAAGGATGCCTATGGCACCCCCCTGCAGGATGGAGACTCGGTTACCCTCATCAAAGACCTGAAGATCAAAGGCTCCTCCTCGGTGGCAAAAGTCGGTACCAAAGTGAAGATCAACCGTCTGGTGGAGGGGGATCATAATATCGACTGCAAAATCGGCGGAATAGGTGCGATAATGCTAAAATCCGAATTGGTAAAAAAAGCATAAACATACCAGACTTCTCATGGTGCCGTTTCTTGGTTCAAGACATTTTCCAACGCCGCCAACACACGATCCCCCTCCTTTTTCAGGGGCAGAATCAACGCATCAGCCCCTTTGAACGCCCCCTCTATCCCTTTTTTCTCCAACAGCCGACAGAGCTCCTCAAGCTGGCTAGCCCCCAGGGTTCCAGCACCCCCTTTCAGGAGGTGCGCCCCATCGGCAAGGGCTTTAGGCTCTCTTTTTTCGATGGCCACGACGATATTTTCAATACGACCTGGCAGCTTTCTGTGAAATTTTTCGATCAGATGGTCAATATTCCCCCCCATCTCTCGCTGGAGTGTCTCTAACACAGCCCGATCAATAGCCGACTGTTCCGCCTCGGCGACAGGGGAAACCGATGCCGCCCCCGCCAGACCATGGGAGAGATCGGATGCGTTGGAAGCGCCTTTGGCAGGATAAAAACGGTTTAATATTTCAAACAGTCTCGCTTTGCCAACCGGCTTGGAGAGGTGCATGTCAAAACCGGCTGCTACGGTCTTATCCCGGTCTTCTCGCATGGCATTGGCGGTTAAAGCCACAATAGGGGTTGGTGGACGCCCCTGCTCTTTTTCCCAGGCCCGAATCTGTTTGGTTGCATCAATTCCTCCCAATACCGGCATACGAACATCCATCAGAATAAAATCAAACGGCTCCGTTTTAAAGGCTTTAACGGCCTCCTCCCCATTGATTGCTTCGGTTATCCGATAGTTGGTGTCCCGCAAAAAAGCCGAAATAACCATCCGGTTATCGTCTGCATCATCCACCAATAAAATTTTCATGGAGAAGTTCTGATCCCTCTCCTCTGTTTGAGATCGATTTTTTTCAAGGTGGGCAGAGTGGCGCTGGGACTCCTCCAAGAGCGGCTCGGAAGAGGAGGGTAACAGGAGAGAAAAATAGAATTGACTCCCTTGCCCCACCACGCTCTCAACCTTGATCTCGCTCCCCATGGCATGAAGCAGTCGACTACAGATGGAAAGCCCCAGGCCTGTCCCACCAAACCGCCTGGTTGTGGAGTCTTCAGCCTGCCGGAATGGGTTAAAAATGTGGCCCACCTGCTCAGTTGAAATACCAATACCGGTATCCGACACGGTTATTTGATAGAGCGCATCCTGGATCTGATGGATGGATGTGACAATGGTTCCCTGTTCGGTAAACTTGATGGCATTTCCAAGCAGGTTGATTAACACCTGGCGCAGACGTTGGGGGTCCCCAACAACCCACTGAGGGCAACGGCCCTGTACCGCCATCTCTAGAACAAGCCCCTTCTCTTTTGCCGACCGACAGAAAATCTGTTGGATACCATCCAGTAACTCATGAAGATCAAAAGAGACCTTTTCCAACTGTAATTGGCCGGCTTCAATTTTGGAGAGATCCAAAATATCGTTAATCAGGGCCAGCAGATTTTCACCGGCATGGGTTAAAATTTTCAGGGACTTCTGCTGCTCGGTATTTAAGGGGCTCTCTTTGAGCACCTCTCCCATACCAAGGATGGCGTTCATCGGTGTACGGATATCGTGGCTCATGGCGGCCAAAAATGCGCTCTTGGCCTGGGTAGCCTCTTCGGCGACACTTTTTGCCCGCCTCAAGCTCTCATCCAAGCGGTTGCGCTGAATAATACCTGCCAACGTGCTGGCTATGGTTGTGAGGGGAGAAATTTCCGCCTCGTTCGGCTCAGCCCCGGCTTCGAGATAGAGACAGAGAACCCCCAGAACCTGAGAGTCAGACAAAATAGGCACACAGTAGTGACCATGATCCTCCATGGAGTGGCTGCGAATTTCGTGGCGTTCATCCAGATAGCTGGCAAAAACAATCTCTCTCTGTTTTGCCGCCCGACCACATAAACAGTAGCCCAACGGTACTTTGGAACACTGAGCCAATAGAGAGACCTCAATCCCCTGCTGAACCGATAAGGTAAGCTCCTTTTTTTCCGAATCCAACAGAAAGATGGCGCCGCTGGCTTGGTCGGCCACCCCTTTCAGAGGGAGTATCAGGCTCAGAGCTTTGTCCAGTTGCACTTCCAGGGGCAGGGGGGTGAGGGAAATCTGCAGGATGGCACTGATCACCTTTTGAGTTTGATAGGCCTGCTTGATGACCAATTCCGACTCTCTGTGGTCTGAAATATCAACAATAATACCGTCCAACCATCTGGCTCGACCCCCTTGGTATTGTGTGCCGTATCCCCGCTCAGAAACCCACCGCAGGGTACCGTTTTTATGCCGTATCCGATATTCCACCTCAAAGGATTCCCGCTTATGGATGGCTCTCTGTATGCTTCTCTGCACCTGTTTGGCATCCTCGGGATGAATGATACTGGCAAAGGACAACGATTGGTTGTTTACAAAGGCCTCCGCAGGGTATCCCGTCAGGTCAAAGATGGCCCCACTGATAAAAAAGATGGTCCAATCCTGATCGACAGCACAGCGGTAGACCGCACCAGGGACGTTATCCACCAAACTCCGATAGTTCTCCTCACTCTCTTTGAGTTTTCTGTTGCTGCTCTCCAAAGACTTCACCCACTGCTTGATCAAGGTGATGTCAGACTGCGTACCAACCATACGGATCGGCTTTCCCGCCACACTCTTTTCGGTCACTTTGCCCTTGGTTCGCACCCAGATCCAGTTACCTTGGCCGCTCTTGATACGGTGTTCGGACTCAAAACTCTCTTCTCGTCCCGCCAGATAACCGTTCAATCTCAAGAGCAGATCTGCCTGATCGTCTGGGTGAATACGCCCCATCCAACTCTCGTAAGAGGGGGCAAACGACTCAGTGGACAGGCCAATCATTTCGGTCCAGCGGAGGCTGAAAAAACAGTGTCCTGTCTCTATGTTCCAATCCCAAATCCCGTCGTTACTTGCCTCCAAGGCCATTTTCAATCGCTGATCATGAATCCGCCGCAGGGTGACATCCTCCTTGACGGCGATGTAATGGGTAATCTCACCTCTGTTGTTTTGCACCGAGGAGATCAAGGCATTTTCCCAGTAGGTCGACCCATCTTTCTTTTTATTCAAAAACTCCCCAGACCACTCCTGGCCAGACTCCAGGGTTTTCCACAGGGTCTGATACGCCTGTGGTGTGGTGTGTCCACTTTGCAAAATACGCGGGTTTTGCCCGATTGCCTCTTGAAAGGTGTAGCCGGTTACGGCAGAAAATTTGGGGTTGACATACTCAATGGCTCCCCTGGCATCGGTGATGACAATGGAGACCGGGCTTTGATCAACCGCTTTTTCGAGCGTTTTAAGACTCTTTTCAATCCTCTTGCGCTCAGAGACATCTCGCCAACTCGAGCGACTTTTGACAATCTGCCCCTCACTGTCTCTTTCAGACGTGACATGCAGAGCAACCGGAATGGGATTGCCCTCTTTTTGTTGGAGTATCAAATCGGCATTGTTGACCACACCCGTCTTTACAAAAGTGTCGAAGGCTCGCTTGGCTGCGTTCAGGCACTCTGGGTGGTATACCTCAAAGATCGGTCGACCGATCAACTCCTCTCTGGTATAGCCCAGCTTGGTGCAGAGGGTCTGGTTACACTCTAAAATCAGGGCAGTCTGGGCCGAGACCGAAGCGAACATGTCCGGAGCATGATCGTAAAGATCGTGGTAGCGCTCTTCACTTTGACGCAGCGCCTCTTCCACCCTGCTCTGGGCCGCTATCCGCTCCTCCAGCTGGTGATTGAGCCGTAGAATTTTTTCGTTACGCTGATAAAGCTCCAAAAATATGGTGATTTTTGATAGCAGTACCTGGGCATCAACAGGTTTTTCTATATAGTCTACGCCACCGGCCGCATAACCCATGGTGCGATGGGCTTGATCTTTAAAGGCTGCCGTAACAAAAATAAGGGGAATGGTGCTGGTCTCTTTGACAGACCGAAACATCCTGGCCAGCTCAAACCCATCCATAACCGGCATATCCACATCCAGCAGGGCCAGAGCAAAGCGGTGGTCGACAGTTAACGACAACGCCTCATTGCCGGAGGTCGCCTCGATCACCTCGGCATCAATAGGGGCCATTAAAACACGCAGGGCTTTCAGGTTGGCCGGTCGGTCATCGACAATCAAAATTTTAGGAGATGAAATAGTATCCATTACTCAGCACAAGACCATTTTCAGGCATCGCCCTCTTCA
Source organism: Magnetococcales bacterium (assembly GCA_002753565.1). Taxonomy (GTDB): domain Bacteria; phylum Pseudomonadota; class Magnetococcia; order Magnetococcales; family JADFYX01. The sequence goes on along the minus strand of PEAM01000011.1, from coordinate 34,752 downwards.
TTAATGATACGATTAGGAAAAAAAGCGTCCACTTTAGTCAGTAAAAGTGCCAAGTCAACAGGCTTGTTGATCTGGTCGTTCATACCGGCCGACAGGGATCTCTCCCGATCCCCTGACGAGGGGTTGTCACACATGCCGATAATGGGCAGATCTTTGAACAGTGGATTGTTTCGTATAGCTCGCGTCGCCTCTATCCCGTCCATCTTCGGCATCTCATCATCCATCAAGAGCAGATCGATATCCGGGTTGTTTTCCAGTTGAGACAGCGCTTTTGTCCCATCCTGTGCCATGACGATATGACACCCCATATCCTGAAAAAGGGGGGTCAAGTAGAACGTATTTCGCATATCGTCGTCAACAATCAACACCTTGAGAGCCTTCCCCTCCCGCCCCAGCAGCCGTTTAGGCTGAGAAGAGGTCGCCTTATCCTTGGGTTGAAGGTGAGCTTCCCCCTTCTCATCGATTAAAGAGGGGGCGGAAGGGTCCCCCTCCCCTTTGGGGGTGCCCAGCCAGTCGGACAGAGCCGAGAGCAGCTTTTGGCTATCCACCGGTTTGGCAATGTAGTCACTGGCCCCAGCCTCCAGACACTTCTCCCGGTCTCCCGGCATCACCTTGGCTGTTAATGCCAGCATGGGCAATTTACTGAAGCGGGTCTCCTGCCGAATGGCCTGCATGGCTTGAAAACCATCCATGACCGGCATCATGATATCCATCAAGACCAAGTCGACCTCATCGCCGTGAATACGGAGTTTATCCAACGCCTCCTGACCATTTTGAGCCTCCAGCACCTTGCCCACACACGGTTTGAGAACCTGCTTCAAGGCAAAAATATTCCGGTCATCATCATCGACAAGCAGTACGGTCCGGGAGCTATCGTGGAAAAAGGTTTTCTCTGGGGAAAAAGAGCGACTCCCCGCCTGACCTGACCACTCCCACTCCCTCCCCTGCTCTGAACGCTCATCAACCGGAAAGACCAGCGGAAGATAGAGGGTAAACGCAGCCCCTTCTCCGTATTGACTCTCAACCTGGATCTCCCCCCCCAATAACTCGGCAAGTTTTCGGGAGATGGAGAGCCCAAGACCGGTCCCGCCATACTGACGGCTGGTTGTACCGTCTGCCTGTAAAAAGGCCTCGAAAATCTGCCCATGCTTATCGGGATGGATACCGATGCCGCTATCTTTTACCGTGATCGCCAAGGTGTTGTTAGCGCTCAGAGCGGGGTTGAGAAAAGTGACCCCCCTCTGGGGATGGTGAAAGTGTACCTGAACATGCCCCTCGGCAGTAAATTTAAAGGCGTTGGCCAGAAAATTCCGAATAATCTGTTCAACCTTGGCCCAGTCAGTCAATAGATTCCTGGTGGTTTCCGGTTCAATTTTGACAACAAAATCCAGTTTTTTACTATCGGCTACCGGCTTGAAGAGTCGCTCGATACTGGCGGCAAAATGGTCCAGATCCATCTCGCCAATCAGCACATCCATCTTGCCAGCCTCGACTTTGGATAGATCGAGAATGTCGTTGATCAACCGTAACAGATCGATACCACCGGTATGGATGATCTCCGCCGACTCCACCTGATCACTGGTCAAATTGCCCTGCCTGTTCTCCGCCAACATTTTGGACAGTATCAACATGCTGTTCAACGGGGTTCTCAACTCGTGAGACATGTTGGCCAGAAACTCCGACTTATAGCGGCTGGCATTTTCCAACTCCTCGGCTTTCTCTTTGAACACCTGGGCAGATTTAGCCATAAAGCCGATCTCATCCAGCCGTCCCCGACCAGGAATCTCTGCATTTTTCTTTCCTCGTGCCAGATCGGTCAAGGTACGGGTCATGGCTTTAACCGGTTCAGAAATATTTTGCGCAATCAACCAGGCCAACACCAGGCCCAAAGCTGTGGCAAAAGAGGAGACCCACAGACCGATCTGCTGGGTTGCGTGGATGGTTTCATCCATGCTCTTTTGCACCCGGTCCCGTTGGGCGGTGGTCAACTCCTTGAGTTTTTTCGCCAGATAGGCAAACTCCCAAGACTCCCCCGCCATCACCACATAAACCAAGTTCATATAGCCCTGGGTAGCCTGGACCATCTGAAGAAAGTCGTTCTCATACTCAACCACCATCTGGCTGATCCGCCCAATCTCCCGCTGCCCTTTTGTCAGGGGGATGTTACCCTCTTGGTGAACCATTTTCTGGAGAATCTGCTGGGACTGAGCGAGATGGTGCAGGGCACTGCGAATCTGACCCGAACGGGGGCTGATGAGAAAGTTCAGGGCGTTGTGATGGGCATGTAACACCTTCTCCATGACAACCCCAGCCGAGGAGATCTTCTCTGATTCACCCGCTGTTTTCCAGGCAGCCATCCGAGACTCCAGCCCCAAACTGATCTGCTCTACCGCCACCTCCAACCGCTCGTCCATCAATTGATCACGATGCTGCCGGTCTTTGATTGCCACCTCGAAATGTTCGGCATAGCTTTCGAAATGGCCAATCATGCGGCGCAAAATATTCTGCCGTTGCTGGTCGTTAACAGAACCCTTAACCGCCTGAAGCTGCTCTTGGAGAATCTTGTTTTGATTATAAACCCGGTTGATCACCCCTTTGTAGCCGGTTTGAGTATAGACAGTCACATTGCGCTGAAGCTCCAGAACGTTCCGTTCGATCTCCATGATGTGGAAGGCATCCGTATTGATTTTCTCGAAGCGATCAAACCCCTTGGAAGTATTATCCAAGCCAAGCCGACCGATGGCAGCTTGTATGAAAAACACCACAATCACCACCCCAAACCCCAAAAAAATACGGCTACCCAAGCTGATTGGAATGGTTCTGAAACGATCCAATAAAGAATTATGCATCCTATCACCTTCCTTTCCAACTGTGGATAGTTGCCCAATAACAGCCTTTAAGCCAGCAAAAATTCATACCAACGGGGCAGAGTATACTCATAACTATCCATCACCGTATTCCACACCGCGACGTTGCTAAAGCGCTGCCAATAGGAGCCGCCATTGCGAATGGCACCCTTATCGATGGATTTGACACCATCGGGTCCGAGAAGATCTTCGCTGGCGGGTTTGCCCTCATACCAATAGTCCCATTCGGCCTGGGAGAGAAACGGTCTGGCCCGCTCGGGGATGGAGATATAATACCCTTGGCGAGCCACATGGGCCCCCGCCCAGCCAGACAGCCACCAGTTCATAAACTCATAGGCGGCATCTTTGGTGCGTCCCTGGGTGCTGGCCGAGAGACACATCACCCCATGCCAGGCCCGATAACCCTCTTTGGGGGCGGCGTAAACAGCGGGAATCCCCTGCTGGTTCAAATCGGCAATAGCTGGAGAGAACATGCTCGATATCGCCGCCCGACCCGAGGCCATGAACTGGACTGATTCCGGAACCGAATTCCAAAAACCGATAAAATGTCCCTTCTGTTTTTTTTCGATAAGAATATCGAACAGCTGATCCACTTCGGCTTCGGTCATGTTGCCCATATTGTCAAATTTCATCAATCCACTGGCCTCCACAGCCAGAGCAGCATCGAAAATGGCAATGGTTGGATCGTTCAACAACGCCACCTTGCCATGCCAGCGCTTATCGAGAAGCCAGCCCCAGCTTTCGGTCTCATAGGCCCGTCCACGAGGAATAACGCGGGTATTATAGCCAAAGGAGTCGACATTATGGACATAGGGAAGAAAACTGATTCCGTCACTGGGCCGACTGCCGAGAGAGCGGTCAGGCTGGACGTAGAGAAGTCGATAGGGGGCATCTCCCAGGCCGACTTTAGCCTCGGGAGAGAGTCTGCCTGTTTTGGTCAGGCTGTTCACTTCATCCCACAACCGAATCCGCTTCAGATCGATGGGTTGGGTCGCTTTGGATCGCCACAGGATATTGACGCTGTTGGACCACTGCTCATAAATATCGAAAGATTCCGGCTGGGTCGAGGCCTTCTGCAGAACCCTGGCACTGCCACCGGGCTCAAAAAAAATCTCAAAGCCCAAATCTTCTTGGGCCTTTTTTCGAATCGCCTCTCGCAGGGTGACGTGGGTCCCCAGGACTCTTAGGGTTATCTTCTCCTTGGTATGAACATAGGGTGCATGGAGTATGGCTGCGGTACCAAGACCAAGCGCTCCGGTTTTTTTAAGAAATCGACGTCTTCCAATCGGTTCTGTCTGTTTTTTCATGGTCTAGCAACCTTTCTGGCCAAGTTTTCCCCTGTTTCCTCGCCCCTTACGCTCACAGGGTTGCCTTCGTCAAAAGGCAAATCCCCCTTTTTCCTGAATCAACGCCCGGATTCGGCTCATAGGCGGGGGTTTGTAAAAAACCTCCACCCCAGCCGGCAGACCACCCCGTTCAGCAATCTCCTGCTGGCTGAGAGAGGTGATGGCAATCAGAAGAATATCTCCATAGTCTGCGGTTGATGTGATGGTCCTGACCATCTTGAAACCATCCATGGCAGGCATTTTCAGATCGGTGATGACAACATCGGGCTGCTCCTCACCCAAGCGGATCAACCCTTGAAAACCGTTATCTGCCAAAACAACCCGCAGAGGGTACCCCCAGGATTTGATGGCACCAAGATAGACATCAACAAAAACCGAATCATCTTCTACAATCAGCAGGGTCAACTCTTTTGCCCCCCCATCATGGAGATTGACTTGTTGTTTTTTGAGTTGGGCGTTGATGGAAGCCAGGGAGATGCGCCGATGACCACCGGCGGTTTTCCAAGATTTCAAATAGCCCTTGTCGATCCAATAATGGACAGTGCGCGGAGAGACCCCAAGAAGCCGACCCGCCTCTGAGGTGTTGACATAGGTATCTTTTTCTTTGGGTTGGTCCACTGTTTCCACCACTCTATTCACCTCTTAACCCACAACCAGGATAGACTACCCGGCTAAACCTGCAAAAACAGCAAAACCTGCAATACTCGCAAAAACTGTAACATCTCCCCTACCCTTTTACAACCCATATCTGCCGCTTTTTGCCACAACCAAGAGAAAAAAGTGCAGGAGGGTCTATTCCACCTCAAACCGGCTTGTGGTTGTAAAAGGTCTACCATCTTTCGTTAAATAATGATAGGGTGGGGAACGGCTGGTTATAGGTGCGCAAACCCTCGATGTAACAGTGAAAAACAAGGCAGGCTTTTTGGTGAGAGACCCCATATGAGTAATGAACTATCCTATCAAATGACCCAAAGCTTCTCTTTTGCCACAGCAGAGATACCCCCCCCTATGACACCCTTAACCCCGTTTGCAGGGGGGAAGGGGGCTGTCGGGACTCTCAAAGGGAGTGCGGGGCTGGGGACTCTTCCCACCCCAGATAAAAACAGCCTCTTGGGGGCCATAGGGGGCACAGGTAAAGGGAGTGCGGGGCTGGGGACTCTTCCCACCCCAGATAAAAACAGCCTCTTGGGGGCCGCTGGAGGAACAGGCAAGGGAAAAGCCGGCCTGGGCTTTTTATCCTCCCCAAAATGGAAAGCCTACAGTGGCGCTGCAGGCAAGGGAAAGGGGGGGGTGACTCTTCTGCCGGGCTACACCGCCACAGGATCATCCGGCTCTTTCAAAACCCTCTTGGCAGGCACAACCTTTCTTGGTGTGGGGTCCACCCTGCCCGGCCTCATCGGCTATGCCGGTCCAGCCGGTCTTTTGCCTTCGGTAGCGGTGGCAGGGGTTGGCTTTGGTACAGGTTTTCTGGTGCCGGTCATCTTGGCAGGTGCCCTTCTTGGTGTGGTGACACCCCACGCCAGAAAATCAACAAACAGCCCCTCCCGTACAGCATCCGCCCCCCGACCAAGCCACTCACCCTCCCTCAAACCAGAGACCAAATCTTCATCACCAGAGGCAACTCCCTTGACAAAATCATCTCCCTGGTTAAAACCGGGTGACCCCAAGCCAGATGTGGGATATCGTGCGACGGTGCAGCCATCCCCCCCTTTCAACTATCGCCCAGCTTCGTCAAAAAAGAGCACCAAAAATCCGCACCAAACCCCTGTTTATCATGCCAGCGACAACCGCACAAAAAAGCGCGTCTCCCGCCCTCTGATGTATGATCGCCGTTTTGCCCTGCGAATCTCCGTACCCCGAGGGGCATTGGTGGTAAAGGGTGTGCAGATTGATGGCCAATTGTTCCAGAGCAACGCAAGAGATGTCTCCATGCACGGCATCCGCTTTCATGCCCCCAAGTATAAAGTAAAAACGGTCCATCAACTGCTGTTTCCAGAGCAGAACATCACTCTGACGGTCACAGATTTTACGCTTCATCGTCAAAAACAGGGCGATGCTGTCATTGTCCTCTCCACCTTCGAGAACGGCCCCGATGGTTGGATAAAATGGATTGAACTCATCACCCGGCTAGACAGAAAATAGCGATTCAACCCTTGATTCTCCGACCATTTAGCCGTAAACGATTAGCCTCTTATTAAGCTCTCATAAAGGTAGAACCGATGTTTATTTTCCTTTTTTCCCTGATCGCACTGGTCATTGTTGCCTATATCTTCCAGTCCATTACCACCACCCTTGGCCTGCTGCGAAAAGAGCGGGATATCCTTGAAAAGGAGTTATCCCTTCTCCACAACGAAAAAAGTGAGGCGGCCCACAGTATCGAAGCGGCTAAAAGAGAGCATGAGGTACGGCTCGAAGAGGCCAGCCGACGTTTGGATGAGAAAAAAAATCTTCAGTGGTCAGCCATCGAGGTTGAACTCAACCAGGAACAGAAAATCCTGCGCATGGTCATGGAGAGAGAGATTGCCCAGATCAAAAAGCGGAATCTGGCCCAACTTGAAGAGGAGATGGTCGAAGAGAAGCAGCGCGCCATCAATAAGCTCAATAGCTGGATGGAGCGGGAGAAAGAGCGCCTGCAAAACCGGCTCGATCTCCAATATGAGTCCAAAATAACCGAGCTTAACCTTGCCCTCGAAGCGCGAGCCTTATCCACCAGCACCACCATCGGCAATCCACTTTCCAGCCCTCACCATGGGGTGAACCAACCCCAAGAAGAGACACGGGGCCTTCTAACCCATAACAGCGCCCATAACCTCGTCAGCAGAACGGAATAAACCCGACCAGGCAACCTAGAACGCCAGACGGGGCCGATACCCCAAGGCTCGGATAAGGGAGAGAATGGCGCCGACCGAAGTGGCCCGGTCGTCATAGCTGACCAAAATCATACTGTCGTGTTTTTCTGAAAATACAACCTGATAGATTCCGCAACTCGTATGTAACAGGGTGCTAAACTGCGCCTTGTTTAGTAGGGGCTCCTTAAGATCTATGCGGATATAGTTTTCGGTTTCTTGCATTGTCGTTCAAATTGACAGAGGTTTCAGCCCCGTTTGGCTCTTTCACTCATCTTCATTTGCAGCGCAAACAGAGTGCCACCCAAACAAACGCTCATAATTTTAAACATAAAAATCCAACGTACGGCCTCTCAAACAACAGCTCGGCACACTCCAGGCTGATGAATAATCAGGCACTATCTGACCCAAAAGTGAGTCAAATAGTTCAACAATTAACCACCTACCTCTGTCAGCACCCATTCTACTGCCACTTCCAAGCCATACATTCAACCCCTTCCACCATTATTTTATTTGGTAATGGTGCCGCTATCTGATAAATTGGGGGGATTAGAAGAAAATCTTTTATCCTGTATAGGGGAGTATTCATCAAATGCCATTGAAACAGTTTTCCGCCAATCTCCTCAAAGGGGATGAAGTGATGGTTAAAGTAATGGGGCCAGGAAAGCTCCAATTTCGTGCCGCAGAGGGTAGCCCGGGGGTGGATGTGGTCACAAAAACCGGAAAAGCGAGCGCTACCGCAGGTAAAGGCAAAGGGATGACCGCTGCAGGCAAAGGGATGACCGCCGTGGGTAAGGGGGGCACCACCATGCCGATGGTCCAAGGGACGACAGCAGGACAGGGAGCCGTAGGTGGCCTCACCAAGGGGGCTGCCGGCAAAGGGGCTGTGACAGCTGTTGGAACCAAAGCCGGCGCCACCGCCTCGGCCAAAACAGCCGCTGCCACCGCAGGCACCATCTGGAAAGGAACCGGCGTAAGCCTGGGGCTGGGCTTGGGTCTGGGTGCGGCTGGTCCCATTATCCTGGGTAGCGTCGTTGCTGGGCTGGGCTATTATTTTTATAAACAGTACCAAAAAGAGAGCAGCGAGACCGGGCTGGATTACGGTATCTAACCCCTCAACCTGGGTTTGGTTGACTGTTGGTCAAAAAGTATGACCGATCCAACCAGCTTTCATTACTTTGGCTAATCTTTTTTTAATTAGGATCACTCCATGCTTGCAGAAACCATGTTGTTAAAAGTAGAAGGGGCGGCACAGGCTTCGCAGTTCTCTGGTCTGGCCGGCAAATCCTTTACGGTGGGCAAAGTCTCCGCAGTGGGCAATGGTATGAACAACTGGCTCTTTCTATCCCCTCTGGGTGATGCAAGCGCCGGAACGGTCGCCGTCAAGCTGGAGGGAGCGAGGCAGGCAGCTCAGTTTTCCGGGTTGGCTGGCAAAAACATTGCCATTGGCAAAGCACCTACCGTCATTGGGGGAGCAAGCAAGTGGATGGCCATCACCCCACTTAAAGGGGCTGCTGCCGCTGCGGGCACAGGAGCCGCTGCCGCCACAGGAGCAGGAGCCGCCGCTGCAGACTCTTCACTGCTTCTAATGAAGGTGGAGGGGGTCAATCAGGCCTCGCAAATTCCAGCCCTGGCCGGGAAAAAATTTACCGTCATGAAAGCCCCCATGATGGGCACCAAAGCCAACGGCTGGCTCTTTCTTAAACCGGTCGGAACAGGAGCCGGCGTCGCCGAAAAGGGTATCGTCGCTCTTAAAACCCAAAATGGCGTCGCCGCCTCTGGCAAGATCTCCTCCATGGTTGGCAAAACCTATACTTTAAGTAAAGCCCCCATGGCAGGCAATGTGGCGGGAAAATGGATCATGCTCAAACCGGCCATGGCAAGCACCATGGTTAAAGGGGGAGCCGCAGCCTCTTCTGCCGTGGTTGCCAAAGAGGCCATGGTCGGCACGGGAGCCACCCAAGGTGCCGCTGCTACCAAGGGAGCCGGAGCAGCCAAGGGTGGTGGTGCCGCCATCAAAGGGGCCGGAGCAGCCAACTCAACCAAAGCCGCCTCCACACAAGGGATAACCGCCCTTAAAAAGTCCATTGTCACCAAGAGTGCCACAACCCAAAGCGCCCTGAGTCAATCATCCACCGGGGTTCTCTCCAAAGGGGCAACCAACGGTGCCGCAACAACAGGAAAAGCCCTCTTGGGCAAGGCAGGCAGCAGCTCTGCTGTCAAGGGAGCCGCAGCAACGGGCACGCTCTGGAAAGGTACAGGTCTCAGCTTGGGCCTGGGATTAGGCCTTGGCTCCTGGGGACCTGTTATCCTGGTGGGTGCCGTTGCCGCAACCGGCGCTGGCATCTACAGCTATGTGAAAAAAAATAGACAGTCCGATGTCAGCTCCATTGATGAGTTTTTAAGCTAACCGTTTTTCGAGAACCCGACGATGCCAATCTATTCCAGACTTCTAAAAAGAAAAAATGATCTGCGCTCCCGATTCATGGCTCTGTTTAGCTATTTGAGCGTGCTATGTCTGATACCACTGATTTTTAATAAAGATGACGAATATGTCGATTTTCATGCCCGTCAGGGTGTCGTACTCTGGATCTGGGGGGTTATCGCTATTTTTGGCCTGAAAATCCCTGTTATCGGCGGATTTTTCTTCAGCCTTTCCTTCGTCCTCATTGCGCTCTTTTCTCTTATCGGCATTATCTCCGTCCTCACCTACCGGGCCTGGAAAATACCGATTATTGGCATGTTCTCAAGAAAACTCTAAACAGCCCAAACCGGTTGAGGTTGGGCTAACCTCAACCTCAAGGCTGAATTTCAACCAAAGTGATATCATCTTCATGGTTGGCGGTGTTGGCGTACTGGTTTAGTATCTTCATCAGATCATCCAAAGGGAGGTTTTGCGCTTGGGATTTTCTCAGGAAATCAATCAGCCTGTCCACCCCAAACATCCCCTCATCAGCATCCATCGCCTCGACAATGCCATCAGAAAAACTATAGAGCCGGTCCCCCTCCTCCAGAGAGAGGGTTTGCATGCCGCCGGCGATATCCATACTGTTTAAAATCCCCAACGGCAGCAGAGTAGAAGGATACCTCTCCAACTCGCCGCTCTTTCGAATCAAGAGACTATCAGGCAGTGCCGAATTCCATAGCTTGGCTTCTCGGCGAGAGGGGGAGAGGTCGACAAGTGTCACCGCCAGGAAAAACCCCACCGGCAGCCTGGCACAGAGTTGGTCATTGATCTCTTGCAGAATACGCTCTCCAGAGATCTCCCTCTGAGCCAAGGCATGTAAAATATAGGTCGCCAGCGGTCCACCAATGGCAGCAGGTAGTCCATGCCCGGTAAAATCTCCCAACATAACCAGTTGGCGCCCCGCCGGCGTAAAGGTGGAGAGCAGCATGTCACCGGCTGTTTTCTCGACAGGTGAGATCAGATAGCGCAGATTTCGATCATCGAAGGCATCAGAGCCACGCATACTAAGAATAATATCCTCAATCAACTGGCGTTCAGCCAAAAGTTGTTGATTGTGTTGATCCAGCTTATGGTGAGCAACTTTCAGCGCCAGATGGTTTTTAACCCGCTCCTTGAGAATGGGTGGGCTGATGGGCTTGGTAATATAGTCTACCGCCCCCAATCCCAACCCTTTGGTCTCATCCTCCACCTCACTTTTAGCGGTTAAGAAGATGACCGGAATATCTCGGGTTTTTTCGTCCGCTTTTAACTGCCGGCACACTTCATATCCATCCATCTCCGGCATCATGATATCGAGCAAAATCAGGTCTGGAGGAGTATCCGAGCGGGCGCGCGCCAAGGCTTGACTGCCACCTTTGGCGATCACGGTTTTATACTCCTGACCAAGAAGGCCGATCAGCACATCGATATTGGCCTTCTCATCATCCACAATCAGGATTCTATTTTTCATCTTGCTTATTTCAATAACCTCTTTTTAAACGGAGGGTCCGCCTATTTTTAATGCCAGGGTAAAGGTTGACCCCTTGCCAACCTGGCTTTCAACCGTAATGGACCCTTGATGGGCGTCAACCATTTTTTTAACAATAGAGAGTCCCAGTCCGGTGCTTTTTTCATTGCCGGTAGGACGTACACTCAATTTTTGGAACTCCCCAAACAGCTTGTTTTGCTCTTTTTCGGGAATACCCGGCCCCTGATCACTCACCTGAAAACAGACAAGCCCCTCTTGTGTCTCGGTTCTGACGGTTATCTGGCTACCCAGAGGAGAAAATTTAATGGCATTACTGAGCAAATTATCCAACACCTGGGCGATGCGATCTGTATCAAAAAAGGTGGGCGGTGTCTCTTGGAGTTCTGAGACAAGGGTGATCTCTTTTTTTTCAGCCAAAAGCCGAACCAACCCAACTCGCTCTTTGGCCAATTTGGCCAAATCTTCTGGTCTTAAATCCAGATCAAACTTACCACTCTCAATAACCGAAACATCCAACAGGTCGTTGATTAAATTCAACATTTGCTTACCTGCACCACGGATGGTAGTGATAAACTTGCGCCTGTCGGCTTCGGGAAGTTCCATTTGCAGCAACATTTCAGACAGTCCACAGATGGCACTCAGCGGATTGCGCAGATCGTGGGCAGCCATACCCAAAAACCGGTTTTTCATGTCGTTTAACTCAACCAGCTTCTCCTTCTGTTTCTGAATGGCCATATGGGTATTGACACGGGCCAGAACCACCTTGGGGTTAAAGGGCTTGCGGATAAAATCCACCGCCCCACTCTCCAACCCCCTGGTCTCATCTTTGGGGTCATCCATCCCGGTCACAAAGATAACCGGAATCCTGGCTGTCGCCTTATCCTCCTTCAGGCGCTGGCAGACCTCAAAACCATCCATTTTCGGCATCATGATATCCAACAGGATTAAATCCGGTGGCTGGTCGGATCGAGCCCTTTTAAGGGCCTGCGGGCCATCTTTGGCAACCACGGTGCGATAATGGCTGTTCAGAAGTCCAACCAACACATCGATGTTGGTCTTTTCATCATCGACAACCAAAATCTTGGCTGTTGGCTCATCCATGGCTTGAAAATCCATTTTTCTCAACACAGAGCTGGTTACGGCCTTTCTCTTTGGCACGGTACAACTGCTTATCCGCCGCTTCAATCAACGCCAAGGATTGGCAATCGAGGGTAGGAACCCATGAGGCAACACCAATGCTGATGGTGACATATTTGGCAACAGAGGATTTAGCATGGGGAATTTTACTCTCCCGAACAATCTCCAACGCCCGTTGGGCGGCAGCCTTAGCGCCAGTACTATCGGTTTCAGGCATCACACAGACAAACTCCTCCCCCCCATAGCGAGCAGCCAGGTCGATGCTGCGAGGCATGGTCTGTGAGATGATCCGAGCCATTTTTTTCAGGCACTCATCCCCCTCTGCATGGCCATAGTGGTCGTTGTATCGTTTAAAAAAATCGATATCCATAAGAAGCAGGGAGATGACATGGCCGTAGCGCTTGGAGCGTTCCCACTCCTGATGCAAAAACGTATCAAAACGGCGACGATTGGGGATACCGGTAAGACCATCCAGCACCGCATAACTTTTAAGTTTATCGCTCTTTTTCTTCAAGTCGACATGGGTTTTAACCCGAGCCAGTACAATGGTCGGGCTGAAGGGCTTGGTGATATAGTCCACCGCCCCATCTTCAAACCCCTTGGCCTCATCTTGCTCCAAGGTTTTGCCGGTAACAAAAATAATGGGGATATCACGAGTCGCCACATTCTCCTTGATCTGGCGGCAGAGTTCATAGCCATCCATGTCAGCCATCATGATATCCAGCAGGATCAGGTCAGGAAGAGGTAGCTTTTCCAGCCTTTTAAGGGCCTTATCACCACTTTTTGCCGTCACCAATTTATAGTGGGGCTTTAACAAACCCACCAAGACATCGATGTTGACCTTTTCATCATCAACCACCAGTATCTTCGGTTTTTTATCTGTTTCAGATAACATATCAGCTATTCACCAAGATCCAATTTTGCCACGATTTGTTCCAAAGTTTCCAGGGCCATTTCAAATTCATACTCATCAATCTGAGACGCCAGGGTCACCATATCATTCAACAGGGGAGATTGCCCTATTATTCTCTTGACCTCTCCCACCAACTCAATGGCATCCGAGTCCCCCTCCTGAAGCTGATGAGACAATCTGTCCAAAATGGTATTCAGCAGCTCCCGATCAAAGGGTACCGACTCTCCTGATGCCTGCTCCCCTTGATGAGGCTCCTCGGCCGGGAACAGAACCGCCAGCCCCTCCATGACTTTTTCGGCCTCCTGGGAGAGAGCAGCAAGACTCTCTTTGATGAGCGGATCATCATGCTGCTTGATTCCGCTCTCCAGGTTGAGGGCAATCTCTTGCAGGCTCTTAGCACCAATGGTACCACAAACGCCCTTAAAAGTATGCGCCAACCGGATAGCCATCTCCTCCTCAGACAAAGCCTGCTGCATCTGTTGGGAGATATCGTGGTATTTACTATAAATACCCTTCAAAACCTTTAAATAGAGTTTTCGGTTACCATCTACGTTTCGTAGACCAGACTCCCTATCTATTCCATACAACGATTCGGGTAAAACCACCTCTGTTGGTTGATCCTGGCGTTTGGGAACAACGCTCACCTCTAAAGCATCACTGAGAGTGGCCTGGCGGACAGGTTGGACAATCTTCAAATGTTTGCGGATGGTTTCGTACATGGTTGCCGGGTCGATTGGCTTGCCGATATGGTCATTCATGCCAACAGCCAGGCACCGGTCTCGATCTTCCGCCATGGCGTTGGCTGTCATGGCAATAATGGGAAGGTGGGAGTTGTCTGGGTTTTTACGGATCTCTTGGGTGGCGGAATAGCCGTCCATAACCGGCATTTGAATATCCATCAGCACCACATCAAACGCCCCCTTTTTGACCCAATCCACCCCTACCTGGCCATTTTCAGCCACCGTAACCATCAGACCGGCCATCTCCAACAGCTCCACCGCCACCTGCTGGTTGATTTCATTATCTTCCACCAGCAAGACCCGCCCCCCTCGAATGGCCTGAACCGCATCCAGGCCCAGATCCCGCTTGCCCCGTTCACCAGACGATCTTCTCTCATGCCCCAAGACCTCCATGGCGGCGTCCAGCAGGGAGGAGGCCGAGACCGGCTTGGTCAAGACGCTGTCGAACTTGTATCGATCCTCTCGTTGCAACATCACATCTCGATCATAGGCGGTTACCATGATCACTTTGGGCGGGCTGCTCAAGTGGGGGTCGGATTGAATGCGATAGCTGGCCTCAATCCCATCTATTCCGGTCATCTGCCAATCCATCAACACCAACTGAAACGGCTCTCCTTGTTGATCGGCTTGACACACCAGCTCGACAGCCTCCTCACCACTGGCCGCCAGCTTAACCTGAAAAGAGAGCTTTTTAGCCAACTGATGCAAAATCTCTCGAGCAGCCGGACTATCATCCACCACCAAGACCGACACCCCTTTCAGATCCACCGATGGGGTCACACCAAGCTCAAGTTGATTATCGGAGAGCGCAAAATCGGCCGTGAAAAAAAAGGTACTCCCCTGGCCCAATTCACTCTCAACCCAGATCTCCCCCCCCATCATTTCGGTGATCTTCTTGCTGATGGTCAAACCCAACCCGGTACCACCATATTTACGGGTTGTAGAGGCGTCGGCCTGGCTGAACGATTTGAACAGCTTGTTCATCTGCTCTTCAGTCATACCGATGCCACTATCCTTCACCGAAAACAGCAGGGTAACCTGACCCTCACTCTGGGCTTTTTTCTCCACTCGGACAACAATCTCACCAGCCTCGGTAAACTTGACGGCATTATTGGCCAGATTAATTAAAATCTGCCCCAGTCGCAGGGAGTCACCAATCAGTCCGTCAGGGACATTATCCGGGGTGCCAATCAGCAGCTCCACCCCCTTCTCCTGAGTTTTGACGGTAATCAGGTTGGCCAAATTATCCAGCACCTCCCCAAGCTGAAAAGGGACCGACTCCATCTCCATTTTCCCTGCTTCAATTTTGGAAAAATCGAGGATATCGTTGATGATACCCAACAGGGAGTTGGCAGCAAAATGGATCTTGTCGACATAATCCTTCTGCTTATGATTCAGGTCGGTCTGCAGAGCCAGATGGCTCATGCCGATAATGGCGTTCATGGGGGTGCGAATTTCATGGCTCATATTGGCTAAAAAATCGCTCTTGGCCTGGTTGGCCCCTTTGGCTTTCTCTGCCATCAGTTCGGCAACCACACGGGCCTCCTGGATGGTTCTCTCCGCCTCCTTATGGTCGGTAATATCCACCAAAACAGCGATAATACCGTGGAGATTACCCGACAAGTCTCGGGATTTTGCCAAGGTAACACGAACGGTTTTCTGTTTTTTGTCGGCCAGATGAAAGGTCAGTTCATAGTTGTCTCGGTCCAGGGTCTGTTGGGCTGCAAAGCGACGATCCCGCTCCTCCAGGAGAGGCGCACACTCCAGGTCGAGAAACTGGCTCCAGTTTTTCTCCAGAGCGGCCTCTTGGTGCAGATCAAAAAAGTGGTTGAATGCCTGATTGGTCAGCTTGATTTGACCGGCAAAACTTTTAAAAACCACCGGAAGCGGAACAGCGTTGATCAGGGTCTCCAGGAAAACCCGCTCCTGCTCCAGGGCCAGTTGAATCTCCCGGCGTTGAGTGACATCTCGGATCACCCCTACAGATCCGATATACTCATCCGCCTCACTACTCTCTCCTTGGCCTCTATTATAGAGACCAGAGCTGGAGACCTCCACATAGCAGCCCTCCTGGGTAGCCCCAGAGAGCCCCTCCCCGCTGTTTTTGGATTGCAGCAACAGCTCCAAGCCCGAGGTCATCCGTTTTCCGGTTCGCCTTTCGTTAAAATAGCGCTGCAGTTCACCCTCTGCCCCATCCGGATGGGCAGCGGGTGTTGGGTTACGGCTCACCCTCTGCAGATCGGAGGGGTGGATGATTTTGCTGAAATGTTCACCAAGCAAATCACCCTGATCAAAGCCCAACAGCTCAACCGCCTCGTTCAGAAAGGTAAAATGGCCTGACGCATCGATTTTGAAGACAATATCGGGAATGGTCTCCACCAAACTTCTAAACCGCTCCTCGGAAGAAGAGAGCTGTTTGAGACTGGAGGAGATGGTTTCGTTGAGGGTTTTCATCTCCCGCTGATTGCGAACCAGAGTACGATTTTGAATTTGAGAGTTTTCGTAGGTGGAGAGAAAAAGATTCAAAATCTGCTGGCGACCCGCCTGAATGGTGTGGGTCTGACCGGAAAATTCGATGGTGAGAGGCTCTTCCACCTTTTGACAGGCCAGACGAACCTCCGCTGGCTGGTTGAGATAGTGGGCAACCCGTTCCAACAAAAAGTCATCATCATAGGGTTTGGTCACATAGCCATCAGCCTGAGCGTTCAGACCGTGAATAATATCCAGCGGGTCCGACAGGTTGGTTAGAAGCAGAACCGGCAGGCCACGGTGCTGGGGGCTTTTTTTAATCTGACCACACAGGGTAAAACCGTCCATTTCGGGCATGGTGATGTCACTGATAACCAGGGACGGGTTCGTTCTTTGGAGAGCCTCCAGTGCCTGCACACCATTACTGGCCTTAACCACTTGGTATCCCTGCTTTTGGAGCAGATACTCCAGCCGTATGGCCTGCGTCAGGCTATCTTCAACAATCAAGATCTCCGTCATTTTTTTCCCGTCCCTTGTTGTTGAGCCATCATATTGAGAACAACCCCAATCTCCTCAGGAGCCAGAATATGGGTAGCGGCCCGGCGTTTGATCGCCTCACCCGGCATGCCGAAAACCGCACAGCTCTCCCGACTCTGGGCAAAGGTGATGCCACCGGCATCCCGTATCAACTTCAACTCAGCCGATCCATCACAGCCCATTCCGGTGAGAAGCAACCCCACCCCCTGAGATCCATAGTTTTTGGCCACCGAACGAAACAGATAGGAGGCAGCCGGACGCAGGCCATACTCCTTGGGAGTTATGCTATCGAGACGCACCCGACCATGGTTGACCGACATATGGCTATCGTTGGGGGCAAAATAGACCTCTCCCGGTTTTAAGATCTGATTGTGGGTGGCGATATGAATGGGCAGAGAGACCTCCTGACCCAACCAGCGCACCATATCATCCAAAAAACCCAAGGAGATATGCTGAACAATGACCAGAGGGACCGGAAAAGTGGGCTTTAATTTGGAGAGGATGGTTTTCAGTACCGGAGGACCACCGGTTGAAGCCCCCATGGCGACTATTTTGAAGCGACGACCGTCACCCACCTTCTCCACCTGGCTGGAGAGGGTAGTGCGCGCCTTGGTAGGGGGAAGATCCCGCGGCTTGGCAGGCCAGAATCGGGATTGACCCCGGCAGATAATGGGTACCTCGGACATAATCTTGACCATGCGGATGATCTCTTTTGCCGAGGTCTTAAAATCGGTATGGCCCAGCCCGGGCGGTTTAGCCAGCGCCGCCACAGCCCCCATCTCAATGGCCTGGAAGGAGAGAAAATTCTCCTCTGTTCCCACCACACCAGAACAGATGACAATGGGGATGGGGTAGTGGGCCAACACCTCTCGGGTTGTCTGAATTCCATCCAGGCCGGGCATCTGGATATCCATCAAGATGAGATTGGGCTGACAAGTGGCCAGTTGGGCCAGGGCATCATGACCATCAACCGCCATACCGACCACCTGGATGGCGGCATCGCTCTCTAAAATCATTTTCAACTGTTCCCGGCTGGTCAGGGAGTCATCCACTATTAAAACGGTAATCACAGCAGACGTCCAATGGTCTCAATCAGGATTGTCTGATCAAAGTGACTCTTGATCAGGTAGGCGTTGGCCCCGGCATCGACCCCTCTCTCCCGATCTTCTTGAGAGGAGAGGCTGGTCATGAGAATAAGAGGGGTATGGGCCAGTTGTTCATCAGCCCGGATGGCAGCCGTCATCTCGAAGCCGTTCATCCGTGGCATTTCGACATCCGAAATAACCAGATCCACCTCCGAGGTTTTAAGGCTGGTAAGCCCCTCCATCCCGTCAACAGCAGTAGTAACCCGAAAGCCTGCCGCCTCTAACACATTTTTCAACAACATTCTGGAGGTAATGGAGTCCTCCACCACCAAAATTCTGGTCGGCTTCTGCTCGGCAGACTCCGCAAGGGTAGAGACGGCAACCGAAAGATCCGGGGCCATGACAGCCCGGATCATGAGATCTTTGACATGAAGAACCGGAACCACTTGCCCACTGCCCAAAATAGCCGCCCCAGAGATATTTTTCACCCGCCGCAACTGTTTGCCCAACCCCTTGACCAACAGCTCCTGCTCTTCGAGGATATCCGCCACCAAAAAGCCGATCTGCCGACGAGAGCCACTATTGAGCACCACAATACGCAAGCTGTTGTTCGTCTCCATCTGGCTATTGGCTCCGGAGAGACCCAATACCCTGGCCAGATCAACCACAGCCAACGGTCTACCATTGTAGGAGAGGGTGGTCCGATTTTCCACCATCCGCAAGCTATCCCGCGAGACCTGTAGAACACGATCCACCTGGGCGCTGGGAATGGCAAACTTCTCCCCCGCCGTCTGGATGATCACACCCCGAAAGGTGGTGAGAGAGATGGGCAGGCGGATGGTGAAAACCAACCCCTTGCCAGGGCGGTTCTGCACCCGCAAGGAGCCACTCAACTTTTCCACCCGCTCCCGAACAATCGCCATCCCCAATCCCCGACCGGAAATATTGGTCAGGATGGGCGCGGCACTCACCCCGGAATGAAAAATCAGATCGATGGTCTGCTCCACATCCAGAGCAGCCAACTCCGAGGCAGTCATGATCGCTTTTTTTTGCGCACTGGCCCGAATCTGCTCCAGGTCCAGACCTCGGCCATCATCTTCGATGGCAATCTCGACCTTATCACCATCCAACTGGCTCACTTTAATGCGAAGAGTTCCCTCGGGGGGTTTACCCGCCTTTTCCCGCTGCTTGGGATGTTCAATACCATGGTCCACCGCATTGCGCAGCAGATGCAGCAGGGGATCTTTCATCTCATCCAGAATACGCCGATCAATAGCCAGTTCCTGACCTTCCACCACAAAGTTGACCTTTTTCTCCTGTTCACGGGCGATCTGGCGGACCATCCGGGGAAAACTATCCAATACCGTCGAACTGGGCAGCATGATCAGCTGTTTGGCGCTCTCCAGAAGGTCATCCACCATCCGATCCAGACCACGCTGGCTGGTATCCAGATCTTTGGTCATGGCGCGGACATCCCGATGTTGCTCCTTCATGAAGGTCCGGTTCCAGGCCAAAAACCCCTCAAAGGTGGTGAGAGACCCTGCCCCATTTCCAAAACGGGACGGTTCGTTTGCCCCCTCCCTTTTTTGAATGTTCCGCCAGGCCGGTTCGGCTTCGGACCATTTTCGATGCCAGACATCAAAAACCCGGCAAGACTCCTTAAGCTGCTTCAAATGTTGATGACCAGCCAACTTTAGTGCAATCAGCTCTTCGGCTTTTCGCAACAGCCTGTCCAGATTATCCGCCGAAACCCGAACTCGACTGACCTCCGCCTGCTTGGGAGGCTGCTTGGGTTGTTTCTTTTGGGCAACCGTCGAAACCGCCACAGCCAAAGCCGGAGTGGGTTGGGGTACGGGGGCAGGATCGGCACCGGCCTGGGTCTCTTCAGACAGCTCATCGGCCCTCCCTTTAGCAACCGGACTCTCAACCTCAACCTGGTTTGGAGGGGGATTTTCCGCCACCCTGTCGGCAGAGGGTGCAGCCGAAGAAGGGAGAGGTTGCTTGGGGTCATCAGCCACCACCCGAGAAGGAGGAGCCACCGTTTTACCCTGTGAAACAGCCTCCAACCTGTCCACCCAATGGCAAACCCTCTCATGGGAGTCTTTGGTCGAGTGTTCTGGGTTGTCTGCCAACAGCCCTTCAATGAACTCTACCGTACCATGGATTAGATCGAACAGCTCAGAAGAGATTGGCAAACGCCTCTGTTTCAGGCCACTCAACACCCCCTCCAAGGCCTGGCAAACCGATTCGACATCCGGATAGTTTACCGCCCGTGCCGCCCCCTTGAGACTGTGGGCGTCCCGATAGATCTGCTCAAGAAGCGAGATCTTCTTTTCCGGGTCGGCCCCCTGTTCCAGAGCGGTCAGATCCCGACCGATTCCAGCCAGACGCTCTTCAGACTCTACCCGAAAGGCCTCCCGTAGTCGTATTAGCAGCTCTTTCTCATCCATCCCCTCGCTCCTCCATGCCCGTTCTCATTCAGGGGGTTTTAGATCCGAAACTGCTGGGAGATGGATTTAAGGTTGCGACTGAGACCATCCAATGACTGGGTCGCATGTTCCAGTTGTCGGGCGCCGTCGACATTCTGGGCGGTGGCATCTTTGATATTCTCCATGGCGGTCACCAGTTGATCCATCCCGGCAAACTGCTGTTGACTGGAGGCACCAATCTGTTCCGCCGCCATGGAGGAGTCCTCGACGCTGGCCTTGAGCAAGGTGATGGTACTGCCGGACTCCCGGCTTAACGCCACCCCAACATCTACCGCTTTTCCACCCCGTTCGGTAGCCATGACAGCCATACTGGTGGCTTTTTGGATATCGTTGAGAATGGTTCGGATCTGACTGGTAGCCTCCCGCGATTTTTCAGCCAGGCTTTTCACCTCCTGGGCAACCACCGAAAAGCCCCGTCCCGCCTCCCCAGCCTTGGCGGCCTCGATGGCGGCATTGACTGAGAGCAAATTGGTCTGGTCGGCCAGATCGTTAACCGCATCGATAATTTCACCGATATTCTGGGTCTGCTCGCTCAACTTAACCGTACTGTCGGCAATAGAGGCCATCTCCTCATTGATTTCAAGAATCCCTTCAATGGCTTTAGAAGAGGCCTGCTCACCCTTTTGTGCCACCTGGATCAGCTGTTTGGATTGACCAATCAACTGCTGTGCCTTGTCGTTGGTCAGGTTGGCGGTATGGCGCACCTCATCGACGGTGGCAACCACCTCGGCGATGGTGGTGGAGGTCTCCGCCGAGCTGGCGGCCAGCTGAGCCGAGGTGGCGGCAATGCCGCTGGCGGTTTCCGTCAACTCGCTGGTTCCTTCCATGGATTGGCGGGTTGCGGTCACCAGATCGTTGGCCATCTGGTTCACATAGCCAGCCAACTCATCAATCTCGTCGGGCTGATCGGGAATGGTCGCCCGAACAGTCAAATCCCCTTGGGACATGGCTTGGATAACCTGACCAACCCCGGTAAGTTTCGAGATAATGGCTTTGCGAATCAGAAAACCAAACCCCATACCAAAGCCAACCAGAACAATAAACAGGGTAACCAGAACAATTTTGGTGTTCTCCACCATATTAATAAAGCCCTGATTCTCCTGGGCTGTCAGTTTCACATAACTATCTTCCAGCACATCAAAGGCCTTTAAAGCCGGACTGTCATCAATTTTGACAACTCGATCCACCTCATGGATGGCAAGGTTCTGCTCAAACTGCACCAGAACCAGCTTGGTGTTCTGAAAATATTCATCCGCAACCCCTCTGACCACCACGATGGCCTCTTTCTCCTCTCTGGTCAGGCTGGTAATACTCCGATATCGATCCGCCGCCGCCAAAACCGCCGCCAACTGCTCGTTGGCCCGTTTGGCATATTTTTTCCGCTGGGTCAGATCGCTGCCACGCAGCACCAGATTTTTAAAGTTATGGATAGCCCCCCCATAACCAAACTTGGCCTTGAGATCGAGGAGAATATTCAGCCGACTGGCCACCTCAAGCTGGTAGTCGTTCCAATGTTTTTGTCCTTGAATCACTTGAAAGTAGGAGACCGCCCCTCCCAGGCATAACAAAAAAATCATGGTGAAGGCAAACAGGGTGAGTTTGGTGGAAATAGTCAGTTTAGACATGATCAGATTCCTCTAGCCAGGCTGGTTCTATCCAATATACCAGGGAAAAAGAGCGGAACATCCCTGGTAGCTTTTGGTAGGGAGAATAAAAAAAACTAAGTATCCTTTTGATCGATGATCAGGGTGGGAGAGGCCAGAATTCTAGCCCCATCGAGAATAACCGTATGGTCATCCCCCACCCCAAGTAAAAAAGCCTCTCGAATACCGGTCAGGGTGGGAAGTGCCGGTTGAATCTCACTGCGACGGATGGTCCGAACCTCTTTGATATCGTCGGCAAGAATACCAAAGGCCATCTGGGCCGACTCCAGGATGATAATCCGGTTCAAGTTGGTGAACCCCTGATGGGGAATATCGAAAAACTGTCTGATATCAACAACTGACACAATCCGACCCCGCACATTGATGACACCGAGAACAAACGTGGGCACGCCCGGTATGGCGGTTAAATCCTTGAGAGGATAGACCTCTTGGATATGGGCGAGTTCAAGGGCATACTGCTCCTGATCTATCTGAAAAACCACCACTTCGATGGTCTCCTTTGCCTGAGGTCTGGCCAGAGAGCTTTCGGCAAGCTCCCTGGCCCGCCTACGGAGCAGGTCAGAGACCTCTTTGGATGGTGTTTGCCGGGATGACAGCCCCTTTTCAGACATGTTCTCCCCCCTTCATGTGCTGGAGAGAGGCCCGAACAGTTGCCACGTTCAATCCGTCTGCATCGGGCAGTTCCATGTCGGCAGAGAGGGGCGCCAACAGGGCCAGGGCGTTGCGAACATGCCGCTGAACCTCCTGAGGTCGGCGAGACAAGGCGGCCAGCTGTACATGGGCCAACAGATGATCAGGTTCAAGAAAAAGTACTTTTTTCAACAGTTTTTCCCCTTCCAACATCTGCTCTCCCTCCAGCAGCAGCATGGCTAACCGGTAGTAATGGTCTGGGTTGAGCTTATCTGCCGCCATCAACAGCCGATAGCTCTTCTCTGCCCGAGGGTAGACACCTTTCTCTACCCACTCTTTTGCCAACCCAGCCAACGCCTCGATTGCCTGTTTACTTACCTCTCTTCCCCCATCCAACTCCGCCACCAAAGCGTGCCATTGCTCCTCCCCGTTGAGCTCATCTCCCTCCTCAGCCATCCGTTGGGTAGAGACCGGGGTGGAATCTGAAGCAGGAGAGACCGGCAGGGTCGGCAGAAACAAAGAGGCCGGTTTGCCCGCAGCAACAGAGAGAGGCCAGAGGCTCTGTACCGAAGAGCTCAAGGTCCCTTCCGGCGGCCCCGCCCGAAAAAGAGAGACCCCTGCCACCTTCTCTGCTCGCAGCTTTGAGTGGTGGATAAACGGGATTTCGCACGGGGCCACCAACAGCCAGCCGTTGGGTTTGAGCCGTTGCACAAACCGTCTGACAATGGCATCCCGCTGGGGTTGATCGAAATACATCAGGACATTGCGACAGAAAATGACATCCAAACTTTCCATCTGATCCAACGGCGGGGGATAGTGGGCCGCTTTGAGGTTGATCCGCTGAAACGCCACTGCCGAACGAATTTCGGCGGCAATTTGACTCTGATTCTGACCAACAGCGGTAAACCAGGGGGTGGTATACCCCGCAGGTGGATTGCGAAAAGACCAATCCCGATAGACGCCCCGCTTTGCCTTCTCCAACGCCTCCTCATTAATATCGGAGGCGATGATCTGTACCGGAGAGGCCAGACCTTTGCGTCGGGCCTCTGCCGCCACAATCGCCATGGTATAAGGCTCTTCCCCACTACTGCAACCGGCGCTCCAGATCCGAATCGCCCCACCACTAATGTCAGCAGAGTTCCGAGAACAGTCGGGGAGAATCTGTTTCTCCAGCAGGGAAAAAACCTCCCGATCCCGAAAAAAATAGGTCTCGCCAATGGTAAAGTGCCGAGCCATGATATCCAGCCGTTTGGGGGCGGGAATCTCCGTCAACAGCCACCGCAGGCAGAGAGAGAGATCTTGAAAGCCATGGCTCTTAGCCAGCCCATTGAACTGTCGTGCCAGATCCCGCCAGCGGTCTGAAGAGAGAAAGAGGCCCAGGTCGGCATGGAGCGCCTTACTGAGCTGCTCCATGGCCCCTTGACTAAGCGGAGGCGCCAACGACCGACTCCTTGTTATCTTCAGGAGCGGTCATGGATAGATCCATAAAATCTCCAACCAGCCTCTGACAGTCAAAAATCAATACTGTCTTCCCTTGCCACGTTCCCACCCCGGTCAGACAGTGTTCCAACTGAGGAAAAAGCCCCTCGGCGGAGGTAAAATGATCGGCCTCAAAATGGCAGACACCATGAACACCATCGACAAAAAAACCCATCTGTTTGGGTCGGTTGGTAAGGATTATCCGGTCGTCGATGCCGATGGACCGTGGAGCCAAACCCAGGCGACGGTCCAAATCGACAATCGGGACCTGCCGCCCCCCCATATCCATCAACCCCAACAGATGGGGAGGGGCATCTGGCAAGGTGGTGATCTGAACCGCCCGCAACACCCGATCGACCTCCTCAACAGCTAAGGCAAAGTACTGCTCTCCCATGGAAAAAAGCAGCGCTTTGCCCTCCGACGTTTCACCCCGTTGTATCACAATGTTGCACCCTTGAAAATACCGTATCGATCAAAAGAAAAAGAACAAAAAAAAGGTGATGCATTGTAACAAAGCCAACAGCAGATTCCAAATTTTAAACCGGGATCTCCCCCCTCTTCCCGGTGGCGAAAAGCAGATTCAAGAGCAGATCGGACCAGAGAGAGCCGGCCCCATGGATCGGCAGATTGCCACCGGGCTGGGTATCTCTACCCAAGAGTATGTGACCGCCCTGCTTGGCAAACGCATTCAGACCGAACACCTTAAACCCGGCACTGTGATAGACGGAGTCAAACTCAGCCGGTCCAGAGTGATTTTTCCCTACCAAGACCGCTCTACCTACCTCGATCTGGATGAATAAACCTAATGAGTTTCTTTTTTTTAAGCATATTCATCTATTTACAGATGTTTTGCAAAAAAAATACCCATGGGTATTGTCCCTCTCCATCACTTTTTATATACTGGCCCCGTTTTGACTCGACGTAGACCATTCCGGATCGATTGATAGGCTGCTATTTTTTCCAAGTGGGGTACCTCCCCGGATGCATGGCAACTATCCCTTTATTGGGTTTGATTTATGGCCGCTTTTGCAAAAATTGATCGCTTTTTCAGAAATTTTGGCCTCTACCTTTTTTTCAGTGCCCTGATTCTGGTCACTCTAGAGGCCACCTCCTACCTCTTTCTCCGATCTCAAGGACTCCTTTCCGACCGCTACCCCTACAATCAGGTCGTTTCGGGTTATTACGTTTTTAAAAACACCCCAGGCTCCCACTTCTGGAATGAGGTCAAAGAGAGCCCCAGCGACCCTCCCACAGTGGTGGATGGCAACGGTTTTATCTCCGACAACCCCATTCTTCTCGAAAAACCCGAAGGGACCATCCGGATTTTTCTCATGGGTGGCTCCGCCGTGTATGGTGTCGGACAGTTCCCCCCGTTTGCCGCTGTTCATCCCTATCACCCTGGCGTTCTCTCTTTCGCCCTGGGTCCGGCCGGGCAACTGGAACGCTTCTTACAGGCTCAACGTCCCGACCTCAAGTTTGAGGTGATCAATGCCGCGGCTACCGACCGGATGCTGCATCAATCCATGCTCTACTACCTGGAGACCATCTCCCGCTACTCACCCGATCTGGTCATCAATGTGGATGGATACAACGATCTTTTTTACGGCATGATGTCCGGTCGCCCTTATGCCCAGATGGAGGCCAGGCTGGGCAACTACATCGCTCTGCTGGACCAGGCCCACGCCTACCGGCCCAATATGATCCAACTGGCAGATCTGATCTACAAAAAGTTTTTCCACGCGGCTGTCGATGAACAGCTTAAAAAACAGTTTTTTCTAAAAGAGGATCTGGATCAGGAAAAGTACGCCTTGACCGCCTACAAAAAAGAGGAAGAGGGGTTTATCCACTCCTCCCAGCGTTTTCTCCAGATTCTCGACCATTACATGGCGATCCTCACATCTGATCAGGTCGACTTTATCTTTGCCATTCAACCCCTGCTCTACCGTCAGGTAAACAAACAGTGGTCACCCATCGAAGACACCATGCGCCGTACTGTTTTTGGTGTGGGTCCCAACATGCCACCCTCGGTGATTGACCGTTTTATTTTGATGAGTAAATATTTTTTCGATCACTATCTGGTAGAGGCCAGCCAAACACGGGTAGAAAAGAGGGGGTTTGGTTTTTTGGATCTCAACAGAGAGATCCAATCTTTACCCTCCGACTTTGAACTCTACGTCGATTACTGCCATTTTACCGTTCCCGGCAGTGCCAAGGTGGCCTCCCTGCTGGGTCAGAAGGTTCTGGAACGCCTTCCCCCTCCACCCTGATGCCATTCATAGCGTAGCAAACAGCTGAATTATTTGCCTCTTTCGGAAGAATAAGCTATGTTTTTCATATGCTGTATTCTCCTCCCCCATGACAAAGAGACCCTGATGAGCCCCCTTTTTATCCGCCTGATCATTCTGCTCTTTTCAACCCTTCTCCCAACAGTTACTCACGCTGCCGATACCCTGGAGCCCATTACCGTTCAACTGAAATGGCACCATCAATTTCAATTTGCCGGCCTCTATGCCGCCATAGAGCAAGGCTATTTTGCCGAGAACGGGCTGGATGTCTCTCTGATTGAGGGCAAAGAGGGGGTAGATCCGGCCAATGTGGTGGTTTCCGGGCAGGCGCAGTACGGCATTGGCACCTCGGAGTTGGTGGTCTCCCGTGCCAGGGGACTTCCTGTTGTGGTGATGAGCGCCATCTACCAACACTCCCCTTATGGGGTTGCCGTTTTAAAGAGTAGCGGCATTGAGTACGTTAACGATCTGGTTGGGAAAAATATGATGGTCGAACCCCAGGCAGCAGAGATATTGGCCTATCTGCGCCTGGAAGGGGTTGAGCTGGAGAAGATCAAGCAGCATGTCCACTCCTTCGACGTAACCAGCCTGCTCTCCGGCCAGGTGGATGCCATGTCCATCTATCAGACCGACGAGGTCTTTTCCCTCCGAAAGAGTGGGGTCGACTTTCAGGTATTTACCGCCCGATCTGGTGGTATTGACTTTTATGGCGATGTTCTGTTCACCACAGAAAAAGAGGTAAATAATAACCCACAAAGGGCAAAAGCCTTTCTGGCCGCCTTCAAAAAAGGTTGGAACTACGCCCTGAACAATCCTCAACAGATCGCCGAGTTGATCCACCAAAACTACAACCCAAACAAGAGCCTCGACCATATCCTGTTCGAAGCAGAACAGAGCCGACGATTCATTCTGCCGGACCTGGTGGAGTTTGGTTATATCTATGAAGGTCGGTGGCGCCATATTGCCAATGTCTATGCCAGCCTGGGTATCATCGAACCCATGGTTGACCTGAACCATTTTATCTATGCACCTGACCTTCCCATCGACTACGCCAGACTGCTGAAAATCATCATACCAACCCTGCTGATCACCCTGCTGATCAGCTTGGTGGTTGCCCACCTCTATCGACTCAACAAACGGTTGCAAGAGGAGGTTGATTGGCGAAAACAGGCGCAAAGAGAGCTGCAGGCTGCCCTCAAGAAAGAGCGCAATCTCTTGGCGATTCTTGCCCATGACTTCCGAACACCCATCGCCGTCATCACCGCAGCCAGCCAACTGATTCGGTCTCTGTTCCCCCAAGAGAGCAGTATGGGGATGCGGGAGACCAATAAAATTCTTTCTGCCTGTCAGCGAATCAACAACCTGATTGACTCCTGCCTGGAAAAAAACCACCTGGAACCGGCCAGCATCAAGAAAAATTTTTCCAAAATCAACTTCAACACCTTTCTTGACCACTGGCTCCAAGAAAATAGAGCCATGTATTCACAACGAAATATCATCTTGGAGAGGGCCAAAGGCTCTATTGCCCTGAGGGGAAATTCCCATCTTTTAAAAATCGCCTTTTCCAATTTATTGGATAATGCGGTAAAATACTCCCCGGCTCATGGCACCATTACCTTAACCACCGCAATGGATGGTGACCAGTTAAGGTTTGAAGTCAAAGATGAAGGAGCCGGGATCAAGCCGGAAGAGAACCAATTGATTTTTGAAAAATATTATCGCTCCCCAGAAACCAGCAACACCTTGGGAGCCGGTATTGGCCTCTATGCGGTCAAAGAGATCATCGAGTCTCATGGCGGAACCATCTGTTCCCTTCCAGATCCGGGTGGCCGCTTTCTGATCGCTCTACCAATTTGTTCAAATGGATTGAAACCATGAAGAAAGTGATCATCGTTGAAGATAACATCAACCTGCGAGAGACCATTGTCGACTTTCTGACCCTGCGTGGCTTTAAAGCCTTTGGGGTGGGCACGGAAGAGGAGATGTATCAAACCTTAAACCATAAGCAGGAGCCAACAGTCATTATCCTCGATGTCATGTTGGAGCAAGATAATGGTTTTCGCATTGCCAAACAGATTCGTACCCATGATTCCCATACCGGCATCATTATTTTAACCTCTCTGAACAGTACTCAAGATCATGTGGTTGGCCTGGAGGCCGGGGCAGATATCTTTTTGACCAAACCCATCGATCTCATGGTGTTAGAAGCTAAAATCAACGCACTTTTTCGCCGTGTCGATCTAAACAGAGCTACCCCTCCCTCCGATGAATGGGCACTCAACACCACTACCTGGGAGTTGCAATCTCCGGAGGGACACCTGATTCCCCTGACCGGAATGGAAAAAAGCCTGCTGACCGCATTGACCAACAAACCGGGAAAAACCGTCAGCTTCTCCCAGATTGCCAACCAGATGGAGACCGCCTCGGATGACTCCGACGAACACCGCATCGCTGTTCTCATCAATCGCCTGCGAAAAAAAGTGAAAGACAACAGCAATTTCACCTTACCAATCCGTTCTAATCGCGGTGTCGGCTATAGCTTTACAGCAAAGATCTCTCTCGGCAAACCCTAGCACCCAGACACCGCTCTTCTCTCCTCCTGTGGGGAGGCGAACTGGTGGTTGTGTTCTGGGTAGAAACCAGCCTATTATTTTGGGAAAAAGGAGCCTTCGGAATCCATGATGGAAGGTATTGCAAACAAAGAACGGCTCTTCTCCCCCCTCTCTTTTACCCTAAAGCCCCTCATCCTGCTGCTTAGCTTACTTATCCCCTTTTGGTCAGGGACACTCTGGGCTGTTGACAAGGTGGTTCTGCAACTTCGTTGGGACCCTGGGTTTCAGTTTGCCGGCTATTATGCCGCCCTCTGGCAAGGATACTATCGCCAAGCAGGCATTGAGGTGGAGATCCGCCCCGGCCTTAAACCAGGACCCCTCTTTGTCAAGGCCACCAAAGAGGTAGCCGAAGGACGTGCCCACTTTGGAATCGGCGCAGGAGATATCCTGACCACTCGGGACAAAGGGGCGCCGTTGGTTGTATTGGCTCCCATTTTTCAACGCAGCCCCGTTGCTTTCTACATCAACCCCCACAGTGGCTTCCAATCCTTGGCCGATCTGGAAAAAATGCGGGTTCACCGTCATCCCAAAGATCTTAAAGATGTCGAGCTTCAAGCCATGCTCCGAGCCGAAGGCATTGATCCGAGCCGAGTCAATGGTCCTGGGCACCACCAACTCCTGAGTGAAAAACACTTTATCAAAGGAGAGATGGATTTTATTCCTGGGTATGTTTTCTCTACCCCGCTTCGCATCAAAGAGGCCCCTTTCAACCCCATTATCCTGCGGCCAGACAACTATGGCATCGCCTTCTATGGTGACACCCTTTTCACCAGCAACACTCTGTTGCAGCAAAACGAAGGGTTGGTCAAACGGTTTTTAGCCGCCTCTTTGGAAGGGTGGCAGTATGCCATGGACCACTCAGTAGAAATCTCGGACCGTATCGCCAAAACCCTGCCAACCATCATCCAGGTCAACGATCCCGTCACATTCAATCGCAACCAAATCTCCAGTATCCGAGAGTTGACCCTCTATCCCAGCATTAAATTGGGACATGTCAACCCGGACCGATGGCGGAAAATGAACACCCATCTGCGTCATGCCGGTTTGGTTGAAAAGGATGTAGATACAGCAAAGCTGGTCTATCAACCGCAATTACGCAAAGAGCAGGCTCAAGAGAAAAAAAATCGCCTTATTGAGATCGTGGTACTGATTGCCGTTGGACTACTTGGGTTAAGCCTGTTTTGGGGTACCATTCTCCTACGGCAGATTCAAGTTCGGCGCTCTTCTGAAGCGGCTCTCCGCCAAGCCCAACAGGAGGCAGAACGTGCCAATCGCTACAAAAGCGAATTTCTCGCCAATATGAGCCACGAAATTCGCACCCCCATGAACGCCATAGTCAGCCTTTCTGAGCTGGCTCAACAACAGGATGTCTCACCAAAAACCAAAGATTATCTGATAAAAATTAATTCGGCATCCCAATCCTTGTTAAGAATCATCAATGATATTCTAGATTTTTCTAAAATTGAGGCCGGAAAGCTGGCGTTGGAAGAGGAAGATTTTCTCTTGCGCGATGTCTTCGATCACCTGGCCGACCTTTTCCGTGCCCAGGCCTCTCGCAAACATATCGAACTCATTATCTGTGCTTCTGAAGGGTGTCGATACAAACTCCATGGGGACTCCCTGCGACTGGAACAGGTGCTGTTAAATATCGTCAGCAACGCCATCAAGTTTACCGATGAGGGTGAGGTGGAAGTTCAGGTGCAGACCATACAAGACAGCTCCAGTCAGGTAACCTTGGAATTTTCCATCCGAGATACCGGAATCGGCATGTCCGAAGCACAGATCGACAAACTTTTCAAAGCTTTCAGTCAGGCGGACAACTCAACAACCCGAAAATTTGGTGGCACCGGTCTGGGACTCTCCATCTGTCACCGGCTGGTGGAGATGATGTCTGGCAAGATTTGGGTCGATTCCAAACCGGGGCAGGGCAGCCGGTTCTACTTTACCGCTGTGTTCAAGCGTCGATTGCGAGATGAAGAGGAGGAGATGGTCACCCCCGAGGAGATGGAACACCTGCGGGCGCTTGTGGTTGACGACAATTTTTCCGCCAACAAAGCCCTGCAAAGAATGTTGGAGATGTTTAGCTTTACCGCAACAGGTGTTGGCTCTGGCCCAGAGGCCTTGTCTGCCATCGAAACAGCCATCAACGAAAACAGGCCCTACCAACTGCTTCTGGTCGACTGGTTCATGCCCAGCATGAACGGTATTCAAACCATCCACCAGATCAAAGAGAATCTCTCCAACCACACCCCACCAAAAGCCCTTCTGCTCACCCCTTTTGATCGGGATGAAGAGTTGAAGGTGCAAGGGAAATCATGGGGGGTCGACGGGACCATCTGCAAACCCATCAACTGCTCTTTTCTCTTCGATACCATCATGGATATTTTTGGAAAGGATGTCACCAAAGCCTTCCGAATCAAACAGGATAGTATCGATCCAGAGCTGATTTTCAAACAGATTGGTGGCGCACGAATTCTACTGGTTGAGGATAATGCCATCAACCGGCAGGTTGCCCAGGAAATTTTGGAAGGGGTTGGACTGGTTCTCGGGTTGGCTTTTGATGGCTTGGAGGCCATAGAGAGAGTCAAACAGTCCGAATATGATCTGGTTTTAATGGATATCCAGATGCCGAAGATGGATGGCTTGGAGGCAACCCGGGAGATTCGTCGAGATCCACGTTTCCAAGAGCTGCCTATTGTTGCCATGACCGCCCACGCCATGACCGGAGATCGGGAAAAAAGCCTGGCTTCGGGTATGAATGACCATATCGCCAAACCCATCGACCGAAAAAAACTCTACTCATCCCTCATCAAATGGATTCAACCCCGTCAGGGTATCGGCGGGAACGCTCTACCAGAGACGGCCCCCCAACAGAACGAAAATCTCTCCTCAGAGCTTCCGGATACCCTCCCCGGTATTGAGATCAAAGAGGCCTTGGACCGAGTCAATGACAACCACCTACTCTTATGCTCGCTCTTTACCGAGTTCAGACAAGATTATTCCACCGCAGCCCAAACAATCCGTCAACTGTTCTCCAGCCAAAGTCAGGAAGATCTGACAAAAGCAAGCCAACTAACCCACACCATCAAAGGGATGGCAGGCAACATCTCCGCCAAACGGCTTTTTGATGCAGCCCTGCTGCTGGAACGAGAACTACGAGACCCACCCACTACACAGCTTCGGTTTATAGATGAGTTTGAAGGGGCTCTCAACCAGGTAGTCACCTCTATCTCAGCCCTTAACCGACAGGCTGAAGCCCCCACCAAAGCCATTCCATCCCAAGGAGAAGCTATCCCCTTGGATAGGGAAAAACTGATCCCGCTCATTCATCAACTCTCTGTTCAAGTGCAAGAAAATAGATTTGAAGCCCAAGAGACCTTCCACACCCTTAAACCTCTCCTGGCCGGAGGTTCCGATGAGATCACGGCTCTTGTGGCACCGTTGGAAGAGCAGATTGAAAGAATCGATTTTGATACTGCCCGCACTACCCTCTCCACCCTCTCCAAGCTTCTGGAGATCGACCGGGAAAAAGTGATCTTGTGATGACGATTTCAACACCAACCTTCAGGGTTCTTATTGTCGATGATGTACCAGGTAACATTAAATCCCTGGCTGAGATACTCAAAGGAAAGTTTCAAATATTCATGGCAACCAGTGGGGAAAAAGCCTTGGAAATCGTTGCCAACCAAAAAATCGACCTCATCCTTCTGGATATCATCATGCCAGAGATGGATGGTTATCAAGTCTGCTCTCTATTAAAATCAAACCCTCAGACAGCTCCAATCCCTGTTATTTTTGTCACCGCTCATACGGACAGTAACGACAGAGCCATCGGTCTGGCAGCGGGCGGGGCCGCCTTTGTAAGCAAACCCACCTCTCCTCCTCTGTTAATCGAAACTATCAATCATCATCTCTCCAAACAATCCCATTAAAAATAGTCAGCAACTCCTTACCCAAATCTACCAGGGATGGGGATTTGGACAACGGTTTAAGGCAAAGTCAACACCTTGGGAGGCCTTACAGTCCCCCAAACACCCACGATTTTAAAATCAAAAAAAAAGCAAAGTCAAAGACTTAGGAGCTTGGGCGCTGCCAAAACCCGCTGTAAAGACATACATCCATTCACAGACCCATCCGCAATCGTTTTGTACAAATTTGGTTTGAAATCTCTATATAACCTGGAAACAGCAATGGCTAGGCTGCATAAAAAAGCGGAGTTCAGTTACCTGAACTCCGCTTTTTCTCAAAACCTGCTTTTCTAACCTACCAGGTAATATCATCCATGTTTTCAAACTCAAGAACAGATCCATCCTCCAAGGTAATGGTTCCTGAAGCATCTCCATCTGTAAAGTCAATGGTGTTGTTTTCAGCATCGATGGTGTACTCGGCATCCGTCTCAAGAGTCCAATCACCAGCCTCTTCCAGAGAGTCGGAAGGCCCACCATCAACCCCTTGAAGGTCGACCGTATCAATCCATCCGCCACCACCACCATCGGCCGTGTCCATACCGGAGTCAGCCCCGAAGATGAAGAGATCGTTGCCATCACCACCCATCATGGTATCGTCACCGGCTTCACCACCCATGACATCATCACCAGCCCCACCAGTCAGGGTATCGTCTCCATCACCACCAACCAGAACATTGCTATCCTCATCTCCGGTTAGTGTCTGGTCGACAACCTCCTCTTCAGCAACCGCTTCATCCCCTGCTTCTTCAGCAGCCTCCTCGCTCCCCTGAACCTCAAAGGTTATTTCATCCCCTTTGTGAATATGGACACCGCCCTGCATCTCATTGGCATCACCTTTATCCCAAGAAGCACCATCCTCGGCTTGAATCTCCTCACCATTGATGGAGATCTTATCAACAATAACCTGGTTACCCCCAGAGCCTTCTGCTTGGATGGAAATTTCGTGTCCCTCTCCTGTGCCACTGAGATCAACACCTTCCAAAGTAACCGTTCCCCAACCATCACCACCAGCCAAGGAGTTATCGACACTAAAGGGGCCACCCTCGACCAACTCACCATCAATCATGACGTTGAAAACAGCATTCGTTCCAACCCCTTGATGAGCGACCGTAATTTCCAAGGTATCATCCCCACCTCCACTAGGGAGGGGCTCACCGCCACCTGCATCGAGATCGTCAGAAAAGCCCACATCGACTGATCCTTCTGCCACATTGATGTCATCGCCGTCTTGGGTGGTGACTTTTACGCCAATACTAAAGCTCTCGGAGCTACCTTCTGCCGGTGTAATGGAGAGATCAGGCACTTCCCAAGCTATTGGATCTCCCTTTTCATTGCTGGCAGTTACAGACAGGTCGTCCTGAGAGATAATCCAGGTATTGTCTGCCCCAGCCGTACCAACACTGAGCGTTGCCCCCTCTGGAATATCGGTCAGAATAAGATCACCGGAAAGGGTTTCTGAACCATCCTGGTCTTGTAAGGAGAATCCGATCTCCAGATCAACTGTTCCATCATCTCCCGAAAGATCTTGAGAGCCGCCGCCTTTGGAACCGCCGCTTCCCTTCGACCCGCCTTTAGAGCCGCCTTTGGAGCCGCCGCTTCCCTTCGACCCGCCTTTAGAGCCGCCTTTGGAACCGTCGCTTCCCTTCGAGCCGCCTTTGGAACCGCCTTTGGAACCGTCGCTTCCCTTCGACCCGCCTTTGGAGCCGCCGCTTCCCTTCGAGCCGCCTTTGGAACCGCCTTTGGAACCGTC
>PEAM01000010.1 GCA_002753565.1 Magnetococcales bacterium | reverse complement strand
ACCGTCTGGTTACCAGAGGGTATAGTGAACGCAAACCGATTACCAGTAACGAAACCCGAAGCGGTCGTGCCATGAACCGTCGGGTTCATATGAACCTAATACCGTAAGGTTGAAGTTCGGTTGAATTTGGGGCGTCGTTTTCATCAAGACGACGCCCCCTTCTTGAGACATATATATAGTCAGTGACCTATCTCTAACGAACATCGTCGGGCATGGAATATCTGTTTGAGGGTGACGGAAAAAAACTAAAGAGATAGAGACTTTGCTGGCTTATGTACATTACCCATTGAAAAACCAAACAAAAATATTTCTGTAACCACGCCCCAACCATAAGAAAACAAGCGACTGGAGCAGAAATCGGTCAGACAACAATAAACTTAATCTTTTCAGGGTCGAGGTAAATTACGATAGGCTCTTGTCCTTTCTACCAGAAACCACCTGGTTGCGTCCTGCCTCCTTGGCGGCATAGAGATTCTCGTCAGCCTCACGGATTAGCTGTTCTGCATTTCTACCCTCTTTGTACTCGATAAGGCCGATAGACAAGGTGACGGGAATCTTGCCATGGCCAGTGGCTATAGGTTCACTCTGCACGCGTTTCCGCATACGCTCCATGGCCTCGAGAGCGTGGCTTTCATCTACTTCTGGGAGAAGGAGTAGAAACTCCTCTCCGCCATAACGGAAAACATGATCATAAGAGCGAACCGATAGTGCGAAGAGTTCTGCGACTTTAATCAAAACATCGTCTCCAGCCTGATGACCATGTGTATCATTTACAGCCTTGAAATGGTCGAGATCGGCGATGGCGAGACAGAACACACGACCAGTGCGTTTACAACGGTCGAGTTCCTTTTGCAGATAGTTGTCCATGACGTCACGAGTCAGCAGACCGGTAAGATCATCGGTATGGGCGATGGTAAAGGCACTCAGGTGTCTAAGATGATCTACATAGACATTCATTCGAATCGCCATGCGCTTGAATGTCTCGTAATCCCCGATCTCAAGTTGGCCGGATGCGTGGGAACGCAATAGCGCGTCAGCACTCTCATGCGCACTGTTGTGGGTGGCGACTAACCTCTTGAAATCGTAGTTGCCTTTGATCTCAGGGATGGAGACGTTGTCGATGAAACGGCACAGGTCGCACTTCTCTACCTCCCATTGCCTATCCTCCTTATCGGGGGAGCCGAAAATCAGGGTCTTGTTGATGTCAGTCAGCCACGTGACAAAACCACGATAGGCCCAATCAAGATCATTGAAGAATGCTGCCAGAAGGTCGTTATCCACGGGAAGCGGAACAGGGTTTTTAGTATCCTCTACTTGTATAGTCATTCTACCAGACTAACATGGATAGGTTGCTCGATTCGATGAGTATTCGTTTGACTGTGGTGGGACCGGCGTAAAGGCCGAGTTTCTTGAGTTCACCGGCGATATGGCGGTACCCCCAGAGGGCGCTCTCTTTGGCCATACGTATGGCAGCATCACGAAGTTACTGAGTCAGGCGGGGATGCCCAAGGGGCTTAAAGACTTCACCTCTGTTTGACTGGCTAGCCCACCGCCGGTATGTGGCGGGCTTGACGATTTCCATCAGATCGGCGATATCTTGATCACATGCTTTGCCCAGGCGGAGAAGTTCTGACTTTTCTTCTGGAGATGGTGAGATTCTTTTGGTCGGGACCCGTGCCTGAAGAATTCTGATCTGGGCCTTGAGCAATCGTACCTGGGCATTGTTCCGAGGGCTGACAAAGTGGGTCATTAAGACCCAAAGGAGGGAAACGAACGCATCCATATTTGATGTAACTACCACTGTGCTGTTTTTTAAAAATGGCTGAAAAGCCATGGGAATGGACGGATTCTACATTTTGGTACGGCTCTCAGCCAAGGAGCACAGATCACCCCCCTTCCTATAATCAGAATTGGGGACCTGAAGCCCCCTACCCAGTACAGAGGTGTTTCGTCAAAATCGCCTTCAGCCCGGTAGAGTTTGGACACTGTTCGAAGTTCTGTACCCCAATCATTCACCTCCCTGGATCAAACAACTTGGTGCTCTCCTAATAAGGTTGATTTCCCCTTTATTTGCAGATAATAACAACCGACCCGCCACTACTTTTCCCCGGCTATTGGCAGGAATTTCCGTTCTAAAAATTCAACACTGAAACCTGATAGAATGTTCGATTCAGGCGCGGTACGCTCCAGGAATTGTAGAGGAAGGATAGGATGCATTTTGGGAATCAAGAAGATATTTCCAAGATAAAGAGGATCTGTCTGATGCCACAGATGAGTTGGTAGATATAGCAAGCAGAGAATGGGAAAACGATTCATCCTCAAATAACAGTATATCTGACACCTCACCAAATCAACCTCTGGATGAAAGTAGCATTATCACTATAGAATCAAGATGGCCGGAAGAGAGGACACCAGAAGTTTTGGAAAAAGAAGCGGAGTATATATATGCAAATGATTGCTTACTAGATTCTGCAAGCCAAGCATGGGAACAAGATTCCTATTCTGAAGCAGGCACTGTAACGTTTGAATCAGAAAAAGATGACTTTTAAAAAATATACACTACTTTCTGGAGAAATAATATTAGGGGCTGCAATATACCTATCAGTTATTGCCTTGAATTATTGGTCCTTATATTTTATTCCGAAAGAGATTGAGAACGAGGCAGTAAAAAAAATTTTTTCGATTTGGTTGTTTTTTCATGGAATTTCCCAGCTTGTGTATGTTGTTCCGGTATCATTATTTTTCAGGAAAAAAGGCTGGAAATTCATAAATTATGGCTGGTTACTTGGAGCGTTTATCCTGTTTGTCCTAAATGTCCTGTTCTTTATTGCAATCGGCCAAGGAAAAATTGCTGTGTAACAAGCTATTAATGGAGTTCGGTACTTTTAACAAATCCCCCTGTCCTGCCTGAAAATGCTGTCGCCACAAAAAAAGCCTCCCATCCATTCAATTTCGAGTCAACTCGGACAAGAAAATGAGCTCACAAGAGTAACCGTTTGGAAAAATTGAGATCCGATTTGGCGATAATCACGAAAACGACAGCCCCATTTCAATTTCAGGGTAAGCTGTTCCGGCCCGAATGCCAATAGCAATGGGCTCAAGCCTGTTCTCCACAAACAGCGTCAAGCCGCTTTTCGCTGCTCGTACCGATGATGGAGACCACCGACCTGGGGAAAGGATACGATGTTCCCCTCCTCCGCCTTTTGAACATTCCGCGCCTCTGGTGCTCACCATAGATTTTGTCGCGGTCTCGGATCAGATATTTCGGGGCTGTATCCCACGGAAATGCTTCTTTCAATTGCTGTGCGACCCAGATCGCAGTCGGGTTGGCCGTAACATTGAAATGGATCAGCCGTCGCCTTTCATGCTGGAGAATAACCAGGACGTAGAGGATATTGAAACTGATGGTCGGGACCACCATGAAATCCATTGATGCCGTGTTGTGCATATGGTTTTTCAGGAAGGTCTTCCAGGTTTGAGACGGCGGTGATTGTCGTCTAACATATATTTCAAAACGGAAGATAGACCGACTTTGATCCCGAGCTTCTCCAACTCACCGAGGATACGCTGTGAGCCCCAGAGAACATTCTCCTCACTCATCCTCTTGATCAAATCCCGAACCTCCTTATCGATAGGTTTCCGGCCTGGATTCTTGCGTCGAGACTTCCACCGCCAGAATAGACGGAACCCCTGGCGATGCCAGCCGATAACCGTCTTGGGCTCGACTATGATGAGAGCCGGTCGCCAATCCGACCAGACTCTGGACAGCCAGACCCAGAAAATGCTATCAAGGCTCCTCAGCATTGGTCTTCTGGGATTCTTGCGTTTCAGCACCGATACCTGATGTCTCAAAGCCAGGATTTCCAAACGCAGGATGGCGTTTGTTCCCAGTGCAGAAAAAATGGTCTGAATGAGTGAGATCAAGTGCGTTTTCATACTTTGGCATGATACACTGAAAACGCTTTAAAATCATGGGTGACGAGAAAAACAAGTAGGACAGGTACACCGTCGAGCGCTGGATCAGGTGCGGAGACGGAACAGCGCGAAAGCCGATTCCGTCACCAGGGGGTCGAATGCCGGCCTAGCCTGAACCTTTGCTAAAAGGTGGGGATTGACATAGAGGAAAAAGAGCCGACGCGTTTGCCGACAGTAGGCCTGCTCCAGGCCATCGAGAAATCGGTCGAAAGTGGCCCCGCCAAACGGATGATAGATGTAGACGATCAGGTCGCCATCGGGATAGTCGAACTGCAGGATATCGCCATGCCGAGGTTCGATGGGCGCCCGGCAGACCCCCGCCGGCATTCGGGCCACATTCTCCAGGGCAATCCGGTGCAGGTTCACGGCATATTCGACGCCGATCACCTGTTTAAACGGCAGAAACGCTGCCCGAATCAGGACCCTTCCCTTGCCCGACCCCATATCCAGGAAGGTAAAGTTTTCCGGGTCATCTATGGGCAGAGCAGCCAGAGCCCTCCGGAAGTGGCCATCGCTGCTCGATTGATAGCGGATACCATCGATGGCGCTGTCGCTATCGGTCTCCAGTTGACACCCCTCCATGATCGTCGCCGTATCGAGGCCATAGCATTGATCAAAGGGATCCGGCGGCAGGGGGGCGGTCGGCTTGCGGATCAGAAGCTGCAGGTTCCGGATCACCAGGCGCACCGTTGCCCACCATCCGTCCCGTTTGATCGCCAGCTGGAGGCGCCCCATGACTGTTCTGGCCATCGTAGTACCTGCTTCCTTCTCCCAAGCGGCCCGGAGCATCCGATTCCGCTGCGCTGGATGAGTCCTGGATGGTCCGCTCCTTAAAGCACTGGTTCACCAGGAATGGATCAAACGGGCATGGCGGGGTTGCGTGCCACCCTAGAGGATGAAAGAGAATAGGAACAAGTGGCAATAGCAAGGTCGCGCAAAGAAATGGAGGCCACTTCCCTGATCTCTAACGAGCTCCGTTGTTTCCAGTCAACATGGTCGGCCCTCATTGCCCCACTCCCATAAACCTAAATTCGGCGGCTCTGTACAGGACAAAACAAAAATAGCCGTTTAAAAACAATCTTCTTGAAATGGACGAACCTCCTGCTTACACCAACTTGCGATAAAATCATGAACTGTCGGGAACCAGAAGGCCTCGGTTATGCCACTTACGCCTGTCCCGAACACCCCTGAGAAGTATGCCATATTCCAAGATCCTGGAAAAGCCGTTTCTGTTTAGTTTGCGCTAGGCTCTATTTGCGTTAAGTGTGGGATGGATGGTAGAATTCCTCCAACAGTTTGATTATTTGGAGGTTTGCAATGAAGCCAACAGAATTCCAAAAATAGCTTGCCCAGGCTGATGATCTGACCCCATTTCAGCGTCAGCGTGCTATGGAGTCGCTTAGTTCACCAGATCCAGAACGGGCCAGCCACGATGTTATCGAAGAACGGATCGCCGACGAGAGACACTGTCCCCGCTGCCAAATGCCTGGGGCAACTCGGCATGGTATGGCTGATGGTGTCCATCTCGGAAACCTCATCTGACCGCAAATCTGGTCAGTTCCCAGATACTGCAAATCCGATTTTGCTGGACTGAATATGTGAATTCAGGGAGAATGTTGGCTGGGAAGGAGGTTTGGCGACGGCCAACTGGCTTGAATGGCAGATTTCAGGCAAGATGATCCGGAACGCCAAGCCGAAGCGTTCTTTGAAAATCAGGAACCGATCGACTGGCTAGGATCAGGCCGCTCGCTCATACCGATGGTGCAGACCGCCGAGAACGGGAAACGCTACGACTTTCCCCGATTCATCTCTCTGAACATCACGGTGGATTGGGCATTGTTTATCCAATCCAAGGTGCGTGCGCGTTGAGTGGTAATAGTCAACATAGGGACTCACTTTTTGTCGGAGATGTCCCTCGTTGAGGACGATGATGTGGTCAAAGCACTCTCTTCTCAGGCTGCCAACCATTCTCTCCGCGACAGCGTTTTGCCAAGGCGAATGTGGTACCGTGATGACGGTCTCCATCCCCATTTTCTTCAATGATGACTGACTGGCCATGAAGAGTGGATCACGATCATGCAACAAGAAACGTGGTGATGAATCCCAGGGAAAGGCATCTCGGATTTGCTGAATCACCCATTTTGATGTTGGATTGGTGGTAACGTTGAAGTGGACGATGCGCCGCCGCTCATGATCAATCAGAATCAGGACGTAAAGCACTTTGAAGAAGATGGTTGGGACTGTGAAAAAATCCATGGCAACTATCTGGCCAGCATGATTTTCCAAAAACGTCTTCCAGGTCTGGGATGGCGGCTTTTTTGGCTTGATCATGTACTTGGCGACTGTGGTCTCACCGACATCATAGCCCAGCATCAGCAATTCTCCATGGATACGAGGTGCTCCCCAAAGAGGATTGTCCAAACTCATTGCACGAATCAGATTTCGCAATTCCTTGGAAACTTGCGGTCGTCCAGGATGTTTCTTACGAGATCGCCATCGCCAGAAAATTCTAAAGCCTGTCTGATGCCATTTCACTACCGTATCGGGTTGCACGATCACAAGAGCCTCTTTCCATCTTGGCCAGATTCGCGATAACCAGATCCAGAATATTCTGTTCCAACGATTCAGTACAGGCCTCTTTGTCCGTTGACGACGCAGAACATTGATTATGATGGCGGAGTGCCATGTTGGGCGATGTTACCGGCGGTAGTTCCGTTCGTCTTTTACCATGGGGCCGCCGAGTGGCGAATACCGGCTGAGTTTCTGGCTCTTGTTGAGGCAGAGGAAGGTTGGAAACCCTATTTGCTGAACTTTCGGTTTCCAGTTTTCGATCTGGGGCATATAGCCGATCACGAGCTTTCAAGCCATTCTCGACTACGGGCGTGGTTGATGGTGGCAAAATACGGCACGCGCAATGTCGCATTTGCCGAGATTAAGCAGCCGCTTATAGAGGTCATGGCTGAAGTGCCGGAGGATCTGCTTGCTCTTCTTCGGTATATGGTTGAGACGTATGATGATGTTGGAGGCGATGATTTGCGTGAGGTTATCCGAGGAGTAAAGCCTAAGGAGGAATATGAAATGATGTCACAATTTGCCCAAGAAGTGATCAATAAGGAAAAACCGGAATGGGTTCAGATGGGAAGGCAGGAAGGTCGACAGGAAGGTCGACAGGAAGGTCGACAGGAAGGCGAGGCTGCATTTCTACTACGGTTATTGCAACGCCGTTTTAGTGCTTTACCGGAGTGGGTTGCCGTCAGAGTTCATTCCGCCAACCCGGAGACCTTAGAAGTTTGGGGTGACCGAGTTCTGGAAGCTAAATCATTGGATGATATTTTTGCCGAGTGAATCAGGCCAAAAGGCTGCTTTGAGACATATCTTATAACATAAATATTGTGTATTAATCGAAAGTCGGACCCTGGAGAACTTCCTGAAAATGCAATCGCCTACCAAGTTCACTGGCATGTCGGACCCGAGAGAGCTTCCATATTAATCATAAAACATGTTTTATTTTAATGTGATACAAAGATTACCATAAGCGCTAGATCGACCGAACAGGATTCGGAAAATTCTCTTGCTGCGTTGCACAAGAAACAGAGAATTTCCTTTTTTAAAAGTGCATTCGCTCATTTGGTTTAGAACTGCTATAGAGTGTTTGATTCAGGCACGGTACGCTCCTGTTTTTTTTCTCAAACAGCCGTACTTACCTGAGAAATCAAGGTGTAGATAGGTAGCAAAAGTCCAGCCAAGATGAAGACGAAAATACCGCCGACAACAAAAATAGCCAAGGGCTGAATCACTTCACTCAAATTATCCACCAGATTTTGAAGCCGTTCTCTATACTCTTCGGCAATATATTCAAGCTGATCAGGCAGGGTTCCGCTCTGCTCGCCCACTTTGATCATCTCCAAGACAAAGGATGGAAAGACTCCCGTTCTGGCAAACCCCTCTCCCAAGCTGTCACCATGCAGAATCCCCTCTTTTACCTCGTTGATTTTTCTGGCATACACCTCATTATCCAAGGATTCGGACAGAATCTTCAGGCACTGGATGATATCAATTCCGGCTGAGGTAAGAAGATTGAAATATTCTGACATGAACGACAGGGTTGAGGTTTGAACCAGGGTGCGTACCACAGGCAGGCGCAGTTGTAGCTGATGAAAGCGAAACCGCACATTTTTGTTGGTTTTTATAAGGGTTTTGACAACAAAAAACAGGACGATAATCCCCACCAGAACCAGAA
The DNA here is from genome assembly GCA_002753565.1 of Magnetococcales bacterium. GTDB lineage: Bacteria > Pseudomonadota > Magnetococcia > Magnetococcales > JADFYX01. Next base: position 118,563 of record PEAM01000010.1, on the reverse strand, counting down.
CGATATACTGTTCTAAAAACTTTGAGAGTGCCAACAAAAAGAGGGTGATGGGGGGTAGGTCTACATCCATCTGCTGGAAGAGCCCCACCATTTTAGGCACCACGGTATAGACCCAAAAACCGGCAGCACCCAGGGTACTCAGAAAAACCATGGCCGGGTAGATTAAGACTTTTTGGGTATTGGCCGAGATGTTTCTGACCCGGGCCAGATGTTTGGAGGCATCCTTGAGGGTGCGCTCCAGGGTGCCGGTCTCATCTCCGACTCTCACCAAAAAACAGACTGAATCGGGAAAAACATCCCGGTGTTTTTCAACGGCATCCGAAAACCGTGTGCCAGCCTCCAGTTGCAGGCGCAACTGCTCGACGGTTCGAGCCATGCCGGGGCTCTCCTTTTTATCAACCCCTACCCGTAACGCATCCATCAGAGAGATTCCTGCCTTCAACATGGCAGAGAGATTGTTCAAAAACATAATCAAATCATCCAGCTTGACCGGTTTTTGAACAAGAGGAAGCAGTGTGCCGACAATTTTTTCCATCACACGGGAGAGGCGTCGAACGAGAATGACGGTATTGCCTGTCTCTTCCAGAAAAATTTGGGCATCCCTGACTTCAATCAGGGGAAGCTGCACCACCCCGGTTTTTCTCCGCCCATCTGGCTGAATGTACCTGTAGTAAAAGATGGCCATGATTTGTTGTTCAACCTCTCTGAACGCGCTTGATCACAATTATGGTGCAGGGGATGGAGAGGCTTTACCCTGGATGGACCCTTTGCCATAGCCCAAAACCCGAATCAGCTCTTCAACCGTTGTTTCACCCGCCAAAACTTTTCTGACACCTGTCGAAAAAATATCGTTGTAGTCCCCTTGTTTAGCCAAGGCGATGATTCGGTCCATGGTCTCTCCACGGGCCAGACTATCAGAGACCTCTTGATTGATTCCCCAAATTTCATAGATTGGTACCCGACCGATGTAGCCGGTCTGATTACAAGCGTCACACCCCACACCACGGTGTAACTCGGAGGCTTTCTGACCCAGATAGGTCAGATCGTGCTTGGTTGGGGGGTAACTCTCTCGGCAGTTATCACAAAGGCGCCGGACCAGACGTTGACTGACCACCCCAATCAGGGCGTCGGCCAGGCTCACGTGGGAGACTCCCAGAGAGAGTAGGCGGGGAATGGTTCCAAACACATCGTTGGTGTGCAGAGTGGAGAGAACCACATGGCCGGTCTCTGCGGCGATCAGGGCGGTGTGGGCCGTATCACTATCACGAATCTCCCCTAACATGATGATATCGGGATCATGACGGAGAAAATGGGGAATGGCATTGGAGAATCCATAACCGGACTTCACATTGACCTCTGTCTGCCGGATGGAGGCGATCTGATATTCGATGGGGTTTTCGACGGTTAGAATATTTTTGGACAACACATCTTGGGTCTGGATTCCAGCATAGAGGGTTGTGGTTTTTCCTGAGCCTGTCGGCCCCGTCAGCAGTACAATGCCAAACGGCTCATTGAACAACCGCTGTAACCGCTTGACATCCTTTGGCTCAAAACCAAGCTCTCCCAACCCTTTGGCCCCTTGGTCCCTGAGAAGAATACGCATCACAACATTTTCACCATGGGGCGTCACAATGGTGGAGACACGTACGTCATACCCCATATCCAAGACCGTTAAAGAGAAACGACCATCTTGGGGGCGTCGCTGTTCGGCCAGGTCTAGTTTGGCACGCATTTTAATGGTTGAAACAAGGCGCATCAGCTTTAAGTTTAAGGAGAACATCGGGTGCATGATGCCATCAATCCGAAACGCCACCGCAATACTCAACGGTCCGGGTCGGATGTGGATATCGGATGTTCTGTAGCGAATGGCTAAGGTAAACATATGGGAGAGCAGAGATTCCAGATTTTGGGCGGAGTCTGGGTTGATGGTCGCCTTGGCGATCTCTTTTTCCATCAACTCTTCGATGGGATTCTCCAGGAAGTAGTAGTAGTGCTGGATAGCCTGCTGAATTTTATGCCGTTCTCCCTGGTGTAATATCGGGGCTTTGGTACTGGAGCTATGGCGCTGAATGGTTTGGCGCAGCATATCCAGATTGGTTGCTGCAGAGACCACTTCAATCTGGTTTTTATGCAGCTTGATCGGTAGAAAATCATTTTTAACACAGAGATTTTTATTAAATAGCCGCAAGGCATCCACTTCGGGCACAATCCGGCTGACATCCAGATGTTTGATCCCCTCCTGATCGGCTACCAAGGTAGCCACATCAAACTGGGTCACAAAGCCCATACGCTCCAACACCTCACCCATACGCTCTCCAGTCACTTTTTGTTCCTGGAGGGCAAACTTAATATGCTGGGGTCGGATCAATCCACGCTCTTCGAGCAAGGTTCCCAAGGGTTTCCGTTTTTCACTCATTTTTTTATCCCACTTTCTTCCGCCCTGTTTTTTAACTGGTCCAGTAAAAACAGGGTGGTATCATCCAGTCGACCGGTAGCTGGTAAGCCGGCTGATTTTTGAAAAATTGCCAAGGTATGAAGAATCCCACTGTTTCCCCAGGCCAATTCTGGCCCGGTGTCCAAGCCAAACCGGGATAGGTCCGCTTTTACCCGGCGGACCGTCTCCCCGTTTGAGAGAAGATGAAGATCATCAGCAGAGTAAGCAGGTTTCCAGAAAAGGATGGAGCGTTGCCCCCCACTCTTCTGCATTTTCAGGGTTGAAAATTTTCCCTCCAATGGCGGAGGAATAGTGGATAGTTGCACCATTTTAAACCCGGTTTCTGCCTCAATAAGAGCAGAGATCGACGCAAACTCCCCCTGTTCAAGCGCTCTTTTAAAGGGGGTGACATAAGAGGCCAGACCGTACTCTTCCAGAAAGGAGAGAGGCAGGCTATCCTGATCATGTCCTCCTGAAAGGGGGCGAGATGGTTCAGCCAAAAAGTGGGCGACAGAGGGGATGAAAGAGGAGAAGCCAGCAACCAATTGGCTGAGAGGTGCCCGATTGACACTCATCAAGATAACCAGAAGAGCCAACAGAGGCAGCCCCAGCCAATAGCCAGCTGATTTTTGAACGGAGAGTTTGCTCTCCCCCTTTTGGTTGAGCTCGGCATTCAGTTCGGCGGCAACCAGTTTGATCAACCGTGCATTGATCTCAAACCGTTGGAAAGCAACCAACGCATACAGACAACGGTCCATCATCCGGCTGGCTTTACGTGGGTTGCCACCGCTCTGTTTATACAAAACAGCCAAAGCTCCACGTGTTATACTCAGACGTTTTTGATTACCAGCCCGCTCCAACTTATAATGTACATACCGCGACAGCTCTTCACCGGTGAGAGGCTGGATTCTTTTGTGCATGGCCAGGCGACTATGCAACTGGCGCATGGAATGATGGTGCAGGGTGGTCTCCAACTCCGTCTGACCAACCAGAATAATCTGCACCAGTTTTTCGGTACCGGTCTCCAGATTGGAGATCTGCCGAATCATCTCCAGATTATCTGGGGTGAGGTTTTGGGCATCATCAATCAAAATAACGCAGTTATGGTTGTGGCGGAACGCATCCATCAAAAAGTGCGTCAACTCTGCCATCAACTCGCTCAGGGTTTGTCCTTCTGCTGGAAGATTAAAATCCTGATTAATCGCCCGAATCAACTCTACCCCCTGCAGAAAACTATTGAAGGTGAGAGAGACTCGAATGTCCAACGCTTGAAAGAGGGTCAAAAGCGAGCGAGAGAGGGTTGTTTTACCCAGCCCCACCTCACCGGTCACCGCAATAAAACCTTTGCGGCGCACGACACCATCAACAATCTCTGCAATGGTTTCGGTCATCCATTGGGTTTCAAACAGGTTGGCAGCATCGGGGACAACCGGAAACGGCGAAGAGGTAAGCCCCAGAACATCTAAATAGCTTTCGGCCCCCGCAACATATCGATCCCGACGGCTTTTGCTCACGGAGGACTCCAGCCACCGGCCACCCCTGATATCCAATACGGCCGTCAACTCAAGGCTCCTGAACAGAGGTTGAATGGGGCAACAAGCTGAGCAGTGACAGTATTTTGGGGTGGTTGGGGTGACGGTCTATCAGACCATTGAGCCTGATCCTGGCTGAGTGAAGTTTATCGATACCGATCTCTGCCACCGCCATATTCAGGTTGGCCTCAAAATCTTGGGGAGTAGCATCTAAAATTTGGCTGAGCAGACGGTGGGCACGGTGGTGGTTTTCCTGGCGCAGATACCAATAGGCCTGCATTTTGATAACAAACGGGTTTTGGTCGCCCAGCATGGTCTGCAGGCGGGTTAGATGGCCTGCAACCGCCTCATGGTCTCCCCCATCCATGGCATCAAACAGGGCTTGGGTAATCAACCCCACCCCTTTGGGGTTGTGGTCGGTGGTTCGGGAGCTGATCCGAATCCCACTACTTCTGCCAGGAGAAGGGTCCGCGCGGTGTTTGATCCCCGCCTCTCTCCGGTGAACAACCTCTTTTGGCTTGGGTGACGAGAGGGGAGCATAGAATACCGGCACGTTGACGGGCCTCTCTTCCGCCGAGGATAGACCAACCCAAGCAACGTTGGCTGGCGCGGGGCCAGCCTGACTGTTGGTATGGGCATCTTTTCCCAGAGAGATCTGGTCTACAACCCTCTTCTCAAAGCTCAGCTCAACAGGCTCTTTTTTTGGGGTAACCATCCACACCGTCCCCCCTGCCAACAGAGCCAGACTAACAAAAAGTTGTAAGGGTTTGGCCCAAAGAGGAGCCAAAAAAGCGACCAGCCCCCACCACCTTGAGCTGGGAGCAAGAGGCCCCTCCTCCCAAACAGGTCCGGTCGCCACCTCTCCACGATCCTCTCCGACCTTGGTACGGCTGTTCAGCGCCTGCAAGGCATCGAAGATGATGCTCAAATGACATTCACCCGAAGCACAATAATCAGTTCCCGTGCCGTTTCGTTGGTTGCATCTTTTTTAAAGATTTTTCCAAACAAAGGAAGTGAGCCTAAAACCGGCACCCGCTGAGATGAGTTGGTCCGAGTTCGATGGATCAGCCCCCCGAGCATCACCGTATCACCATCCTTGATCTTGAGGGTGGTCAACAGCTCTTTAAGGTCAACCTTTGGCAGGGTGAGAAAGTTACCGTTACCGGCATCGACCAGAGCCAGGCTGTCGGTGTCAACGGTGCTTTGAATGGGGTTGACTGTCAGAGAGATAATTCGATCCTCATCAATAAAGGGGATAATGCCAACCAGCAGACCATCAAACACGGTAGAGGTGTCGGGTGGGTCTTGGATAATGTTGCCGTTATCATCGGTCTCTCTGGGTTTGGTCGCTGAAATATAGCTGGTTGTCGTACCCACACTGATCAAAGCCGGACGTCCGTGCTGGGTTCTAAGGAAAGGGTTGGAGAGAATGCGGGTTTCGCCGTAGGCCTGCAGCAGGTTAAGCACCGCATTGACGGTTCCGTTGCCATAGCCAACTGTCAACATGTTTTTACCCACCGCCGAAGAGATGGAGGGGGCGGTCACACTACGAGGAGCGATGACACCACCGGCAATGGTCGAGGTGATTCCACCGATGGTTAAACCGTTTGCCGCCACCCCAGCTGCCAATTTTTTATTGAGAACCGCCCAATCCACCCCCTCCTGATGCCCCTCATCCAGTATCAAGTCGATTATTTGTGCTTCGATAACAATCTGACGATTGAGCATGGATTTAAAGTCAATAATCAACTTTTCCACATTGTCCATCACCGATTTTTTAGCCCGAACAAAGAGGGTTCCGGTCAGGCGGTTCAGGTGATAGGTAGGGGTATCCTGCTGAATGGCATTGTTAAACCGTGCCATGGCCCCGGCGTCGGAGATTGTTGTAGCCGAGTCCAGATCTTTACCCTGGCTATTGGGGTCCTTGACCGATCCCACCATGGTTTGCAGCATTTTTTCCAGCTGTTCGTAGGGGTTGTTGGCCTTTTCGGCCCCCTGCTCGCTTTTAATCTCAAACTTGCCGGAAACACCACCGGAACTGCCACCGGAGACATTGGAGTTACCCAAAATATCGCCACCAGCAGAAATATCCGTCGTAAAACTGGTCTCCATAAAGTCCAGTTTGAAAATCCGCTCCTCCAGGGGCATGATGATCAACAGGTTGCCGTCAATCTTTCCAAAAAGATCCGCTGAACGCAGCAGGTTATCCAGCACCATGCTGGCAGGTGCGTCGGTAAAATGGATCGAGACCCGGTTAGAGACCTCTGCCACACTGGGATGGATGACCAAATCCAAACCGGCCTGCATGGCTAAGGCCTTAATAACATGTTGCAGCTCCCCGTTGGTCACATCCAAAGAGATCAGGGTATTATCCATGGGGCCTGGGGTGGGCCGAATGGGTGCTATTCTCTCTGGTTGGGGGTTTTTCTTCTCCAACATCTCCCGCATACGCTGGCTTTGGGCAAAAAGCTCTCGGGATCTTTTGGCAATTTCACTATCGGAAAAAGGCAGATTGGACTGTTGGCTGGCGGTCCATTTTTCGTACGAATCTGGCTCTTTAACCTTCCCTGCACAGGCCGTTAATACAAGAGCGGCACCGATGGAAAAGCAGAGCGTTCTGTTAGCCTTCATAGAGCAAAACCTTTTGGGTGGGTTGGGTTGCTGATCTGCTCTATTCTGAACAGAAACAGGTTGTGACAGGGACGGTTGCACCCTTGAAAAAGAGTGGCTCAACCAGGTAAAAGGTGGGTATTGGTTAGCCATTACAAGTGCCCCCTGGTTTTCATATCCCGAATTTGAGGCTCTATTTTTACCTTGAGAATTTCCAGGTTGGCGTTGGCTCTATCACTCTGCTCCAGCGGGCAGGCCTGCTTGACATCTGTCCAGGCCAAAATAGAATCTTCAAGGGATAGCTTTGCCTCGTCCCATCGCAACGATCGAATCTGTTGGGTCAGTTGGTCGGCCAAAAGGGTGGCAGAGAGCCATTTTTTCTGACAGGCAAGCTGCTCTTCCACCTGTTTTTTCTCCACCGCATGGGGAGCCTCCAAACAGACCGCTTGTGCCTTATCCAAGATAGAGGTCGCTTGTTGAGTCAGGGCTTTTGCCTGCTGTTTATCTCCCTCCTTAACTTTCATCGTGCTACGATGGAGATCCCGGTTGGCCTGAGCCAAGAGGCTTTGACAACGGTAATAGTCGATATCTTTCTTAGCCTGTATGGCCCGAGGGCTATAAGGTCCTGAACCTGGCGCTTGGCTGCAGTAGGTGAGGGCTTTTTTCTGGGTCTCCAACATCTGTTGAAAATTGACGGCAATCTGCTCAACACTGTTTTGAGCAACCCATTTTCCCCCGGCCATGCGCAGAGTGTGGGCACGGTCTGTCAAAGTTTGGCAGCCCCACTGATTGAGCCGTTCATCCACTTTGACCAACATCTGCCGGTGGTGCTGTCCACTTGGCTGACCCTGACACAGTTTTGCCGACTTGGTATAAAGATCCCGTTGACGTTTTAGCAGAGGTTCCGCCCGGTCCCACCAGCCATCGGTCATGGTATGACGGTCCATGGCCTCTACACCTGGTACGGAGAGGGCTTTTTTGGTGGCGATGGCACAACGCTGTTGAGAACGCTTTGGTAGCGCCTTTTTAAGCTTGGCTCGACTGGAACTCAAATTAAACCAGGCGGTCTGTCGTAAAGAGGCATCTTGACAATGCTCAGAGACCCATTGGTTGATCTGAATAGCCTGCTCAAAATAAGGGATGGCCTCCTCCCAATCTTCTGCCTTGAAAGAGGCCTCTCCCCGAGCAATAGCCTCCGCCCCGTCGCCCCCTTTAACCATTCGCTCCGCACACCAGGCTTGATCTCGATTATGCCGGGCGATACGGGCATATCTGGCAGCCTTATCTTTTTTTTCCTGGTCACACTTGGCAACAATGGCATCAAAATGGTCAGCCAAGGCATTGTACGCCTGATGGGCGTCGGCCCAATCTCCCTCCTGTCGCGCAACCTGGGCCATATCCTCTTTTTTCTTGGCCTCTTTATAATACGCTTCGTCACAGTTAATCTCGTTATGAACCTGATTTTTCAGTTGGTCCAACCTTTGGGTTATCCGCTCTTTTTCATTAAACCATCGACAGGATACAAGCGCTTTTTCATAGGCTTGAATGGCTGTTTGCAAATGGGCCTGTTTTTTTTGCTCCATCAGTTGATTGTCGGCCTGTTTGGCTTGATACAGCACATCCCGGCAAAAAGCGGAAGCCTGATCCGGCATGATCATCGATCCTACGGCAAGCAGGCCTGCAACCAGCCAAAAAAGGCCGAAGGGAGAACATCCCCCCCTCTGCCTGAAAAGGGTATTCCATTTATGGGTGTGGGTGGTTCTGGCATTCATCGAATAGTTTCCATTTATAGGCGGTGTCATCATCGAAAAAAACATCTTTTTCAACTGTCATAAGGGGCTATGATTGATCAAGCGGGTAGAACGCCACTTCTCAAATCCACTCAGATCAATCCCATCGGGAGCCTGCCACCTTTCCTGGCGAAAATAGGTCCAGACGTACGCTTGCAGATAACCTGCTTTAAAGACGGCGACCAGCTGGTCCAGGTTATGATCGGATAGTTGGGGGTGGCTCTCTTGCCAATCTGCCCACCGGTTTGCCACCCGCTGTTGTCTGTGCAGAACCTTTTGGAAGCTCTCCTCTGTTCCGTATCGCGCGTTCCAATCCAGGTCGGATAGGTGGGGCTCCATCAGAGCCGATTTTTTTATGTCAAATCCCTGCCCACACCCAGCCATCAACAGGGGGGAGAGCAGCAGAAAAAATGTTACCAAGATTCTAGACATCAAAAACTCCTTTCATATACGGTTAAGACCGTTCATTCAATCCGATGAAGGCAAAACCACAACTGCCTCGGTTTGACAAGGGGGAGGGTCTCTATAAACACTCCACACCACACTCTGTCGCTCAACAATCGAGAGGGTGCGACAATAGTCCTCTTTGAGTTTGGCTAACAGCCGACTGTTTTTATTCACCGTTGCCAGACGTCGGTAATAGGTAAAAAACAGTTGTGGATCTCCCCGCTTCAACCCCTTGCTTGAACTGCTAAAATAGCTGTTTTCTATAAACTGCAACCCATCCATCGCCTCTCGATTATCAGGCTCTTGGGCCAGCACCGACCTCAAGCAGGAGAAGGCACTCTTGCCAGGGGTCGGGGAGATTAAATATTGCTTGGCATCGAGCATTTTCATGCAGCTCTCCAGTTGTGTCGGAACAGGCTCAGCCAGCTTGTCGGCAGCGGGGGTGGTTGGGGAAGCCTGCTTGTACAGAGCGGGCTCCTCAGTCTCCTCTGTCAACTCCCTGTTTAAAATCGATATCAACCCGTCGCCCTCTTTAGCCAGAGCGGCAATGGCTCGGGAGAACTCAGAAAAGAGCGGAATCGATACCGCTTCCGAGACCGAATAGAGCTCAACCAAGCTTGGGCTCTGGTTCTCTCCTTGCCAAACCCCTTTTAATTGGCGGCTTGCCGGTTTGCTTTGGGTGGCAAGCTCTCTCTCCTGGCATAACAGAGCCAGAAGCCGAAACCCAAACCAATCCTCCAGACGCGCTTGTTGGGCGAGTGTCGGATGGTCTGCCTGAAACTGCTCAAGGGCCAAAAGCCCCGGCCCAACAGCAGAACCGTTGCGCTTATCCTTGGTGTCAGGCAGCAGATTGCGCTGAAAAAAAACCTTTTTGTCTGCCCGACTCTCCGAACCACACACCCCATCCAGCTCAGCCCAAAACTCGGCTTGAGAACCGGCAAGCCCATGAGAGGAGAGGAGAACCAACAGAGCCAACAGAGTGAGGCCGACCATCTGCCGATATTGGCCATTTCTCGGTTTAAGAACAGCCATCTGCCGGTGTTGATCCCTCAATGTTGCTCTTGGCACAGTCCAAATCGAAGATCAGGCTATCTTGAGAGGCCATACCGGCAGTAATCTCCACCAGCAAGGCCTTGATGTTCATCCCTTTTACCCAATCTTCAAAAGCAACCAGTTTTTGCAACTGCCGGGTATCATCTCGCACCAACTCTTTGTTTGCCTCTTCTGCCGCTTTGGCATCGGCAAACGCCTGCTTGTTACTCTCGATCTGCGCTTTATCCGCTGCACTCAAACCATCCAGGGAGACATTAGCCGTCGCCGCTTCGGCATCAGCCAAGCCACTCTTGGCGGCATCCACATCCGCTTGCACGGCAGGATCATCGGCTTGGCTATCCACTTTATCGATCTTGTAATCGAGAATATACTTCAGCGAGTCATACGCTCTTTGGTTGGCGTCGGCATCGGAGCCAGCCGGAACCCCCGCCCCCTCGTAGGGGCCTCTGGGAGAACTGTAGCTGTGATAGGCATAGCTGGATGTCTGGGTGGAGCTACCGGTAATCAAAGCGGTATCCCCCATCTCTAGAATAATACGATCTCGTAGAGAAAAAACGGCTCCGCCATCGGCTTTGGAGGGGAGCAGCAGTGCTGCCATAATCTCGGTATCCAGATCCAGGGTTTGAGAGAGAGTGGTCAGATCGGTTGATGAGAGGTCGAAGGCTGGGGTAACAACCACCGTATTGCCATTACTGTCGGTACCGGTAATCTGGGCAAGAGGAAAAACTTCGCTCCCCAACCCGGCTACCGTCATCCCTCTGGTGGTCAAGGCGTTGGTGATGGCTGTCTCCAGATCTTCCAAATACTGCTTATCAGTGACGGCCTGGGCACGGGTAAAGGCCAACAGGGTGAGAAGCTCGGCATTTTGGGTCGATTGGCTGGCAGCGGTTTGGGTAGCCAAATCGGTCATATCGCTGTTGGCTGCTGCCTCGGCTTGATCGACGGCATCCTGGTCAATGGCTGGCAGCACCAGTCCGGCATAGCTGGTAATGGTTGGCACAGCATATGGATAGAGTGCGCCGTTGGTCTCCATGGACCACGCCGAGTTCATCACCTCTGCCAGCAAACTGATGGCCCCGTTGACGGTCTCGCTAGAGGCAGCTTTATTGCGGTAGGCGGTTACCTGAGAGAGGGTGGCTGCCACCACATTGGTTATCGCTACCGCACTACAGGCAACGCAGACCCCGGTAGCCACACCACACGCCACGGCACCTGCTGTGCCCGCGGGAAAGTTGGGGGCGCATTTGGCGGTGGTCTCTGCCTGGGAGGCCGCACACACGCCAACATCCAGTAACCCCAAACCGGCTTCCAATACCGAGTTATACCCTTGAACCAGCGCCACGGTAGCCCACATATCTGCCTGCTGAGCCCCGGCCGCCTCGCCCAACATATCGTTGGCAATACCCACCATACCGTCGATGGCTGTTTTAAACCCTTCACAGCCCAGATTAACCTGGAGTTTGCTTAAAGGCATGGCAAACAGGGCATCGTCGTACAGCTCGCTGCGTCCCCGATAGGGGTTGTCAAACTGCGCGTCTGTGCCCTCATTTTCGCCATCAAAAGCCCCATCAACCCCATCACCATCGGCATCGATTCGGTTGCCACTAACTAAAACATAAGCCGGGTGTACCCCTGCTACGTTGTTGGCAGCTATCTCACCGGCTTTTTTGGCCATCTGAATAATCTCTCCGGCAGAATAGTTCTCTTCTGACTGGCTGGCCTCGGTGTATTTGGCATCATAGGCGGCTTTATAGGCTATCTCCGCCTCTTTGGCATTTTTAATGGCGAGTACTGAGGCCGTGGTGGTTTTTGCGGCCTCCTCCAGGTTAAAACAAAAATCGTAGAGATTGACCGCGCTCGATCCATCCTTGATCTTATCCACCAAGCCCGCCTCTTTATTCAACAGACCATACAGAGAGAAGGACTCTGCCATGTTGCCCGGCATGACAATATCGGAGCCGGGAATGGCATTTTTGATTCCATCGACAAAACTACCAAAGGTAGAGAGAGTGGAGTTGGTGAGCAGGTCGGAGCTGAGCTTGGCAAAAGGCTCAAAGGTGAACATGGCCGCCGCCCCCTCCAGACCAGGAAACGCCGGCGTAAAGGTGTTGCTGGCTACAGCCAGATCCACTTTGCCTGTCTCTCGAAAGACACCATAGCGCACCTTGACCCCCATGCCATCTTTAACCGGGTCCGAGAGCCGCAAGGTTCGCCAGGGCACCGTGCCAACCTGTTGACCAGAGGGACAAGCCTTGCCGGCTCCCCCCTCCCAACCATCATCGTTCAGGTCTGGGCAGGGAAGTCGACTGTAGGTGGCGGCAAAGTCGGTGAGCATATCACTGATTTTTGGCAACAGTTTTTGGGTTATCTCCACCGACTGCCGCTCCTGCTGGCCGGGCATCATGTTGATGGCTACCGCCACCGCACCACCCAAGGCGACCAGAGCGGTCATGGCGCCCAACATGCCAAACCCCCACATGGAAGCGTCATGCTGTTTTCTCATGGGGTTGTCTCCGTTCCAAAGTGGGCGTTATCATCGGCCTTGATAGCCCGAGCATTGGAAATTGCCGCACTGGCTTTGGCATCATCCAGCAGCCCCTCGGCGATATCGCGATAATTATCGGCAATCACCTTGGCGGCAATGCGCTCTGCCATGTTGACAAAAGCCAGAACCTGCTGAAGAACCGCTCCACCCAGCCCGACCACATCCATGGCGATGGCCCCTGGTGTGCCACAGGGGGCAGCCGGTGCATCGCAAACCAACTGGGCCCCCGCAACACAGATATCAGCGGTGGTGGCAATGGTGGAGAGGGCCGCATCGGCAATATCCCAACTGACCATCTCGGCATTCCACTGGGCATTGCTGTGGGAGTATTTGGACTGCTCTACCCGAAACTCATCCGCCGTTGCGAGCATGGCCAGAGAGTTGACCGAGGTCATCATCAACGAACAGGAGAGCCGGCTGGAGAGATCCATCAAACCGACACTGCGCACCACATCATCATAGGTGCGGCTTCTTTTAGCCCCCGGCCTCTCAAAGCTGACACCCGAAACATTCAGACCATCAAAAGAGCCATTGGCCCCATCACCATCGGCATCAAAACCGTGGCCACTGGCAAGAATAAAGGCTTGGTTGGCGACGTTGCCTCCTTCATCACGGGTGTGGATAATGTTGCCACTCTCGGGTCGTAGAGTGGCGTTGCGCAGTGCGGTGCAGAAGTCCAACAGATTATTCTGGCTACTGGTGTTGCGAGGAATGGAGGGTTGAAAAAGGTTGGTTATCGCCGCCAAATCGGCCTTGGCACCACTATCCCGATAGACCCCATAACGGACCGGTGTTTCGCTGATATCGGCCAAAGGGGCAGAAAAACCCAAGCTGCGCCAGGGCAGATCTCCTACACCACCGCCACCACAATCTTCTCGACCATCCCGGTTGCTGCTGTCAGGACAAGGGAGGCGATTATTGACTGCAATAAAGGCCAAGATGCCACCCTCTGCCATGTTTAACAGCTCTTTACTCGGGACTGCCGTTGGGTGACCCGAATCGGTCCCCTCCTTCATCAGTTTGGGAGCAACCGTAAGGGCGACACTCACCAAAGCGCCCAAGGCCACCAGGGCTACACTCATCTCAATCAAGCTAAAGCCGTTTTTGGGGGAGGTTTTAAAGCCTTTCATCGTTTTATCCCCTCATCTTCATCCATTTTCGCCGCATCCTTCCATGTTACTTTCAAGCTGTCCCAAGTCTCCTGTTCGGTAACAATGGCCGCATCACGTCCCTCCACAGCTCCCGCCAAACCATCAATGGCCCCTTTCAAACTATCGGCGGTGGAAAAGATGGTGTAGCCCACGTTGGTCGCCGTCACGGCCAGGCCCGGCAGAGAGGCCAGAGGAGATTGGTTGCTTTTGACAATACCGGCAATGGTAATGGAGGCATCAAACAGAACAACCGCCACATCAATACCCGCCATCACCGTGCCATAGATGGCAGAGTCTCGATCGTATGTTGCGGTTTTTACACCAAATTCGGCATTTTTATAGGAGTTGACCGAGGCGACATATTTATTCTCTGCCGCAATGGTCGACATGGCCAGCGCCTTCATGGCCATGTTGGCTTCATAACACCCCTGCCGATAGGCCAAAACCCCAAAGGGCATGACTTTGACAATATCGTCGTACTCCTCACTTTTGCGTCTGTCTGGGGTCTCAAAAAAAGTGCTGGGAGCCGTGGCATTTTGTCCATCAAAATGAGAACCATCCCCATCTGCATCCATCACGCCGCCACTGACCAATATATAGGCCATATTGAGGATAGCGGTGCTGTCCCTCACATAGACCTGATTACTGGAAGAACCGCTTCGCATGGCATTGAACAGCCCCCGACAAAAATCCATTCGGTTTTGGTGGATTGCATGGGCGCCGGTGGTGTCGTCTCCTCCGGCTGCTTCCAGATCATTTCGTCTATCTACTTTCAGCAACCAAGGCACCATATGATTACTCTTTTCGGTAAGGTCGGCCTTGGCGGTTGAATTTCTGTAGACCCCATAACGAACCGCATTGCCATTACCATCCAAAAAAGGTTGCGAAAGCCCAATATCCAGATAGGGGACGGTGCCTACCTTATTGCTGAGTGAGGTACAATCTTCACGTCCATCCCCATCCACATCCGGGCAGGGAAGCCGCTCATTGCGCATGGCAAATCCCAGCACCACATCCTCAGCATTTTTCATGCTTGCCATGGACTGTTTTGCCACACTACGATGGGCTACTTGCTCAACCGCATTTCGACCGGTACTGACAGACAAGGCCACCGCCGTTATCATACCGACCACAGCCAGAGAGATGGATAGCTCAACCAGACTGAAACCAGCCATGGATTGTCTTGTGAGGCTTTTTGGCAGATCCATCATTGGCAGAGTACTCCTAACAGAGTGGCAAAGCTGGTCGCGACCACCAGATCATCGTAGCTGGTATCCCAAGGTTGGTCTGGGCTGGCAAAACAGGTGGAGGTTGCGGTGTTGATGCCGTCAAAATCGTTGCCATCTGCCGGCCTGCTGCTATCCCGGTTACCGGAGCTTGCCATGACAAAAGCCTGATTGACAAAGCTATCCGCCCCTTGGCAACCATTGGCTGAGTTGGTAAAAGGCTCGGTGGAGATTGACGCCTCGCCGGTACCCAAAGTGGTGCTGCCATTTTCGACCGCTTTACAAAAATCCCAAATATTGACCAACCCATCTTCACCCAGGTTGTCCACCCGATTTTGAGCAACAGCCAGATCCGCATCCGCTGACGCCGTACCGTTGGCCACCCGATAGACCACATAACGCACCGGCTTCATGGCGGTATCCAGAACCGCTTGATCCATAACCAAGGTAACGTGGGGCACCATGCCGGCATCCCGGTTGCAATCTTCCAGTCCGTAACCGGAATGGCCGGGAACCAGGTCGGGGTCGGCGGGACAGGGCAGACGGTAGTTGGTGGCCGAAAAGTTGATGAGAGCCGACTGGGCATCGGTTAATATCTGGGCAATTTTCGACTTGTTGGCGGTATCCATCAGACCCAGCATGCTGGGAGAGCCGATGCTGTAGAGTAATCCGAAAATCACCACCACAACCGTCAACTCCAGCAAGGTAAGACCTGCCTGGTTGGATCTGCTGTTGATCGGACCGTGTTGAGCTTGGCTATTCATCACTCTATGGCGAAGAGGTGGCTGAGTTTTTCAGGGCGTTCTGAACAAGTCTCAACCCCAAAGCCCCCAGAGGGTTGTGACGTCCACTCCTTGGTGCTGTAGCGCTCTCCTTTTTATCAGAGACCAGTGCCTGGCTGGTTTGACTGGTTGCCTCAGCCGTGCTACTGCCCATGGTTTCTGTCTGGGCGGTTGGGGTCTCTCCCAGAGCATACTCTTGAATCTCCCCAATAAAGCCACTCTCCATACTGAGGGTAAACGGTTCCTCATGATGGGTTAACACCACGGTATTTCTTAAAATCTCCACCACTTGGGCACCACTGGAAAGCTGGTCGCCCTCCTCATAGAGAAACCCATCAATAACCGCCATTTTGTTGTCCGAACTCATAAAGGTCATCGAGAGACCATGCACAGGAAAAGGTTCAGGCATCAGGATGGGCTCAACACTCCCCTCCTCTTGATACTCAGCCGGGATAGACAACGAATCTGAAGGTAGATTGGGCCACAGATCCCGCTCTTTTGCGGCCAGTTTGACACCACTCTTTTCAACAGGCTGACGGGCTCTCACCTCAACAGGCTGACGGGCTCTCACCTCAACAGGCTGACGGGCTCTCACCTCTGACTTTTTGTCGGTCGACGTCTCCCAACGGGGATAGTGCCAATTGGTCTCCGCCTTGCCCGGATCCTGAGGGGTGGGGGTAACCAATACCTCTTTAACAAGAGGAGGAAGTGGTTTGTCGACCACCGCTGGAGCCAGGGCAAGCAGATCTTTGTTCGAGGCCCCAAACAGCGCAGCCAAATGGATAAAAGGGGTGGGTTGGGGAATCTGACCTGGATTGTTGATGGTATTAAAGACAGGCTCTAACTGGCTGATCTTCTTTAAAACCGATCGATCCACCTGCAAAGTCGGCATGGCAGTAGGAGCCAGACCTGTGCGACGAGGCCCGCCGGTGACCGATTGATAGGAGATAACCCCGGCAACACTCACAGAGCACAAGGCAACCACCAGGGAGATAGCCCCTTTTGTTTTAGCTTTCATGGAGCACCCGATCGAGTTTCAGATTAAAGAGAAGATAGTGGACATCGGTCTGCAAGTTACTCTCTGCCACCGTATACCCCTCCTGGCGCATGTTGGAGACAAAGGTATTGAAATTTTCCACATCATTACCCAGCCTTTTATCCACACGACCCTGGAGTTGCACCACAATGCGCTCCCCTTGATAGTCCAGCTTGACCCGGCTGAAGGTTACCTGAGAGAGTGAGGATTGATAAATTTGCCGAAGAATAAGGTCGGGAATCGGTTGCTGGCTGGCCCTGTGCAGGGTTTCGACCAAGCCACGGGTTTTTTCAAAGGCAGGATTCATCTCCAGTTTGGCCTCACGAGCCAAGCCAGAATCAACACGCTGCTGAAGAGAGGCGATCTCATCAGAGAGGACCTCGGCCTCTCCCCGCCATTGCAAGGTCATAAAGGCCAGAAAAACCACCCCCGCCACCAAGGGTAGCGCCAGCCATGGCTCAATTCGATGGAGAAAAAAGAGTGTTCTATCTTTCCGGTTAGAGGCCGAGTCGGCAATCTCCAGGGCGTTGATCAGAGGCAACAAGGTGGTGCGAGCCTTCTCTTGTCCATTGATCCGGATGAGGGATGAGGGGGCAATGGTGTAGGTGGCCTGCATAAATTCCGCCAGCGTCTTCACCCAGGCAAACTCCTCTGGCTCATGGCTTAGCCAGTAGTGAAAGGTGATCTCTCGGATCTGCACCTCACAACGGCTCTCGGCGGCACGTAGCACCGTCTGCACCAAATGAGGAAACTGCTCGGCATCCTCTTCACTACTGACCGAAACTCGTGTGGCATCGTAGAGATGATCCCGATCGGCAACCAGCAGATCCACATGGCGACCATGATGAATGAGAATGGCTGAGGGGCGTTTGGGACGGAGCATCTTCCAGGCTTTAGCCAGCAAGGAAGGGAAGGCAAAAAGCAGACGATGGTTTTCATCTTCGTCGGAGGCAAACTGATAGTCGCCAAATATCGCCCGAGTGGTACTGGTAAACAGACATTCCCACTCATGTTTGTCTCTTTTTTTGGCCCCATGAACCATCACCTCACCCGGCCCATCCAGTTCACCGGTCTCCCGAAGCTGTTTTTCCAGCACCACGCCCGCATCTTCACGGGTGGAGCGAGCCGACATCACCCTGGGGATGGCGCCATGAAAGTCGGTGAGCAACCATTTGGCCCGACGCAGCTCATCTACCGCTGTGATGGATCGAAGTCTCTTGCCACTCAGGTGATAGCATTGACCCTCCAGCTCGACAACAAACGGCGCGTTGCCATGTTTCATAGCACTTTCCCCTGACCATCCCGCTTATGTGGCTGACCAAACAGGGGATCACGGACCCAATACTCCCCCTCCATGGTGACCAGAACGTGGTCCAGATTATCGACGCTCTGGTCGCTTAACTCCCGAACCTGCCAATCCCCTGCATCCGGGGTGAAAATTTCCAATGATTGGGTGACAAAATAGTAGTTAGCACCGGGTCGGGTGTTGGCGCTGAGCCATCCCAACTCACGAAAAGGGACGATGCGTTTTTTAAAGGAGACCTTGTGCATGTCCCAAGCCTCCGGTGTCAGCCCCACAGTATGAGCTGATTGGGTGAACCGGCTGGTCTCATCCACATAGTTTTTGGCAACCCGAATCTGACGTTGGCGGGGAATGATGCGACTGACATCTTTTTTTAAGAGATAACGCTGTCTCTCCAGGTAGGCCAGTTTGCCATAAGCATCATGGGCAAAGTAGGCCAGAGTTGGCAACAACAGGGCTGCACCAATCAATACCAGGGAGAGAACACCTCCAAACAGTTTCCTCATGCACTTTTCCTCAATTCACTCTTTGCCATCAGGGTGATAACAGCAAACATGGCTATTATTGGGTCATTTTATAGTGGGCGGTTACAATATAGACCTGATCCTCATCCCGCCGCTCTGCCGCAGTTTCCCGGGTAGTGCCGACATCGTCGTTGGTGGCCCCGGCCGCTGTGGCCGAAGCACCGAACATGACCGAGTTGACCGCATTCCAGGTCACACCCGCCTTGCCGCTGGTGGTCCCGTCTGTGGTGATATCCTGACGAAACAGCCCTTCCCGAGCATCAGGCTTGCCATCCACCATGGTATCGAGCATGCGGGCCAGATCGGGTGTCAACCCGGTGATGATCATGACATTGCCCGAACCGCTTCGGGTTCCTGGCGGGTTCCACTGAAAGCAGACCTGAACCTCTTGTGGGTTGCCGTTGGTGTCCTGGTAGACATAACGATCTTCCCGACCTTCGGCCCTTCCCGGAGGCATCTCGATACCGGCGGCATCAAAAAAACTGTGTAGGGTTGTGGCGGCGTTGGTGGTTCGGTTTGCGGTGGAGTCTGGGCTGCCGGTAATGGTCCCTTGACAGATCATGCCAGGGGCAGTTACCGCACTGTAGTTAGCGATACCGGCCGTATGAAAACCATCCAAAATGGTGGTGTTGACCGCCGCATTGATCACCATGGTCGGATCGGTCTGACTATCGCCGATCACAACGCCATAGCGCTCATAATATTGGCTGTAGGCTTGTGCCCACTGGTCTATGAATTTATGTTTGATCTTTTTGTATTCTGCGTTTCGAACCAGGTCCTTTCCAACCGCAATACCACCTAGAATAAGACCAATAACCGACAACACGACGGCCAACTCGAGCAGAGAAAACCCCCCTTGACCCGCCCATTTTTTTGGCGGCTGTTGGGCAGCGGTGGTTGTCAAACGGTACTCTTTGACCTTGTGAATCAGTGAGATAAACTTATACATGTTTAGTATCCTATCGTCTATTAGTGCCACTCTACCCTTCCAGATAGAACAGGCTTGGCGTACGGTGGTTATTGACTCATTCGGTAATAGGCCGTCACAACGGCTATCTGATCTTCATCCAGGTTGGCTGAGTTGGTTGTTCCATAGGTATCCCGATTATCCACACTCCACTCCGCACTCACCGTGGTCGTAGATCCGGCCAGGGTACTGGAACGAAAAAGGCCAAATCGGGCATCGGGCCGTCCATCGATGGTGGTATCCAGAGATCGGACCAAGGCTGGCTCCAGCCCCTTGATCACCATCACGTTGCGGGCAATGGATACCCCAGACTGGTCAGACCAATTGGTATTGACAAAACAGATCTGCACCTCTTGGGGGTTGCCGTTGGTGTCCTGATAGACATAACGATCTTCCCGCCCTTCAGCCCGACCACTGGGCATTTCAATTCCGGCGGCATCCATATATGAGTGGAGTTCGCCAGCAACACCGGCATTGGTGTCGCACAACTCAGTATTTAGAGCCTGATTGACCTTTAACGTCGGTGTGGTGGCATCGTCCCCCACAACCACCCCTTGACGGTCGATATGATCGCTGTAGGCACTGACCCAGGCCTGAATATGCCGAGAGTAGATTTTTTTAAATTCGGCACTGCGGATCACATCCTTGCTGACGGAAGTAACCCCCATGATAATACCCAGCACAACCAGCACGACAGACAACTCAATCAAACTAAAGCCGCTCTCATTTGAACGATTTCTCGACAAAACAGATGCTCCAAAACAGGGTAAAAAAACAGTGTTCACGCTACAATGACCTGGCAGGTTTCCTCTTTTAGGCTAAACGTATGAATGGCCCAAAAACTACACTAAAAGATAGTATAAGATAATTGGAGATAATCCTTATTTGGATAATAACGCTCTCTTTTTACTTAGCATGACGTGTGCAGAATCCAACTTCAGACCACCTGACCTTGCCAGGGTGGAACGGCAATCCTCCCCACGTCACAGGCTCGTGAAGGAATCTCCACCTTATTTGAATAGGATTCTTGCATATATAAAATGATTTGTAAATACAGATACTTAGGAATGTCAGTAGAGAAAAAAGGAATGTCAGTAAGGGGAAGAATAGGCGTAATTATTGTTGCCAGGACAGGCAGAGGAGCAGGTAAAACGTCTAGTTGAAGAGCTTACTATTATAGGATAGTGGAAGGCAACATAAAAAACAGTTGATGCATGTTTAATCTTCTTATTAATGAGAGTTTATTATCATCATCCAACCAACAGACCTCAGGTTCGTTGTTTGTTTTGGATGGACTGTCTGAACTGACGGGGAGAAACCCCATAGCGTTTTTTAAAGGCGGCAGCAAAGTCGCTGCCATGTTTATACCCAACCTGCTCAGAAATTTCCAAAACCTGTAGGGGGGTCTTTCTCAACAGTTGTGCGGCATATTCCAACCGCTGTTCCCGCAGAAAATCATACGCTGTGGTTTTTAAATGTTCCCGAAAGGCCGCCGATACCTTGTTTTGGTTGGTACCTAAAAGTTTAGCCAAGTCAATCAGGGTCAGGGGGGTTTTCAAGTTTTTAGAGATCAAATCCATGGCACTGGTAACCAGACCCAGTGTATTAGATGGATGGCGTTTATACTCCAAAGCCTTCTGCTCATTAAAAAGGTTGGACTGAAAATGGCTCTGATAGGTTTGCAGGCGATGGGTAAGCTCTTTTTGCTGCTCTACTTGACGCAGCTGCAGGTTGATGCGAACCAAAACCTCCTCTTCTGAAAAAGGCTTGGAGATAAAGTCCACCGCCCCCAGGGAAAAACCTTGAACCTTCTCCTCGGTACTGTCTGCTGCAGAAAGAAAAAGGATGGGAATGGCAGACAGTTCAGCATCCTTCTTAAACTGCCTGCACACCTCAAATCCATCCATCTGGGGCATTCTTATATCCAGAAGAATAACATCCGGCTTTTCGACCCGGGCCTTTCTCAGGGCGCTTTGTCCCGTTAAAGCAATTTGCAAATCAAATCCGCTCTTTGCCAACAGTAACGCCAGGGTATCCAGGTTTTCCGGATTATCATCGACCAACAACACCCCCTTTTCCGCTGATGTTTCAATGGGTTCATCCGATTGCTCTTCCCAAGATTGTCTCATACAGCCAACACTCATGATAACCTCTCCAAATAACGACCAACCCACGCATCGATCTGTTCATCCTGATAGCGACTGGCCATCTGGCTAATCTGCTCAACAAAACCGGCCGCCGCGGGCTGCTGCTGTCCGATCTGTTCACACCATCTCTGAATTTTCAAAAGTTTCCCGGCCCGTGCGTAGTGCTGCAACCTCTTGAGACTCGCGGCGTCAGGAAGAGCCATGGCAGCATCCATCTTCGGGAAAAAGGCCGAATTTTTCTCCAGGAAATCTGGGCTGGCAAGTGGCTTCTTGGTATCAGTACCCTCCTGCCACACCAACCCCAAAAGCTCTCCCACCAACCCCAGCAGACTCTCAATATCGACAGGCTTGGGCAGAACGCCATCGAACCCCATCTCCCCAAGCTGCTGTTCTGTTATTTCCAGGGTGGCGGCGGTGATAAGAATAACCGGAATAGAGCTGAGAGACGGCTGTAAACGAAGCCTTTCGACAGCTTGGAAACCATCCATGACCGGCATGATGCGGTCCATCAAGATTAAATCTGGCCTTAACGCCTGGGCCATCTCCACCCCTTGGCGCCCGTTTTCGGCCAGGTCCACCTCAAATCCCAACCCCAAAAAAAGATCTTGGAAAAAATCTCTGTTTTGTTGAATATCATCGACAATAAGCAGCCGCATGGTTTTGCCTTCGTAGCTAACGGGTTTGGCTGTCTGACGAGGCAGCTCCACCAGCTCCTCCCGACCCAGCGCAAACTCCAGATGAAAAAAGAAGGCGCTCCCTTCCCCTTTTTTGCTTTTTAACTGTATGCGACTTCCCATCATCCGAACCAGCTCCTGGCTGATTGCCAGCCCCAAACCAGCCCCTGTCGAATAGCCACGCCCAGAGTTCAACTTGAAAAACGGTTTAAAGATAAAAGCCTGGTCCGAAGCATCAATCCCCTCCCCCGTATCCCGAATCTCAAATCGAATCGAGACTCTCTCCTCCTCTCCTTCAAAAAAAGGGGCTGACTGCCGATGGATAAGAAAGGTCACCTGACCTGCCGAGGTATATTTGCAGGCATTAGCAAGCAGATTCAACAAGACCTGCCGCAGTCGTTTTTTGTCGCTGCGGATAATAATCGGCAGGTCAGGGTCAATGTGTGTGGTGTAAACCAACCCCTTTTGCTGAAATTGAACCGAGAGAGCATCGGCGGTCATCTCTAGAAAATGATGGAAGTAGAACGACTCCTCAACAAGTTCGAAGGAGTCTGATTCCATGCGGGTAAAATCCAGCAGATCATCGATCAATGCCAACAGTTGTCCCCCGCTGGAATCGATAGCCAACAGCCCCTTTTGCAACTCCTGGGTGCTGCAGTCACTGCGTTGGAAAAGCTGCCCATATCCTAAAATGGTGTTTAAGGGGGTCCGAAGCTCATGGCTGATATTGGCCAAAAAGCGGCTTTTTATCTGGTTGGCCTTTTCAGCCTCCCTTCTGGCCTCCTCCAGCTTTTCCTGTCGTTCTGAGATAGCCTGTAAAAAAAACTCGACGGCATGGGCCATCTCAGCCACCTCATCCCTGCCCTCCAGCGGAAGGGGGGCCTGCTCCCCTCGCACATGGGTATCCAGAGCATTGCGCAAGGTGACCAGCCTTTCAATGACGGATAGTTTTAAATATAACAGCATCATGACGGCACTGAGTATCATGATGACCAATCCCCAGGTCAGAATATTAGAGAGCTCTGACCACTCTTCCAAAAGCCGTCCCTTGGCCGAATAGAAAACACCCGTCACCTTGGCATTGATCAATTTTAGATCTTGATGCAGTTTATCCATTAAAAAACGGTTTCTATCCAGATGGCCCTGTACGCTATTCTTGTCAAAAAAGATCTGCCTCCATTTGGACAGCAGACCCTCTTCTCTCTCTCTTGGGTGCCGTTTCAGCTCATCAAGAATACGTTGGGAGACGGCCTTTCTGGCGGGGGAGACAGTGACCAAGGCCTTTAAGGAGTGATTGAGCCGTTGGTTATAGCGCTGCTCCAATAATTGATGCTGATTAAAATGGCTGGAGAGGTTGAGGCTGAGCAGTTCGATGATGGCCAGCTGCACGTTAAGAAACCACATGTTATCATTTAGCTCTATAGGTTTGATATCCTTAACCATGGGGAGTAAATCGCCATGGAGCCGTCTCAATCGGGTTAGAATGATACGGATTTCATTCTCTTGCATCATGATTCTTTGCTGTACCTGATTCATGGCAAACAGGTTTTTTGAGATTTTATCAAACCCCTCAACAAGCCCCTCAATCTGCTGTTTGGACAGTTCAGATTGATTCAGCGTGTGAAAGAGAGCCGGGCTTATCGAGGCCACTGCCTTCACCCTTTTTATAATAGCCGAGCCCATGATCTGGTTATCAGCCATAAGGATTTCTGGAGCAAGACTCGATAGCTGCTCACTTTTCTCCATCAGTTGAGAGATCACCAAAAGTTCAGGCAACCGGTTTTCAACAAGGGATGAAAAGGTGGTTTCAAATCTGTCTTTGGTCAACTGGAACAGAAGAAAGGAGAGACTGCTAAAAAGAATAATGGCACCCAAACCAATAAAAAACCGCCCGGTTATTGTGCTAAACCAGGAAAAACGGCTTCTTTTTCTAAAGACGGCAAGGCCCATGGTCAATCCTTGAAAGATGGCAGGGAGTGTGGATGAGCCTCCCTCTCTTGCTGTTGCCAATAGAGACCATCCCAAGGCTGCCCAGCACTATACTGCTCGGACAAACCGATAAGATTTTCGTGATGAACGGTGGAAAACTCCAGAGGCGCCAACCAAAGGGCCGGATATTGAGAAGAGACCCGACGCTGCAACGCCTTATATCGTGCCATTCGTACCGATTGGTCCATGGTCGAACCAGCCTCATCCAGAAGGGCATCGGTCATGGGGTCGATAAAACGAAAATAGTTGGCCCATAAGGCTCCAGGATAGATGCTCTTGCTGTGCAGCAGCCGATGCACGCCAATCTGCGGATCTCCCCATAAAAAAGTCCCGTTGAGGGCCATATGAAAAGAGCCTGTCAGGATACTCCTGCCCCAGCTGCTATTATCGGGGTGATAGATAAGATCCAGCTCAATGCCAACCTTTCGCATGTAACTCTGGCGCAGTAGTTCGGCAAAAGGTTGGGTAACGGTCTCATCGGGGAGTAGAGAGAAGGTCAGGGAAAACCGTTTGCCGTTTTCATCCCGTGGATAGCCCGCTTCATCCAGCAGTTTGTTGGCCTTGGCTACATTGAATGGATCTGGATCTGGTATGGCATGATAAAACGCCGTCCCAGGAGGAATAACTCCCCCTTTTCCATCCCATTGGTCTGAGCCGGGCAAAAAGTCCAGGAAGGAGCGGTCAAAACTCAGGCTCAGTGCCTGGCGGATTTTGACCTGATCCAACGGAGGCTTGCTGTTGTTGAAAACGAGAATGGATTGTGCCATCCAATTTTCATAGCCGGCCTGGGTAACCTTGAGTTGGCTGGCCAAAGAGAAGCGCTTGTAAAAATAGATCAGATAGCCAGCCGCCTCCTCATCACCCCTCTCAAGGGCCAAGGGCACCCCTTCACTCTCGGGATACATGGTGATGGTAATCTTTTCCAGATGCGGTCGACCAGCCAAGAAGAATCGATCAAATTTTTTCAAAACGACCCGTTTGCCCGGCACAAACTCATCCAACTGAAAAGGGCCCGATCCAACCACCCGAATGGCTGCCGGGTGTGAACGCAAAGGGTGACCATCGCCATAGACATGGCGAGGAAGAATGGGCACCAAGGGCGGGATCAAAAAGCGCAACAGGGCCGGAATGGGCTTGCTCATGACAAGCACAGCCGTTAAAGAGTCAGGGGTTTCCACCCTTTCCAGGTTTGCCAAAACAAGTCGGAAGGGGTGATGTTTTTTCACCATCGCCAGAGAAAAGGCCAGATCGGAGGCGGTAATGGGCTGGCCATCATGAAAAACCGCCCCTTGTCGCAGATGCAGCGTGAGCCTGAGACTATCCTCTGAATAGCTCCAGGACTCCACCAAATAGGGGCCAACCTTCCCATCGGGTTGGAGCCGAAGGGGGCTGGCAAACAGTTGCGCACCCACCAACCCCTCCCCGCTCAGGCTGGTAAAAAGCGGAAGCAACTCAAAAATGCGCGAAGGAAAGGCGTATCTTAAAGAGGTTCTGTTCTCATCCCCAGACAGGTGGTCCTCCGGGTTGGCATCAACCCACTGAGGAGAAGAGACCAACACAACTATCACCAAAAGATAAGAGAGTATTCTACCGTAAAAGTGATGCATGACTTACTCCTTTTGCCTCACCTTATACCACACGCCTAACCAGACAATGAATTTTTTTACTTAATAATCATGTAATATCACTGACATTCCTCTTTACATTCATCCTGTCTATTTACAATTGTGTGTCCGGTGCAGTTTAGCCATATCATTAATATTTTCTTAAAAATCAGTGTATTTAAAGCCCAAAAGATTTGTAACAAGCTCGGCGCGGGGCGCTCTCGCACTCTTATTCCGGTACGCTTTCGTGTATTTTTTCCAAGATCGGACTTTTCCTCCTACCCCTTAGCTGTTCAAGAGTGAAGATTGCATGTTTTTAGCGCGACTGAGCGAAGAGAATGGTCCGCCGAAAATAGGGCGAAATTGGTTCCCCTTTTTATCACCATTCTGCTGGATTGGTTACTTTTGGCTACAATTATTGTGGAAAAACATGGCTGCAGACGAAAAAAAACTGATTTACCATATAATAATACTGACAAAGCATGCTTTAATTGCTTTCTCACCATGGCAACTTGACAAAACAGGGAGAGGTTTCCACCATTGGCAGCAGATTATTTGCATTTCACCTAACTGTCTCTCTGGTCAATCGGCCATCAGGAGCTGTCATGTCAGCGATAAAAATGCATTTGCCCTATTTTGTCTCCTGTTGCCTTGTTCTTTTTCCATCAGTGGGATTTAGTGATAATGCCCCTCGAGATTATCTTCCGGCCCCACCGGGGAAACAGGTTCTGTTCTCCAGCTTCGAGATACAATCCGGAGACTCCCTCTATGTCAACGGGGCCGAGATTTCCTCAAACACCGATTATCGTTCTGAACTGCTCATCTTCAAATATGCGCGTTATGGCAAACTGGGGACATGGAACACCGCCATCATACCCATTATCGGGTATGGTTCCGCCTCCTACCGACCACCGGGAGCAAACGACAAGCTTCGAGCACAGGGTCCCATTGACCCCATACTGGTTCTTGGCACTTCTCACGTTCTGGATAAGGCCGGGGTGTGGCGCATCGGCCTTTCCAATTGGCTGACGATTCCCCTGGGTGAATATGATTCGAGCCGCCTGTTGAATATCGGGGCAAATCGCTGGGCGACCAAGCCCGAACTCAATCTCACCTACCGGTCCGACCCACGGACCTTTTGGGAAGTAGCCGGCTCCGTCAGCCTCTTTTCCGACAACGATGAATATACCCCTGCCAACAGGAGGTTGAGCCGCGAGCCCCTCCTCGCCTTTGAAAGCCATGTCAGCCATGATTTCAGCTCGGAATGGGAGGGGTCATTAAGCTTTTTTTTCCATGGTGGCGGGGAGACCAGTATCGATGACGTCCCTCAAAACAATTCCCGTTCTGACCATGCCTTGCAAACGGCAGTGGATTGGCATTTTGCGCCGGGATGGGAATCGGGTCTGCGTTATCAGCATGCCCTCAAGGTACGTAGTGGGATCTCCTACGATTTGATTCGATTCAAAATCTCGAAAGTTTTTTAACGTGTGAATCGGCATTGGATACCGATTCACACGCATAATCTTCAGTTAATAGTGACCTGATCATGCCTGCTCACGACGATCTTTGAATTTCTTTTAGAAATATCAACCACTGACCTGCCTCTTTGCGGGTAGTGATCTGTTTTTCTGCCTGGGTAAAAGCAGCATGAGATTTTTCCTGCGATCCAAGCTCAAAATGGACAATACCCAACAGTAACCAGGCTTGGCCAACGGTATCCTTAACCAACCCGCCATCATTGAGTAAATTTGAGAGCAATCTTTCAGCTTGTTCCCACTTTCTGGTTTCCAGATAAAACCGGGCAAGTCGTATTCCATCTTTTGGTTCGTGAGATTTTTCCCAAACTTTTTTTAGCACGACAACTCCTCGATCTTTCTCTCGTGCTTGCAGCCAGGCATTGGCCAACAGTTGATGGTTTTTCCCACTTTCCTTGACTCTACCTCGTAGAATCTCCTTCTCAAGCAGTTTGCCAGCTTTGTAGGGTATCCCCTGATGAATATAGAGTTGGGCAAGGTTGATTAGATCATGCTCTTTGTCAAGATGATCACTCAAATAGGCCAGCTCCATTACCGGTAAGGCTTGTTGATATTTTTCCTGCATCAATAAAAGGCCGGCAAGCTGACGCCATAAAGACCCACGATGGGGAAACAGGTGTAACATGGTCTGAAGAATGGTCTCGCAAGTGTCGTACTCCTTCAACTCATAATGGGCAGAGAGAAGCCCCTGATACCAGTTTTCCTTGGCAGTTTGGCTCTGAGAAATAGCGATTCTAAGCCTTCCAGCCGCCTGCCGGTATTGATTAAGCTGAAAATACGCACTGCCTAGTAGCGCATAGGCTTCAGGGGGTGGTTTTGAGGAAAATTCAAACCAGGTTCTCAGCAGTTTGACGCTCTGTTCATAGTGTTGAGTCATCATGTATAGCTGAGCCAGGTTATACCTCAGCTGTTGCTGCACATCGTCAGGAAGCATGTTTAGCTCCAAACTTCGTTTAAAATCAGCAATAGCTTTTGTATGGTTTTCCTGAGCCAGATAAGCATGAGCCCGGCTTTGCAGGATAACCGCCCGCTCATAAGGTTGATCAGCTCTCTTATCGAGCAACTCTGTCAGGCTGGCAATAGCCTCGGTATGCTTTCCAAGGTTCAATAGTTTATGACAGGAGACCATCGCCTCATGGGTGGTTCGGGATAGAGCCTGTCTCTGCTCAGCCAAGAGTGGTGTTGTCCCTGTCAAGGTAGCCAACAGAAAGAGTATGGCTACAACAGGCTGTCCCATGAGTGGTGTCACATTCATGTTTATTTTTTCAACTTGAAATTGACCATTTGTTCCGCACGGGTCGCTACCGGCTTGCCGTTGTGGATACGGGGCTTGAATGTCCAGCGCAAGACAGCCTTCAATGCGGCTTGATCAAACAACTTTGGTGGGTTGGAATCAACTAAAACCAAATTGTCAACCTTACCCTGTTCAGTAATCAGAAAGGAGACCTTTACCCACCCTTCAATTCCCCGGCGCAGCGCTCTATAGGGATAGTGTGGCGGTATTCGGGCCAGGGGAATAAAATCCCTGTCGATTGGACCGGCAAAAACAGGATCTGACATAACAGGCCCCAGGAACGGTGAGTCAAAAGAAAAAGCTGTTTGAGGCCTGTAGATATCCAAATCCGGGATGGGTGCTGTCAGGGTATTTTTGCTCATCATCAGGCGCGGCACTGTAGGTGGCGGTGGGTCTGACAATGGGGGAAGATCTGGTGGAGGAGTACGGTTTTTGAACTGGGTTTGGGGGCTTTTTTTTAGGCGGACAAACTGAATGACCGGCCTCTGCCGGTTATGCATGGATTGGTCTCTCTCTCCGGTTACCATCTGCTGCATCATCCACAACAGGCAGAAAGTAGCAACCAAACCAATGATCCCGGCCATCAAAAGACGAAACAGATGACTGGTCGTCGCAGAGTCAGCCAACATCTAGTTGCTTCCCTGTTCAGCCGCAATGGAAATAGTGGTAATACCGGCAAGCCGCACTTGATCCATAACCGTAACCAACCGACCAATTTGAGCCAGACGATCACCCTGTATCACCACTTCTCCTTCCGGATTTTCGATACGAAGCCGTTCGATATGGCTACGAATAGTGCGAATATCTACGGTTCGACCATCTATCCAGATCTCACCATCAGGGCGAATTGCCAGCAGAATATTACCCTGCTCCTGCTTTTGTGCGGTTTTGGCGCTGGGTCGATTGACATCAATACCGGACTCTTTGACAAACGAAGTGGTGACCACGAAAAAAATCAACATGATAAAAACCACGTCAAGCATGGGAGTCAAATCAATCTCTGACTCACCGTTATCACTGGAATCCAAAAGATGGCGACGCATGGTGATAGCCCTAATTGATAGTAAGTTGATGGGAGATCTGTTCGATACGACGGTTCATCTCCTGATGCAGCCCATGGCAAAAATAGAGACCGGGCAGCATGATCATCATCCCAGCCATGGTGGGAATGGTGGCATGGGATATTCCCGTAGCCATGGTTCGAGGGTTGCCGGTTCCAAACAGGGCAATCACGTCAAATACCGAGATCATCCCGGTGACGGTACCGAGCAGGCCAAAAAGTGGGCATAACTTGACCAACACCTTGATAACAGCCAGGTTTTTTGAAAGATTAGCCGCTACGTCAGCAATCAGAGCATCCCGAATACGCAGAGCCGTCCAGGAGCCACGATCCTGGCGTTCATTCCACTGCACCACCATAGCGGTAACGTGGCATTGGCTATGGTGACGAAAAAACCAGTAGCGTTCGATGATCAAAGCCGTCATCAAGCTAGACAACAAGCCGATGGCCCAGAGTACCGGACCACCGCTATCCAAAAAAAACCGAACCTCTGCAAGTAGATCTAGCATTCAGGCTTTTTCCCAGACCATGGCGATAAGGCCGGCAGATTGTTGCTCCAGGATTCTGACCAATGCCCGGCTGCGTGACACCACCAAGGTATGCAGAAACAGGAGAGGAACAGCCACGATCAACCCCAAGGTGGTGGTGACCAATGCTTGTGAGATACCGCCAGCCATCAGCTTGGGGTCGCCGGTTCCAAACAGGCTGATGGCCTGGAAGGTTACAATCATGCCGATCACCGTTCCCAGCAGGCCGAGAAGCGGTGCGATGGCAGCCAACAGCTTCATCAGGCGCTCACCCCGTGTCAGAGCCGGTATCTCCAAAAGGATGGCTTCATCAATCAACATTTCAACATTTTTCAGGTTGTTTCTGGATTTCTCTTTTGCCACCGCAAGGATTCGTCCTAAAGGATTGGTTGCCGATGGTACCGCAGGGTTTTTCAACTGTTTGAATATTTTCCGCCCCACAAAGGTTAGGTAAAACAGTCGCCACAGGCCAAGAATCAGGCCAACCAGCCCCAAAACCAGAATGGCATAGCCAACAACACCGCCCTGTTTAATCCGCTCCAGATGATTGGGAATTTCAACCAACATTTCCAGTAGAACACCACGAGTTGGGTCCAACACCATCTCGGCAAAACCATCCTTTGTCTCCCCAAGCTCTGCTGCCAGAGCTCGGTCGGTAGCGGATGGTTGTCGGGAGAGGATGGTGAACAGAGAACTCTCCGACCTGTAGTGCAGATAGTGACCTTGAGAGACTGCAGTAAAGAGACCAGCTCTGATTACCTTTTGTTGGCGAGCCACACCATCGACACCGACCACTCTGGCTGGAAAACCAACCACCTGTCCTGATTGAATAATCTCCTGCTGCATCAAATGCCACAATTGGGTCAGCTCACTCATATCTGGCAGTTTTTTTCGTTCTCCCAACTCTGTCAGCCAGCGAACACGATCAGGATAGTGAGCCGAGACCATTGATTCGGAAACAGGAGCGACCAGATCCTTCGCTGTCCGCCGCACGGTACCGAACACCTCCCCCAAATCACCGCTGCTCTGGTGTAGCTCTCTCTCCAAGGAGACCAGAGATGCCTCATTTTCTGCAAAAGATTTCCTCAATGTTTCACTACGTTTTTGTTCATCTGCAA
The DNA here is from genome assembly GCA_002753565.1 of Magnetococcales bacterium. Classification (GTDB taxonomy): domain Bacteria; phylum Pseudomonadota; class Magnetococcia; order Magnetococcales; family JADFYX01. The sequence continues at coordinate 87,215 of PEAM01000010.1, read as the reverse complement.
GCCGTTGCCGCATCTCCTTCAGCAACCGTTTTCTGTCGGCATGGACGGCAATAAAACCCTGTTCACGTTCTGTACGAATGGCACTCTCTCGCTTTCTGGTCTCCTCCATTCTTTGCTGTAACTTGTAGAGACTATCAACGGGTTGGGCCAACGCAGACAGTGGGCAAAACAGTAGGATGAGAAGAGTCAAGGCTGAATTTTTCAGGCAGATCCCGATCATGACCCACCTTCCTTTGGTGCATGTATGGGCAACCTTAAAAGGGCTGGAACCGCTTGTTTGCGGGCCAGACGAAGACCATGGCTTATGGGTTTGTTAAAACGCTCAGGTAACACTTGCCAGCGATTGTTAACCCGATCCCACCAACCACTTTCGCTCTCGTCCAACGTTTGATAATAGAGTTCAATTCGACCCATCCGCAAAAAAACCACGCTTCGACTCTCACCATTATCAAGCAGCTCGCCCTGGTAGGACTCAATGGTCCGGGCATACTCGGTCTCAACCTGATAGGCCTCCAACACCCGGCGATATTTTTCTCCGGTACTGACATCCGCCCGGTCAAGCATGGAGCGCATCAAATGGACCCGGCCCTGCCGCTCCTCTGGTAGAAAAGGGTGGTCCAGTTCGACCAACTCTGCCAGCCACTCGACCATACGGATAATGAGCGGAACAATTTCCCGTTGTGTGACCTCAATATCGTCCAACTGCTTGCCAATGGAGGATATCTCCTGTTTCTGAGAGACAAGCATGCGCGCTAATTGATCGTTATATATTTTCAGAGAATCCAACGCCCGATTTATCTTCCGGTACTCTTCCAGCATCATGCGGGTTTCATCATCCAGGTGGTCAATATGAATCTGGGAACGACGCGCCTTACGGCTGTTTTGCGCACTGATTTCCAACGAACGGGATAGGGCATCCTCACCACCATAGGCAGGATTATTCTCCCCAACGACAAGCCCCAAACAAACCAAGCCGACAACAACTCCAACGGTCTGTCTGACTGGTGAATATCTTCTAATGCTCAACCTGACTCCTTCCTTTTAAAGAGATCAACCTAGCATGGGTTTAGCAAAGGGCTTGCCAATAAAATTATAACCTATAATCAATAGGTTGCTAAACAGAACCACAGCAATGTCAGGTCAAATGACCCATTAACTGAGTTATTTGACCAAAAATTAGGCTTTGGTGTAATGAAAAATATGTATAACTAACTGTAATTAAATATTTTTTAATTATGGTCCAACCATTGCTGAAGGAAGTAGTTACTAAAAATGCGACGAAATAGAGGGACAAACTACTTTTAAAGAGGCTTTTAAATGAATAACAAGAAAAGACCAACAATCCTGACATTGGTAACATTGGCGACATTGACCCCACTATCAGCCCTGGCAGAAAACGTTTCTGAAGACTCCCAAAAACCAGAAAAGGTTCATTCGTTGGATGCTGTTTCTGTTACGGCATCACGGGTTGCAGAAAAAGTCAGGGAGACCCCGGTTACCATTGATATTATTGATGGCAAAGAGCTGGAGATCACCAAATTTACCGACTCCGAGCAGGAGCTGTTGCGTCGTATTCCCGGTAATAGTCTGACTCGCAACTTGAGAATTCCCATCGGAGGGAAAAACTACACGGTTAATCTGGTCGACGGTATGGCGGTCAATAATTTTGGTGGTGGTACCAATAGCTTTATCGACGAGAGCAACACATCCGACATCGAACGGGTCGAAGTCATCAAAGGGCCGGCTTCAGCACTCTACGGTAGCCATGCTCTGGGTGGCGTGATCAACATTATCACCAGAAAACCACCCCTTACTCCAGAATATAAGGTGTGGGGAGAGGTTGGCATCCATGATCGCTTCCGAGGTGGGGCATCTGCAGCAGGAACCTTTGATAATTTTGGTTATTTTCTCGATACTAATTTTCTTGAATACAAAGGTTGGCAGGATAGAACCGCGAAAGAGCGGAAAGCCATCAGCGGCAAGATTGAGAAGGATATCGGTACCAACGCTCTGGTTACATTCCGGGCCGAATATCTGGAAAAATTTCAGGAAAACCCCGGTTATCTGACCCAGGCCCAATTTGATTCAGACTGGGGGCAATCCAGCGAAGTAGAAGGCTACAAGGATGAGCGGATGCTATCGGCAGCCGCCTCCTACGAACGTGAACTGAGCGACATGTCCAACATGAAGGTTTCCTACAGTATTCGCTCTCAAAATGATGAAGGCCACCCCACCTATCGTAATGGTGCCGATATTGCCGAAAATACGTTCCTGAATCACAATCTGGTTGCTACCTACCAGCACGATTTTGATTTCCGCCGCTCTCGCATCATCGCCGGGGCCGACCTGCAACATAGTAATACGGATAACAAGGATTATTTCGGTCGAACCATCCATACCGGAGTCGAGACCAGCTGGGAGATCAGCGCCCAGGTAACCTCCCCTTTTGTCCAGTTTGAGATCTCTCCGGTTGAAAAGTTGCGGGTTACGGTCGCTACCCGTTATGACAATATAAACTACGATGCTGATGATCGGGTGACTGCCAAGGATAAGGAGCTGCGTTTCAGCAACTTGACATCCAAGGCCGGCGCCACATGGGAGATCGATGCCGACAACAGCCTCTGGATTGGCTATGGAGAGGGGTTTGTTGTGCCGACCTCAAGTCAACTGTTTACCAGCACCAGCGTGACCACCAATGCCGATCTGAACCCGGAAAAGGCCCAAAACTATGAATTTGGTCTGCGTGGACGGCTGTTCAGCAAACGACTGAACTATGAGGTGGCTCTATACCACACCACGATTGAAGAGATGGTTGTTGATGGCCCTGCCAATATCTATGTTAATGCCGGTAAAGTCCGGGTTAAGGGTGTCGAAAGTTCCATTGCGCTGCAGCCTGTTGACTCTCTGCGTTTTAATCTGACCCACACCTATGCCAGAAACCAATATATTGATTTTGTGGATAACGGTAGCGACTACAGTGGCAACGATCTCGCTCAATCACCAAACCACCATATCAATGCCCGAGTAACCTGGACCCCAATCAACAATCTTGAAGCGGAGCTGGAGTGGGACCATCTCTCCGGTTACTACACCTACATCGACAACAGTGCCGACACGGCTGGCAAAGAAGAGCGCCCGGATCTGGTCAATCTGCGCCTGAATTATACCAAAGGGCCCTGGTCTTTCTGGGCACACGGGCTCAATATTTTTGATAAAAAATATGCCACCTATGTCTCTTACAGCCCAGCTTCAAGATTCTCTGCCGCTAAAAGAAACATTAAGTCTGGTACGCCACTGACCGTATACACCGGCCTCTCCTACGCCTTTTAATATCCAATTTTTCAGTATTAAAGTGACGGAGGGTCGCGTGATAAAAACTGTAATAAGCTGCTTTATGGCTCTGTTTTGCCTTTTCCCGGCCCTGGCTACCGCCAAGGCGGCTCAACCTGCTACCTTCATGTGGCTTGAACCCATGTCTTGGGATGCCATCCGGGCGCAACGGGCTAAAAAAAAGGCGGCAATAACAAAAGTGACCGGCGGACAGCAGGAGGCACCGAATCCAGCCGAGTCCTATTCAACCAGCCAGGATAAAGGCAAAAAAAGAGCGGCTCGGGGTGCCAGACCACGTTCCTATTATTTACATTCTGGTGAATTTCCTCAACCGGACAGGCAACAGTCAGGCCGACCGGCAAGAATGAATGGTCAATATAACCACCGGGCCAAACCGAAAAAATCCCAAACTCAAGCCATACTCTGGGTAAAATATCCCGATAACCGCAGCCTCTCCTTTGCTCCAAAGCAGCGAGGTCCGGTTAGTCTGTTCTCCTTCCCGGCTGGGGATGGTGGCTGGTACGACCTCTTTGCCTACCACGATCAAGGTGTCAACAACGATAGCCGGATACATCGATACTCCTACACCCATTTCATGAGCCATGGTGACTCTGTCGACAAGCATGAGACCAATGGCATAGAGGGTCCGGGCTTTTTCAAGGGCCAGCCCATACTGGAAATAAAACGGTTGTGTGCCGACGATCATGAATGCTATCGCACCCATGCCGGACAAAATCTGCGGGTGCAGGTAAGTTTCAAGGGAGAGCCGTTGGCCAACCAGACCCTGACCCTGATAACCGAACAGGGCTGGAAGCAGAGCAAACGTACCGATGACCATGGCAAGGTATCGTTCCTCCTGATCAAAGAGCTGTTTCCAGAAAAAATTGATCGCCGCAAATCAGAAAATTATCTCCTGACCACCGAACATGTTCTACCGGCAACGGGTGTTTTGAACGGTCAGCCTTTTCACCATGAACACCACATAGCCACCCTGCCCCTCCAGGTCTTCCCACCAAAGTCCGACTGGCAGAGCAAACGCATGGCTTACATGGTTGGTTCTGGTACCTTTTTGCTGGCTGGTGGTGCCATCGCCATCCGCAGAAAACGCCAAAGGAAAGCTCTATGAAGGTCTACCGTTTAAGGATAGCCGTACAGGCTATCAGTTTTATCATCTTGATATATGGTGGTCTGTTTTACATTGATATGGGCAACCGGATGCCGACCTTCTCCTGTGCCTATGTCGATGATCGTGGTGGTGGCTGCTTTTTGATCGGCTTTCAGCATATGCTCAGTCGCCCGTTTGGCGAGTTCCTTGGTGATGCGGGTATTCGCCTGCTCAAGGCCATGGGGATTTTTGCCTTGTGGTCCATTGTTCTGAATAAAGCTTGGTGCGGCTGGATCTGCCCCTTTGGTTTTCTGCAGGATATGCTGAGTAAAATCCGCAGTTTCTTCGATGTGGATCTCTCCCGTTTTGGCTGGATAACACGCACCCGTTACAAGTCGGTCAAATATATTTTCCTGGTCTTGCTCATCTTGATCCCTTTGGGGATTGCCAACTCTTTTTTTGGCCTGGAAAAAATCCCTCGTGACTGGTCGGTACCTTTCTGCCAGATCTGTCCGGCACGGGTTATCCTGCCTGTTTTCAATGGGGATTTTAGCCAGATTCATATCGATTTTTCCAGCAATACCACCATGGTCTTGACCACCATCGTCATGGTACTGGTGGCCCTGTTTTTTACGACTGCTTTTGTCAAAAGGCGGTTTTTCTGCTCCTACTGCCCAATGCTGGCCCTGTTATCTCTATTCGATAAAATTGGCCTGCTATCTCTTAAAAAGAACGGGCAGCGCTGTACCCGCTGCGGCAACTGCTCTCGGGCCTGCCCCATGGAGATCCGGGAGATTGAGGAGGAGAAGGTTCTGACCAATCTGGTGACACAGGATTGTACCCTCTGTTTGAGATGTGTTGAGGTTTGTCCCGAAGATAAGGCTCTGGAGACCCGTTTCTGTGGAATCCCGATTTTTACCGCCAGTCAACAGGGTTTTTTAAAACGCCAGGGTCTGGATGAAGAGAGCCATACAAACAAGAATGGAGCCTGACAGATATGGATAAGCAGGAAAAACGCAAACGGTTGGCTAAAAAAATTCAACTCAATCTGGCGATGACGGTTGGGGAGATTTTTGATCCTATTGATGAGGATACAACCCGGCCAAAAAAAATGGCCTATTTTGACCGAATTTTCAAAACCTTTACCCAAGGCGGAGAGGGGGCGGTAAACCGAAAGAAAACTCAAAAGTTAATCGGAACCTATTGTCTGTTTGTGCCGGAAGAGATCATCTATGCCGCGGGCGGACAGCCGGTCAGATTATGTGCCGGGGCTTATGAGAGCGTTGAGGTTGGAGAGGAGTTCCTCCCCGACTCCGCCTGTCCCATGGTCAAGTCTGAGGTTGGATTCACCACCCTGCCGGTTCTTTCCTTTTATCAGCAGTGTGACCTGGTTGCCATTCCTGCCAGTTGTGACTGGAAGGCGAAGATGGCTGAGATCATCCACGACTATGTCCCGGTGGTGATGCTGGACATGCCAAAAGTCAAGGAGGGTGAAGCTTCTCGGGCATTTTGGCTCAGTGAGGTGAAACGTTTCACCAAAGAGGTGGAGAAGGTTACCGGGATGCGTGTTACCCGGAGTCGGCTGCGTGGTGCGATTCAAATGATCCAAAAGGCACAGGTGCAGTTTCGGCGTTTTCACGAAATTCGCAAAGCAGAACCCCCTGTCATTCATGGGCGGGATGCCTTGGAGGTTTTAAACGCCTATTTCTATGACCATGTGGAGAGCTGGACTGCTGCCATGGCCACTCTTAATGATGAACTGGAGGAGCGGGTCAACAATCGAGAGTCTGTTGCCAAACCCATGGCGACCCGTCTGCTCATTACCGGTTCACCCATGGTTTTCCCCAACTGGAAGATACCCACTGTTATTGAAGAGTTGGGCGGTGTGATGGTGGCCGACGAGTTTTGTACCTCCAACCGCTATCTACACGACAAAGTAGCCGTCGATGAAGGCCTGCTATCCGATATGCTCCACGCCATTGCCGACCGCTATCTGCTACCCAGCTGCTGCCCCATCTTTTCTACGACCATCGACCGCCGGGACCGGCTACTGCAACTCATCAAGGATTATAGAGCCGAAGGGGTCATTTATCACATATTAAAAGGGTGCCACCCCTACGATGTCGAAACCAGGATTATCGAAAAACTACTACAGGATAACGGTGTGCCGATGCTCAAGATAGAGACCGATTACAGTCCTCAGGATGTGGAACAACTCAGAACCCGTATCGAAGCGTTCATGGAGACCCTGAAAGGTCAGAGACACAAGGAAAAATCATGAGTTACTATGCAGGGATCGATATTGGTTCGGCCACAACCAAGGTGGCGTTACTTTTTGAAGAAAAGATTGTCGGTCATAAAGTAGCGCCATCGGGCGTTCATTGTGAGGAGACCGCCCGAAAGGTTCTGGCAGAGTTGTGTCAGGATTTAGACTTGGAACAGAGTGTCATCACCAATATAACCGCAACCGGCTATGGTCGAAGAATGGTTAAATTTGCCAACTCCACCATCAGCGAAATCAGTGCCAACGTCCAGGGGGCTATCTGGTATGGTTCACAAAGTGGGCAGGCCATACGAACCATTATCAATATCGGAGGTCAGGATAGCAAGGTCATTGCCTTGGACGATCAGGGTGTCACCAAAAATTTTGCCATGAACGATAAATGCGCAGCCGGTACGGGTCGCTTTTTGGAGACACTCTGTCGAATTATGGAGATCAACATAACCGAGCTGGGGGTGTTGGCCCTGCAGTCCACCGTTCCCATCAGGATTAACTCTACCTGTGCCGTGTTTGCCGAGTCGGAGGTTGTCTCCCTGCTGGCACGGGGCAAGAAAAAAGCCGACATTATTGCCGGCGCCCATCATGGTATTGCCAAACGACTCGGACGCATGACCAAGCGGGTGGGGCTGGAAGATACGGTTTTCTTTGATGGTGGCCCAGCGTTGAACATTGGCCTGAGAAAGGCCTTGGAAGATGAGTTGATCACCGATATCTATGTCCCTCCTGAGGTCCCACAGGTAACAACTGCAGTGGGAGCGGCCCTCATAGCCCGTGAGCAAAAACTCTTTGGCAGGCATGTGGAAGAGGTTGCCTAGATGAATCAAACGGTTAATCCAGAGATCATGATTCACCTGCGTCTTCTAGAGGGGTTTGAAAGCATCAGCCTGGGTGTTTTGATCATGGGGATTTTTTATGGTCTGACCCTCTGTAGCTTTTCCTGTCTACCGATAATCGGCCCCTATATCTTTGGCGTACAGGGGGGATTTAAACAGGGATTTTCTGCCACAGCTGTCTTCGTTGCTGCCAAAGTGGTCACCTACACCCTGTTGGGGGCCATCTCTGGTTCATTAGGTTCTGTCGTACTGGAAAAAATACCGGCTGATCAACTCTTGGCCGGAAGCGGCATTCTTATTATCCTGGTCGGACTGTTGGCTTGGCAGCGGCGGAATAGCTGTCATATGAACGGTGGCAATGAAGATATGGCTGCATGCCGACCACACACTAAACGTCATATGGCCACACTGGGGTTTGTCACCAGCTTGATGCCCTGTCTTCCCCTATCTGCCATACTGCTTTATTCCGCAACCAGTCAATCCATCCTGACGGGAGCATCCTTGGCCTTCCTGTTTGGAATCGGTACAGCCTTCTCTCCGCTCTATTATATTGGTGGTGGTTCTGCCGGCTGGATTTCAAAAAAAATCAGGGAGGCCATTCCAAGGCACCAGGGGATGCTGCAAAAACTGAGCAGTATTGTTCTGATGATGATGGGCGCAAAACTTTTTTTTCTGGGGTCATCCTGATTGACAGGGGTGATATACCTGTGAAGCAGAAGCTGTTTGGCGGGAGATGAGATAACGTGGTATATCTCTAGATAACAACGGAAAAAATTTACGACTCACACAAACAAGAGCGTTCCCGGCGTTATTATCCCAACGATAAAGAGGATGATGACCAGAGACAAATACAGGAAAAATCTGTAATGATAGCCAGATATAGCTTAAACAAGTTCGTCGGACAATTAATCGCTATTGTTACCCTTTTAGTGGTTATCTGCGTCAGTATCGTTATCTCTTTCTACGTGACAAACAGTCAGGTTCTCTCTAACTACAATATTGTCAATGAAGAGGAAAAGGAGCGTAATCTCTTGTTGCGGGTGGAAATGCTGGTCAACCTGTCCCGTCAGGCTGAGAAAAGTTTCTATGCCGAACAGAATGATGAAGATGCTCAGAGAGTCTTATCCTATCTGAAGCAGGCCAAGGGCGAATTGGCTGCCATGGACAAGCCGGATGTCACTTCGCTCAGTCAGGAAGAGAAGGTCTCCCTACCGAGCATCGAAAGCCATATCGACACTTATCACAACACCTTTGCCCAATCCCTGGAGCTATGGAAGGCCCGTGGCTTTAACCGGGAAGAGGGCGTCAGCCTGACTCTTCGTCAAGCGGCCTATAATGGACTGCGCAGCCGCCTCTCTCATTACAACACCCATGGTCTTCAATCATTAATGGGTACTATTCGTTGGCAGGAGTACGAATTTTACCTGTACTGGAAACCTGCTTTTATAAACACTATCAAGGGTTTGATTGCCGATTTCCGTCATAATCTAACCCGCTCTAATCTCGATCAAGAACTCTCCATCAAACTTCAGAAAGGGATAGATCGTTATGAGCAGGAGCTACTGCGTCTGGCAACCAGGAAAAAAGGCTCTGACCATGAACGGCTGGAACAACAGGCCAAAGAGATCAGCGCCATTTTAAATGCCCATACCATTCAGGACTATAACTTTCTTCTCAGAACCTTGCTCTATTACGAGATGGAATATCGTGAGCTGGGACGTCAAGCCAAACATGTGATCGGCGTCAATCAGACTCTGGATTTATTAAGGGGACGCATCCAATCCGCCAACATCACCCCAACCCAGAAAGAGGAGCTGTTTGAGGCACTTCAGATCTATGACACCGCCTTTTCTAAATTGGTACAATTGGACAATGATATCGCCCTATTGATGGCAGAGACGACCCAAACCTTTAAGCGACTCAATCCCCTGATCAATGATGCGGTTTCTCAGGAGGATGAAGTCATCGCAAAGATCAGACAACAAACCAATGAAAGCAATAAACTGCATACCAGAATCAATCTTATGGTGATGATTGTTATGGTTCTTTTGGCCATCTTCTTGGTCACCTTGATGGTACGCCGCCTTGGTACCAAGGTTGGCCGTATTGGTGAGGCGTTAGCACACATTTCTCGGGGTGATCTGGATCTCCGGTTGGATAGCTTGCCTGAGTTGAAAAGAGATGAGTTGGACCAAATATCCCATAATGTGGGAATGGTTGCCATCAGCCTGAAAGAGGCCATGGGGCGGTTGGAAAAGCGCAATTCAGATCTGGAAGTCATTTCAAAAAAACTGGCAAAATATCTCTCCCCTCAAGTTTACGCCTCCATTTTTTCTGGACGCCAAGAGGTACGCATCCAATCGGGAAGGAAAAAGCTAACCATTTTTTTCTCAGATATTGTCGGTTTCACCAACACTACGGATAGCATGGAATCCGAAGAGTTGACCAACCTCCTCAATGACTATCTCAATGAGATGTCCAAGATAGCGTTACAGCATGGTGGTACCATCGATAAGTTTATTGGCGATGCCATCATGATTTTTTTTGGAGATCCGGAAAGTCGAGGTGAAAAGGAGGATGCTCTGGCCTGCGTCAACATGGCTATCGATATGAGAAATCGCATGGGGGCGTTGCGTAATATCTGGTGGGAGCAGCAGGGTTTTTCTCAACCCTTTCGAATTCGAATCGGTATTACCACCGGCTATTGTACCGTGGGCAATTTTGGCAGTGAGGACCGCATGGATTATACGATTATTGGTGGTAACGTCAATCTTGCCAGCCGTTTAGAGCACCATGCAGAGCCAGATACCATACTCATCTCCCATGAGACCTACTCTTTAATCAAAGATAAGATACTTTGTACACCACGGGAGGAGATTAAGGTCAAAGGTATAACCCACCCGGTGACAACCTATCAGGTTGAAGGAAAAGTTGACCACCTCTCGACAAAAAAACTGAATTTCAAATCAAAAGGGAGAGGCTACACCGTTCAGGTTGAGGGAGGCCAGCTTGATCCAGAGGAGCGACAAAACCTCGCCTCAACATTAGAGGAGATGGCCCGCAGACTGCGTAACTAAATTTTAAGATTGGATTGCCAACTGTCGGTTGCCAGTCGCAATGGACACCGACAGAGGCAGGTTGAGCACCTCAATAAAAGAAGTAAGGAGGAAAATGTACATCTTACCCAAACCGTCACAGCACTATCCTTGGTACGTCAGACTTTTTTTCTGGAAACAGAAGCTCACCTACGGCAAGGTTCTGGACCCGGGGCTGTTGTGGGGACGGTCACCCTGGCTGTTCTCGACGGTGGCCCTCCTCTACGGGGCTATTAACCGCCGCTCATCCCCTTTGGATCCGGCCTTGCGTTCGCTGCTGACTGTGCGGGTATCCCAGATTAATCACTGTGCCTTCTGTGTGGACATTAACGCCAACACTCTCATGCAACGAGGCGTTACCCAGGAGAAGATAGACCGGCTTTCGGACTGGAGAGCAGAAAAGAGTCTGCCCTATTTTACCCATCAGGAGCAGTTGGCCCTGGAGTATGCAGAGGCTATGACCTGGAGCGACCGTCGTGTGGATGAGGCGTTGATGGGGCGGATCAAGCAGACCTTTGACGATGACACTCTGGTCGAGCTGACGGGGTTGGTGGCGTTCCAGAATTTATCGTCCAAATTTAACGCCGCATTGGATGTTCCTCCCCAAGGGTTTTGCCAAGTTCCGCCGAAGGAGTAGACCCCCTACCCAATCGCCAGGCGCATTGAAGCGACCAGACGAGCTACCCTTGTGTCGGCCGCTTGCACGTCTTGAAATGCTGATATTTTTTTGCGATGCCGTACTATGCCGAATGAACGGATAGGACCCTTTTTTTGGGGCAGAATTAGTCGCCCCCTCCACGCTTCAACAGAGAACTCTCATGACCCAAAATAAAATAACAATGGTTGACTACATCTGTGATGTCTGTGATTGGACTTATGACGAACGCCAAGGTGACCCGGATGGCGGAATAGCCCCTGGCACCACTTGGGAGCAGATTCCAGAAGATTGGGTCTGTCCCGTTTGTGGTGCAGGTAAGGAGGATTTTTCCCGAGTTATCCGCAAACCACCTGCGTCACAGCCAGCCACTTCGAAAGGGTTCTATTTGGCGGACTGGGAGAGAAAGAGTGATGAGCGGGAGCCTGAATTTCGCTCCATCATGAATAAAGCACTCACCGGAGAGGAGGAGATATCCTCCATGCGCTCTCCCAAGTGGCTGAACCTTCTGGAGCAGATTGTTTTTCTTCCCGGTCAACTGGCTCGGCGTCCCTTGGATCACCGGGAGGTTTCCCCCAATCTTGGGGTGACCATCGGACCCAAGGCGGCTAAACCTCTCACAATTGATCTGCCCTTTTATGTCTCTGACATGAGCTTTGGCGGTCTCTCCAAAGAGGCAAAAATCGCCCTATCCAAGGGGGCCGCACAATCTGGGACCGCTATTTTTGGGGGTGAAGGGGGGCTGTTAGAAGAGGAGTTTCAGGCGGCTAAAGCCTATGTTTTTGAATATTCTACCGGTCGCTATGGTGCCAGCGAAGAGAACATGAAAAAATCTCACGCCATCCAGATTAAAATGGGCCAAGCAGCCAAAGCCGGTTTGGGTGGACACCTGCTCGCCGCCAAGGTAAATGCCGATATCGCAGCAGCCAGGGGCATTCAGCAGGGCGTGGATTGTATCTCCCCTGCCAGCCATCCCGATATTCATGAACCGGCTGACTTTATCCAGAAGGTTGCCTGGCTCAAGCAGGTGGGTGGTGGAATACCGGTTGGGGTCAAAATAGCTACCGGTTGGATTGAAGAGGATCTGGAAATTGCCATAGCGGCTGAAGTTGACTTTATCACACTGGATGCTCGAGGCGGCTCAACCGGTGCTGCCCCCGATCACATCAAAGATAATGTCTGTATTCCCCTACCCTATGCATTGGCCCGGGCACGGCTTTTTTTGCAGAAAAGAGGAAAAGAGAAAGCTATTTCTCTCCTGGTAGCAGGTGGAGTCCGTACCTCCGGCGATATTGCCAAATGTCTGGCTCTGGGAGCCGATGCGGTTGGCTTGGCGACCACTTCCATGATCGGCATTGGCTGCCAGCAGTATCGGGTATGCCACAAAGGAACCTGCCCCGTCGGCATCGCCACCCAAAACCCTGAACTCCGTTCACGGTTCCATATTGAAAAATCGGCTGAAATGTTGGCTACCCTCTTCCGGGTCTATGCAAATGAACTGGCGGACTTTCCACGTATGTGTGGCAAGAGGGATATCTCTGCCTTGGGGTTGGAGGACATGGCTGCTCTAACCCGAGAGGTGGCGGATGGAACCGGCTTGCCGTTTGCTGGCATATCCACCTAACACCATCCGGGCATTCATCAGGCCCGGATGGTGCAGAGGGGTTAAAGATAGTTACCATTCTCTCCAGCGACGCTCTTGTCGTCTATGGAGTCTTGTGTGAGGGTTGGTTTACCTGCCCCGGTTGTGGCATCTGCCAGGGCCGGTAGAGGAGCCCCCAGGACCAAACAGGTAATCAGGAAAAACTTAACGTTTTTCATTGCTGGCCCTCCTCTACCTGGGCACACCTTAAAGGTTGTTTCCGGCCAAACGGCGCAGGGTATGTTTCATATGGGCCTTTTGCAGCATCAGCTCGGAAAGGGTCTTTGACATGGCGGTTGTCTGTTTGCGAACCTCTTCTTCGTTCCACTTTTCATGACGTACCAGCCTCTTGAGATCGAAGCGGTGATTCATCATTTGTTGACGCAAATCCATTGTTTTTTCCCGATGGTTTCGGATCAGCGCCTTGGCTTCTGACTGTTTCTCTTCTGGAATCTGTTTCAAAAGAGCAGCGTGATGACGCTGCCCATCCTTGTGCCTGGAAAAAGAGCTTTTCATTCCTGCTCGCTCTTCACTGAAACATTTTTTGTCTCCCCAATGTTCCATTCCAGCCCCCCTCTGGGCAAGGGCAACCCCTGAGGCGGTTGTTACGGAAGCAAGAGCAGCAATCATAAGAATTTTTTTGGCATAAGTCATTTTACGTCTCCTTATTGGTCAAGTTATTGTTGGAGACAGAGTAGCCGGTCGGTTTGTTTATGTGTGTTTCGAATGAGTAAAGATTTGTATGGAAGGATGACAGGTTTTTTAACTTCCAATAAAGTAGCACAATCGGTGAAAAAGAGACTAAGAATAACTGGTATCGAAGAGAGGAAACTGCGATGGACAAAATTCTACTTGTGGATGATGACCTGGAGTTATGTTCTATGATTGCAGAATTTCTTGTTGGGGACGGTTTTAGCTGTGAAACAGCCCATGATGGTCAGGAGGGGTTGAAAAAAGCATTGGGTCGCTCATTTGATGCGCTGGTGTTGGATGTCATGATGCCAAAGATGAACGGCTTTGATGTGGTTCGCAAACTCCGAGAAAGCAAAGATACCCCCGTCATCATGCTCACCGCTCGTGGAGATGAGACCGACAGCATCATCGGGCTGGAAATAGGTGCGGATGACTATCTGGCCAAGCCATGTAGTCCGCAAATGTTGGTCGCCCATCTGCGTGCCGTGTTGCGTCGGGTAAGGGGCAAGGGTCCCACTCCTATGGAGCCGGTCACAATCGGCAAGGTAACGCTACGTCCTGGCTCTCTCCATGTAGAGGCAGGTGGTGAGGAGGTGGAGTTAACCAGTACCGAGTTTACCTTACTGCACCTGCTCATGAAAGAGGCCGGTCAGGTTATCTCTAAAGAGGTGCTTTGTGAACAAGGTTTAGGCCGTAAGTTGACCCCATATGATCGGAGTGTTGATATTCATATCAGCAATATACGCAGAAAACTTAAACAAAACACCCAATCCGAACCGTATATTTGCACCGTTCGAGGGTCTGGATACCAATTTGTCCTACCTTTTCGGGAGTAGATAATGAGATTGTTTTTTAAACTGTTTTTCTCTTTTTGGCTGATCGTACTCCTGGTTGGATTCAGTGCTGGTTGGGTCAGTTACCAGTTGCGTGGCGATGTGGATCAGATTCGCAAGGAGGAGAATAAACGAAAGGCGGGAGAGAGAGAGCTGTTGATCAACCTTTTGAGAAGCGCAGGGGTTGAAAAACTCAAAGATCATTTGCAATCGCATCCTCATAAAGATGCGCTATACATTGTCGACTCTAACAATAACGAGATACTTGATCGGGCGTTGCCCCCCCCGCTGAAAAGGCGCCTGATGTTTAAAAATAAGCTAAGAAGGTTGGATCACAATACCAATCATGCAGAAAATCGACTCCCTGATGAGCAGATGAGATCTTCAGGCCGTCGGCACGCCAATACACTGATTTCACGATCACGGGTCGGTTTTTCACCAACAGGTGAGCGTTACCTGTTTTTTTCCATGCCTTCAACCCTGAGTCTACTCAGCGTTATCTTCTCTCGCAATCCACTTATCCCCTTTTTTCTTCTTGGCATAAGCATCCTGGCTGTATTTTTTTTGGCTCGTCATTTTTCTTTGCCTATTAAGAGACTTAGAGAGACATCTCTAGAGCTGGCCAATGGGAATTTACGGGCCAGAACCCCCTTGAAGCGGTATCGAATACCGGATGAGTTAAGCGACTTCAGCCGAGACTTTAACTTTATGGCAGACCGTTTGGAACAGCTGTTTCATGCCCAAAAACAGTTGATTCGAGACATTTCTCATGAACTACGCTCTCCCCTAGCAAGAATGCGGGCCGCTGTAGGGCTGTTGCAACAAGAGAGAGAGCAGGACAATAAAAACTGTCATCGACTGGATAGGGAGATTACAACACTGGATGAATTGATTGGCCAGATCATCACCCTCTCTCAACCCGATCTTCTCATCTCCTCGGATAAAAGAGACTGGATCGATTTGGGAGCGTTGATTCGGTCTATTATGGATGATGCTGAGTTTGAAGCAGGTGAACAGAAAAACAGATTGATTTTCAAGTCTGATGAGGAGATCGTTGTGCATGGAGATGGGCAGCAGTTGCATTCGGCTCTGGAAAATATTATTCGCAACGCCCTGCACCACACACCGCGCGGGGGCAAGGTTCACATTGCAATGGAAAAAAATGAGGATCAGGCGGTACAACTCTCGATTACAGATCAGGGCGGAGGAGTGAGCGAGCCACATCTGAGTCAAATCTTCGAGCCTTTTTTTCGCAGTGATGAGGCCCGGGATCGTCGAGCGGGAGGGTATGGGCTGGGGTTGGCTATCGCAGCCAAGGCCATTCGTAAACATGGTGGCGTAATTTCGGCTCAAAATCGGCCTGAAGGGGGGCTTGAAATCAGGGTGCGACTCCCTATTGATTCAGAGGTTTTTAAAGAGGAAAAACCATCGATTCAGTAAAAAACAGATCAGAGATCAGCGTCTGTCAATCGGCATTGAAAGTTGACCTTCTAACCTATCGAGAAAGCCTGCGGGATATCCAGGCCTGCCTCCGCACTCAAAAATCCAAGCTTTGTCACATGGGCATGCTACCTGGAGTTGGATATTTCAATCCACGCCCCCGCATGGGGGGCGACGCAGCGTTCATCTGCAATCGCAGTATGAACAACGAGTTTCAATCCACGCCCCCGCATGGGGGGCGACAGACCCCATAAGGGGGCTTTTTGGGGGCTTTTTCTCAATGGCGACGTTTCAATCCACGCCCCCGCATGGGGGGCGACCTCACGAGAGCTGATTTACCGATCCCGTGACCGGTTTCAATCCACGCCCCCGCATGGGGGGCGACTCCACCATTAAAACCCCCTCATGGTTTCCGCGCTGTTTCAATCCACGCCCCCGCATGGGGGGCGACCCGCACAGTTGTTTTGTCAAATTCCATTCCGCTGTTTCAATCCACGCCCCCGCATGGGGGGCGACAGGGTTTCCGCGGCCTTTGTGGGCGCGAGGTACAGTTTCAATCCACGCCCCCGCATGGGGGGCGACTTTTTCTCCCGCCAGCCTAGACGTGTTTTGCACCAGTTTCAATCCACGCCCCCGCATGGGGGGCGACTGCTCAAGAGCCTCTATCTCATCCTCCCAAATGGTAAGTTTCAATCCACGCCCCCGCATGGGGGGCGACAATTCCGGAATTTGTCCCGCCAATAGTACAGCTTGTTTCAATCCACGCCCCCGCATGGGGGGCGACTTATTAGCCCCACTTGCCGGCTTGGGTCATGGAGGTTTCAATCCACGCCCCCGCATGGGGGGCGACATAGATAGCCGCAACCCCTTGAAGCCGGTGATCCGTTTCAATCCACGCCCCCGCATGGGGGGCGACCATCATCGCCAACCAAAGATTAACCCGCCGACCACGTTTCAATCCACGCCCTCGCATGGGGGGCGACTAACACTGGCAGCCGGGGGCGGGCAACCTCCTCTCGTTTCAATCCACGCCCCCGCATGGGGGGCGACTTGGTCAAATTGTAAAAAGTCTTTGTCAAACCATTGTTTCAATCCACGCCCCCGCATGGGGGGCGACAAAGTCACTCCGGCAACCGTGCTATACCTGGCCGGTGTTTCAATCCACGCCCCCGCATGGGGGGCGACGTAATTTGCACGTCTTCGGTGGTCCTGGTTGCACGTTTCAATCCACGCCCCCGCATGGGGGGCGACTGCCCAACAAGCAGAGATGCAGCGTATGGCTCAAGTTTCAATCCACGCCCCCGCATGGGGGGCGACGGATTTCGAGTTATTGGTTGCTGCCGGCAGGCTTGTTTCAATCCACGCCCCCGCATGGGGGGCGACCTGCCCTCGCTCCAGAATCTTCTGGATCTCCAATGTTTCAATCCACGCCCCCGCATGGGGGGCGACAGTAAGGCGTCACCAAGATAAGCAGCAGCGTCAGGTTTCAATCCACGCCCCCGCATGGGGGGCGACATGCACCGGTACCGGGTTTTCATCAGGGTTGGCTGTTTCAATCCACGCCCCCGCATGGGGGGCGACGCATCTCTTGCTTCAGTTGTTGCTGAAACTGCTGGTTTCAATCCACGCCCCCGCATGGGGGGCGACTTACTGATGGTTGGTCATCTGGTGCCACTACATTGTTTCAATCCACGCCCCCGCATGGGGGGCGACTTACGCATGTTAAGGAGTTGATAGAGCAAAACTCAGTTTCAATCCACGCCCCCGCATGGGGGGCGACATCAAGCCCAGGCAAAATGATGGGGCCTGCTGGGGCGTTTCAATCCACGCCCCAGCATGGGGGGCGACAGAGGCATTTCAGCGGCTTGCATAACTGGCCAGACGTTTCAATCCACGCCCCCGCATGGGGGGCGACTTCCTGCCTTCCGTAATCAATCCTTGCCTGCTCAAGTTTCAATCCACGCCCCCGCATGGGGGGCGACAGCTTGATGACCTTCTGCGTGTTGTCAGCTCCAAGTTTCAATCCACGCCCCCGCATGGGGGGCGACCTCACGGCCCTATAACTGATGTTGATCATGGGAAAGTTTCAATCCACGCCCCCGCATGGGGGGCGACTTTTTGTCCTATGGCAAAAATTGTACGCATCGCAGTTTCAATCCACGCCCCCGCATGGGGGGCGACGCCATCTTTAAGGGTTATACGCTACCAGCAAATGGTTTCAATCCACGCCCCCGCATGGGGGGCGACAGGGTTTGCGTGGTCTTTGTGGCCGGGAGGTCCAGTTTCAATCCACGCCCCCGCATGGGGGGCGACTGGGGGCTTAACCGCCCCCATTAAGGAGCAAGTTGTTTCAATCCACGCCCCCGCATGGGGGCGACCATGTTGACGGTGTTTATCGGACCATAAAATAAGGTTTCAATCCACGCCCCCGCATGGGGGGCGACGGGATTAAAGATCCTGGCCATTCCTGCTCGTCCAGTTTCAATCCACGCCCCCGCATGGGGGGCGACCTATTATGCGTTGGGATCATCCTTTCCCCAGCAAGTTTCAATCCACGCCCCCGCATGGGGGGCGACTGAAATCCCCACAATACAACTCAAACATCTCACAGTTTCAATCCACGCCCCCGCATGGGGGGCGACGGATGTTTGACCGCCTACCAGACCCCAATGGTCAGTTTCAATCCACGCCCCCGCATGGGGGGCGACAAGCTCCAAGGTTGATTTCTTTTTTATGTCCGATGTTTCAATCCACGCCCCCGCATGGGGGGCGACTTCTTTGTTCTTTTTCACATTATTAACCTTGACTGTTTCAATCCACGCCCCCGCATGGGGGGCGACATCTTGATCGCCCCCCCATGGGGGGGCGTTGATTGTTTCAATCCACGCCCCCGCATGGGGGGCGACCTTTTTACGGGTGCGAGTCATCCTTTGGGGATAGTTTCAATCCACGCCCCCGCATGGGGGGCGACAGAATCAGCGACATGCAGTTCCCGTCCGATGACAAGTTTCAATCCACGCCCCCGCATGGGGGGCGACCAATCCATGCACGGGATTGGTCTCTTAATTCTTCGTTTCAATCCACGCCCCCGCATGGGGGGCGACAAGAAGGGCGTGCAGTTCTTGACAGGAAGTATAAGTTTCAATCCACGCCCCCGCATGGGGGGCGACGCAGGCCGGATGGGACGATGCGCCACACCTGACAGTTTCAATCCACGCCCCCGCATGGGGGGCGACAAGGCTTCAGCATGTTATTGTTCGCGCCCCTGCTGTTTCAATCCACGCCCCCGCATGGGGGGCGACAGTTGGTAATTGTAGACACCGACGCAGGGGAGTCGTTTCAATCCACGCCCCCGCATGGGGGGCGACCCTTTGTGGTCGGGAGGTGCAAAAATCGCTTAAAGTTTCAATCCACGCCCCCGCATGGGGGGCGACTTTATCGGACATAAAAAAGTCGGACATAAAAAAGTTTCAATCCACGCCCCCGCATGGGGGGCGACTCGGAGACATTTCCGCTCCATGATCCGAGATGCAGTTTCAATCCACGCCCCCGCATGGGGGGCGACTTGACTGAGACAAGGCGGTTTCATGGGGAGACAAGTTTCAATCCACGCCCCCGCATGGGGGGCGACCATTGACGCGGATACACTCAAAAAACATTATAAGTTTCAATCCACGCCCCCGCATGGGGGGCGACCTGGTCCTGGCAGCGTTAGCAATCATGCACTCGGCGTTTCAATCCACGCCCCCGCATGGGGGGCGACTTTCCTCCCGCAACTTCAAACCTTGAGAGTACGTCTGTTTCAATCCACGCCCCCGCATGGGGGGCGACATCCGCTTGGTTTCTGCCTGCCATTTGGCGACCTGTTTCAATCCACGCCCCCGCATGGGGGGCGACTGTGACAAAAGATCGACCAATCAGAAAAGATTGTGTTTCAATCCACGCCCCCGCATGGGGGGCGACATATTACCAGATGGAAGTGGATCAGCCAGACGGCGTTTCAATCCACGCCCCCGCATGGGGGGCGACTTGCAGATGGAGTTATTCTTGGTACTGGGATTCTGTTTCAATCCACGCCCCCGCATGGGGGGCGACTTTATCAATCTCAGCAGCCAGCTCTTCCGGGACAGTTTCAATCCACGCCCCCGCATGGGGGGCGACCTGTGCGAGGGCTGGATGATCCGTCGGACGATAAAAGTTTCAATCCACGCCCCCGCATGGGGGGCGACTGGTATGCGTAACATGGAGAGCGCAGCTCAGCGAGTTTCAATCCACGCCCCCGCATGGGGGGCGACCTGGGATTCTGAAGGGGCCGTTGATTGGGACAAAGTTTCAATCCACGCCCCCGCATGGGGGGCGACTGCACTATGAAAAATAATAGATACAGCTTAAAGATAGCATACACTTTTTGCGATCCAGATTTCAACCACACTAATCATGGTTGCGATGGATCGTTAAATAGCGTGCTATCAGTTTAACCAGCTAATTATAAAAGAACAATTTTATACGCGAACAGACGGGGGTTTTTATGATAGCTTCAGGTTCGCCAGTTGGTCAGATCATTAAAACCCCTTCTGGATCGTAGGCGGGCTTTGCTCCTACATGTTCAATTCTTTTTTTCCAGTTTGCGCCTAAAAAATAGAAGCGCAAACTATCTTGTTCCTTATCAATTTCATCAAGCAATTTCTGACGAAAAAGTGCCCACTGTGCTGGGTCAAGCAGACATTCAAAGACAGAATATTGGACTCTCTGACCAACATCTTCACACAATTTAGCTACTCTTCTCAGCCGCTTTGCACCATCAGCTGAATCGGTTTTGACATCGTATGTTACTAACACCAACATTTTTGTACTTTCCTAACGCCAAATAAAGGGTGGGTAGCCATCAAGGTCTCCTCGGATCGTTCGTGCCAGTAACATTGATTGGATGTGTGGTAGCAGGCCAACTTCCATCTTTTCTCTTAAAAAAGGGTGGGTAATGATATCGTGTTTACGCTCTTGCCATGCGACTAAAACAGTTTTTCGGGTAGCCTCATCCATTGTTACTGCTCCCGATTCTGACTGGGAAAAGCCACGCTGCTTTACCTGCTGTCTATTGATAAGCGACAACACCAACCGATCCGCCAAATAGGCCCGCAACTCCTCCATTAAATCGAGAGATAGTCCCAATCTTCCGGGCCGATCGCGGTGCAAATAGCCGACGGAAGGATCGAGCCCAACCCCCTCCAATGCAGCCGTAACATCGTGGACCAAAAGAGTGTAAACAAACGATAAAAGAGCATTGGTATTGTCTCTTGGTGGGCGTTTGTTGCGGCCATGAAAAAAGAACGCTTTTTGATCACCTCTTATCAGATGATCAAAAACGCTAAAATAGCTTTTGGCTGACTCACCCTCGATACCCCGCAGCGTATCGACCGTCTCTTGATTGAGTTGTTCCAGTGATTTAAGTCTCGACTTTAAATGCCGTTGTACCTGCTCCAGTTCGTTGTTGCCTTCACTTGTTGGATAGTCCCGTAATGCCCGCTGTATCACATTGCGGCTGTTAGCGATTTTGGCTGCAATCACTGCTCGGGCGATGGCTGCGGACTGATGCGGACTATCTGTTCGATATGGATCAGTGCCCACTGCCGGGGACAAAAAGCCAGATGTTGCAAGCCAGAGAGTGGAAGCAGGTCGTTTTCTTCAAACATGAGGGATGCACTTTGATCCTGTTTGGCCTAAAAACCCTCTATCTCTTCGGCTTTCAACCCTTCGAGAGGGACAAGGGTATAGCTACCATCCGGATTGACCGACAGACTGCGATGAACCTTTGCCGAAGAGTATTGACCACTGGGACAGTTGTGTTGCCACCAAATCACCTTTTCGACGGCCATACTCCCTTCTGGGCGGGCAGATGAGGCGTCACCTTCAAAGAGTCGTGGCAGGGCTGTTTTAAGCAGATTGGCATCCGCATCTTCAAATCCTGTGCGCTCCGACAGTTGGGGGTTCATACTGCCAAAAGTGACATAGACAGCGTGATCAACCCGATGTTTCATACCCATGGTGTCGGCACTGCGCTTGGTTCCATCGCCTTCACCGCTGACACTTTTGGTGATTTGGGTGCTGGTGATGCTCACCGGTTCAATACTAAAGGCTGACTGAATGGTTACCGGGCCACGAATGGGTATCGAAACCCCATCTTTGTTATCGCTTTTAAAGGCAAAGAGTTGACCAAAGCTACGCACATCAAGCCATTTGGCACAAGCTAAGCGGGCAGCTTCATCGGGTGGCGTTTTTTTAGCGTTGAACACCTCTTTACCCAAGCCAAAATCAGCTGATATGGCCCGATTTTTCAGGCTGGTCATACCATCGCTCTTCTTCTCGTCCGACTGAACAAAAATGCTCTGACCATCCGCCTGTAACCGATCGCGCAATTTGCGCTTGAGGCAAACATCGGTGACTTCACCGTAGCCCTCATAGTCGGTTCGTGGACGGTTGCCGTTGAGGGGGTCTCCGTTGGGGTTGGCACTTTTGACGCTGAAAATAAGGGCAAAGTCGATTTTATGGCTCAGGCTCATGGTTCTACTCCTTAAGAGATTTGGGTCGATTCGGTGGTTTGATCTGGGTCAGCCTTTTTATTGCGCAGGGCCAGGCGCTGGCAGTGGTAGCCAAGCAAAAACTCCCCACGCAAGGGCTTGTCACTGCTGAAATCGGCAGAGGTGAAACAGGATAAAATCTGATCGAGTTCCCGTTTTTGGATGACCAAAAAGCCGGTGCGTGAGACCTGCAACCTCTGCATATAGGGCTGGAGGGATAGTTCCAGGGTGCGCCAGGTGGTATAGGGGTGGTTGGCAAAGCGCTGCATGAGTCTTGCTGCCATGGTGGTGCGATTTTCACCACTGATACTCAGCGCAACCTCTTCAATGCGTTCGGCCAGAGCAAGCAATCGACCATAGAGGTAGTCGCGTGTATGGTTGTCCTCTTCTAGTGCCATGGAAAACTCCTTCTGTTGGTTTGGATTGGGGTGACGGTAGCAATAACCGCGATAAAGGGCGCAGGTAATGCCCAGGTCCTGCTCCCAGCGCCACCACTCATCACTGGGATAGCCAACCCGATTGCTGACCCGTTTAACCGCCAGGCGCATTAAATCTTCGGGTAGGGGGCGACGATCGATCAGGCAGGGCATGATCCGCTCGATCACCTTTTTCTTGAGCGCCTCATCCAGTCGGCTACCGTAGATTGTCTCTGCTATTTTTTTGGGAGCGGGCGAGGCGACGGGCCAGATTGTGACCTTTTTTGCTTTTTTGCGGCCTTCGACCGGCTGCGTCTGGGTGTGACGTTGATACCACGAAAAATGCAGGTGCCAGTCGTGTAGTCGGTTGAGAAATGCCTCAGCCAAAAACTCTCTGTAATAGATGATGCTCATGCGTCCAGGTGTAGCTGAATCCAGCCCCAAGATGACGATCTCGTCGGTGGGATGGAGCTTGGCCCGATAACCGGCCAGATAACGGTTAAGTTGATGAGCAAACTGCGCCCCCAGATTACGACTGTGGAGGATGGCAGGCGGCTGGTTGTGGTTGGACTCTGGGGGGGTGGGCTCTTGAATGGCCAAGTCGTCGAGATGCCACTCCAAACTACTGACTGTCACCTCTGGGATCGGCTTGCCAGAGACTGCCCAGCAAACCCAGACTTGCTCGCCGTTGCGAAACCCTTGGCGGTTGATGAGCCAGCGCAAGGCGTTATGGGCTTTTTGGGTGACATCGAAACCGATGGCGGCTGACTCGTTTGAATGGTGAAAGCGACCACGAAAGGTAAATCCTCTTTCATCGTTTGCGGAGACAAGCTTGGCACCATCTCCCGAATGGCGTAGCTTGGCGGGATGGCTGGTGGCTAGGGGCAACTGTTGACCGGTTATATAACAGAGACCTGTATCACTGCCCTGACTGGCTTGATAGTCCACCCAGCTCTGCTGCAGGTCAGGATCAACCCAACTGCGGGATTCAGGCTCCCTGCTTATTTCGACACTCCAACAGACCAAGGCTGCTCCCTGGTCTGTGATACCGCTCTGTTTTGGAAGAGATTTAAAGAGCCGTGGGACATCGTCTCCAGACCATCGCTGGAGCAGTTTCCCCGCTTCATCGAGAAAAACCACCCCCTGGTCAACCAAATCAGCGATAACCCGCCCCTTCTCGATATAGCGCAGTACCGCTTCTGCCTTGGGATGGTTGAAAGGGGATTGGCACCACCCGCGAAGCTGTTGTTGATAGCCGGCATAATAGCTTTTTTTGATTCCACCAAAGGCAAGGTAGTCAGCTGCTACATATTGCAGTTTATCAGCCAATGCGTGGGGCGCTTCATTACTGGTACGACCAGCCGATTTTTCTGTGGCTGGGAGCATGACGGCCATTTTTTCGACCGCTTCGGCACGCAGCAGCTGCCCCGCTTCGTTAAGGGTCAGGTGGATGTGGGCATTTTGAATGGAGTGGCTTATGGGCATTAATGGCTCTTCACCATCCAGATCAAGGCGTATTCCCGCTTCATAGGTTGCATACAGTTTGGCCATCCAGCTCATAACCGACTCTCCTCGTGGGTCACAGGTAGTTGACTTGCGTTCAGTTCAAATCGCTTAGCCCGCATCGGTCGAATGTGGCGGCGAATCGTGCAGGCCTCAGGTCGTGGAAAGTCGATCAGACCGTGACGCAGAGTGGCGTGCCAAAAGCGACTGCCCAGCGCCTCTTCTCCGGTTTCATCGGGGTAGTCAAAGCCATGAAACATCAGGCCAAATCCCAGCTCCTCAATCCCATCATAGGCCCCTTCTCCCGCACCAAATTCACAGGATTCCACATAACCCTGACAGTCACGGCTGCCCAGAAAAACATCCTGCCGTCCGCCCCGTTCAACCATGCGTTGGGCAATAGCGAGATGCTTTCTGGGGTTGCGGTCCGCTTTGAGTTCAGGCCGATATGGGTTCCACTCAAAATGGGCTTCGACCTGATATTCAACATCACGCAAAAAAGTGTAGATGGCCAGATCGTTGCCGGAAGACTGAAATTTGATCGGTTTGGTCCCTTTGGTCTGGGTACGCAGTGGTTTCATGACCCTTACCCGGTCGACGATCCAGACCAGAGTGGGTTTCCAGTAGATCGACTTGACAACACCCTTGATCGCCTCGTAGGTAGGCAGATGGTAGCTGCACTTCTCGCCTCCCACCCGTGAAACAGGATCGGTAAACAGGGCATATCGACCACTCACCTTAAAGCTAATGCGGTTATCCACAGATCTCCTCCTAAATCATGATAAAACCCATCCCAGCCACCGGCTCTTCACTGACACCGAAAGTCTGACTGTAGTGGCGTTCATCTAAATAATAGAGCCCTTCACCTTGACCCATTTCATGTAGTGCTCCGGCCTGAACCAATTGTTGTTGTTCATGATGAAACAGGTTGACGCTATAGGGTTGAGCGGCTCTCAGCCGTTGCCGATAGCGATTTGGATCGAACTGTTTGCTGATAGCACACAGCTCCTCAATAATCTTTTTGCCATCCCCATAGGAGATAAGCACCGGTTGGGTGGGAGCATCAATCGACTGAAAATGTCTGCCTGCACTCCCAAAGGATTGTTGTAGTTTTGGCACCCCCACCTCTTGGTATCCACTATTCTTTTGGTTGCTTCCAAGCCAATTTAACAACGAATCATTCGATCCTTTTACAACATAGCACATATCAAGGCTACGATTAAAATAATAAAGATCAAAATAGCGATCCATCACACGCGGCGTTAACCACTGGTCGGTACTGAACTCCTCCATCACTCGTTGGGCCACATCACGCCCTATGCGAATGTCGTGGAGTTTGGCAAGTGACTCCCTGTCTGGATTAACAATCAGCACCTGACCCTGTTCTCGCCGACCGTGACGATTACAGCGCCCGGCTGCCTGGGCAATGGAGTCCATTCCCGCCAGAAAACGAATGACAGTTGAAAAGTCGATATCGACACCTGCCTCAATAAGCTGGGTGCTGATGCAGAGTACCGGCAACCCTGCCTCAAGCCGTTGACGAATGGTTGTAAACAGTGTTTTTCGATGGCTGGGACACTGGTGGGTGGAGAGATGAAACAGGGTGGCCATCTCCACCTGTTCTGCGCAGGCAAGAAAAAGGTTTTTTGCCCACCTTTTGGTGTTGACGATTACCAGACAACTGCCTGTTTCTGCCAGTTGCTGTTGTGCCAGCTCTGAGAGTTCGCTGCATGACCAACCCGAGGTTTTTCGTCTGTCGATCAGGGCGACCCGATTGAGCTGCCTGAACAGCTTGTCGACATCACCGACCAGTTCCTTGGCGGGGTCCAGATTCAACGCACCCCTCTCCGGCTGTTTCAGTTGATGCAGACGTGGCTGAGTGGCGGTGCAGAGCAGAGCGGTGGTTTGAGCATGGTCTACCAAAAAATTGAGGGCGTTGCAAAAGAGGTGGATAGAGCGAACCGGCAAGGTTTGGATCTCATCAAAAATCAACACGCTATTGGCCAGTTGATGTAACCGTCGCACACTGCGGGTTCCACCAGAAAACAGGGTTTCGAGAAACTGCACCATGGTGGTCAGAACAAGCGGAGCGCTCCAGTTTTCGCTGGCCAGTTTGCCATGCCAGGTCTGCTGCTGGGGTTCCAGGTTTGAGTGCTGTTCCAGTACCCATGGCCAGGGATCCCCCTCTTGCTCTAAGAGTTCGCGAATGGCCGCAGCATTCTGCTCAATAATGGATGTATAGGGAATGATGATGATAATGCGATCCATAAGATGTTTTTCTGCATGGTGCAGCGCAAAACGGAGGCTGGCGAGGGTCTTGCCACCACCGGTTGGCACCGTGAGGGTGTATAGCCCTCTCGGTTCATGGGCTCTCTTTTGGCAGTTGTGTGAAATGTGCCGACGTATTGCATCAATGGGAGTCGTGTCTGGCCAGTTTGCCAGCGCACTGTTTAGCCTCTGGACGCTGACCGACCAGTCTGGTTTTTCCGGCTGACGCTGTTTGCGGTTTTCAGGGATCTCAAAATCGGCACTATCCTGACGATCGGCATCAATCAGAGCGCTAAAAATAAAACGCGTTAACAGACCGAGATAGAGATCACGCTGTAAAGGGCGTTCGATCGTTACAATGGGGGTAAGGCTTTGAAGAAACTGTTTTAAATGTTCCAAATTGCCAAGATGCTCGATGCGCTGGCGTATGGCGTCATCGGCGTGGGATTGGCACACCTGCAGATGGGTTTTTTCCTTCGCTTTATCTATCCGTTTTTGAAAGCCGTTCTCACCTTCCGGAGTCAAGCAGTCGATCAAGCCGCTATGGTGCGAAGCCACACACAACGCTACAATCTGCCCCGCCAAACGGCCCTTTTCTCCATAGCGAGACCAGTTATTCCAGATGAGTTGTGCGCCAGCCGTGGAATGGTCTATTTTGCCTTTAAGGGAGAGAGCGTCGACCCAGTTATCGCCATCAGGATCAAGCTGTCCGGTGGCGGAATGCAGATAGTTTTGAAAATCATCACTGTACTTGCCAAAATCGTGCAGCAGCCCCAGCAGCTCCCCCACCGATTGCAGGCCAATTTTGGCACACTGTTTACCAGCTAAAAATCCGACCCCAATCAGATGCTCATCAAGCCTCTGTATGCTGTCTTCTTTTTTGCGATAATGGGCAATAAAACCAAAAGGTCTCTCTGTCATGGGATAACTATATCCTGCTGGATGTTTAACTTATCTTTTATACCAATATAATAACGACACTAAAACTGTTTGTTTTTAAAAAATCTTTTTTTTGTTTCTCCCCCATAACCCAATCCATAATCCTCTTTAGCGGTAGTCAAGAGGCTGGGCAGGAGTGACTGCAATGGTTGACCTGTTGATGATAAGGAGATAGTTTGAAGAGTGAATAAAATCCATGAGATGGGCCGGTGTTGGGGTGTTTTCTTCTCGGGATGAGTGGATCATGCCTTCGCCAACCCCACCGGCTCTTGTTAGGGCGAGGATAACGCCGAGTAATCATGGGAAAGAATACCGGCCTTTTTTAATAACCATCTCAAGCAGGATACGGTTTGACTTGGCAAAAACCAGAACGGGTTGTGCGGTTTTGGGCTGAATGTCAACATACCCACCAGAGAGTAGTTGTACTTTAACCTGGATTCGGCAGTTGGAAGCGGTGCTTCTTAACGATTTAATCCAGGTTTGATGATTTTGAGTCCCTTTACGGCTGATAGAGGAGTAAATCACATGGCAAATACACTGGACGACCAATCAAGGGATCTTCTGTTTCGGGCTGCACGCAGCCAAAATGGTTGGCTGAAAAAACCGGTCAGCGACGAGCAACTCAAAGAGCTTTATACGTTGACCAGGTATGGCCCGACCAGCGCCAACTGTTGCCCACTGCGGGTGGTGTTCATCCGCACCTCAGAGGGTCGGCAACGACTAAAACCAGCTTTGCAAGAGGGTAACGTAGAGAAGACCATGACCGCTCCCGTAACCGCAATCCTGGCCCACGATCTGGATTTCCCCGACACCCTGCCAAAGCTCTTTCCGCACACAGACGCCCGATCCTGGTTTGTTGGGAATGAGAAAAAAATTGCCCATACCGCTTTCTTGAACGGCACATTACAAAGTGCTTATTTTATGCTGGCGGCAAGATCAATCGGCCTGGATTGTGGTCCCATGTCAGGATTTGACAACAACATGGTCGATCAGGCGTTCTTTCCTGAAGGGCGCATCAAATCCAACTTCTTGTGCAACCTCGGCTATGGAGACGCCAGCCTGCTGTTTCCCAGAAGTCCACGTCTGGATTTTGATGATGCCTGTTCATTGGTCTGATACCAACAAAAAACACTGTTTTTCCCGTTGACGTTTGTACCGTAACCCCCTGGGAGGGCTGAAAGCCCTCCCTTCCCTCCTCTAATCATCTCTATTCCACCCAATGGAGCAGTAGAGCCTTGGTGGCTCTCTTTGCTCTAGTCGCCGTTTACCATCAAAACAGCTGCAAGACCCACTCTTGGTATCCATCTTGCCACCCTTACCGTGAAAGGGGTAGGTTGTGTCAAAAATTTGGGATCCACACCCCTTTGTCAAGTCATTTTAAAGGTTGGTTTTTCCCGATTCAATGAGGCTCCATGGCCAGTTCTGTCCGATTGAGTGAAGCACAATTATTTCAGCTCTCTTCTTCAAGCAAGAGCGCAACACGACAGGGAATGTTGAAGAGCTTCGATGCCACTCGACATCCTCTAGCAGGCAAAGGGGCTGTTCGAAAGAGCAGATCCCGAAAAAGCTTGATCAAAGTCGCCCCTTCCGAGCACAGCGAGCAGGTCGCGCTTTTTGAGTGGGCAGAGATAAGCTCTAAAGCCATCCCAGAGTTAAGCCTGCTGGCGGCGATCCCAAATGGTGGACATCGGCTTAAAGCTGTCGCGGGCAAAATGAAGGCTGAAGGGGTTAAGTCTGGCTTTCCAGATATCATATTCCCGATTGCCAGAGGTGGCTTTCACGGTCTCTTTGTCGAAATGAAGGCACCCGGTGGCGGTACTTGGCAGCAAACACAACAAGAGTGGGCTGGCAATCTTGCTAAACAGGGATATCTTGCCGTTGTATGTTATGGCTGGGGTGTTGCCCAAAATGTGTTGCTTGATTATATCAGTGGGAAAATTCAGATCGATGTATTCAACAACCCAGCGATTCTGAAGGCAACAAAAGGCTAAAGAGGTCCAAAGAGAGCTGTTGCTGGCTCTCTCTTCCGACCCTTTGTCTGGCCAGCCTCTCTGAAAACCTCTCGTTACTATCTGACAACTGGCCTGTCCATATTCTGAAAATATCAATATAAATTGATAATATCATTGCAAAAATATGCCAAACAAAGATCTGACTGGTGAGGCTTGATATAAATATCAACAATCCATGATATACATTAAATGTACAAACTGTGGATAACTTTCTGGTAGTAGACATTAGTTGTAATGCGGTTGTTATGCGCGCGTCACTGGCTTGACACCCAGAGATCTGCAGCCCATTTTTCACCCCCTGCCTGAAAGACGAACCAAACCTTTTCAGCCTCTACAGGGGCGGTTATCAGCGATTTGTTTTTTTCGCAGATCCCGGAGATGCGGAATGAATAGGGTGAAAAAAAATGATGAGAATCACAGGTCAGATGCAATTTGTCTGCTACAGCGCATGGGATCAGCTACCAGCCAGCGCCGATATACTGTTTGCCAAGGCGGCAGAGAAGAGCCTGTTCCTCTCACGCCCCTGGTTCGAAAATCTGGCCGCTACGTCGATAGGGAAAGATCAGACCCTGTTTTTAGCTTGTGTGGAGAAAGGTGAGCATATGCTTGCTATCCTACCACTGACTACCCGGCCAGATGGCAATTACGAGCCGTTAAGCAGCCACGTCAGCCCTCTCTATTCGCTACTACTGGCAGAGAGAGAGCAAAAGAACAGTATCCTATGCCTGGTTGATGGTTTGCGTCGCTTGCCAAACCGTATTCACCGCTTCCTCCCTGTTGATAGCGATGACGAAAACATGAACCATTTGCAGCAGGCGATGGAGGCGGCCGGATTAAAATGCTATCGCTATTTTCGTATCTTCAATTGGGTTCATACTCTGCAAGAGGCATCTTTTGAGCAGTACATGGCCGCCCGTCCCGCTTCGTTGCGCAACACCATCGCCCGCAAAAGCCGAAAGCTGGCCCGTGAGCATGGCTACCATATCCGTCTTTTTGTACGTGACGACCTGCAGCAGGCAGTGGCAGATTTTCAGACAGTCTTTCGTGTCAGCTGGCAGGGAACCGAACATCATGCCGGCCTTATTCCGGGGTTGGTCGACCGACTGGCAGAGCAAGGTTGGCTAAGGCTTGCCATTCTCTATGTTGCCGGGCAACCTGCCGCCGCTCAACTCTGGTTTGTGGCCCATCACAAGGCGAGTATTTTCAGGCTCGCTTATGACCAAAGCTGGAAAAGCTATTCGCCAGGCTCCATTCTTACCCGATTCCTGATGGAGCATGTCATCGACGTTGATCATGTACAGGAGATCGATTTCCTTACAGGGAACGACCCTTACAAGCGGTTCTGGATGTCCCAATGTCGGAAACGCTGGGTCTTGGGGTGCGGGAACGCATTTCATCCGCAAAGTCCGGCTGACCGCTTTGCAGCGTTACTTAAAAGACTGCGAGACCGACTCTTTCATTAAAGAGAAGCAAGCTCTTAGCATCACGTGGATGGTGGCGATAAAGCATTTAAGATAAGAGGCTCTGCAACAGCACAAAACCGTCATAGAGAGAGGGAGCGTTTGTGAGAGTCTAAATTTATTATGGGTCCGGCTAGATGGTAACTTGACAACACAAAAATATCCTGTATTTTCGGTCCAGACGGAGTATGCAGGAGCCACATGATGGAATTTATGGGGGCCGAGGGGGGCAGATTCCGCCTCAAGCAAATGTAGACGACACTGCTTTTCGGCGCCACTCCCTGTTCCTTGTGAAAATCAGTCCCTTTTTTGGGTTGATCAAGACCGGGTTGGAGTCGTGCCACCGTCCCTTGAACCTGACGACAAGCCCCAGCCGACAGTGCCATGATGGGGCCGTACAGATAACAACTTGACAGTACCCACTCTATCTGGTTGTATTAGTAATTTATGATATAGTAATAAACTGGTAATTAGTTCATTTCAATGCAGTCAGGACCTTCTGCCCAAGGAGAAATCAGACCATGATTGGTAGCAACCCCTTTGCCGAACTCTCGTCACTCATACCGCAGTCTGCCATGCAGACCTATGTGATTATTATGATCGCTCTGGTCGTCGTAGGCGTTGTGCTTGACCTGATCCACAAAAAAAGTGCCACCTACTTTTTCCAAAATGCGGAAAAAGCCCAACAGAATCGTAAGAAAGATCTCACCGACAGCGATAAGTTCTCTATCGCCACCCAGACCCTCCTCGTGGATGTACTCACTTCCGGTGAGTTCTACAATCAGAAACGCCGTATAGCACATATGTGCAAGATGTTGGGCTTCATCATTTTCATGGTGACCACTCTCCTCCTGATCTTCTCGGCTGAGACCTCACCCATGGTTGCGGTTCTGTGGCACCTGGGTGCTGCGAGCGTCTCCGCCGGCGGGTTGTATTTCTGGTTTTACTTGCGTGTTAACGGCTCCTCCGAAGGGCAATCCTGGAGTACCGTGGTTAAGGGCGACGCCTTTATCCTCTCCCTGATTGGCACCACACTTTTCGGCCTGATCTGGTCTTACCTCCAGTCCTCCGGCTCTAGCTTGACGATGGCAGCCTTCTCTCTGTTTTTGCTCTCTGCCACCGTACTGTTTGGCGGTGTACGCTGGTCCAAGTTTGCTCACATGTTCTTCAAGCCGGCTGCTGCCTACCAAAAACGGGTAGCCCAGGCTGACGGTTCCAACGAAAATCTACCTGAGCTGGGAGAGCTGACTGATCCTGCTCTGCAAAAGCAGTTTCCTGACATCCCAGAATACATGGGCAGCAACCCGCCCAACATGGGACTCGGCATTAAGCGTGAAGCCCCCAGGCACTACTAAAAATTACGAAACAATTACTGTTTCTCCACATGAAAGGTGAATAAAAAATGCCAACTTTCGTCTATATGACACGATGTGATGGCTGTGGGCACTGTGTCGACATCTGTCCGTCCGACATCATGCACATCGACACCACATACCGTCGCGCTTACAACATTGAACCCAATATGTGCTGGGAGTGCTACTCCTGCGTGAAGGCCTGTCCTCACCAAGCGGTTGATGTACGCGGTTATGCCGACTTCGCACCGCTGGGCCACTCGGTTCGCGTGCTTCGCGATGAGGAAAAGGGCGTCATCGCCTGGCGCATCAAATTCCGTAACGGCGAGAAAGATATGAATCTGCTCGCGCCGATTACTACCAAGCCATGGGGCGTAGGAATTCCTCAGCTGAAGAGTGTTCCCGCACCAACCCAGGAAATGCGTGACAGCCAGTTGTTGTATAATGAGCCGAAGTACATTCGCATGGATGAAGGTGGCCTGCATACTTTGGAGTCTAATGGTCTGAAAATGAAGGAGGGAGTGTACTACTAATGGCTTATCAAACCATCGTCGAAGACAATATCGATATTCTTGTGGCCGGCGCGGGACTGGGTGGCACAGGCGCAGCATGGGAAGCTCGGTTTTGGGGGCAGAACAAAAAAATCGTTATCGCTGAGAAGGCCAACATTGACCGCTCCGGGGCTGTAGCCCAGGGTCTGTACGCCATCAACTGTTACATGGGTACTCGCTTTGGTGAGAACAATCCCGAGGACCACGTACGCTACGCTCGTATGGATCTGATGGGCATGGTGCGTGAGGATTTGCTGTTCGACATGGCTCGCCACGTTGACTCCGCCGTGCATCAGTTTGAAGAGTGGGGCCTGCCTTTGATGAAAGATCCCAAAAAAGGCAACTATCTCCGTGAAGGCCGTTGGCAAATCATGATCCACGGTGAGTCCTATAAGCCCATCGTGGCAGAAGCAGCCAAGAAGTCGGCTGATAAGGTTTTCAACCGGATCTGTGTCACCCATCTCCTTATGGACGAGTCCAAGGAGAACCGGGTAGCTGGAGCCGTAGGCTTTAACGTTCGCACTGGCAACTACCACGTTTTCAAATCCAAGACCGTTATCGTCGGTGCGGGTGGTGCATCCAATATTTACAAGCCACGCTCGGTTGGTGAAGGTGCGGGCCGTGTATGGTACGCTCCCTGGTCTTCAGGTTCAGCTTACGGCTTGATGATTGAAGCCGGTGCCAAGATGACCCAGATGGAGAACAAGATTGTTCTCGCCCGTTTCAAGGATGGCTACGGTCCGGTTGGTGCTTACTTCCTGCATCTGAAGACCTATACGCAGAACTGTCACGGTGAAGAGTACGAATCAAATTGGTTCCCAGGTCTGACAGAGATGGTGGGTAAAGAGTATCTGGATACAGAAAACCAACATTTCTCTCATAAGCCGATTCCAACCTGTCTGCGTAACCATGCATTCATCAGCGAAGTTAATGCAGGTCGTGGTCCCATCCACATGGTCACCATGGAAGCTTTCCAAGACCCGCATCTCGAAGAGATCGGCTGGCACAACTTCCTGGGTATGACAGTGGGTCAAGCCGTTCTCTGGGCTGCCACTGATGTGGATCCCAAGAATCAAAACCCAGAACTGACCACCTCCGAGCCTTATGTCATGGGTTCCCATGCGACCGGTTGCGGAGCTTGGTGTTCTGGTCCTGAAGATCTCTCTCCACCAGAGTATTTCTGGGGCTACAACCGTATGACCACGGTTGAAGGTCTTTTCGGAGCGGGTGATGCGGTTGGCGGTACGCCTCACGCTTTCTCCTCCGGCTCCTTCACAGAGGGTCGTCTGGCTGCCAAAGCTGCCTGCCAATACATTGATGACGGCAAAGCCAATGGTATCCGGGTCTCCGAACAGCAGATCGAAAAACGTCGGGAAGAGATCTACAAACCGATGGAACACTACAAGGTCTATCGTAACGAGATCGTGGCTGGGAGTGTCAACCCCAACTATATCAACCCACGTCAAGGCCTGGATCGCCTGCAGAAGATGATGGATGAGTATTGTGGTGGTGTAACAGTAAGTTACATGACCAACGAAAAACTGCTCAATATCGGCCTGCAGAAGATGAAGCTTCTGGAAGAGGACCTGGAAAAATTGGGTGCTGCGGATATTCACGAGCTACTTCGTTCCTGGGAATTGAAGCATCGCCACCTTGCTGCAGAGTCGGTTTTCCATCACACCCTGTTCCGTAAGGAAACACGCTGGCCCGGATACTACTACCGTGGTGATGCCATGAAACTGGATGACGAAAACTGGCATGTTCTGACTGTGTCTCGTCGTGATCCAAAGACCGGCGAATACACCATGGAGAAGGCGCCTTGCTATCACATCGTTTCGGAAAAAGAAGAGTAGGAAGCAGGCTGCGGAAGTACCTGAGCCGAGCCACTCTTCACCCGTTTCGTCCGTGAAGATGTCAACTATCTCAAGAAGGTTTGTTTAGACTTCTTTCATTACGTCAAAAAAGATCAACACTGTATGTGTTGATCTTTTTTGCGTATACTCCTACTCCAAGCTTGATAGAGATTGAGCGAAGAGGCTTAGGGGCCTGGGTGTTACCACTACGAGAGACACAGATGAATATAATTGAAAAAACCGATGAAGAAATTTTGGAAATTGCCAACCCTTTTTGGTCTCACCTCATCAAATATTCCAATGAAGGAAACTATGGAAAATTTGTCAGACACTTCTGTTATGATCTGCTCCTTGGCTTAAATGAGGTTGAGGTGGGTCACCAGTTTGCCCACAGTACTTTAAGCAGAAATTTAGCTGAAGATTTTGACTTTTTGGGTACCATCCGTCGTGGTGAACATGTAACGGTTCTCTATCGGCAACGGAGCACCAAACTGGATGGTGAATGGCTGGGTAGATTGGTCCTCGGTTACGAAAAAGGTGAAGTAAAAATCTTTGCTGCATCCATTTTCTAGTCTTTTAGATTCAGGTTTATCATGATTGATACGATCCAAGAGAACAAATTTGTCGAATTAACCTACAAGGTGGTCGA
Organism: Magnetococcales bacterium; assembly: GCA_002753565.1. GTDB lineage: Bacteria > Pseudomonadota > Magnetococcia > Magnetococcales > JADFYX01. The sequence continues at coordinate 51,730 of PEAM01000010.1, read as the reverse complement.
TGCCAAGAGTGGGGATGTTCTGAGCGATGTCCAGTTTCCTTTGGGCTACGTTCACGGCACCAAATCGGTACTGAGCTCTATGGTGACCGACGAGTTGGAAGGCAAGCGGGCTGGTGATGTGATTGAAGTGCCGATTGATTGTAATGAGCTTTACGGTCGCCGAGACAATTCATTGGTCTTTGTCGAAAGCATTGAAAAGGTACCCGAGTCCTACCGGGAAGTGGGCACCAAAGTGATCATGGAAAACGACAAGGGGGAGACCAAGACCTTTTATGTTACCAAAAATGATGGCAAGCGGGTAACTATCGACGGAAACAGCCCGATGTGTGGCCGTGATGTGTTGTTTACCTTGGAGATTATCTCGGTTCGAGAAGCCACCGACGAAGAGATTGAGGTGGGTGGTCCTGTCATTGAAGATGGGCCTGATGTAGACGGTGCTTTAAAGGTTGAGATTTAATCTGGAACTCACTCAACAACACCCCAATAGATTCATCAGAAACCGCCCCGCCAGGCGGTTTTTTTTGGTTTTCTCTGTAGAGGGGGGTTAGGGGGTAGGAGAGGGTGTTGTTAAACCACAACGTTTGGGAAGCATGAGCAGGAGAGAACGTATCCTGACCGCACGAACCTTGGATAGGGGTTCGTGCGGTCAGGAAAGCTTAGGGGCGCTTTGGGGTCTGGTACTGGGCCACTTTTTGCATCTCTACCCAGATGGTTTCATAGCCGACGAAGCCTTTTTCATTTGCGGCTTTCTGCCGGGTGGTGAAAAACTTGGTCTTTCCATCGGGAACTTTTGGACGAGATTTCTTCGGAGCGCTCATAGGTCACTTATTCCTCTATAGTTGAGATGGTCATTACTTGCAAGTGCTTAAGGTACACTTCAATCTGGGGATTATACCATTTTTTTTTATCGGATGGAAACCTGTGAAATCATGATTCACCTCTTCTTTTGCTTGTTTATTCCATCCCATGCACCTTTAGCGGTCTTTTTCTTCCAATTGAAAGGGATAAGAAATCCGTATGGAAACTTTGAATGGGAGCTACACGTGTGTTGATCATTATTTTGACCCTTGCTCTACCCACCCTTTTATTCATCCTTTTATTCAAGCAAAGTCTGGATGTGGACATCTCTCCATGGCCATCTAACCGTCAGATGCGTCGTGCCCTCATCGAGGCCCTCCCCGACTCTGTCCAAGCCCAGGGAGAGATCTGGGACCTTGGTAGTGGCTGGGGCGGTTTGGTTCAATGTTTGGCTGAAAAATACCCACAATCTCAGGTAATTGGAGTGGAGTTATCCTGGATTCCCTGGTTAATGAGCCAGCTCTACAACCGCCTTTCATCACAAAAAAACATCACCATCCGCCGAGAAAATTTTTATGACACTTCGTTATCCCATGCCTCTCTTGTGGTCTGCTATCTTTTTCCTGGGGCTATGGAATCTTTGCGGAGCAAATTTAAATCGGAACTGCCCCCTGACAGTTGGGTAGCCTCCATTACCTTTGAAATTCCCGGATGGCATCCAGAGAGGGTTGTGGAGATAGGGGAGGTTCGTCGTCTTACAATTTATCTCTATCGCCTCTCCAGCCAAGATTAGGCGTATAGATGGTGAAAAGAAAGCCTGGAAACTTCCGGCCTTGATGAAAAGTGGCTGAAAGATACGGCTATCTTAATCGTGGATGATGATATTCAAAAGGGCCGAATGCACCTTCAGACCGCCATTGTATTCAATCAGGCCAAGCTTGCGGAATTTGTTCATGAAAAAGTTGACCCTGGCTCGTGTTGTGCCCACTTGAGCTGCCAGCGTTTCTTGGCTGATCTTAGGAATCACCGCCTCCATCTTGCCATCTTTGCCGAAGTTGGCAAGTAGCAGAAGCACACGGGCGAGCCGCTTTTCGCTAGAGTTGAACAGTTGGTCAACCAGATCGGCTTCGATCTGGATATTACGCAACAGCAGGAAGGCTGTGAACAGCTCTGACAACTCTGGCTGCTCGTGGAGCAAGCAAATCATCGCCGCTTTGTCGATACTGACGGCGGTTGTTGCGGCTATGGTTGTGGCAGAGGAGAGGTAGAACTCCTGACCGGCGAGACACCCCTCACCGAAAAAATCACCAGCCCCAAGCCTTGCAATCATGCCTATCTTGCCTTGGTCAGAGACAACCGTAATTTGTACGGCGCCTTGCTTGATATAGAAAACGGTGTTGGCACAATCCCCTTGCCGAAAGATGATCTCTTTTTCCTGGTACTTGACACTACGCCGCCCGACTTCAACCAAAGAGAGGAAAGCCTGAGCATCAAACTTCGACTCCTTCCCGACTTTTTCAGGTAGTTTGGCTATCATAGGGTCTCCACAGCAACAAGTGGGCGGGTGGTGAGCTCGCAAGTAAAGATCGGACACGGTTCTAGGCAAATCGTTGTCTGAAATAAAAGATCAGGAGACCTGTTGAATATATCCAGATATGGTATTATAGCATTGCCTCCTCACAAGATAAAGCCTGAATACCGCTTGTATTACCTGTTTTTCCATGCTGAACACTTCATTTTATTTAAAGTACGGCTTACTGAAACTTTAAATACACTCTACTCTATTTAAAAGATACTTTATGTGCAAACTTGAACAGCTTCATTCTCTTTTTTAGCGCATTATCACTCCTATAAATGAACATCAAGGCTGTGAGGAACAACCTTGATGTCTAATGGTCGCCCATGGAGAAAACACATGAAAATGAACCGAACCGTTGGACTGGCCATTTTTGCCGTTGGGCTGCTCCTTTTGGGCTTTGCATTCAACGCCACACAGACACCGGTGGAGGAGTTTGCCAACACTCTTACCGGTCGCTACAGCAATGGAACCATGAGGTACTTTGTTGTTGGTCTGGCGGCTACCGTCGGGGGCGGTCTGATTGCCTTTTTTGGATCACGTTAAGAGTACATCGCAGGTTTGCCAACCCAATCTGGAGAAGACAATGAGTCTTGCTGCCATTCTCATCATCGTGCTGTTGCTCATGGCGGTTGGTGTTCTGCCAATGTGGCCCCATAGCCGCAGTTGGGGAAACCGTCCTAGCGGCTTTATTAGCCTTATTGTCGTCGTTTTGATCGTACTGTTATTGCTCGGGCGAATCTAGGATAAGGCGTTGCCTTACAATCCATCAGGAACGGACTATCCCTGGATTGATAGGATAGGGACCAGTGTGGATGGATACCCCACATAGATAACAGAAATGTTATCATTCTCAATGGGCTGGTTTATCGGGAACAGGCTTTTTCAACTTAGCTGACAGGGAATAAGGTATATGTTGCAAGCGATCCTTCGTTCAAAACGTTTCATGGCCTTGCCTCTGATGGTGGCTATGATCTTCTTCACCCTGCCCTATCAATGGGCCAACGCTGAGATGATCGACACCGATGCGCTGTTGATGCAGGAGCAAGGAGCCTCTTCCAAGCAAATATAGAGATTTCAAACCAAATTTGTACAAAACGATTGCGGATGGGTCTGGGAAGGCATGCATGCCTTCCCAGCAGGTTTGGGCAGCGCCCAAGGTCCTAAGAGTTTGACGTTGCTTTTTTTTACTTTAAAAGCGTGGGGGTTTGGGGGTCTGCAAGGCCTCCCAAGGTGTTGACTTTGCCTTTAACCATTGTCCCAATTTGGTTTTAACTGACCATAACTGCAAAACAATAACCCACACAATGGAGTTTTAAACATGAAAAAAGATAATATATCACTGGTAGTTGGCCTCATTTTTGCCGGGTTGGTGACAGGGTGTACCGTCAACCCCTATTCCGGAGAGAAGCAAGTTGGAAAAGTGGCCTATGGAGCGGGTATTGGTGCGGCCAGCGGTGCCCTTATCGGTATGTTGACCGGTGATGATAGCCGAGAGAGACGCAACCACGCACTGATTGGCGCCGGTGTTGGTGCCTTGGCAGGGGGTGGAGCCGGCTATTACATGGATGTGCAAGAGACTAAACTGCGCCAACGTCTGCAAGTCTCTGGGGTGAGTGTGACACGAGTCGGTGATGAAATTGTGCTGAACATGCCGGGGAACATCACCTTTGATTCTGGTTCCGCTTCGGTTAAATCAAACTTTTATGAGGTGTTGAACTCGGTCTCTTTGGTGCTTAATGAGTACCCCAAAAGCTTGGTGGATGTTTTTGGTCATACCGACAGTACCGGTTCCGCTCAGATGAACCAGCAACTCTCTGAAAATCGGGCCGCCAGTGTCGGTCAATATTTCATCACACAAGGGGTGATGAGAAAGCGCATTGCAACCAAAGGGTTTGGAGAAAACCATCCGGTTACTACCAATGATACCAGTGCCGGTCGTAGTACCAATCGAAGGGTAGAAATTCGTATCAGCCCCCTCACCTCTACGTAACATCCAACCTGCTGATTGGCAAGGTTATGCAACCTTTATCCCTATTGGAGAGACTCATCATTGACAAAAGCTATCAACGTTGGATTGTGTTTGGAGTGGTGCTGGCTTTTCTGGGAGGTTGTTCGGCTGAAGTGGGCAGTGACAAGTGGTGTGAGCAGATGAACAACCAACCCAAGGGTGAGTGGTCCTCCAATGATGCGGCCAGTTATGCCAAAAGCTGCCTTTTCAAGGCGATTCAATAGTCATGGCTTCGGCGGTTGCAACCCTAACGTGGGTACACGAACCGAAACCAGGATACAGCGCACACTTTTACTTAAGGTGAATAGATGAATTTTTTTCGAGTTTTCTTGTTAACGCTCCTTGCCACTCTTACCCTATCCTCTCCACTCTATGCTGAACCAACCTGGTCGGAACGTATGCGCGGGGCTTGGGAGCGGTTTAAAACCATTGGCGACAGGAGTGTCGGCACGGCTGAAGTGGTCACTGGTGATAGAAAATTTCCTGTTGACTATGAAGCGTTGGAAAAAAACAGCTCGGATGAAGCGGATAATCGTACTCAAGGCTGGGAGAAAGACAAAGCAGCTCGTGGCAAGGCCATGAGTAATGAACGGTCTCGGCATAATCGTGTGAATGGCGAAAAAAATGGGAAAAAAGAGAAAAAACAGCACAAAAATGACCACTCTAAGAGCCGGAACAACCATTAGAGGCGTATAGGTTGGGGGCGGATGACTTAGAATGAACAAGATGGTACGATTGCGGGTAGTCCATTGCTTTATTCACTTTTGGTTCGACACCATGCCCAGTAAACGACAGGATGTTCATGAAAGCCATTCATCACCGTATTGCCGAAGAGTTGGGGGTTCGCCCTCAACAGGTTCTGTCCGCCATTCAACTGCTTGATGAGGGGTCTACGGTCCCCTTTATTGCTCGTTACCGAAAAGAGGTGACAGGCGGTCTGACCGATAGTCACTTGCGAGATCTGGAAAAACGGCTGGGTCAACTACGGGATTTAGAGGAGCGCCGTGAAACAGTATTAAACAGCATTCGGGAGCAGGAGAAACTCACCCCCAAACTGGAGGCCGCCATCCTGGCAGCGGAAACCCGAACCCAACTCGAAGATCTCTATCTACCCTATCGCCCTAAACGCCGCTCCAAGGCCTCTGTTGCCAGAGAGGCCGGTTTAGAGCCCTTGGCGATGGCGCTTCTGAACAATCCACCCCTTCGGCCCGAACAGCAGGCACGCTCTTTTCTCTCCGCCGAAAAAGGGATCTCCGATGTGGCGTCTGCACTGGATGGGGCGAAACACATTCTTGCCGATCTGATCTCCGAGGATGCCACCCTGGTTGGTCAAATGCGTGAAGCGCTGTGGAATCGTGGGGAGATTCAGTCCCGGTTGGTCAAGGGAAAAGAGCTGGAAGGTGAGAAGTTTTCTGACTATTTTGACTTTGTACACCCGTTAAAAAAGCTCCCCTCTCATCGGGTTCTGGCCCTGGTACGAGGAAAAACCCTGGGTATTCTCAGGCTCAGCCTGATCGATAAGTTGGATGGGGAAAACAGTGGAAAAACAGTCTCATCAGGCGAACGATCAATCTGCCACCATTTTTCCATTAAAAACCAGGGTCGTCCTGGTGATTCATGGTTATTGGACGCCGTTCACCACGCCTGGAGCAAAAAGCTCAAACCCCATCTGGATACAGACCTGACAAAACGGTTGATCGAACAGGCCCACCAGGAAGCGGTACGGGTATTCTCTTCCAACCTTCGGGATCTGCTGCTCTCACCCCCGGCGGGCATGGTGCCGGTCATGGGGCTGGACCCTGGTATTCGTACCGGGGTCAAACTGGCCATTGTCGATGAGACAGGCCAGGTTAAGCAGACCACAACCCTTTATCCCCATCCGCCCAGAAATCAATGGCGAGAGGCACAAAAGATAATCGCCTCCCTGGTACATAAACATGCCATTCGCCTTATCGCCATCGGTAACGGCACCGGCTCACGGGAGACCGATCGCTTGGTGACAGAGCTGAAAAAAGAGCAACCCGAACTCAACATTACCGGTGTGGTGGTCAGTGAAGCAGGGGCATCTGTCTACTCCGCATCAGAATATGCCTCTCAGGAGCTGCCTCAGCTGGATGTCTCCCTACGGGGTGCCGTCTCCATCGCCCGGCGACTGCAAGACCCTCTGGCGGAGCTGGTCAAGATCGACCCCAGATCCATCGGTGTCGGGCAGTATCAGCACGATATCGACCCCAAGCAGTTGGCCCACTCTCTGGATGGCGTGGTGGAGGATGCGGTCAATGGGGTTGGGGTGGATATTAATACCGCCTCCCCTCCTCTGCTCGAACGTGTCTCTGGGCTCAATGCTACGTTGGCCAGAAATATTGTTGCCTATCGGAATAAGAATGGTCTGTTCAGCAACCGCAAAGCCCTGAATAAAGTACCTCGATTCGGCCCCAAGAGTTTCCAGTTGGCAGCAGGATTTCTCCGTATTCAAAACGGAGACACCCCTCTGGACCGTTCTGCCGTCCACCCGGAGTCCTATCCGTTGGTGGAGCGAATTGTGCGACAAACCGGCATCAATCTGGGAAAGCTCATCGGGAACAGTGAGATTCTCAGCACGCTTTCTGTGGGTGATTTTGTCGATGATCAGTTTGGTGAGCCCACAGTGCGGGATATTCTGGGTGAGTTGGAAAAACCGGGCCGCGATCCACGCCCCGCCTTTCGTACTGTGACCTTCCAGGAGGGGGTGGAGGAGATGAAGGATCTGCAACAGGGCATGATTCTGCAGGGGGTGGTCAGTAACGTCACCAACTTTGGTGCTTTTGTTGATATTGGTGTTCATCAAGATGGTTTGGTCCATATCTCTGCCATGGCCAATCGATTTGTCAAAGACCCCCACGCCGTCACCCGAGCTGGAGCGGTTGTGCAGGTAAAAGTGATGGAGGTGGATATAAACCGAAAACGGATCGCCCTGAGCATGCGCTTGGATGACACGCCGGAACAGGCCTCGGGCACAAGACCACAACAAGGCGTTCCCCGCCATCAGATAAAACAGCCTGAAAAACCAGCAAAAAAGGCTGTCAGGCAATCTTCATCCCCAACCGAAAGTGCCATGGCGACAGCCTTTGCCCAAGCGGGAAAAAAACGGTAGATCAAGAGATTATAGCAACGATAAACAGGAGAGTTTTGACGCTGGGTTGGCTTGGTTATTCGCCTTGATCCTTAGGTGAAATAACAGAGAAAACTATTTTTTGTTTGACATGGCTGAAACAGCGTGTCACTATCCGCCTTGTAAATTTGGTAAATTAATTGAAAGCACAACCTCTGCACGTTATCATAACTTCTTTGCAGTCCCAGTTGGTCTCTTCTGTCCTCAGTTCCCTTTTAGGTCCTCAGTTACAGTTCACAGATCTCAGACTCATTGCATTCGTGATTAACTAATGTGGTTCGGCTCAACGTAACACCAAATCCCATTATTTTTTTGAAGGAATGAAGATTATGTCAGAACGTGAAACAGGTATCGTAAAATGGTTCAACGACAGCAAAGGCTTTGGTTTTGTTGAGCGTGACGGTGGTAAAGGCGACGCCTTTGTTCATCACTCAACAATCAGCGGAGACGGCTTCAAATCACTGGCCGAAGGTCAGCGTGTTGAGTTCAATTGCGTCCAAGGCCAAAAAGGCCCTGCTTGTGAAAATGTGGTTGGCCTCTAAGCTGATCCATCAAGCTGCGTAAGATCAAGCACCACCCTATTTGGGGTGGTGCTTTTTTTTTAACTCCATCGCCAGCAATCAGCCGTTTCCAGGTTTATGTCAGAGTGTAGCGCAGAATATGGAAGTTGACGGCATGGCGCATGGGTTGGGTTAAGTGTTGAACCGATTGAGGAGAGCTTTTGCTGAAAGAGTAGCCTAGTTCGATCATTCTCTTGCTGAATTTTGAGTGATGACTCCGTCCGGGGTCAATAAGAATCACCTTGCAACCTGGGTTGGCGTGGCGATTGATAAAGTTGGACAGAGCTTTGGCATGGCCCATTTCATATAAAAGATCGCTGCCGATTATCAGGTCAAACTTACCCAACGCATCCTGCTCTTCAGACCAATTGGCGCGAAGGAACGGAATGCTTTCATCTTTATTGAGTTTTGCATTCTCCATCAAAAAGGTCTCGGCCTCAGGGTGATAATCGGTAGCGGTGATGTCGGCTGAACGATGGTTGAGCACAAGACTGGCAAGCCCGATGCCACAGCCGACCTCCAAGATACGCAGCCCCTTAATTTCATATTCACTCATCAGGTGAGCAAGCAGCTCTCCCGATGCCCAGATAACACCAAACAGTGACCATGATGAAGAGTAGATTCCCAGATCGAATGCGGTACCGATCGGATCAGAATACTCTTGCCTGTCACGCAGCGAACGGATATGAATATCCATTTTTCCAAACTCTATGGTCTGATAGCGGATGCGTACTGAACTTGAACTCATGTGGGCTGTATCCCAGAATCGTTGTTGGTTTCATTCAATACGACCCAAAAAAAAACGGTCTCTCTTTCTTAGGTATCGGTTACCCTAAAAACGGTTATTTTCAGGATAAGGTGACATGGAATCGATTACTCCTTGCTGGCGGTCTCGCAAAGTTGACTCCAGATCTATACCTCAATCTGAGTAGAAAAGATAGAAAAATGCGTGTTTTACCGATAACACACCTTTACCAACCCTACCATTCACCCGATCAGAGAGTGATATCATGACTGAGAAAAACCCTGCGACATGCCACAATACGGCCCAGGTGCCAGGTACCTTATATGGCGGGAAAAAGCAGGCCACCGCCATCCTGTCAGCCCAAGCGATTGAACACCGTTTTTATGGCATCAATACCGCCTGCCAGCCAAGGTTCAACCATAAACAGGGGTACAAGTTTGTTGGCTTGCTGCTGCGGGGCTGACCGGTGCTATCCTTAACCCTTACCGCCCTTCTGTTTGGGCTGTCTGCCGGCTTTGCTCCTGGCCCTCTAACTACCCTGGTAATCTCCCAAACCCTGCGATATGACTCCAGAGAGGGGCTCAAGGTGGCCCTCTCCCCCCTGATTACCGATCTCCCCATTATTGCCGTCTCTCTATGGATTGTCGACCAGGCCGCCAGTTTACAGCTCTTCCTGGCGGTTATCTCGGTGGTTGGTGGTCTCTATCTGTTGCGGATTGGCTGGCAAAGCATGCGTATTCAACCGGTGGTTTTAGATATCACCCCTCGGTTGCCCCACTCTCTGCGCCAAGGGGTGCTGATCAATGGGACCAGCCCCAACCCCTACCTGTTCTGGTTTACCATTGGCGCCCCCATCCTTCTAGAGGCCTTGCACCAATCCACCACCCATGCCGGGCTTTTTTTGGCGGGGTTCTATTTGATGTTGATCGGAGGGAAAATGGTGATTGCTCTGATAACAGGTCGGGTTCGCTCTTTTTTGACCGGGGCATCCTACCTCTGGACCATGCGCCTGCTGGGCCTGCTGCTGGCTGGGTATGGCCTGCATCTGTTGGATCAAGGCGTAACGCGCTTTCTTGGCATGTAAGAGAGGGGGCTACTCTTTGGGAAAGATTCCGCAGGTCTCACTCTTGGGATCGAAGCGAATGACCGCCTGACCCAGCTTGATCTGCCTTAGCACCTGGGCCACTTTGACCTCTAACGTGTGATCAACCGCACCATAATCTGTCCCTTCACGGGTGACATAATCCTCTGCAATGGCGTACAACACGTCGGGGTTCAACTGCTCAAAAGGAATTTCCATCTGTCTCTCCCTGGCCTATTCATCCATGCTCAGTTTGTTGCCACGCTGTTTTTTCACCATGGAGCGATGGCGTTTTCCTTCCAGTCTTCTGCGTTTGGAGGCTAGAGTGGGTCGGCTTTTTTTGCGGGGTTTTGGGGGTGGTAGAGCCTGGCGAATCAGATCGGCCAGCCGTTCTATGACATCCATCCGGTTGCGACGTTGGCTGCGAAATTGCCGACCATCCAAAATCAAAACCCCACTCTCCGTCATCCGACTGCCAGCGAGCCGAACAAGCCGGTCTCGTACATCCGTTGACAGATAGGATGATCCCCTGACATCAAAACGCAGTTGAACGGCGGTGGCCACTTTGTTGACATTCTGCCCACCAGGGCCGGATGCCCGAACAAAGTCCAACTGAATTTCACTTTCGGGAATAACAATCTGTTTGCTGACAAAGATCATCGCTGCCAACCGTTCATGGGCCAGAAAAGAGCCGGCTGATCTTCTGGATCAGGGTCTGAGGCAGGTTGAAAATTCTACCAAGTACCCCTTGAGGCTTGCCAACACCCCCCCATTTGAAATCGGAGCTGAATCGGTGTCCACAAGCAGGACAAGCCATGAGAATTCCACCGACTTTTTTGGGTATTCTTAGTTGCTGCCCGCAGTTGGGGCACTCTTTTTCCAGATATTCACTCATCAGGAGGAGGCCGTGCGTTTGATCCCTTGAAGAATATTTTCCAAACTATTCAAATAACGGGAACGGTCTTTTTTCTGAAAGCTGGGGTTGTTGCCGGCTATCTCGCCGGTATCGCGCAGATGGGCATTCAGGTCCCGCATGGAGAGAGCCATGCCGATGGAGTCGTCATCAAAGGGTTTGCCGGTGGGACCAATTACCTTGGCCCCTCTTTCCAGACAGCGAGCCGCCAGTGGAATATCCGCTGTAATCGCTACATCCGTTGCGCCGATCTCCTCGGCAATCCAATCATCCGCCTTGTCCATCCCCCCCTCCACCAACTTTAACTGCACCAGGGGACTTTGGGGCAGACGCATCCACTGGTTGCTTACCATGAAGACCGGCACTTGATGACGTTCAGCCACCCGGACAGTCTCCTCCTTGACCGGACAGGCATCGGCATCAACGTATATCTTAATATCCATTCTAACGTGGCGACTCCTTAATATAGAAAGCTCAGCGGGCTTCTGCAGCAGCTTGGTTGGCGTGGTCAGACCCCACCACTATGGACTACCTCATAGTAGATTTTTTCCAGCTCTTTTTTATGTTTGGTCTCTTCATCCACCAAAAACAGGAAAAGATCCTGGATTGGGCCGGGTGCCGTCGACTCTGCCAGCGCGTGGTATTGATCGATGGCAAGATGTTCACGCCAGAGCGCGTATTGCAGCACCTCCTGGTCGTCTGGCTTCTCCCCTAACTGAGGCAGATGCACCGCATCGGAAAAATGGCCGTCACTGGCGGGAAGAGTGATGAGGGTGTTAATCTGCTCTTCCAGATCCTCCCGATCCCGTAGTTTTTTGAACCGATCGTAATGGCCCTGCTCCTCTTCAGCAAGCTCCTCGACCAGATATCGAATCCGTTTGCTGACCCGAGAGGCCAATTCGGCATAAAAAACCTGAGCCGTCCGTTCAAATTCCATGGCAACCTCCAGAATTTCAACGATACTTTTTTTAGCCTTTAACAACTTCTCTTTGTCCCGCTGTTGCTGCTTCATAGGATCCCCTATCGCTTTTTTTGGAGCATCAGGTCGATGTCGGTGGCTACCCGATGGCCATCTGCCACCGCATGGACCACATCCGGGCCGTTAACGCAATCTCCTGCCGCCCATAACCACCCTTCCGAGGTGCGACCTTGACCATCCACAGCAATACGACCCCTATTCCACGCCAGTTTTTCTGTTAACGCCTCACCTAAAAGGGTCACATCAGACTGTTGACCAATGGCCTCGATTACCCTGTCAGCAGGATGAATCTGCTCATCCTCTGGATTATAACGGGGTGCAAACCGGCCCTGTTCATCAAATATGGACTCAACCCCCCAAGTACGCAACCCTATTATCTGCCCCTGATCGTCAAGACAGATCTCTTGCGGCCCACGAGAGTCGAGAATGGCAATCCCCTCCTCGCCACACTCTTTAACCTCCTCGGGGTCAGCCAGAAAATGGTCCAGATCTTCCAGGGCGGTTACCGTTACTCTTATTTCGCCCTGGGTGCTTTTTTGCAAGCGAGCCATACTGCGGGCAATGTCCATGGCGACATTGCCGCCACCGATGACCACACACTGCTTGGGTACGTCAATGCTCTTTCCATCGGCAATATCTCTGAGCAGATCCACCGCCTTGGCAACCCCTTTATGATCGGAGCCGGCAATGCGGGTTGAGCGTCCCAGGTGCAGACCAATAGAGAGTAAGACCGCATCATACTCCTGATGCAGCTGCTCCATGGTGATATCGGTTCCGACACGGTTATGACAGCGTATTTCTACCCCCATGGAGGTGATAATCTCGATATCAATATCCATGGCATCATACGGCAGGCGATATTCGGGAATACCGTAACGGAACATCCCCCCCGGTTTTTCTCGGGCCTCATACACCACCACACTGTGTCCCATCTTTGCCAGGTCAAAGGCTGCAGTCAATCCGGCTGGTCCTGCACCGATAACGGCTACCCGCTTGCCGGTTGGCGGTTTGGGGTCCCCAATAATGCGACGATATTTTTCCACCGGGAGTTGATCGACAATATGCCGCTTAAGCCAACGAATGGCCACCGGTTCCCCTTCATGACCGGCAGCACAGACTGTTTCGCACTTATGGGTACAGACCCGGCCACACACATTGGAAAAGGGGTTGGTTTCGTAGAGTAGAGCCAACCCTTTTTCATAATCACCATCCCGTACCGACTGGATATAGTCTGGAATGGACATATGGGTGGGGCAGGTCGCAATACAGAGCCCACAAGAGACGCACCGATCCGCCTCTAGCCGGGCCTGTTCGACGCCATACCCCTGGACAATCTCTTCAAAGGAGCCAATTCGTCTCTCCGGGGCCACCTCTCCCATGGTCACCCTTTGGGTGGGGGCCAGACGGTGGGATTCTGCCCTTTGATAACCGAGGGGAGCGTTATCCCACGATTTTTTATCCACACCGGGAGTAAATCGATAGGCGTCCGGGTCACGTTCCACCCAGGTGTAGGCGTTGGACATGGTCAGAGAGCCGGTCATGCAGATATCCACACAGAGGGCGCACCAACAACAGCGACCATAGTCTATACGGGGTCTTAACCCCGAATCCCCTGCTCCTGTCGGCTCACCCTCCCCCACCACCATATCGATGGCGGCATTTTGGCAGATGGTTTCGCAGGTGCCACAGCCGATGCAGCTTGCCACATCGTTTTTATGGAAACCACGATACCGCTCAGACCCCGGTCGGTCGTTAAAAGGGTCTTGAATGGTGACCGGGTCCCGAAAGAGATTTTTCCATGCCGTAAAAGGTGAGAGGAGATCCTGTATGCTCATGATTATCTCTCGATCTCTGGGGGATAGGTGTGCAGAGAGACCATCAACCCTGCTACATCAGAAATATTCACATGGACAATGAGACGTTCCAGCAGGGCAACCGCATGGGTATAAGAGGGGCCACGCACATTCACTCGGCGTGGATAGCCACTGCCATCGGTGACCAGATAATAGCCATATTCACCTCGGGAGCATTCACCACGAATATAGGTTTCACCCGGAGGGATTTTCCAGTGGAGTACATTGGGAATTTTAGCCATCACCGGCCCTTTTTTGGGCATACCTGCCAAAATTTGTCGAATCAGGTCGATGGAGAGCAGCAGATCCCGACGCCGAACATCAGCCCGAGCAAAGACGTCTGAATCTTGGCCGACGATTGGTTCAAACGCCAGTTGGGAATAGATCAGATAAGGTTGATCTCGACGGACATCTTTGGCCACCCCTCCAGCCCGAGCATTGGGGCCGGTGACACCATAAGGGTTGAACAGAGCGGGGTCGATATAACCCAGGCCGACAGTGCGCTTTTTAAAGACCGCATTGCAAAACATCACATCCTCAATATCTCCAAGGGTACGCTCTATCTCTTTCAGGGTCTCCTCCATCCGCTGTTGAAACCCTTCCGGCAGATCACCACGAACCCCGCCCGGCAGAATAAACATATGGTAGATTCTGGCGCCGGTCAGCTCCTCAAAACGGTCCAGCATCAAGTCTCGAACATAGGTAGACCACTGGGCAACAACCCCCAAACCCAAACTACCCGCCTGCCCACCCAGGAACATGAGATAGCTGTTGATGCGCCCCATTTCGAGTATCAGGGTGCGAATCCAGTCGGATCGCTCCGGGGGTTGAATGCCTGCCAACTCTTCCACGGCTGCCGCATAGCAATATTCGTTAAAATCTGGCTCCGGTACACAGATCCGGCAGACAATGGGGAAACACTGGATAAAGGTGCGCCGCTCCATCAGCTTTTCGAACCCTCTATGCAGGTATCCCACATGGGTTTTAGCCTCCACCACCTCATCACCACACACGGTCAACTCCAAAGACATGTTGCCGGTGATGCCGGGGTGTTGCGGTCCCTGCCAGAGCTTGAGATATTTACCGGATTCCAAATCAATATCCAAGCTGCCATCGGCCCGCTGTTGTGGATATTGACTGCGGTCAGGTTGGTAGACCATATCAACTCCCGTCCGAATGATGTTTTGCCATGTGTTGAGCCGGATCAAGGCTCTCTCGACCGGGTCGTTGGGTAAAACGTGCTTCGGCAAACTTCAGGGTATCAAAGTCACGACGATACGGAGGAATATCGTCCCACCCCTCCAGGATAAAATCGTCGTTGACGCCGGGGCTACCAGGAAAATCGATTCCAAACATCTCTTTAAGTTCTCGCTGATAGGTTGCCGCCGTGGGCCAGAGGGTATGGATACTCTCCATGGTGGCCCCCTCACGGGGTAGCACCACCCGCACCCCCATATCCCAGGCTTTGCTGCGGTTGCAAAGCAGGTAGGTCAACTGAAACTCCCCTCTCTCCAGCCAGTCGACCGCTGTCAGCAACACCAAATGGCTAAACCCCTCTTTATCTCGCAAGTGGCGTAACAGCGAGGAGAGAAACGGGTGTGGAATAGAGACAAAAACCAGATCGTGACGCTGCTCGGTCAGGTCGCCCAGAGGGAAAAGTTGCTTTGTTTTTTTATAGAGTTCACGCATCATAAGCTACCAGTTGTAGTCCGGCATATCCCAGTCATGGATCGTTCGTTTTTGATTTTTTTTATACCACTCAAACCGTTTGGCATACTCGTTGGCTCCCTCCCCTTCACCGGCGCGAATAATCTTTTTCAGCTCCTGAAAGCCAGCTAAAAGAGCCTCCGGTCGAGGCATGCAGCCAGCCACATAGAGGTCGACTGGCAGAAAATCGTCCAGGCGCTTAATGGTGTTGTACGAGTCCCAATACATGCCGCCATTAATGGTGCAAGATCCCAAACCCATGACATATTTAGGGCTTTGCATCTGCTCATATGAGCGGATAACCCGTTTGAGGGTTTTGACCGAAAGATACCCGGAGATAACAAACAGATTGGCCTGACGTGGTGTGGGCCGCCACTGCACACCATAACGGTAGGCATCAAACCGGGGTGTCATGAGGGGCCGCATCTCGATGGCACCGCAGCCGGTGCCAAACCCCAAAATCCACAGGGATTCCGACCGAGCCCAGTTAAAAAAGGACTCGATTATTCTGGTATAGGCCGGTGTTTGAACCGTGGGGGGCAAGTCGCAGTAGTAATCTGTGAGCGGGTCAACCTCAAACTCAAAGCCATCCGGCCCTTTGATGGTGCGTTTTTCTAGCTCTTTTTTCATGTTACCTCATACCCATAGGATCGAAAGAATGCCCAATGGCACCGCATAGATTAAAAACCAACGGATGGACTGCTCAACCCGAAAGCGAGGAAAAACCACACCAACAAACACCGAGACCATATAGATTAAAAAGACTTTCAGAAAAAAGACCGGCCAACTGGCAGCGCCACCAAAAAATAGATTCATGTAGATGACAATCTTGGCGATGGGAAAGATGGTCCGGTTGGTCTGCATCATGGCCAGATAGGAGGAGTGGTATTCGGTAGGCGGGCCAATGGGAATCTCTTGAGGGGCCAGCACCACATCAAAGGGAGGGCGCATCATAGAGCCTAAAAAAGAGAGCATGGCAGCCGCTACCGCCAGAGGGTTGGTAAAGAGCGTCCAGTTTAAAAAGCCCCCCTGCTGCAGAGAGACAATCTCCGTTATGGAGAGGGTCTGATACTGAAGCGACACCGAAAAAACAGCCAAAGCAAACGGCAGCTCTGCCGTAGTCATCTGCGAAAGACCTCGGCTGACGCCGATCGCCGCATGGGGGTGTCCACTCTCTCCCGCCCCCAAAGCCATACCCAGGGCGCCAAAAAAGACAAAATAGAGCGCCAGGATAAGGTCCCCCGAGAAGGAGAGGTTGGAGAACATCTCGGAGCCATAAAGGGTAGGGACAAACAGCAACAGTCCCACCCCGCCCCCCAGACGAAACACCGGCCCCAGATAGAACATGACGCCGTGGGTGATGGAGGTGCGAAGGCTGTAGTTTTTAATCAGATCGATATGGTTTTGAAAAAGATGGATACCGTGTCGCCGTCCGATTCGAGCTGCAATTTTGGCAATGAAGGCATTAAGCAGCAGGCCGTAATTGATGACGATGAATAGGGTCAATAGAGAATAGGGAATCTGAATCCACTCAAAGTTCATCACAATGACCCCATGGAAAAGAGATAGACAACCACCACAAAGGCCAGAAGATGGATGGCATAGGTCTGACCATTGCCAGTATAGAAACGCCGAGTTAGATCAGCCGATGTATGCAGCAGATCCATAACCATCCCCCAAAATCGGGTTGCCAGCGGCTGGATGAGAAACCCCAAGGCTTTTTTATAGGGGGCGAAGAAGTTCCAGGCAAAGTGAGTGGTTTCTGGGCGATAGGGTCTCTCTGCCGCAAAGACCATATTGAACTGCTTAACCTTTTGGGCTTTTCTGTTGACAAAAATCAACCAGCCCAGCAGCGAGGCAAAGATCACCATCACCACCACCATAATAGAGACAGGGCTCCAGTAACCAAACTGGCTGGTGATGCTCACCCCTTCCCAGTTGAGCCCCCCTTGAGGAAAAAATTGGTTGAGGTAGAGATCAAACCGGCGCAGTGCCACACCCGGAACCAGCGCAAAAGCCATCAAACAGGCCACAAAGATCATCTGGGGTACGATCAGCCAGAAAGGGGCCTCTTTAATCTGTCGGTGTTCATCCTTCAGCTGCCCGAGAAAAAGGGTATGAATCAGGCGAAACAGGTAGAGAAACGCGATGGGACCGGCTAAAAAAATCAGGATAATGGGCAGACGATACTCCGCGGTGAGGATGGCGTTATAGAAAATCCACCGGCCGCCAAACCCTGACAAAGGCGGCACACCCGAAACAGCGATAATACCAATCAAGACCGCAATAAAAGAGAGCGGCATCAGGGTGATCAGTCCCCCCATTTGGTACATCAGCCGTGTTCCGGTCCGTTTGGCGACCCCTCCAACCGAGAGAAACAGCATGGACTTGTAAATGTAGTGATTGATGACAAACATCAGCGCCATCAACCAGCCAAGATGGTTCATCAAGGCCAGACCAAAGAGGGCATAGCCCATCTGCCCAATGGAGGAGTAGGCCAGCAGTCGTTTGGCATCCTCTTGGAAGACCGCCATTAAATTACCTAAAAGAGCCGACAGCGCCCCAATCCAAAGCATGACATGGGTAAGTTCAACCCCGTAAAGCTGCTGCTTACCCATACCCAGCAACAGGACCACCAACCCGTAAAGACCCGCCTTGAGCAGAATACCCGATACCATGGGTGAAACATCCGTTTCAGCCTCGGCATGGGCGCCCGGTAGCCAGATGTGCAGACCAACCGATGCTGTTTTGGTCATAAAACCGACGGCCAATAAGATAAAGACCCACGGGGCTTTGTCGGCTGTAACTTGGGACAAAGAGGAGAGTGGAAACAGTTCAACCCCCTCGGCAGCCAGAGCAAAGCCTGCCAGGATGAGGAAGGCCCCCCCCAGAGAAAAGACAAGATAGGAGAGAGCATGAGGTTCCGACTGTTTACCACGCAGGATAAGAAAGTAGGAGCCGATCGTCAGCAGCTCCCAGGCAACAAAAAAATGAAACGAATCTTTGGCCTCAATAAGCAAAGACAAGCCAGCAAACATCAGCATGGCCGAAGGATAGAAGCCCATACGTCTGCCCGAGACAGAGTAGCTGGCCAGCAGAATAACCCCACCGCCAATGAGAATAACGGTGCCAAAGATCAACTGCATGGGATCATAGGCCGGATAGCTGATCAGGTAATAGCTCACCAACCCGACAATGGCCAAGCTGTTTTTCAGCCAGACGGGAAACCGTTCCAGCAACAAAAACCCAAGGGCAAACAGAACCGGGATGGTGTGGAGAATATTATCAAAGAGAGAGAGCTGCCCCCAAAGATAGCCCAAGCTCCACCCCCCCGCAACGGCGGCGAAAACCACCAGGGTTTTGATGGGGGCTACCGAAAAAACAGCCGCCTCTTCGCCCCCGTCCGACCGTTTAACGACCTTGCCAAACCAGCGGAACAGATAACCGGCTTCGACCAGAGCACCCAGTAAAACCAGCCCCAGAATAGCCAGACGACCCTCCTGAGCCAACAGGTGCACCAACTCCCATTTGGCATAAAAACCCGGAAAAGGCGGCAGGCCGACCAATAGAGCGATAAAGCTGATGAAAGCAAAGAGCAGCAGCGGCGATTGGCGTAACACTGTCCAGGCCGTCAGGTGACGATTGGAGAGAAGGCCCGAAAGCCAATAGAGGCCAGCTTTTGCCACGGCATGTGCCAGCAGGATGCCGCCAGCAATAAAAAGATAGCGTTCACCCAGAATATCCTGCTGACCAATCACCACCAAAACAAGCCCGGTCTGGGCAATGGAGGAGTAGCCCAACAGCCGCCGATCGTTCTCTTGGCACAGGGCAAAAAGGTTGGCAGCCAGAAAACTCACCAGACCGATGCTACTCACCACCGGAAGCCAGCTCTCCCCCCCCATGGGTAATAGTTTAGCCACCGCAAACAGGGCCGCCGAACTGGCGGCTGCCGAAAAAATAGCCGAAAAGGCGGGATGGGCCGACTCATAAATATCCAAAGCCCAGCCGTTGGCCGGAAAGGGCTTCAGCTCGCTTATGACGGCAATCAGGATAAGAAAAAAGGCCAGAGCCCCCCCCTTGAGCAGACCCAGGGAAGCCGCTGCCATTCCATCGATGTTGAGGGTGCCCGTGCTGTGGTAGGCAAAGATGATGCCGATTAATAGAAGGACCGAAATCAACTGGGAGACAATCAGATATTTAAAACCAGCCGAGGGCGCCCGCTGGTCATCGGAGAGCAGAACCAAGCCACCCGTCGAGATGACCACCAGTTCAAAAAAGACAAAAAGATTAAAAATATCACGGGTGAGGATAATGCCACACAAGGCCATGATATCAATCAGCAGCACCGCCATACCCCGGCGCCCTATCCGCAGTAGCTCCTCTTTCAAGTAGAGGGTGGAGAAGAGGCCCGCCAGGTTGACCAGCAGAATCAGGCTGGCCTCTGTCAGGGACATTCTTAGACTGATGGCAAACGGGGGTGGGGCCCCCGCGGTAGAAAAGTCGGTTGCAACCAGGCTGCCAGAAGCAAACCCCAACACCCAATCAGCCGAGAACAGGCTCATACAGGTCATGGTCAGGAGGGTGATGCCATAAGAGGCAAAACGCCACCTGTTCTGCAACATGCCCAACAAAAATGCCATCCCCAAAGGGGTACCTAATAAAACGAGGGGGCTCACCACTTAAGCTCCGTAAATTGCGAGATATCCAGGGTTCCTTTTGTCTCGTAAAGCCGGTAAGCATAGGCCAGCATCAGAGCGGTCACACCGACACCAATGACAATGGCGGTCAACACCAGAGCCTGCGGAACCGGGTCGATGATTCTTTGAGCAACCTCCGAGACGGCAACGGTCTCATCCAGGATGGGCGCTGTGCGTCCCGGCATGTAGCCCACCGAAATAAGAACAAGATTCACCCCGGTATTGGTCACCGTAAAAGAGACGATCATACGCAAAATATTGCGGTTGGTCAGAGAGCCGTACAGACCCATGAGGATTAATAAAAAACCGGTAGACATGACAATCAGAACCATTAGGAGTCCTTTGTTTCTGAGAGGTTTATCAGCATGGAGCTAAACTCTGCACCAACTTTCAACCCGATGAGAGAGTAGAGAATAGGCATGGTCCCTGCCGAGAACAGCTCGCCCAACTGACCAATAGGCAGCAGGCGATTATCAAGAAATCCCCCTGCGTAGACGATACCCAAAAGGCCAATAACCACAAAACATAGCCCGGCAATGGATTCAACAACAGAAAAGAGATGACGGCTAAACGGTTGCAGTGGGTTGGTCAGAAGGAGCAAAAGAGCCGCCGAAGCGATAATGGCCCCCCCCTGAAACCCCCCACCTGGGGTCAGGTGACCATTGACAAACAGATAGACACCCAACAAAAGAATGAGAGGGACCAACAGGTGGCTACCCGTCCCCAACAGCTCGCCTGTTGACGGAAGAATACGAGGTTTTCTTTTACCCCGCCGCCACCCCTTGGGCAGCACCAAAACCAAAATAGCAGCAGAGAGAAAAAGAACCGTCACCTCTCCCAAGGTATCCAACCCCCGGTAGGAGACGATAATGGCAGTGACAATATTGGCGGCACCTAAATCTTTTGCCGTGTGGTTGGCATAATAGAGCGCCGTTGAGTTAAGCTCTGTGTCTGGGGTATAGCTTAACAGCAGGTCGGTAAAGAGCAGTCCCATAGCAAACAGCAAGGCCAGAACAAAAAAGCGTTTAATCATCTTCTCCCCCTTTAACCCGTCCCAAGACAAAAAAGAAGAGGAACGTGGTTAATCCACTCCCGATGGCGGCCTCGGTCATGGCTACATCTGGAGCGGCTAAAATCAGAAACATCACCGAAGCCAGAAGGCTGACCAACCCCGCGGCCAAAATGGCCATGGGCAAGCTAAAACTGCGTATGGCTACCCAGGCCCCTCCTATCATGGCGATGGAGAGCAGCAGTGTCATGATGGTTAACAGGGGACTCATGGTCTCCTCCAGGGAAGCTCAATCAACCGATCGACTTTGGTAGCCGGGGACTGTTTAATGCCGATGCGATGGGCCGCACGGGCCAAAACCTGGGAGGAGAGAGGGTTGGTAAAAAGGAGGAACAGACCAATCAGGGCCAATTTCAGCCCCCATTCAGGGTGTAAAAAAATCGCCCCGACCAAGGTTAGAATGGTCCCCAGAGTGGTGGCTTTGGTCCCCACCTGAATACGGTTGAAAAGGTCCGGCATCCGAACCAGTCCCAGCCCACCAAGAAACAGAAAACCGGTGCCCATCACCAGCAACACCCCCCCGATAAGATCCAGCAGACTATCCACCTAAAATCCCCTTTCCAGATAACGGGCCACCACAATAACACCAAGAAAGGAGAGCAGCGCATAGACCAGAGCCACATCCAGATAGATGCTGCGCCCCTCATCCAGTGCAACCAGAACAATACCGGTTATGGCAATAATGGTCAGCACATCGAAAGCGACGATCCGATCGGCAAGGGTCGGTCCCTTGAGAAACCGGCTCAAAGCCAACAAAAAGGCCGCCCCAGCCAGGGTTGCAGAGAGATAAACCAGAAAATCAACCATACATCACCTCAAGGTACGTTTCATAACCGGCGACAATTTGCGCTGTAGCACTGTCGATATCGGTTGCCTCGACGGTAACCCAATGAATGTAGAGCCACTCCTCTTCCAACTGCACAGTCAACGTGCCGGGTGTCAGGGTGATGGAGTTGGCAAGCAGGAGTCTGCCCATGCGACTTTTCAAGGTGGTCCGAACCTTGATAATACCCGGGTTGATCGGTAAGGAGGGGGAGAGAACAATGGCAGCCAGTTTAAGGTTGGAGCGGACCAGCTCTTTGGAAAAATAGAGAAGAAAACAGCCTGCCGCCCAAAAACCAGCTGGAGTCGCCCGAAACTCGGTAAAAGGTGAAAAGCCATCCCGGTAGAGAATGGTAATGACAAACGATGCCAGAAGCCCCACAAGCAGGCTATCAAGAGCGAGGGTACCATTGAGCAGCACCCAAAAAAGCAGAATGGTTGCAAACAGCACCACCTTTTCTCGACCAATTCTCATCCTTAGACCTTTATTATCCTTAATCAAGGCAGGCACCGCCCACCATCTGGTTATATTGTTCAAAAACCATACCAAAAAAATATAAATTTTCCTTTGAATGGTTTCAGGCTATCTATCAAAACAACTTTTTGTTTTTATAGGCAAATCGGCTCGGTAGATCGGGTTGTTTTGTCAAATGGCAGGCAGAACGTTCTGTGCCACACTTTGTGTCATGGGACGATTTGTCTCATGACACTTTGTCTCATCACAAGGCAAGGGTGTAAAAGAGCCTTATAACGGAAATACGGTGGCGACTGTTTCCAGAAAACGCTTTCTTCGCAGAGGCTTTGTCAGGTGGAGGTTGCAACCGGCTTTTCTGGTTTTTTCAATATCCTCTTTCATGGCATTGGCTGTCAGAGCAAAAATGGGAATGGGGGCCAGACCCTGGTTGATCTCCCACTGCCGAATGGTTTTGGTGGCATCATAACCATCCATGACCGGCATTTGAATATCCATCAAGACCAGATCAAACCTTCCCCCTTTAAAGGCTTCAACAGCCTGCAGACCATCCTCTACAATGGTGAGAGTGTGGGGGCTGTTGTTTAAAAAAGCCTGGATGACCGAACCGTTCTCTTCGGCATCGTCTGCCAACAAGATGGAAAGTCCTTTCTGCAGGCTGTCTGATGTGAGATTGGCAGTATCCTCTTTGGTGTGAGGTGAGGCTGTTGGTTGCTCTTCAACCACCACTAAAGGCAGCTGGACATGGAAGGTGCTGCCCTGTTGGTATTGACTGGTTGCCCCTATTTTTCCCTGCATTTTTTCTACCAGTTTTTGACAGATTGAAAGGCCCAGTCCGGTACCGCCAAAACGACGGGTTATGGAGGTTTCAGCCTGTTTGAAGGGGAAAAAAATCTCTGCCAGTTTCTCTTCTGCAATGCCAATTCCGGTATCAGAGACCGACAAACAGAAGGTGCCATCTTGCTCTTGGTTGACCAAAATGGTGACCTTTCCCCGCTCGGTAAATTTGATGGCATTGGAGAGCAGGTTGAGCAAAATCTGCTGGACTCTTTGAGGATCTCCCATGATCAGATCGGGAAAATCGGGGTCAATTTTAACCTGAATGCCCACCCCCTGGCTCAAGGCTTTTGTTCTGACAATATCAGCCGAATGGTGGATCAGCCCTTTGAGGTCATAAGAGATCTGTTCCAACTCCAACTGTCCGGCCTCAATTTTGGACAGATCCAGAATATCATTGATCAGGGCCAAAAGCCCCTCCCCGGCACGATTGATAATCTGAACATAGTTTTTCTGGTCGGTGTCCAGGGTGGTCTCTGCCAACATTTCACCCATACCCAAAATGGCGTTCATGGGGGTGCGGATTTCATGGCTCATGGAGGCTAAAAACTGGCTTTTTGTGGCGCTGGCCTTTTCGGCCGCCTCTTTGGCGGTCTTCATATCGATGGCCTCCAGCTGTCCGGAAATATCCTGGCTGGTACCAAACAACCCAACCAGTTTGCCACTTTTTGAATATCTTGGATGGCCCAGCGTGTTGACATGATGGATGGATCCGTCAGGATGGATGACCCGAACTACCAGATTGTAGCTGATTCCCTGGGCACACTGTTGAACCCCACGATCAAACATTTCCCAATCATCCGGGTGGATGAATTCAGGGTGCAGGTCATAGTGAGGCGCCCCCTGTTTGGGGTCACGACCAAAGACACGGAACATCTCTTCCGACCAAGTTGGCTGTTGAAGCTCGATATCGTAGCGCCAGAAACCGATGCGGGCCATTTTCTGGGCCAACTCCAAGGTTGCTTTGCTCTCTTCCAGTTGTTGCTGCGAAATTTCCAGCTCTCTTTCGGCCATAATCCGCTCTGTTACATCACGGGCTACTGCATACAGTCTGTTTTCCGTACTGGGGACAGCGGTCCATTCCAACCATCGATAGGAGCCGTTTTTATGTCGATATCTGTTACGAAAAGCCAGGGACGGTCTCCCTGAACTGAGCTGCTTTTCCACCTCATCGGTTGTGGATTTTTGATCATCCGGGTGGACGAGTTCAATAAAAGGTACGCTGAGAATCTCCTGCTCACTCCAGCCCAGGACCGTCTCCCAACTGGAGTTGACTCGCTTGAAAAAACCGTCATAGCCGGCAATGACAAACATATCTTCCGAGAGGTTGAAAAACCGTTCTTGATCCCCGGTAAGGGATTTAACTCGTTTGAGTTTTTCTACCCGACTTAAGGTTTGCAACCCCATGGCAGAGAGTAGGGAGACCAGCTGAATGTTATAGTCGACAATGGCCTTGACCCGATCTCTTGAAAAATGGGGGACTTTATTCAAGGCACGGAGATAGGGCTCTTCTTCAAACCCAAAACGTTGGGCCTGTAGTTTGAAAAAGTCGAGATCGTTCTCTTCCCCTTCATAGAAAAATTGCCCCAAAAAACAGGTCGCCAACTGTTGGTCATCGACGATAATGGGGACAGCAATATCCCACAGCCCGTTTTTGCATTTATACTCAACAAAGTGACCAGGTTGGAGCTTGCCAACCTGGGACAGGATGTACTCATCACTCTCGTGACACTGTTGGCAGCTACCCGGTTGAAGACGGTGAAATTGGGTGCAAACCTCCTGCCAACCAGAGGCGACCAGTACGGATCCATCAATATCGATAATGCCAATAGGCACACCAGACGCCTTATAATTAGCATCTGTCAACGCCTGAACATGATCTAGATTGACAAGGTCAGAAAACTTATAAGCCATATCGAGTTATGCATATAAAAAAGGGTGTGAGGAGACTCTCTATCCGGCTATTGCAAAATATCTCAGCCTGCGTCATGCTAGCCTCTCACAGGGAATAATAGCGCATTGTGTTTAAGATACCAATGCTTTCCAAGCAACGATCTGGAGAAAATGGCCCATGAACAACAGCTCCCCCACCCGCTCCATTCTACTGTGGGATATCCCTACCCGCCTGTTTCATTGGAGCTTGGTGCTCCTAATGATCGGCGCCTTTATCACAGCCAATCAGGCCATGATGGAAAGACACGCTCTGATTGGGCAGGCCATCCTCTCTCTGATAATCTATCGTATTCTCTGGGGATTTGTGGGGGGGGAAACGACCCGCTTTCGTCACTTTGTCAAAGGTCCGAAAACCCTCATTGCCTACCTTGTTGATTTGCGTAAAGCCTTGGGAAAAGAGGGTGAAAAGCCCCATAGTGTCGGTCATAACCCAGCGGGCGGATTGATGATCCTCTTGCTTCTTCTGGCTGTGCTTGTTCAGGCTGTTCTGGGGCTGTTTTCCAATGAGGATACCTTCTTATACTTTGATGCTCCCCTGGTTCATCTGGTTGGTTCATCCATCAGCAACCAGTTGACAGCCATTCACAAATCACTCCCCATCGTTCTGCTTATCCTGGTTGCCACCCATGTGGGGGCTGCGTTGAGTTATCTGCTTCTCTTTGGCGATAATCTGATCTGGCCCATGATTACCGGTCAAAAAAAGTTCCCAGAACAGCTGGTTGCCCAGGGTGACCCTAAAGCGGGAAGCATTCGACTGGCACTGCTCTGCCTGGGTATGGCCATCCTGCTGGTTCAAGGCTCCATCTGGATTCTCAGCCCCTAACAACAAAAGCCCCGATGGCAGTACCATCGGGGCTTTTGTTGTGAAGATTATTCTTGACGGGTCAGACTATTTTTTCTCCCGGAAATTGTCGTGACACCCCTTGCAGTTTTTACCCAACTCACCCATAGCGGCTTTGATGTCACCCATTTTACCGTTTTTTATCGCCTCGGCCAACCCTTGGGCCTTGGTGGACATTGACATCAACCCCTCTTCGAACTGGTCCCAATCTGTCCAGATTTTTGCGATGGCCGTTGTTTTTTTGCTGGCTGTCGGGGTAGGTGTACGGAACGCCTCGATGGAAGGTTTGGCCATGGCAGAGATGCCAACAGCCAACCGTTTGGCTATTTTGGGTTCTAGTTTGCACTCCTCCTTGAGATAGCAGGCCAAGGCCCCCATGGAACCGCCAATCCCCTCCATTAATGCTTCCCGCTCCATCACCAAGGCGTCTGCCTTGTTATGGTTGCCACCATGACTGGAAGCCTGAGCCAAACCAGCCGCCATGATCATCATGGCAAATACCGCCCCTAAACTGACTACTTTGTTGGAAATCATTCTGTTCTCTCCATGTTTTTCAAGGAATACTACTGTGTGATAGCTAAAATTATAGCAAAGCTAAATATCAAGATGCAACCTATGATGCATGCTTGAGTTTCGTGGGTTTAAGGCCGTTAGGGGGGAGGTTTCCCTCTGCTCCCCCCCCCTCTCCTGCTCACTTGACCATCAACTCATTTCCTTCAGAAAGAAATATACTGTAGAGTTGTTGTACACAGCCTCTTCAACGGAAATGATGTGATCAGGCTAAACCGTCTCTCTTCAATCTAACCAGCACCACCCCTGATCAACCATAGGATAGTATGGTCATATTGATATGAAACAGGAATTTACCGGAATTCACCATGCCGCATTTGCCACCAATGATATTGAAGGTACCGTCAAGTTTTGGCGAGATCTTATAGGTGCCCGATTAATCTATGCGTATGGAGAAACGGGCTATCGGCAATATTTTTTCCAAATTACAAGTAACAACCGCATCTCCTTTTTTGCCTGGGATGAGGTCGAACCTCTCCCCATGCGTCGCCATGGAGAACCTGTGGTCGGCCCTTTTGGTTTTGATCATATCTCTATTGGTGTTGCCGATGTTTCCGTGCTGTGGGATATGATGTCCCGGCTGGATGCCGCTGATTTTCCCTGTTCGGATGTCATTGACCACGGCTGTTTTTTATCCATCTACAGCTATGACCCCAACGGCATACCCATTGAGTTTAGCACCGATGTACCGGGACTCGATCTATTCTGGAACCCGGTCATGGAAGATAAAGCCTACCCCTCAGATTTTCTTTCCCAGCCCAACCCCTACCCCAATCAATGGCCTGTTCCCGAACCCATCGATGAAGAAGAACAGATTATTGTTCCGGGGGAAGGGGTGGAAAACTTTACCAACCCACCTACCGAACCCGAAGCAGTCGTCACCAAAAAAAGTGGCCTGCTTGTCGGCGAGGTGATGACCCGAAAAGTGCACACTGTCCGACCAACAGACCCCTTGCGAAAGGTGGCCAAAACCCTCTGTGCCAAAAAAATCAGTGGTATGCCGGTGGTGGACAAGAAAAACCGATTGGTGGGTATCATCTCCGAAAAAGATATTTTAGAGGCGATGTACCCCGGCTATGAGGCGTTTCGGAAAAATCCGCAGATGGTCAACGACTTCTCGGCAATTGAGGAGAGCTATGGGGATGCGCTGCAATGGACGGTAGAGAAGTTGATGATACGCACCCTTTTTACCGTCAACGAAACCGACCCGGCCATCAAGGCGGCGGTCCAGATGGACATTCACAACATTCAGCGCTTACCTGTCGTTGATGACCAAAATAGCCTGCTGGGGTTTGTTAGCCGGGGTGATATTCATAAGGCCATCTTTAAACGACACTTGAACAGCTAAAAGTTACGGACAAAATACCGGCGATAGTATACCATTTTGTCATACTCTAAAGTAGAGAGATGGTTTCTGGATTGGCTGATGCTTGTTTTTTTTCTATTGTGTTTTGCAGTTTATAAAAGGAGAGTCTGAAGCGTGCGTGAAAAAAAATCCTACGTGGCAATCAACAACATCACCTGCGAACCCAGTTATGTTGAACGGATGGAGCATCTTTTCAAAACCCGAGCCAAGGCCATTGAAAAAATGCCCGGTTTTCAGCATGTAGAAATTTTGCGCCCCGCCGACCCCGACCAACCCTATCTGGTCATCAGCCATTGGGACAGCCCCGACGCCTTCGATGGTTGGACCAAATCAGAGGCATTCAAAGAGGGCCACGCCCGCGCCTTCAAAGATATGGACCAAGCTAAAAAAGAGGGGAAAAAATGTCCAATGATGTCAACTTTTGGTAAATATGAAGTGATTGGCAACTAAATGGGATCTGTTTGCAAAAAACATCGTAACGAATAATGGCGATCATTTCCGACACTCTCTATGAGGCCTATTTCCAGAATCTACTCTCTGGAAAGCGCAGGCAAACATCAGAAATTGTTCAAACATTAATGAATGAACAGATTCCTATTCCTGTGCTGTACGAAAAACTGATGCAAAAATCCATGTATCAAGTTGGCGATCTTTGGGAAAAAAACCAGCTATCCGTTGCGACGGAACATATGGCAACCGCCATAACCGAAGGGTTGCTCAACCAGGTTTATCCCCAGTTTGAGCGGGGAGAGAGTGTTGGAAAGTGTGCGGTTGTAGGCTCCGTAGAGAAAGAGTTGCACCAGGTTGGGGCCAAAATGGTCTGTGATATTCTAGAACTGAATGGGTGGGAAGCCTTCTATCTTGGGGCAAGCACGCCAACCAGCGAGATGATCGGCTTTATCGAGGAAAAGAGGCCGGATATCATTGGCCTCTCCATGTCCATCTATTTTAATCTGCCGGGTTTGGAAAAAATGATTGCCGCCATTCGTTCGGCCTTTCCGGATATTCCGATCATCATCGGTGGTCAAGGGCTATCGACCAACGGCACTCAGATTGCAAAAAAAGGTCAAAAAGTATATTACATTTCCACACTTGAAGATTTAACCACCTTTCTGGACAAACCCGAGTTCAACCCTAGACGACAGAGATAACGCCGTCTGTTATCTTAATGAAAGAAACCCGTTAAACTGGAGTAGGATAATGGATAAAGCTCAACTTCTGGCCTCTGCCCAAAACCTGATCTCTGTTTCACCACAAACAGTAGAGGAGTACACCAACAAAAGAGAGTCTCTGGTTGCGGAGTTGAACGCCATCATGAGTGAACGCAGCGATCTGGAGAAGATGATCGGAGCGGATCATCAGAGCATGATGAACGACAACCACACCAACCATAGCCGTTTTATCGAGTCTCTTCTACGGCACTATGAGGCCGGCATGTTGGTGGATACGGTGTTATGGGTGTTTCGGGCCTATCGATCCCATGGCTTCAACCTAACCTACTGGCCTGCCCAACTGAATGGCTGGATGACGGTTCTCAAACAGTCCCTATCCGCCAGCGCCTATACTGAAATAGAACCTCTTTATCAGTGGTTGATTGTCAATCAGTCCTCTTTTGTGACATTAACCGATCAAACCTAACGTAGCGACAACAACACCATGCACCCACTGTTTCATCCTATCGGGTGGCTCTGTTTCCCATGAAAGAGGCCACCTCATCTTTAGCGGAGTGGTCGACTCAACTGGGCGGACTGTTGGCGTCGAGTCTCCATAGTATTGTCTGGATTTTCGACGCCGACAAACAGACCCTGTTTGCCAACTCCGGTCTGAAAGAGATGATGGCCTCCTATCCTCATCCGGCCATCGATTTTCTGGTCAACCCAACCTTTGAGCAGTTACTCAATCTACCTGTGGATGATCAGGAGATCGTCTTTTCTGGTATCGCTTCCCTGGGTAATCAACAGGATATATCGGTCAGCCTGATTTGTCGGGTATACCGCCGTGCTGACCGGTTTCTTTTCTTTGGTGAGCACGACATCAAAGAGATTCAACATTTAAGCCATACCGTCATTGGCTTGAACAATGAGATTAACCAACTGCAACGCCAGGTCATGCAGAAAAACAGGAGCCTGGAGAAGACACTGCTTGCGTTGCGAAACACCCAGGATATGCTGATCCACTCCGAAAAAATGAACGCCTTGGGGCAGCTGGTTGCCGGTGTGGCCCATGAGATCAACAACCCCATTGCATTTGTCAGCAGTAATCTACACTATCTGGATACCTCTTTTGGTGATGTGATCAACGCCTATGGCTCTCTGGAGGAGCAGTGTTTAAAAAGTGGTGTAGAAGGGGCAGCGCTAAAAAACATCCGAGAGAAATATCATATCGATTTTGTCTTTGAGGATGTGGATGATCTGGTTTCAGGCTCCAAAGATGGTCTGGACCGTGTCACCAAGATTGTCAGTGATTTACGCCAATTCTCCCATCTGGATGAGTCAGCCGTTCAAGAGGTTGATCTGAAAGAGAACCTCTTAAGCACCCTCTCTCTGGCTGGACCACAACTTAAAAAGAATAATGTCACCTACCGCCTTGAGTTAGATTCCATCCCCACCATCCAGTGCCACCCATCGGAGTTAAATCAGGTTTTTTTAAACATCATCATCAACGCCTCCCAAGCCATGGAAGGGGGGGGAGAGATCGTCATATCAGGGGCCAGACACGAGAAGGATTGGTTACGGCTGACCTTCTCGGATACCGGATGTGGCATGTCCGAAGAGGTGCGGAAAAAGGTATTCGACCCTTTTTATACCACCAAGCCTGTGGGTACGGGAACCGGACTGGGTATGAGCATTGCCTATAAGATTATCACCGATAACCATCGTGGAACCATCGCGATACACTCCGAAACAGGAATAGGCACGACGTTTACCGTTACGCTTCCCCTTAGAAGGTCAGACAATGAATAATATTGAGATTCCCTCCTATGAAAGAGGCCTGCTGGTTGTGGATGATGAGATGGAGATTATCAAATCTCTTCGTCGACAGTTCATGCGTACGTTCAAGGTCTATATTGCCAATAGTGCTGCCGAGGGGTTGGAGATTCTCAAGTCCAACTCCATCCAGGTTATTATTTCCGATCAACGCATGCCAGAGATGACCGGCAGTGAGTTTTTTGCCAAGGCTAAAGAGCGCTATCCCGATGCCATGCGTCTGCTTCTAACCGGTTATGCCGATATCAATGCTGTCATCCAGGCCATCAACGATGGCAATATTTTCCGATATGTCATGAAACCCTGGAACCCGGTCGAACTGGATACCATTGTTCAGGAGGCCTTTGAAAAATATGAACTTATCATCCAAAACCGTTTTTTGGTTGAACAGCTGGCCAACCAGAATGCCCAACTTGAAGACAGGGTTCTGGTGCGCACCAAAGAGGTGGAGGATGCCAACAGTCTGAAGGATAAGTTTGTCTCCTTGGTTGCCCATGACTTAAGAGGGCCACTGGCTGCCATCATTAACAGCCTTGAGCAGCTGACAGCCTCTCGGCAGTCTGAAACCCTTGATCAGAACAGCAACACCATCATCTCCAGTCTGATTGATACCGGCAACAACATGCTGCACATGGTTGAAACCTTGTTGAATATCAACCGTTTAAAAACGGGGAAGATTCAGCTTTCCATCAGTTTTTTCAGTGCGCATGCCATGGTTGACCGGGTTATAACCAATTATGGCCTTTCTGCCAAACAAAAGGGGATTACCATTGAAAACAGGCTATCCCCTGCCGATCAAATGTATGGTGATACCACCCTTCTTGGTGAGGTAGTCGGAAACTTTGTTTCCAATGCCATCAAATTTTGTCATAGCGGCGATACCATCCTTATTGACTATGAGAGAGAGGGCGAAAACAGCCGCTTGACTGTAGAGGATAGTGGTACGGGAATCAGTAAAGAGGCGATCCAAACACTTTTCAAAATTGAGGAGAAGACATCGACCATTGGTACTCTGGGAGAGAAAGGGACCGGGTTTGGCCTGCCTTACTGCATGGACCTCGTCAATGCGCATAAGGGCGAGATTCAGGTCACCTCGACGGTGGGGGAAGGGAGCCGTTTTTCCCTTATTTTGGCGCTGCCAAAACCCACCATTTTATTGGCAAGCCAGAGTGAATCCTCCCAAGCTGCCATTCAAGCGTGTGCCACCAGTCTGGATGCCCACCTGGTTATGGTGAAGACCCTGCAAGATGTCCGGGTCTGGCTGGCTGAGAACCGGATGAATCTCCTGATTGTCGAAGATAACGTGGTGGAAGAGAACCTGACCTCATTTGAAAGTTTAAACCCTAAGGGTGGCGAGGTTCGGACGATCATCCTGACATCCTCCGATGATTTTGACGTACGCCTTTTTTCACTGGGTGCCTACGATTTTATTACTCAACCTACGGATAAAAAAGAGTTGCTTGCCCGCGTGACTCATTTGGTTGGCTAGGGTTTTTTGTCCAATATGATCTCCATGCATGCGGTCATCCGTATCCTGCCTTATGTGTTGGTGCTAGGATATGGTGTGTCGCAGGGGGGTGTGAACGCCCAACTGCTGTTTCCAGGTTCAAAGATCGAGACTTGAGGCCAAACAATGGGTAGAACCGCTAAAAACAATCCTTTTGTCATCAATGGAGATACCATACAACCGGGAGAGCGCAAAACAGTCAACCTCCCCATCACCAAGCTCTATACCCACACGCCGGTCTCTCTGACAGTCCATGTCATCCATGGCAACAATCCCGGTCCCTGCCTGTTTGTCAGCGCGGCCATTCATGGGGATGAACTCAATGGTGTCGAAATTATCCGCCGTTTGCTGAACCATCCCGGACTGCGTAATCTGCATGGAACCCTGTTGGCGGTTCCGGTGGTTAATGTGTTGGGATTTCTTCATCGTAGCCGGTATTTTCCCGACCGTCGTGATCTCAACCGCTGTTTTCCAGGGGTGAGCCGTGGCTCTCTGGCAAGCCAGACAGCCGCCCTATTTATGGAGAGCATTGTCGCCCCCTCAACCTGCGGCATCGATTTGCATACCGGCGCCATCCACCGGAGCAACCTTCCCCAAACCCGTGGCTTGAGTGATGATCCCCTCATCAACGAGATCTCCCAAGCCTTCAACACCCCTATTCACCTGCATACCCAGCTTCGAGAAGGTTCCCTGCGTCTTGCCGCCCATGAGGCCGGTGTACCGGTTCTTCTTTACGAGGCCGGCGAGGCGTTGCGGTTGGATGAGGCCTCTATTCGGGCTGGGCTGAAAGGGGTGTTGCGGGTCATGCGCTATTTAAAAATGCTGCCGGGGGGTTCCAAACTCAAAAAAGTGTGCGGTGAGTGGTGTGCAGCCCACTCAAGCCGTTGGATCAGAGCCCCTGTCAGCGGTATTGCCCAATCGGTCAAACCCATTGGGGCCCGTGTACAGGAAGGGGAGGTTATCGCCTACGTCTATAATCCACTGGGGACAGAAAAGGTGGATATGGTTGCACCCAAGGAGGGGATTATCATTGGCTGTTCCAATCTGCCCATGGTCAACCAGGGGGACGCCATGTTCCATATTGCCTTTGTACAGGATGCCGAGGCACTAGAGGATAAGGTACAAGAAACATTAGAGCTTTTTCACGAGGACCCGGATGACGAATACGGCGCCTGAACCGTTGTCGGAACCAGTTGATTCAGAGCTTTTCCAGGCTCTTTTTTCCAAAGGGGTGCAGAAAAAAAGTGCCCCCATTCAACTGCCTCTGCCAGATGGTGGGACGCTTCATCTGGACCGAATTTTTCCTTTTCTCTGTTACTATCGCTCCCCCACCGGTTCGCCTGAGCCGGGTGTGGCAGAGCTTATCTCTGGAGAGTCGGCTTTCTTTATCTCTCATGGCCCCCGAGATGATTCCCTGCTCAAAGAGCTTGTCGGCCATTTAGCCCCTCAATTTGGTGATTTTCTTCTCTTTCAAATTTGGAGCCTACCCGCTGTACCAAAGGGCGAAAGCCAGGGTGACGGAGGAAATCAGCCAGCTTTTCAGATTGTCTCTCAACTCTCTCCACGTCTGGAAGGCCCGGTAAAAAGCCTGACAGCGGGGCTGCGCCAATGTGGGCCGGATGGTAAACGTTCCCTGATCCAAATCAACACCGAATCCGACCATTTTTCAGAACCTTGGTATCAGGTCGACAGCCTGTTTCAAGAGGGTACACCTGCCGGCCTGCACCGCTTGGGTGTTGGTATCCAGTCTTTTTTCCAAAGTTTAATGCCAGACGAAAGTGGTGGGGTCTATCCGGTTCCTCACCGGAATCTCCGGCGCTGTTTGAGTTTGGCCTTGCGTAAGGCGCTCTATCGGTTTACCTGTTTTGGTTCGGCAAAGGCCATTCCCCATTTTCAAGCTCTGGGCCCCCGCTCGGTAACCGAAAAAACCTGGCAGACCGATCACCGTCTGGCTGACATTAGCAAGCGGATTGACTACCTGATGTATGTCACACCCATTAATGTTCGGGCTGCCTGGCAGGATTTTAGTGAGAATGGCTTTGTCAAACCACCGGTTTTTTTCTATCGCCCCCTCCCTTTCGATCCGGTAGCGCTCAAGCGTACGCTATTCAGAATCCCGGTAGATTCGGTGGATGACCCGGCACTGGAAGCCCTGTTTCGGGAAAAATCCGAAGAGTTGGATAGTCAGATCAATCTGTTGCGGGATTGTGGTTCTGACCGTTTTTTACCGGAAAGCCTGCAACTGTTTGGTGGTGTCAAGCCCGCTTTGCGTTCCATGGCCGAAACCTTGTTACAACAGTTCTCCTCTGTCAACTCCGATCAAGAGCCAGCAAACGAGCTGGAAGCGCTCCAACTTGAACAGATGGCCTGGGAAGAGATTGCTCACTATCGGGCCAGCCAACCCGGTTTTGGTCAGGGGGTGGAAATTCGCCCGGAAATGCCCAGCAACTTTTTGGTCTCCAATGGAAAGCTCCTCCTCGGACCAGGAACCAAAGCCACACCAGCCCGAGCAACCGCTCTTCTGCAGCATGAGATTGGTGTTCACATGTTGACGCAATTTAATGGTCTGCAACAGCCGCTACATTTACTCTCTGTTGGGTTTGGTAACTACGAATCCTTTCAGGAGGGGCTGGCGGTGATGGCTGAATATCTAGCCGGCGGCCTGACGGTCAACAGGCTGAGGGTGTTGGCGGCTCGGGTTGTGGCTGTTTCGGATATGATCCAGGGGGCGACCTTTGTTCAAACCTTTGCCATGCTTCACGAAGGTATGGGTTTTTCCAAGGAGAGCGCCTTTTCAATCGCCATGCGAGTCCACCGTGGTGGTGGTTTGACCAAAGATGCCATCTATCTGTCGGGTCTGGTTGATGCGTTGGATTATCTGGCCGGTGGGGGTACAACCGAGCCGTTATGGATGGGAAAAATGAGTCGTAATCATCTGCCGATCATCCAGGAGTTGCTCTGGCGAGAGGTGTTGATCCCCCCAACTCTACAGCCTCGATTCCTAACTCTTGATGGCGCCGCTCAGCGCATGGAGACCATTCGACAGGGGGCCGGTATTACCACTCTGACTTCCGGTTGAGTGTCGTTTATGAACGCGGCCTAACCAAGAGTCAACACTATCTCCGGTTTTGAATGTCAACGACCCCACGCAATAAGCGACCTAGAATATCGGCTCCCGTAATCACCCGTTTTTTCTCTCCCCAGAGCAGAATAATGTCCTGGTCAATCACATCATCGCCATCTTTTTCTGGGATGACTTTCAACTTGATCAATACCTTGCCAAGGGGGGTGGAGCCTTTTTGGACAATAATGGGTCGGTGGCAGTAGAGTGTGGGATTGAGGGCGACACCTTGAAACAGGGTTTCGGCAATAAAGTCTGGGGCATTCAAGACAAGAAGTGGAGTATCCTGTTGATCGGTCAATATAACCCATTTCTGGCGGGAAGCATGAATGGACTGGATGAAGGGGTCAGTTGGCAGAGGTTGAAAAACGGGGAAGATTGGCTTCCCCTCTTTAGTGGGTAAAACAAGGATGCTTTTGGGGTCAACAGGCTCTCCCTCCTCTTTGACACTCAGGTCATCAAGGCTCAGGAAATTCATGGCTCCCATACCTTCCAGTCGATCAATATCACTCTCTTCGGCTTCCAGGTGTCGTTGAATAATCTCCCGAAGGCCACGCTCCTTGAAATAACTGATGGACTCCTTCCCCAGCCAACGATCAAGTACCCAGGCACAAGGCTTGGCGACTGGGTAGAGTAAAAACTGATAAAAACGCAGCAGAGGGGCCATCAAAGCCCCCATACGGATGGCATTACGTGAAAAATAGGCTTGGGGAATGATCTCTCCCAAAAAGGTGATGACCACTGTAGAAAAAAGAAAGGCGCTCATGCCGGTCAGTACCGAGTTGGACAGCAGGGTCAACAACACGTTGATGCCGACGTTTCCCCACAGAATGGTAGCGAGCAGCAGGTTGGCATCTTGCCGGAGTGCAAGAATTTTTCCCGCATTTTGGTTGCCGGTAGAAAGTTCCACCTCCAGCCGCAACCGGCTGACACCAAACATGGCCAGATTCAGCCCCGAGAAAGTGGCAGATTGAGAAACACAGAGGGCGATTCCAATCCATGTCAACGCTTCTGTACTTATAATATCCAAAAAGCTTCTCCCGATTCAGTCCGTTAAAATAGTTAAGTCTGCGCCCCTTCAGGTTGAAAAGAGCAGGCATCCTAAGTCGAGCCCTTTAACCTGGAAATGGCCGTTTCCAGGTTAAAACGGCCAAAAATAGGGAATGAGAGCGCTGACCAAAAGCCATGTTACAATATTCAGAATAAGACCAGCTTTTAAAAAGTCCCCAAAACGATAGGCACCGACACTCATCACCAGCAGGTTGGTTTTATAGCCAATGGGGCTGGCAAAGGCGGCATTGGCACCAAACAGAACCGCCATCAGAAACGGCATGGGATTAACCCCAAGTGTCTGGGCCATGCTGTAGGCAACAGGGGCCATGAGTACCGCTGTGGCGTTGTTGGAGATAACGTTGGTCAACACCATGACCAACAGCCCAAACAGAGACATGACCAACCAAGGTTGCTGCCCCATGGTTGCTATGACAAACGTATTGGCCAACCAGGTGGCTGCCCCGGTAGCCTGCATGGCATCGCCCAGGGCCAGGGTAGCGACCAGAAGCAGTACAATTTGTGGCGAGATGGCCTGATAGGCCTGTCTCAGGGTCAGGCAGCGGGTTGCCAGCATCAGAAAAGCCCCCACCGTTGCCAGAGTGAGCATACCGGTGACCCCTGTCGCTGCCAACAGCACCATACCTCCCAGAATTGCGCCGGCAATGGGGGCTTTGGGGGCCTTGATCACCGACTCGTGTACGCCCCAATAGAGTAGTACATCCGGGTTTCTGGTCAGAGCATCAATGTTGCTTCCCAGCCCTTCTATCAAGAGCAAATCGCCGGTTTGCAGGGTCTCGTCGGTAATGCGCCCCTCCACCGCCCTTCCCCGTCGACAGAGGCCGATGACAATCACCTGAAATCGGTTGCGGAACCGGGCTTGGGAAAGATCCTGGCCGACCAGGTTTGAACCGGAGGGGATGACCAGTTCAGCAAGAGTGGTGTTTCCCTGCTCTGTCTTTTCCTGAATGCGGCTACCCGGAATATAGGGGGCCAAAGTGGATTGACTCTCCCACTCCAGTTTTTTTAACGCCTTGACCCCCGCAGAGAGTAGCAAGGTGTCCCCCTCCTTTAAGACCACCTCATCAAAGGGGGGGCGAAAATCAACCAGTTCTCCACGGACGACACGAAAAATCTCCACCTTTTGCAGAATTTCCTCTTTCAAAAGTTCGGACATTTTTCGTCCAATCAGGGGAGAGGAAGGTTGAATTTGCAGTTGGGAGGTAAACCGTTTTCGATCATTTCCTGAGGGGTCACCCCCTCCCGGCAGTCGTCGGTCCTCCAGCAGTGAGGGGGCAATAAAAATAAGATAGAGCAGTCCGACAACCAACAGAACAATACCCAAGGCCGAAAAGGTAAACATGCCCAGGGGCGGCAAGCCGGTCTTGACCATGTAGTCGGCAATGAGAATGTTGGTGGAGGTGCCGATCAAGGTGCAGGTACCACCAAGAATGGAGGCAAATGAGAGCGGCATCATCAGCCGAGAGGGAGAGACCTTCATCTCCTCCGAAACAGAGAGAAGAATGGGAATAAAGATGACGACAATGGGGGTATTGTTGAGAAAAGCACTACCGATGGCCACCACTACGAGAGAGAGCCCCATGGCCCGACGCCAACTCCCGGCAGAGATAGCCTGAATCCACCGGGCCACCACCGAAAGAACACCGGTGCGTGAGACCCCCTCCCCCATAATCAGCAGACCGACGACGGTAATCATGGCCGGGTTGGAAAAACCGGCAAAAAGCCGAGGGGCATCCAATAGGTTGGCCCCGGTAACCGGGTCTTCCAATGGAAAAATCTGGAAGGTGACAATCAGGGTGACCAACAACCCCCATGAGACCAGATCCAACGGCGGTTTTCCACGAACAAACAGAAAGATGACCCCTACCAGAATAAGCAGGGTCAGCAGGGCGTGGAATTCGGGTACGACAAGCGTGGTTGCATTCATTATGTCAGGTTTAACCGATCAGCCCTCAGACAAAAGATGGTTGAGGTCGATAATGGCTGAGTTGGCTCGGGAAATATAAGAGGCCATAACCAGAGAGTGGTTGGCAAACAGCGCAAAACCGCCTCCATTAAGAATCACAGGGCTCCAGACCGTATTCTGGGTTGGCTCCAACTCCCGGATAATCTGCCGAAGACTGACTAAGGCATTCTTCTTTTGCAGAATCTCTTTAAAGTCTATTTCTACCGCTTTTAAAAAGTGCAGCAAGGCCCAGCAGGCCCCCCGTGCCTCGTAAAATTCATCATCAATTTCCAGCCATGAGGTCTTTACCATCCTTTGAGAGTCAACGGGGGTTGACTGGGTGGCGGCGGAATCACCGGCCAGATCGGTATTGATTTTTTTCTGTCCCGTACTGGAACGCAAACGGTTGGAATAGCTTCCTAACCGTTTGCTGACGATCTCCAGCCAGTCACGCAGATTATCAGACCGAGCAAAAAACTGGGCATTCTGCTTGCTGGGATCGGCTAGTCGGCCCAGATAGCTTTTCAGATGTTCAGCCCCTTTTTTATACTCCCCTTCAGTATCGGGGAAAATCCAGGAGTTGTTGTTAAAGTTGAATTGTGGCTCCGCTTTGGCCAAATCTTTATCTTCGATGGATTGTGATTGAGAGCGGCTGATATCGTTACGCAGAGATCTGGCCAGATCTCTTATTTGAACAATAACGCCAAACTCCCAATTGGGCATGTTATCCATCAGAATGCCAGGGGGGAGTTTGTCGTTGGAAAGATATCCGCCCTGTTTGTAGAGAAGGGTCTCGGTAACCTGGAGCAAGGTGGCTGTGGTTACATAGCCTGTCACCAACTGAGCGGGGTTGTTTTTGGCTCGAGTTAGGGCCGTTTGATGCACATTGAATCGATCCGGTTCACTGCTCCAGTAGAAAGAGAGTCCGGACAGGGCGACGATGAGGAGAATGATAATGGGCATTTCAAATCCTGTGAAACGAGTTGAATAAAAAAAGTAAAGGCTTTATCCAAGCCCCCGGTACAAGGGTGGCAAGCTCCCTTGTGGTCACTGCCTGCATGCAAGAGCGTCAGGTTGCCACGCTACGCCAGAAATCGCAACCATTGAGATCAAACCACCCCCTTATACCCACCATCCACTCTATCAATCCAACGGCCTGGTCCGGCTTCCTATTTCATCTCCCGCAGGGCCTTGATCCGGTCCTCCAGAGGGGGATGGGTCATGAAAAGATGAGACCACGCCTTGCGTCCCGAGACCCCAAAGGCAGCCACCTCTTGCGGCAGTTGAGCATCGTAGCGGTCACGGCGGAGTCTTTCCAAGGCGGCGATCATCTTCTCCCGTCCCGCCAGTTTGGCCCCACCTCGGTCAGCATGAAACTCGCGATGGCGTGAAAACCACATGACAATAATGCTGGCCAACACACCAAAGATGATCTCTAAAACAAACACGATGGCAAAGTA
Source organism: Magnetococcales bacterium (assembly GCA_002753565.1). GTDB lineage: Bacteria > Pseudomonadota > Magnetococcia > Magnetococcales > JADFYX01. Next base: position 11,638 of record PEAM01000010.1, on the reverse strand, counting down.
AAACATCCCCCCACCAGATGACTCCCCCTCATCGGAGCCTCTTTTAGACAACATGCCATCCACCACCCCACCAATAACCCTGGCCAGAACGATGACAAACGTATTGACCACCCCTTGAATCAGGGAGAGTGTCACCATATCTCCATTGGCTACATGGCTGATCTCATGGGCTAAGACCGCCTCGGCCTCCTCTTTGTTCATCTGCTCCAGAAGGCCGGTACTGACCGCGACCAGGGCGCTGTTTTTGTTCATACCGGTTGCAAAGGCGTTCATGTCTGGGGAGCTGTAGATCGCCACATCGGGCATACCGATTCCGGCTTTTTTGGCTTGGTGGCGAACGGTTGTGAACAGCCATGACTCCATACCGTTGCGGGGTTGTTCAATAATCTGCGCTCCGGTACTCCATTTGGCCATTGTTTTCGACATGGCCAGAGAGATGAGGGAGCCACCCATGCCAAAAATAGCTGCCATGACAAGCAACCCCGTCATGCTCGATCGGGAAAGACCCAACTGAGATGACAAAACATTCATGACAACGCTTAGCACCAACAAGATGGCCAGGTTAGTCGATAAAAACAGGAAAATGCGTTTCACTGGAGTCTCCCTCCTAAAAAAACAGTGGGTGAAAAAGCTCTGGGGGCACTGACGATCAGTGGCTCCCCTTTATGGAACAAGATGGTATGTCCCTTGGCGCTTTGCAAGATCATCTGAAAAATATACCTGGAAAAGCCTGTTGGTCTATTTAATCTCCTGTTCAAAGGGGTTGTGGACAGGAATCTCACAGCGCAAGATTCGATTGGTACGGACATCTTCCAAATCTCGGTTTCGCTCTTCTTCTGTGGCGCCAAACAGTATCAGCACTCTTTCACACAGCGCTACCGAAGCCTCCAACTGCATGGAGACCACATGGTCGGCCCCCAACGCCTGGAGTTCGCTGACCTCACCCAAAAAAGAGGCTCGGGCCACAATGGGCAGGTCGGGACGGAGATGGTTTGCCGCCGAGATGATTTTTCGTGTGGCTGCGGCGTCCGGTACGGTCACAAGAAGCGTTTTCGCCTGCATGATTCCGGCATGTTTGAGAACCGTTTCCTGGCTGGCATCACCAAACTGGATGTTAATGCCTGCAGCTTTTTCTCGTCGCACGGTCTCCGGGTTGGTCTCCAGCACCACATGGTCTATTCCCCGGCGGCAAGCCAGTTGTACGGCAGCATGGCCGTTCTCACCCAGTCCGATGATCATCAGATGGTCCGTCAACGATTTTTCCCTGGTTCGGGTATTGTCACGACCAACTGCCAGAGCGTGAAATACCGGAAAATGTGATATTTTCCGGCCCATGCGCCCACCATAGGCTACCAGCGTCGGAGCGATAGCCATGGTCATGACCGAAACAGCCAGAAAAAACTGATAGGCCGGTGCCGAAAGCAACCCTTCCGCAACCCCGGCTTTAGCAAGCACAAAGGAGAACTCACCCACTTGAGCCAGACCAACCCCCACACCGATGGAGGCGGCAAACCCCACACTGGAAAAATAGGCCGCCCCCCCCGCCATGAGGGCTTTAAGAAAAATGACCGACAGGGTAGCCAACATCACCCAAGGTAGATTGGCCCAGAGAAAATGGGCATCTAACAGCATGCCGACTGAGACAAAAAAGAGACTGGTAAAGATATCCCGAAAGGGCATCATGGTTGCAAAGGCCTGATGACCGTACTCCGACTCCGAAATAATCAACCCGGCCAGAAAGGCCCCCAAGGCCAGGGAGAGTCCTGCCATGGCCGTAAGCCAAGCGATACCCAGCCCCATCACAATGATGCTCAGCAGAAACAGTTCCGGGTCTCTTTTTTTGACAATACGAAAAAGGATAGCCGGCACCAACCGCCTTGCGCCGTACCAGAGAATCAAGCCGATTACCAAAAACTTAAACAGAAAAAGGGCCATGGCCAACAGGGGGTTTTCCGCCTTGCCGGCCAACAGGGGAATCAAGAGCAGCATGGGGACGACAATCAAATCCTGAAAGATAAGGATACCCACAGCAGCCCCACCATGGGTCGTGCCGACCTCTCCTCGCTCCTGTAATATTTTCAATACGATAGCGGTGCTGCTCAAGGTAACCAGAAAACCAAAAAAGAGCGCCTGATTGGCACCATACCCCAACACCAAGGCAGAGATGAAGACGACCAATACCGTCAACCCAACTTGCAGCCCCCCACCCAGAAAAACCGCCCGCTTCATCTCGATCAACTTGCCCAGAGAGAGTTCCAGCCCAATGGTAAACAGCAGAAGCATCACGCCAATTTCAGCCAGTAGTTCAACCTCTTTGAGGGATGAAACCAGGGAGAGTCCGTGAGGGCCTGCTACGGTGCCGGTGATTAAAAAGCCAAGGATCGGCGCAATGTTAAATCGGTGACACAGATAGACAACGACCACTGAAAGAGAAAAAATAACCAGTAGTTCCACCAAAATTCCATCATGCATACTTGGACTCCTAACACCAAAGGTACGTTCTGTTCAGGGGTTTGGATTCCTGTCTGGTTGCTTTGGGAAAGAGGTTGGCTTATCCCCAAAAAAAACAGATACCACCGCCAGGAGATCCGAGTTGGAAGGTTGGCTTGACAGGTGCAGGCCATATGAAGGAGGAGCGTCCAGCATCGACAGTGAGAGGCCTCTCTCCATCCATTTTTTAGTCAATAGAAGAGAGAGGCTCACATAGCTGTTACCCACCACCAAGAGCAGAGGGATCTTGACAGCCTAAATCCATGGAGTTGGGCTGTCTTGAAGAAAAAAAGGGGTTAGTGCGTCGCAAACCCCATTTTCTTCATGATATCCAAAGCTGAATCGGCAACCTGCTCTGGGGTCAACCGGTCGGAACTGATCACGAAGTCATAGTAGGATGTGTCTGTCGGGCGACGCTGAAACAGCTCTTTAACAAACTCAAACCGCTCACTATTAACCTTATGCACCCGTTTTCTGGCTGCATCGAGGGAAATATTCTCCCGGTCGGCCACCCGCTTGGCACACACCTCTGGTGACCCGGTGACCCGGATCCGAAAAGCCCCCTGCTTAGCCAAGATAATCTGCCCACCCCGACCAACAACCACACCACCCGATACAGCAATGCCGTTCATCGCCATAAACAGACGTTTCAGAAACTCTTCCCGGCTCCCCTTGCCAGAAGAAAAAATGTCCACCACCCAATCTTCAATTTTGCTCGGCATGCGTTCATCCAGCATTCTCATGAGATGGGGATCAACCCCGACTGTTTTGACGATACCATCCAATATCTCTTGGTCGAAACAGGCAACACCGAGCTTTTTAGCCATGAGTTGGGCAACTTTTTCACCTTCAGCACCAAAATCCCGTGCCACTGTTACCAGGGGACGGACTTTGCCGACTTTAGCTTTGGGCTTTGTCTCAAAAAAGGTAGCCTGAATGATGGACTGTAATCTGGACTTTTCTGCATTTTTCATGAACGATTTCCTTATACCTGAGAAGCTTTATCCGAATTGATGGTGATCAATTGGTTTATTTTACCATGTCAAGCACTCCGACCCAGTAACGATTTTCCAGCCATTACAAGATAAGTATACCATTATTGGCAACAATACCAATAGGGTTAGAAACCCCTTTTTCTTTTTGCCACCAAGCAGCCACTCTCTTCTTCAGTGCCTTGGGTTGCAGAGCGCTTTATTTTATCATGGTTACGCCCCAATCTTGTGGCCTCTATCACCCTGGAACAGGCTGTTTCTGGTCTTCCACGGGAGGTTGTTTTTCCTCTGGTTCCGCCCTTTTGCCGCTTGGAATCAAGCCCGAGCGGATATGGATATCCTGCTGGGGAAACGGTATCTCGATATTGTTGGCCTTTAGTCCCGCATTAATCAACGTATTGAGCTTGCTCAGCATGGGCATGCGCAAGGTGGGGTTGGAGAGAAATACCCGTAGCTCAAAATCCAGAGAGCTGGCACCGTGGGCCATGAACAGAACCTCGGGTTTTGGCTCAACGAGCACCTCGGGTTGGGCTTTGGCTATGCTGTATAAGAGCTCAAAAACCTTCTCCACATCCGAACCATAAGCGACACCGATGAGAACAATCAGCCGGATATTACTGCTGGCCAGGGTCCAGTTGGTCACCTCCTTGGTGATCAGGTCCCGATTGGGAATCAGCAACTCCTGGATATCAGGGGTTAAAATGGTGGTAGAGCGGATATTGATTCGAGTCACCCTGCCAAAGGAGGCACCAACGGTAATCAGATCCCCTACCCGGATGGGCCGCTCCAGCAGAAGAATGATGCCGCTGACAAAGTTGGCCACGATCTCTTGCAGCCCAAAGCCCAATCCAACCGAAATGGCCGCAACCAGCCAGCCCACCTTGGCAAGGTCCAACTTGAGAAAAGAGAAGGTGATGAACAGCCCTACCAAAATAATAAGGTATCGGGACATGGTGACAATGGCATAGCGCAACCCGGCATCGAAAGGAACACGGGAGAACAGGATCAGTTCAAACAGTCTGGGCAGATGACGGGTGACCCAGATAAGAAAGATCAGGCCGATCAGAAAACGGGTCAGATCAGCCAGGGTAATAAACTCCAACGTACCTTCACTACCCGCAGAGCTGTAGAGTACATATTCACTTAACACGTGAAAAACACTTTTATTCAGCCCCCAAAAATGGGCAAAAAGATAGGCACCAGCCACCAGGAAAAGCAGCCGGAGCGTCCCCCTGATCTGACCAATAAAAGCGGAACGACTCTCTGTTGCCTTACTTCCCGGCGCGTTGGCGGTGGGGATACGACGACGGGAGCGAATCATGGTCTCCAACAGAGCCAGAGAGGCATGGAAGAGGCCAACCAGAGCAAAAAGGGTGAACAGGGTCAGCAGGCCGTTGCTGGCCAGCCGTGAAGCACCAAACCGGTAACCCATAATATCCAACCCAACCACCGAGATCATAAAAAGAGTGATCAACTTGGAGATTAAGGGCCAGTTGTGGGCCAAAAAGCCCGGTTGAACGGATGACGCCCCTCCTCCACCCCCCTTTGGTCCAGCTGGAGTGCTGAAAGTGTGCCGCACCAAAGGGGATGTGTGACGTATTAAAGAGAAAATGGCAATGGCTGTAACCAACTCAAAAAGGGTATAGCCCAGCCTGGGAATGGCGGTAAAATTAAAGGGGGCATCTTTAAAGATGATCCAGGGCAACAAAAAAGCCAGATAGACCAGTAGAATCAGTCTGATGGAGACAAAGAGGGAGAAGCAGACCGGTTCTGGCACTTTAAATTTTGAGGCCAGCACACCAGTGGGGTGAACCATGTGACGATTGATGCCCCAGGCCAGGAAAAACAGGGCCACATGCAGCAAAACACGTTGTGTCACCAGGCCAATGGAAGCCGGTAGAGCTGCCACGGCAATGGTCTGGTATAACAGGTAGAGAAAAAAGGGAATCAGGCCGATACGGATGATGACGGTAAGAGAGAGATCTGAAGTGGATCGCTTTTCCTTGTTACACAGGGCCTCTTGATCGGCCACATGCCAACGATGCCGCAAGGGAAGGTAACCCATGGGAAAACCGATGGCTAAAACAAGAAACAGCAGCAAAAAAGAGGGCTCTCTGAGTGCCTGATAAAAGTGGGCTATGGTCTCTTTCGACAGGGCCTCCCGCCACCAGTTATAGAGAGAGTGCGGTTTGTAGGGGGAAAAAGCCTCCCTCAACATCAGGCTGATCATCTTCATGTTGATGGGATCAGCATCTTGAACCCAAAAAACCTTGGAACGGACAAAGGTCTCCAGTAACAGCAGAGCCTCTTCCCGCTCGGAGGGATAAAGAGACAAGCGACGCTCTTCCCCTTCGACCTCCAGAAGAAGCTGTTTCTCCTGCCCGAGAAGCTCCCGGTAGCTCTTGAAAAGGTGGTCTGCCTCTTTTTCAAGACGTTTCAGGGCGCGCTCCTCTATCTGCTGTCCGGCCAGATCCTGCTCCAGTCGCCACCTCTCCCGCAGGTCGAACAGTTCGGTATCAATTTCGTGAAGCCTGGAGCTAACAGCCTGAAGCTTGGTGATAATGCTGGACGGGATAAGGCTAGACAACGATTTACGCCGCAGCTCCAGACGTTGGAAGACACTTTTGAGAATATTGGCTGTATTGTCACTAATACCGTTTTTTTTAAGCATCTCCTGGAGGTTTTTCAGCTCATTCTGCTCCGACTTCAGCAACTTTTCCTGTTCGGCAGATAGAGAGAGTAAGTCGGTCTTGAGCTTGTTCAAATCGGCCAGATTTTTTTGCAGGCGGGCAATCTCCGCCTCCCACTTCCTGAGAAAACGTTCATCGGGACTGACCGCCAACTGGGCGTTCTGGGTCTTTTCAAAGAGTTCCGCCGCCTTCTGTTTAACGACCGAATCCTGCCGTTGGTTTAAACTGCTCTGATAAAGGATAAAAGCCTGTTCGTTCCAGCGGTTGCGACTTGCAAAAAGGTCTCGTTTTTTCTCTCTCAGGGGTAAAATTTCATTCTGAAAGCGCTGTTCATTGGCAAGAAGGTCAATTCCCTCCTCCACCAATCGAATGCCAAGACGGGCACTGTCACCGTGAAAAAGCAGGATCTGTTGGTCAGAACCGCTTTTTTTCTTGGCCATTTCAACGTACTGTTCGGCATCCTTACGATAAGTTTTCAACCGCTCCTTGAAGGCAGCCAATCGGTCGGGAAGTGCGGTAATGAGTTCATTGCGCTCCTTGAGCTTTTCCTGGATGGTTGCCAACTCTTTCTGGCTTTTTTCCATGACCGCGCGATAACTCTCCAACCCTTGGGGGGTTGGATCGGATGGTGCGGTTGATGGCTGTTTTTTCTCCTGCTGATCCAGCGCTTTCTCAACCTCCTCCCGGTTTGCAGAGAGAGAGGCCAGCTCCTCTTGAAGGGCCAGGTTACGTTCCAGGATCTCCTTCCACTCCGACAAACGACCGATGCGCTCCTTCCAGGCCAAACGTTGTTGCCCCTCCACGCTTTTCTCGGTGGCCTCTTTGGGAAGCTCGTCCAGCCTCTTTTTCCACCCCTCTAAAGCCAGATCCAACTTGGCTGGGGTCATGCCGCTCTGCTCCCAAAGTGGCAGATCGGTTTTATTGGTAAGCAGCTCCTCGCTCTGGGCCAAAACCACAGGAGTGAACAGCAGTAACAGAGAGTAGAACAGAACAGAGAGAGGGGCCATCAGACAGAGCAATGAGAACCGCCGGTTACGCCACATCAAATCAGCATCCTTGTAGTCAATCCAACATCGATTGAATGGTCAGAGATTATCGCAGAAATACCTTCATATCATTTTTGATGACAAACATTTTTTCATAGGGTTGCAGGCGACCATCTGCGACATCATACCCGTCACCAATCTTGCGAACCAACTCCATCTCCTTGGGGTTGACCTCACCATTTTTATGGATGGCATCCAGCAGGTTGAGCAGAATACAAAACCGTTGATCTTTATCCAAAACAGCAACCGACTCGGAAAGAAAACGGCTTAAGGGGGTTTTTCGGGCATAGTCGATACAGCGACTGATCAGACCGGGAATAGAGGCGATCTCCTCCTCCTTGATCAGCCCCTTCAGGTCGGCCTTAAGCTGGATCGGCTCCCAGGAGTCAATCTTTTTGTCGGCTGAAATTAAATAGATAAAGGCGGTTACATAGGCTAATTTAGGTGTCATTGTCATGGTAAAATTCACTCTATTCAAACGGTTGTATAATGCTAACAGCAGGCCGCATCAAATCCATTTAAGGCGACGGAAAAGCCACAGGCAGAAGATGGAACAGCCGACCAGCAGACTACAGACAATCCAAAAGGCCCACCTCGACTCGACCCCCGGCATCCCCCCCACATTGATACCCAGCAGCCCGGTCAAAAAACCCAATGGAAGAAAAATCCCCGTGACCACAGAGACCATGTACATGGCCCGGTTCATCTTTTCGGTCAACTGATTGTTAATCTCCTCCCGAATAACCACAGCCCGTTCCCGATAACTGTCCAGGTCGGCCAGAAAGCGCTGAAGACGACCTTCAACCTCCCGGATCTCCCGCAGCCGTTTTTTGCTGATCCAGGTGGTGGCGGTTTTACCCAGGGAGGTCATGGCATTTTTTTGAGGAGAAAGATACCGGCGAAGTTGAATGATTTCGTGACGTAGTTCGATCAGTTTTTCCCGAAGTTCATCGGTGGTGGTCTCCCCGATTGTCAGCTTCTCTTCACACTCGTCCAACTCTTCGGAAATCTCCTCAAGAATAGGCTCCATTCGATCGTGAAGTCGTTCAAGAACAGCCAAAAGAAATCCAGCCGGCCTCTGGGGACCCACCCCTTTTTTCAGGAGTCGGACAATGGTATTCATGGTCATGACACGGGCTGTTCGGGTGGTAATAGCGCGCTGGGAATCGATGTAGAGGTTGACGACCACCATATCTTCCAGGTCGGCTTTACGATTGAAATTAAGACCTCGCAAGGTTCCAAACAACGAATCAACCCCAGGTTCCCACACGATACGAGGGTGGTTGTCTTCGTTGATCAGAGCACCGGAGACAACCGGGTCAAGGCCACTTTTTTGTTCAATCCAGTCCTTTGTGTCGTCAAAGTTCATCTGAAAATGGAGCCAGAGAAAACCCTGTTCCGGTCTCCAGGCCTCAATTTCAGACAGGCTTAAATCTCTCCCTCCTCCCGCTCCATCAAAGAGGATAGCATAGATTAAACCCTCCATCTGTTTAGGTTCTGTCTTATCTGGTAATTCCATGGAAGTGGCTCCGTCTATTTTGGAGAAATGGCCTGACAAAAGGGGATGAAGGGGTGTCCATCCCTGATGAGGCTTGTGTCACCATACGGAAACTCGACAGGTTGAGACAGACCTCCCTCAACAAACAGTCGAATCCGAAAAAAAAAGCCTGCAGAGAGGATTATACTTCAGGTGGTAAGGGAGAGGATACCCCCATTATGCTGTTGCGATCCAATAAACACCAACCCATTTCTTGGCAAAAGAATCAATCCTACCGTATACTTTTTCTCTTGGCTTCGGGCAATAGGGAGTCGTTGCGGTTTTTTTAGGGTTCTACTCATTATGTCAAAACAGAAAGATTACCATCATCTCAGCCAAGAGACCTTTCACGACTATTACCAGGAAAACGCTGCCGACCTGAATCAGGCCGGGGCATCCATGCGGGATCTGTTGCTACACATTTTTGAGGAGTTGACCTCCTTGAAGTTGGTCTCCATCCTCTATCGGGTGAAGGATGAAGAGGAGTGCCTGCGGAAATTCAACCGCAAATATCGGATCAACCTGCTTGAAACTCCCTCGGTTTACGCCATTCAAGAGTATCTTACCGACCTGGTCGGTGTACGGATCATCTGCCATTACACCTCAGAAATCCCCTTAATCCGTGCTGTGCTTGAGCGAGAGTTCCATGTGTTGAGAACCACCGATAAAGCGGCCCATCTGGAGGGAACCGACAGTGGCTTTGGCTATGTGGGGCTTCATCTGGACCTTAAACTCCAGCCACCCTGGCTTGACCACCCCATCCGGAAACCGGCCAAAAATCTTCCCATCGAAGTGCAAATCCGCACCGTCGTTCAAGATGCCTGGAGCGTGTTGGACCATCGGATAAAGTATAAAAAATCCATTCCCCAAGGGCTGGAGCGCCGCATCAACGCCTTGGCAGCCCTGTTTGAAATTGCCGACCGAGAGTTTGAAAGTGTTCGCGATCTATCGCAAAACCTGGAGCAGAAAGCGGCCAATTGGGTCAAGCACTCCTCCAAGGAGATCCTGGATGTCTTTACCTTCCAAAAAATTTCTACCGAGTTTTTTCGTGGAACCCCTCCCTCTCCGAAATCTTCCGACCGCTTTGTTCATGAGATTTTGCAATATTGTCCTACTCTTACCGGAAAATCGTTGCAAAAAATCTTGGGTCAGCAGATGAAAACCGTTAAAAAATATGAGAAGGTCAACCAAAAAAAAGGTGGTCGCCCCTTTGGGTCCTCTGCCAAAATACGCTACGCCCTCTATCTTTCAGACCCGGAGACCTATCACGGCCTGTTGTGGGAGTATAAGGCAGAAAAAATTAAACTCTGGTTGGCAAAAAATGCGGGGGATAAACAGTAAGACTCAGCAAGCCCCAAACTCTGCCGGGGACCATGACAGACCCCGGCAATCGTTTGTAGTTATTCAAAGAAAGGTCATGTTAACCGGTCCTAATCAGCATCCCTTTTTTGGTAATAGTTTTTGGTTCCCCTGGCATCCATCGATTCGCTGATACGGCTTAGAGCATGAACGTAGGCTGCGGTGCGTAGTGGCAGTTTTTTCTCCGAGGCCAACTGCCAGATATTCCCCGCCTCCCGAACCATGCGCTGTTCCAGTCGCTCGTTGACATCCTCTTCGGTCCAGTAGAGACCGGACCGATTTTGCACCCACTCAAAATAGCTTACCGTCACCCCACCTGCGTTGGTAAGAATGTCGGGTACCACAGGAATACCACGGGATTCGAGGATGGTATCTCCAGCAAAATCTACCGGGCCATTGGCTACCTCAAACAGAGCTTTTGCTTTAATATTATAGGCATTTTTTTCGGTAATCTGGTTCTCCAGCGCCGAGGGAACCAGAATATCCACATCCAATTCGAGCAGTTGGGCATTATCGATGGATTGATATTCGTCGATGTGACAAACCGACATATCGCAATAGAGGGTCTGAAGTTTTTGCGTATCCTCTTTTTGCTTTTTGATAACCGGTATGTCAAGACCTTTGGGATCGTAGATCCCCCCTTTGGAGTCGGAGACCGCCACCACTTTGTAGCCAGCCTCATAGAGCTGCAGGGCCAGGATGGAACCGGCATTCCCAAAACCCTGAATGGCAATGCGGGTCTTCTCCGGTTTTTTAAATCCCATTTTGGGAAGAAGAGTACGCATGACAAAAAAAGCACCCAGACTGGTGGCAGCCTCACGTCCCCGACTTCCTCCCATGGAGAGGGGTTTACCGGTAATGACGGCAGGCTGTACGGAGCGTCGGATGATGTTGTATTGATCCATCATCCAGCCCATAATCATGGAGTTGGTATAGACATCCGGGGCTGGTATGTCGACATCTGGACCGATAAAGTCGGCAACACCGTTGATATAGCCCCGTGACAACCTTTCCAACTCCAGCTTGGACAGCTCCTTGGGGTTGACGGTGACCCCCCCCTTGCCGCCCCCGTAGGGCAGGTCTAAAACCGCACATTTAAAGGTCATCCAGAACGCCAAAGACTGTACCTCGTCCAGGGTGACACCAGGATGAAACCGAATACCCCCTTTGGTCGGTCCCCGACTGTCATCGAATCGGACCCGGAACCCTTGAAACACCTTGAGGGTTCCATCATCCATACGTACCGGTATGCGGGTGATGATGGTCGATTTGGGCATGGAGAGCCGTTCTCGGGAGTCATCTGAAATTTCGATATGTTCCAAGGCTTTGTCCAGTTGCTTTCTGGCATCTTCAAGTAGACTGTTTGACATGCTTCACTTCCCTCGTCCCAATAATGGTTAATTCTAGGAGCCTGTCGGACTGAGCTCCTGCTGGCAGATTCTACTGACCGTTTTGGAGAATTTTGGCTGAGTTCAGCAGAAATGCCTTGGTAGCTTCCCTCGTAAGGCTATCGCTCTGTCGATC
>PEAM01000009.1 GCA_002753565.1 Magnetococcales bacterium | reverse complement strand
AGATACAATGTCTCTCGGTCAAACTGACGAAAATTCCGATTCATGGTTTAACTGCCTGATCAGGAGTTCTTTATGCCGTGGAGTATAGCATGTCTGGGCAAAAGTCCGACAGACTCCTAGAAACGACAGCGCCCAAGGTAATGTTCTTTTTTTCACTTAGCCAGCCCCCTTTGAAGAGGCAGGATAGAGTGAAATATGAACGTGTTCGGTATGGTCAATGGTTGAAAAAAGGGCGGTGGAGAGGGTCTGCTTGAGGCGGAAGGAGTCAATAACGGTTAATTCGCCGGGCACATAGAGGGAGATATCAAATTCGTAGGAGTCGCCCAGACGTCGCCCACGGATGTTTTTCACCCCTTCCACCCTTTCGACAGAGCGACAGCAGGCCTCAACTTCAGAGATGATCTCGGGTCGAAGCCCAATATCCAGGAGTCCATGGATGGCCTCCATAACGATTTTTCCACCGATGCGCGCCACCAATACGGCCACCGCCAGTGCGGCGATATGGTCGGCAACAAACCAACCCATATTGGCCAGCACCGCCCCCACCAGCACAGCCAGGGAAGAGATGGCATCAACTCGATTGTCCATAGCCGCCGCCAACACAGCCAGATTATTGTTCTGCTCCCCGGTGCACTTCATGATGTGATACATGATTTCGCAGGTGATGCCCACCATCACCGCAGCCAGGATGGAAAGTTGGCTGGGTGGTGAGACCAGATTGTCGTTGATATGTTGAATATTGAAAAAAACAAACGAAACCGCCCCAAAGCTAAGAAGCAACCCCATAACCAAAGAAGAGAGAAATTGCAACTTACCATAGCCGTAGGGAAACCGCTTGGTAGGGGGTTTGCCCGCCGCCAAAATGCTCAGCCAGTTGGCCCCTTTGGCGATAATATCACCCAGCTCTTTCAGAGCCACAGCATGCAGCCCGGCGCTACCGGTAAGAGAGCCCATGAAAAAACTGAACACTGACAACGAGCAGGCGACGATAAAATCGAGACGCGCGACCTTGTCAGCGCAGCGACGGCACTTTTTGGCTTGAGCTGGCCTGTTGTGAGAAGTGTTGAAAATGAGCCGGTTCCACTGAAAAAAATCTAACGACACTAAAAAAAAACAATCCATACTGCCATATCTACCCCTGAAAAACCACTTCTGATCTATTCCATCAAGGTTTTTCCTCCTTCATACCAAAGGGACAAATCTCTTCTTTAAAAATAATAGGCTGCTTAGGAGGATTGTTTTCGGTATGATTCTCTTTTTTGCAAACCTGTTACACTCCCCCTCAAAAGGTTGGTGTGCAAAAATGGCCGGATAAAAAAAGAGCGATTACAGCGTAAGAGAGGTGTTTTTCATGAAGGCAGTGATACTTGCGGGTGGTTTTGGTACTCGTCTTGCGGAAGAGACCGAGGTGCGCCCCAAACCCATGGTGGAAATTGGTGGCAAACCTATTTTGTGGCACATCATGAAAATTTATGAGTCCCACGGAATCAACGAGTTTCTCATCTGCCTGGGTTACAAGGGGTATATGATTACGGAATATTTTTCCAACTACTCCCTGCACCGCTCTGAAGTGACCTTCGATTTTGGCAAAAACTCCAGCAAAATTCACCGCAACAGTTCCGAGTCATGGAAGGTAACCGTTGTCGATACCGGCAACGGCACCATGACCGGTGGACGCCTTAAGAGAATTCGTGACTATCTGGATGATGAAGATTTTTGTATGACCTATGGGGATGGGGTAGGTACCGTCAATATTACCGAGCTACTGAAATTTCACCAAAAAAAGAAGACCCTCGCCACCCTGACCGCCGTACAACCTCCGGGCCGTTTTGGGGTTTTGGATATCAATAAAAAATCTCGTGTGACCGGTTTCAGGGAAAAAACTCAAGGGGACGGAAACTGGATTAATGGAGGTTTTTTCGTGCTCTCTCCCAAGGTATTGGACTACATCGACGGGGATGGTACCTCATTTGAAGAGGACGTTTTGAACCAGCTGGTGGCAAAAAATCAGCTCTCTGCTTTTCATCATGAAGGGTTTTGGCGGCCTATGGATACCATGCGGGACAAACACTACCTGAACAATCTGTGGGAAAAGGGCACGGCTCCCTGGAAAGTGTGGCAATGAACCCTGAATTCTGGCGCAATAAGCGGGTTTTCATCACCGGACACACCGGTTTCAAGGGGGGGTGGCTGGCTCTGTGGTTGATGGAGTATGGTGCCCATGTGGTGGGTTATGCCTTGGCTCCTCCCACAACCCCCAGCTTTTTTAAGGCTGCCAACCTTCAGGAGGGGCTGCTCTCCCATGAGGCCGATGTAGGTGATGGTGAGGCCTTGAGATCGGCTCTGATGGAACAGGCCCCGGACATTGTTTTTCATCTGGCGGCCCAACCCCTGGTCCGTCGCTCCTATCGAGATCCGGTGGAGACCTATCGAACCAACGTCATGGGAACGGTGAATCTTCTCGAGGCTGTTCGACAGGTGGAGAGTGTCCGGGTTGTCATCTCGGTGACATCGGACAAATGTTATGAGAACAGAGAGTGGCTTTGGGGCTATCGGGAGAGCGACCCCATGGGGGGACACGATCCTTACAGCAGCAGCAAAGGGTGTGCGGAGCTGATTACCTCGGCCTATCGCCACTCTTTTTTTCAACTGGCTGGGCAAAACCGTTCAACGGTAGCTTTGGCCTCTGTTCGGGCGGGTAATGTGATTGGTGGCGGCGATTGGGCAGAGGATCGGCTCATCCCGGATATTATTCATGGGTTTGAAGAGGGCAGACCGGTGGAGATTCGCAACCCCAACGCCATTCGTCCCTGGCAACATGTGCTGGAACCCTTGAGTGGCTATCTTCTTCTGGCTGAAAAACTCTGGGAGGATGGGATAACGTATGCAGGGGGGTGGAATTTTGGTCCGCGAGAGGAGGATGCCATCCCGGTGGGTAAAATAGTCGAATCCATGGTCAAACTCTGGGGAACCGGAGCAGAATGGCAGGTACAATCGGGGGATCACCCCCACGAGGCCCACTATCTGAAGTTGGACTGCTCCAAAGCCAGATCCCTGATCGGCTGGCAGACCCGATGGGATATTCAACAAGGGCTGTTGGCCACCATCTCCTGGCATCGGGCATTTACCGACGGCGCGGATATGAGAGCCTTTTCGGTGGCACAGATTAATCACTACAGGGCATCCTGATGGTCTGCCTTTATTAATGGATAGGTCAACGGTTTTGGATAAGAATCAGATCAAAGAACAGATTTTACAACTGGTCTCTCGCTATGCCCAACTGGCCTTTGCCGATCAGCCGTTTGAACCGGGGCTCTCCAAGGTTCCCCCTTCCGGCAAGGTGATTGGCGCACCGGAACTGCAACATCTGGTTGAGGCCTCCCTGGATGGTTGGCTGACCACGGGCCGTTTTAATGAAGCCTTCGAAAAACGGTTGGCAGCGTATCTGGGTGTCAAGCATCTACTTACCACCAACTCTGGCTCTTCTGCCAATCTGCTGGCCTTTACCGCCCTCACCTCGCCAACACTGGGGGAGCGGGCCTTGAAGCCCGGTGATGAGGTCATCACCGTTGCAGCCTGTTTTCCCACTACCGTCAATCCCATTCTCAACAATGGTATGGTACCGGTTTTTGTCGATATCGAGCTGCCCAGCTACAATATCGATGTATCACGACTCAAAGCGGCTCTCTCACCCCGAACCCGAGCCATCATGATTGCCCACACTCTGGGTAATCCATTCGATCTGGATGCTGTGATGGCATTTGCTCGTCAACACGATCTTTGGGTGGTAGAGGACTGTTGCGATGCCTTGGGATCACGCTATAAAGGGGAGTTGGTAGGTACTTTTGGCGATATTGCCACGTTAAGCTTTTTTCCGGCGCACCACATCACCATGGGGGAAGGGGGCGCGGTTTTTACCCAATCGGCCTCTCTGCGCCGGATCGTTACCTCTTTTCGAGATTGGGGGCGGGATTGCCACTGTCATCCGGGGGTGGATAACACCTGCGGCAAACGGTTTGACTTGCAACTGGGAGATCTACCCCACGGCTACGACCATAAATATACCTATTCTCACCTGGGGTATAACCTGAAAATAACCGACATGCAGGCCGCTGTCGCCTTGGCTCAGATGGATAGGCTGGAGGGGTTTACCCAGGCCAGAAAAGACAATTTCTCCTTTTTGACCCAACAACTCAAAGGGCTGGAACCCTATCTGATTCTCCCCGAGCCAACCCCCCAGAGTGACCCCTCCTGGTTTGGCTACCCCCTCACCCTGCGAGAGTCCGCTCCCTTCACCCGTCAGGCGTTGTTAAAATATCTGGATGATCACCACATCGGTACCCGACTGCTCTTCTCTGGCAATGTCATTCGTCAACCCTATTTTAAGGGGTTGCCCTATCGGGTAAGTGGTGGCTTGGAGAAGACCGACCTGGTGATGAACCAAACCTTTTGGATTGGCACCTATCCCGGCCTGGATAAGGCCATGTTACGCTTTGTTGGCGAGACTTTTCACCGGTTTTTCAACTCAGCATGACCCCTGGCAGGGCAAACTTAGGGGCTGTTTTGAGGGGATTTTTCCTCTTTTTGGAACGAATAGTGTCGATGGCCAAAATAGCTGATCAATACGGTAAATATCAAGATGATGCCCTGTGTCACCACCGGGTGCATGCCCAGCAGTTCAACCAAGGCAACCATAATTGTCAGGGAGACCAAGAAGTTCACCCCATAAACCACGTAAAAGCGCAGATACTCTTTTAACATGTTACCCTTGGACTTGAACACAAAGAGCCGATAAACCACAAAAGCGTTGGTAATGGCGGCAATGTTGCTCAGGGCTGCCAGGATGGTATAGTGAATGGTGGGGGAAAAATAGTGGTGGACGACGGCAAAAAAAACAAAGCCGAACAGGGTGTTATAGGCTCCGCCAATCAGATAGGTGACAAACTGTCTGTGTCGGGTCCAGAGGGTGTTCAGGTCTGTTTCCAATGGGTAAGTTTTCCAAACAAAAGTGAGCGTTGACACCAGGCAGTATGGGATAAACCGAGGAAAAAGTAAAACGGCTCATGGTCATTATTTAGGAAGGATAGTGGAATGGAAAAACGAAAAACAGTCAGCGTGGTGGTTCCCTGCTTTAATGAGGAGGAGAATGTTGAGGCGCTGCGAGACAAGATAAAAGAGATTTTTTCCACCCTCAACTACCATTTAGAGCTGCTCTATATCGATAACTGCTCCACCGACAACACCATTGCCATTCTAAAAAAAATGGCCGCCGATGATCCCACCATCAAGGTGATTATCAATGCCCGCAATTTTGGCACCACCCGCTCCCATCACTATGGTGTTCTACAGGCCACCGGCGATGCCATTATTACCCAGGCAGCCGATTTTCAGGAACCACCCGAGCTGATCCCCCAATTGATCGCCAAATGGGAAGAGGGAAATGAGGTTGTCATGGGGATTCGAAAAGGGTCCAACGACTCGGCCATCATGTCCTTTACCCGTAAGCTCTATTATTCGATCGCGGCCCGTGTTTCTGACGTTGAGCTGGTTAAAAATTTTAATGGCGCCAGCCTTTTTGATCGTCGAGTCATTGATATCATTAGAAAATTTGACGATCCCTACCCCTATTTCAGAGGGATGCTGGCAGAGGTTGGCATGCGCCAGGCCAGGGTGGAGTTTCACCAGCAGGCTCGCCGTCGAGGGATCTCCAAAAACAATTTTTTCTCCCTCTACGATGTCGCCATCAACGGTATAACCAGCTACTCTCGTGCGCCGTTGCGTATTGTCACCTTCATCGGTTTTTTTCTGGCCGCCGTCAGCTTTCTGGTCGCCTTTGGTTATCTGATTTTCAAGCTCTATGCCTGGGAGAGCTTTCAGTTGGGTCTGGCACCCATTGTCATTGGGCTCTTTTTTATCAATGGCATCATCTTGACCCTTTTAGGGGTAATATTAGAATATATCGGCAGCATCCATGTTCGGGTTATGAATCGACCGCTGGTGGTGGAGATGGAACGGATCAATTTTGATGAGAACAGAACAAACGACTAATGGATCAAGAGGAAAGTGAGGGAGAAGAGGATGTCTGAGTCAGTGAAGAAAAACCGCCATTTGTTGGTCATGCCCCGAACGGTACAGCGGGCGGGGGATGGCTATTTTTTCCCCCTGGGTATTCTCTATGTCTCCTCCAGCCTCAAAGCGGCCGGTCATGAGGTCTACACCCTCAACCTCAACCATCGGGATGGCCGTGTCGATGAGATCATTGCCGATGAGATCCAGCGCCACCAAATTACCGTCGTGGCAACGGGAGGTCTCTCTTTTCAATATAACTCCATCCGTTCCATTGTCGAGGCTGCTAAAAAGGTGGATGAAAACATTGTCACCATTTTAGGGGGTGGAATTATTACCAGTGACCCCCATGTGGCCATGACGGCGATTGAGTTTGGCGACTATGGGGTGGTTGGTGAGGGAGAGTTGACCATCTGTGAGCTGTGCGACTGTCTGGAGCGTGGCGGCGATGTGTCGGCGGTTAACGGTGTTATTTATAAGGTTGATCAAGAAAAATATCAGACTACGGCGGTTCGGGAGGAGGTTAAGGATCTGAACACCCTGCCCTGGCCGGATTATGACGGTTTTGAGCTGGAAAAATATCTGGCCTCCGCCCCTGGCATCTCGGGGATGAACCGCACCAACACGGTTTTCATGGTCGCCAGCCGCTCCTGTCCTTATGAGTGTACCTTCTGTTTTCATACCACCGGTCAAAAATATCGCCAGAGAAAAATGGAGGATTTTTTTGCTGAACTGGAGTACATGATCTCCAAATACAACATCGATTTTCTCTGCTTGGCCGATGAACTCTTCTCTACCAACATTCGTCGGGTTAGAAAATTTTGTGCCGGAATCAGCCAATACAACATTAAATGGTGGGTACAGTTTCGGGTTAATAATGTCTCTGAAGAGCTGTTGACCCTGCTAAAAAGTGCCGGTTGCAGTGTGTTGGGTCTGGGGTTGGAGAGTGCGGATAATACCATTTTAACAAGCATGAAAAAGAGAACCACCATAGAAGAGATTGAAAACGCCTTGAAGATTATCTACAAGTCGGGAATCTCCATGGAGGGCTCTTTTATTTTTGGCGATATTGCCGAGACCTGGGAGACTGCCAGCAATACCATTCGTTGGTGGCGGGAACACCCTGAATATAAAATCTCCCTCAACCTCATCTCCATCTATCCTGGCACTTACCTCTATGAACACGCTTGCAAGGAGGGAATCATCCCGGATCGGGTTGCCTATTTAAAAGAGGGGTGTCCGCAGGTCAACGTCTCCAAGCTTAATGACGAGGAGTATTCCGAGCTTCTGAAGGTGATTCTGGAGGCCCCCTTGACCCAGTTGAAAACCCTTGTGGACATGCAGATTCTGGATATCAACTTTACCACCAGTCGCATTAAGGTCTCCGGGCAGTGTGCCGTCTGTGGTGAAGCGGGAGAGTGGTCCAACCTGAAAACCTTTGCAGCCAGTTTTATCTCCTGCGAGGCGTGTGGTCAGCGGTTCAACTTTATTCTGCCCGACAACCTCTATGACAATATCAACAAACAGGTAAAAAGTTTGCTGGAAAAGCATCGTCGTATTGCTGTTTGGGGCATCAATTTCCAGACCGTCAACACGGTAAAAAAGGCCCCTGCCCTTCAAGATGAACGGATCGACTTTGTGGACATCTCCTCCACCAAAAGAAAAATGATTCTCCACGACAAAACCATCTCTCACCCCTCCCTGATTGCCAAAGAGAATATTGAGGCGGTCATCATCATGATTCCGCCCTTTTTCAACGAAATATCAGGACAGATTAAAAGCAACTATCCGGGGGTAAAAGAGGTGGTTGATGTCTGTAGTCTGCTCTCGGAATCCTAGGGAAAGGGTGAGAATTCCAAACCAAATGTGTACCAAACCATGGCGGATGGGTCTGGGAAGGCATGAATGCCTTCCCAGCGGGTTTGGGCAGCGCCCAAGGTCCTAAGCCTTTGCCTTTTATTATGTTTTTACCGTAAAAAGCGTGGGGGTTTGGGGGCCTGCAAGGCCTCCCAAGGTTTTGCCTTTGCCTTTTATTATGTTTTTACCGTAAAAAGCGTGGGGGTTTGGGGGCCTGCAAGGCCTCCCAAGGTTTTGCCTTTGCCTTAAGTTTTGCCTTTGCCTTTTATTATGTTTTTACCGTAAAAAGCGTGGGGGTTTGGGGGCCTGCAAGGCCTCCCAAGGTTTTGCCTTTAACCGTTGTCCCCATTTGGTTTTGCCTCTGTCTATAGCAGTCTATTGACACAAATAAGAGGGGTTCTGATGGAAATGGAGAGAGTCAGTCGGTGTCGGGTTTGTGGTGGCCTTTTTTTTAGTCAACCCCTGCTCCAACTGCACAACATGCCCAATGCCGCCCAGTTTATGCCCGATGCATCGACCCTCTCCCAGGATGTGGGCACCGATCTGCGGGTCTGCCACTGTTCGGCCTGTGGTCTCATCCAGCTTGACACCCTTCCGGTTGCCTATTATCGAGAGGTGGTTCGGGCGGCGGCCTACTCTCCAGAGATGGGCGACTACCGGCTTGCCCAGTTTACCGGGTTTGCCAAACGGTTTGGATTGATCGGTCAAAAAGTGTTGGAGGTAGGGTGTGGTCGGGGGGAGTACCTTACCTTGCTCAACCAATCGGGGATGGAGGCCCACGGCCTGGAGTATGGTGCCGAGTCGGTCAGCCACTGCCAAAGCATCCAGCAACGGGTCTGTCAGGGGTTTATAGAGACCGCTGACCATCAACTGGCGTCAGCCCCTTTTCAGGCTTTTTTCATCCTTAATTTTTTGGAGCATCTCCCCCAACCTCATGAGACCTTGAGAGGGGTTGCCAACAATCTGTCTGAGGGGGCGGTTGGTTTGGTGGAAGTGCCCAATTTTGATATGATTCTGCGCAATCGCCTCTTCTCAGAATTTATCAACGATCATCTCTTCTATTTCAACCGGGAGAGCCTGAGCCAACTGCTTGCTCTTTCTGGTTTCGAGGTGGTTGAGTGTACCGAAACCTGGCATGACTATATTCTCTCGGCAACGGTAAGAAAACGCGCCCCGGCAGATCTCTCTGCTCTGGTGGACTTTCAGGCGAAGATAGATCGGGAGATTCACCACTATCTGGACACCCTCAAGGGGCAGCGGGTAGCCATCTGGGGGGCAGGACATCAGGCTTTAGCGGTGATCAGCCTGCTTGGTCTACAGAGCCGGGTTGATTATGTGGTGGACTCCGCCCCTTTCAAGCAGGGAAAATTCACCCCAGCAAGCCACCTGCCCATCGTACCACCCGCCCACCTGAAAACAGACCCCGTTGACGGGGTGTTGGTGATGGCTGCCAGCTATTCCGACGAGGTGGCCCGGATCATCCGCAGCCAGTATGACCCCAAGCTGAGCGTGGCGATTCTACGAGACTCCGGCCTGGAAATCGTCTAGGTGATCCTGTCAAACCAGCAGACCCTTATCGCGTCACCTCAATCGAAAGGCTTGCCGGTGACAAAATCTTCATCGTCGAACACCTCGTTCATGGGAACCGGAACCGGCTTACCATACATGCGGTGCATTTTGGCTTCGATGAAGGGGTCATCCTTATTACCAACCAGGCAGAGATGTTTCTGCCCGTAGGAGAAGGATTTAAGAGAGAGCCCCCGATTGATGATTTTCTCCAGCGGCTCTTCAAAAAAATTACCTAAGGAGGTGTGGGTATAGGGACAGGGCATGATATCGCCATATTTGGTCACAGAGACCATTCTCTTAACAGCAATACAACCGATATCAATACCATAACCGGGTGTCAGGTGGGTGAAGACATCGTACTCTTTGGCCAGATCGTGAACATAGTTCCACTCCTCATCCCCACACAACACCTCCATGCGCCCCTCCCAGGCTCCAACCGGCTTGGCAAAGGTAACATAGGTACCAACCCCTTTGCTTTTGGCATACTCCAGATAGTCGATAAACTCCTGGGATTTGCACCGCTCTTTCCAGATGACGGTTTGAAAGATAAGATTTAAACCCGCCTCCTGACAGGCATCAACTGCCCGTAGAATCCGATCATAAGAGCCCTCTTTCTGGCGAAATTTATCGTGCTCTTCCCGGCGGAAGCTATCCAGGCTCAACTGAATTTTATCGACACCAATGGCTTTAAGGTGTTTGGCACGGGCTTTATCCAGGTGCCAGCCGTTAGAGTCGGAACTGATATACCATTTAGAGGGGTCGATGGCCTCGACCACCTGATCAAAATCGGGATAGACCAGGGGCTCTCCCCCGGTAATGACAATATGGGCCAGCCCCATCTCATCCCCTTGTCGGGAGAGTTCTCGAACATCATCCAGATTAAAAAAACGTCGCTCGTCGGCCTCCCGATCGGAACGTTTTTTAATCATGAAATTGTCTGCAGAGCAGTGTTCACAGTGAAAATTGCAGGTATAATCATACTGAAACTGAAGAATGGCGATACTTTCACCCCGCTTCACCTTCTCTTCGTATTGGATCACCTTTTCGTAAACACGAGGTTTTTCCAGTCTGAGTTGATTGCGTTTGTTGGTTTCGTTGGTACTGCTTTCCTGGTTTTGATCGGCAACATCCTTAACGGCATTCACTTAAGCTGGCTCCTTACTGATAAAAAGTAATCCAAGAACCGTTTATGGTATGCTCAGGATGAGATAATAGCAACGCCTTGAACAAACAGGGCAGACTGAATGAATGGATTTTTTTGGACTAAAAAAGGAGTTGGATGGTGACAACAGCGGTTAATGAGAGCAAAATTTCTCTGCTAACACAGGATTTGGCCTTTATTGTAGAGCAGGTAGGAGAAGAGAGTTGGCAAGATTTCCGTGGCGGGCGTCTTTTTCTGACCGGGGGCACCGCTTTTTTTGGCATCTGGATTCTGGCCAGCCTGCAAGCGGCCAATCGGGCCTATGGGCTGGGATGCCAGATCGAGGTGTTGAGCCGAAACCCAGCCCCCTTCCTGGCCCAATTTCCCGAATTTGCATCCGACCCCTTCATCCAATTTACCACCGGTGACGTACGCTATTTTACCTATCCCAAGGGGAGTTTTACCCATGTGATCCATGGGGCTGTCGAGACCAGAAAAGAGGCCCCTCCTCTCCCTGTGGCTCTTTTGGATGTTTTAATTAACGGAACCCAGAGAGTGCTGGAGTTTGCCGGTCAATCGGGGGTAGAAAAACTGCTGTTTCTCAGCTCTGGGGCCGCCTATGGAACCATCAAACCCAGTCGTAACGGGGTGAGTGAAGAGAGTGCCAGCACCCTGCTTCCCCAAGATGGTAACGCCACCCTGGGGATCGGCAAATGGACCGCAGAACATCTGTGCCACCAATTTGCCGCTCAAAGAGCCTTGCAGATCAAAACAGCGCGCTGTTTCAGTTTTGTCGGCCCCTTCATGCCCATGAAGGGCAACCTGGCTATCGGCAACTTTATTGCCGATGCTGTGGAGGGTGAGGCCATTCACGTAAAAGGGGATGGCACGCCGATACGCTCTTATCTTTATGTCTCTGATTTAATGATCTGGTTGTGGAAAATTCTGGTCCACGATCAATCCGGCCTACCGGTTAATGTCGGCTCGGATGAGCCTCTCTCCATTCAGGCGTTGGCAACTCTCACCCAGCAGACCCTCTCCCCCCAGAAGCCGATTATCCTGGCCAGCCAACCAAGTAATGACGCACCTCGCTCTTTTTATGCCCCGGATATCCGGCGTGCTAAAGAGACCCTGGGGTTAAAGCGCTACACCTCCTTGCAAGTGGGGATTGCCCAGACGGCCCGATGGTATCGGGCCTGGAAATCCCTCACCGCTGCCGAAGCCAGCCAGGACGATACGCCCCAGCACAAAAGTGTTGAAAAAATGACCTTTGTCTGTGATATCGATGGGGTAGTCGCCCGTTTGACAGCCGGAAACGACTATGCCCAATCCACCCCCAACACCGAGATGATCCAGACCATCAACGCCCTCTACGATGCCGGGCACCATATCATCATGTTTACCGCGCGGGGCACCATGACCGGCATGGATTGGGAGGCTGTTACCCGTGATCAGTTTAAACGCTGGGGGCTGCGATACCACACCCTCAAGTTTGGAAAACCGGCCGGAGACTACTATGTGGATGATCGAATGATCTCTGTCGCCGCCATGTCTGCTCTCTCTAAAGGGGGGCTATAAAGGCCAAAAAAAACTACTCCATTTTTAGATTTTCTGACTCTGCTGCCAGTGGAATCAACATGTTTTCCCGCAGCTCCTCCCGAGAGAGAAGAGGAGACATATCCTCCAAAGGCATGGAGACCATGGAGCCGTCCGGTTGGGGGATGGCGGCAGATTTAGGCCAGAGGGCTTCGTCGGCAACCACCTGGACGTTGCAGAGGATCGGTCCGGGATGGGCGAGAACAGTGCGGATGGTGTCATACAGCTGGCTGGCATCGGTTAGGGTAACCGACTCAATTCCCATGGCCTTGGCGACCTGAGCTGGATCAGCCAGATAGAGACCCGCCTCCGGCCCCGTTCCCACATGGCGCCCCTCAAAATAGTTGCGCTGAGTATTGCGGATGGAGGCGTAGCCGTTGTTGTTGATGATAAAAAGATGGGCAGGAAGGTTTTGGGCCTTCAAGGTTTGCAACTCCTGCAGGTTCATCTGCAAACTACCGTCACTCTCAATACCAATTAAAGAGCGACCTTTGTAGGCCACCCCGCCGCCAATCAAGGCTGGCACACCATAGCCCATGGCACCCAAACCAGAGGTAAGAAAAATCCGCTGCCCGGCCTTGTTGCCAAAAGTGGCGTAAAACACCTCGATTGCCAAACCAGAACTACCGGTGACAATCAAACTATCCTCCGGGATCTCCTCTGAGAGAACTTTAACAAAATGGTAGTGGCTGATCTCCCCAGATGGCGGAAAAACCTGCCCGTCGGCAACTGGATAGCGCTTTTTCCAGTTAGCACATCGTGCCAGCCAATTTTCTCTTGGTGGAAAGCTTGTTTCTGCACTCTCATCCAGCAGGGCCTGGATATAGTCTCGGGCATCGGCCTGGATGGTTTGCGCCATGGGCATGTTGAGTTTGGCCAGCTCATGAGGGTCCACATCCACCACCACTTTTTTGGCTTCTCGACCAAACCCAGCCGGGTTGAATGCCGTCACCACATTATCCAGCCGTGCACCGATGGAGATAAGAAGATCGCTGTTTTGTACCGCAAAATTAGGCCCACGAAGAGCAACCGTTCCTGGCCGACCAATACAGAGAGGGTGGTCGTAGGGGATCAGGTCCATGGCGTTCCAGGTGGTAACAACCGGAATGCGGAGGGTCTCATAGAGTTGACGAAAAGTTTCTGCCGCCTCGGCCAACCGAACACCATGGCCGGCAAGAATCAAGGGGCGTTTGGCCTGTTGAATAAAGGCCAGGGTCTCTTTAGCCTGGTCTGCCAGTTGATTTTCAGGGGTGGTGGGCTTATTGCCATACCCTTCAAAACCTTTGAGTTGGGTCGGGTCTATCTGGCTGGCCTGGATATCCAGTGGAACATCGATCCAGACCGGACCCCGACGCCCGCTAGAGGCCAGGGTCATGGCTTTTTCCAGATGATAGCGAATGGAGGTCGGCTCCATGATGGTAACCGCATATTTGGTGATGGAGGTCACCAGAGAGATGATATCAACCTCCTGAGGCCCTTTTTGACGTACACCGCTCTCCCCCATCATATCATCCCGCTTGACCTGCCCGGAGAGGATGAGCATGGGAACCGACTCAATCCATCCCCCGGCTACACCGGTAATAGCGTTGGTGGCCCCGGGGCCGGTTGTCACCAATGCTACGCCCAAGCGACCATTGATGCGTGCATAGGCTTCAGCAGCAATGGCAGAGGCCTGTTCGTGATGGTTGGGAATGAAGGTTAAGTCGGGATTTTGACCCAGAGCATCGACCAGATACATGGCCCCGCCTCCCGGAACCATAAAAACGGAGTCTACCCCCTGTTTGGCTACAAATTCAAAAATATAGTCGGCAACCCGGATCGTTTTTTTCATGGTGAAGCGGCACTCCTTGACTGACAAAAAAAAGGGAGAAGAGCTGTGTTACCAGGCTGGTCTGCCGTTAGTAAAGTTGAA
This sequence comes from Magnetococcales bacterium, assembly GCA_002753565.1. Taxonomy (GTDB): domain Bacteria; phylum Pseudomonadota; class Magnetococcia; order Magnetococcales; family JADFYX01. The sequence goes on along the minus strand of PEAM01000009.1, from coordinate 113,852 downwards.
AAATTCAACCCCCTCACCCATCAGGAGAGCCAGAAGGAGATGAAGGTTTTGCGGCTGGGGTTTTGGCTTATTGCCGGATCGGTATAGAAGGAGTCGTCGGTATAGTGGGTGGAGGAGATTTCCTCAAAAACACACCCCTCCTGACTGTCGAAAGCATGTCTAACCCCCGGCTCAATGGTGATGACACTGCCGGGACCACGCTCTTTACTCTCTCCATCCAAGGCGATGTTCAACACACCATGGAGAATATGAAAGGTCTCCTCTTTTTGCTTGTGGTACTGCTCTGGATGGGATTGACCGGGCAGAACCACAATGAGCTTTTTGCAATATCTCCGGTTGACGACAGTAATCATGCTGATGCCAAAGGATTCGAACTGATCGATACCGTAGTGGTGGGAAACCTCCAGTTGGGCCTCTCCTGGAAGGATGACGTTGCCTTTTTTCAGGAGCTGTTTAACCTGTTGGGCAATTGCATAAACCCGCTGTCTCACCTGCTCGCTGCGGGTGTTGGTGGTTAAAATCGGCTCTCCGGCCTGCAGGGTTCGGCTGGCATAAAAATGGTTGTATTTAGACCAATCGTTGGCTGTGACATGGTGCTCTTGGGTGGGAATGGCCATAAAGACATCGCTATCTTGGATGCGATCACCGGCGGCAATCTTCTTTTTGGCAAACACCCCTCGGCGTAGGGAGATCAGGCTATCGCGCTCTTTTTGGGTTGGCTCGATGCGACCCTCGGTCTGACCACAGAGCGCATAGCCTTTTTGAGCCGCCTCCAGCCAGGCCCGAACCTGCTCGGGTGTGGAGGAGTAGCCGTTGATGCCATGGACCTCGGTTGGCACCGCAACATGCCGCTCGAAAAGCGAACACCCTTTGCCGATGGCAATGCCGACGGCTGCGGTTTCGGATGGCTCCTCGTGGGTGGAGTAGCCGATGCGTAAACCGGGATAGCGCTGTTTAAGAAAGTCGATCTGGTTGAGCTGCAGGTTTTCATTGGGGGTGGGATATTCCGCCACACAGTGCATCAGGACAAACTCCTTCTCCCGATGTTTCATGAAGCTGACGACGTTATCCATGTTTTCCCTATCGATACCAGCCGTGGAGCCAATTACCGGCAGATCACAGGCGCCGATGCGTTCCAACAGGGGCCAGTCGGTAAAGGAGCAGCTGGCAATTTTAAGTACATCAAAACCATCCTCCAGAATACACGCTACCGAGTCCTGGTCGAAGGGGGTGCAGATGGCGAGAAAACCCTGGGCTTTGATCTCATCGGCCAGTCGGCGGGTATCTTCCCGGCTGAGGCTGGTTTCGGAGAAGCGTTTGATATATTTAATATCCATCCTATCCCGGTAGTCGGGATGGATGAAGGTGTCCAGTTGTCTATACTGCATTTTAAAGGCAAACCGAAAAGGGAAGGGCTTGCACACTTCGGCAAAGGTACGAATCACATGCAGACCATGCTCAACACTTCCCATATGGTTGTTGGCCATCTCTAGGATGAAAAGTTGCTCTGGAATCAATTGGCTCATGGCCTGTTCTGCCTCATACCTGGGGTTGCTTGATAGTCAGCGCCGCCCCCACCATCCTGGAACAGACGCCCTTTTTTGTTCATCCGAAAACTATACCAACTTCTACGGCAGATTCCCATGATCTTTAGATAGAGAAAATCCCGGCTCATAAAAAGGATAACCGGCAAGAGATCCTTCGGTTTTTTTGGGTCACTACGGTTGTGTGACGTGGGGAGAACTGATAGCCTGCCTTTCAATGCAATGGCCCCGATGAAAGTGGAAAACCGACGTGAACCCTAAACCCCCCTCTTTTTTCCTCGGCAGTAAGGAACAGATCAAGCATTTTGTTCGGGGGTGGATGCCAACACAACGCAAAGGGCGTCTGTTGTTGGCCATCCTCTGCCTGGCCCTGATTATAGGTCAAATTGCCAATGCCGCCCGTCGCTATCATCAAAATCAGGTCGAGCGGGTGCAGATTATCGATACCATACGGGCACAGTTTAAGTTGGCGTTTTATGAACAGTGCCAGCAACAGCCCCGGAGCAGCTGCTCCCAAAGACTGGAAACCTATGGCTTTGCCGAAACCAAACTGCCAGCAGGCCGTTTTGAGGTGCTCTTGACCCAGAGTGATACCCAGGACCAAATAGAGGCTAAGGTATTTCGCAAGCCCGGCAGCAAATGGATAACCAAGCTGGGGTTCCTCTTTCTCTTCTCTCAAAGCTATACCTGGCAACAGTGGACCGATATTTAACCTTTTTTGTTGACGTCTGATAGGGGGTTGTTGAAGGTGAATTTTCGTCCTCTCCTGCCGCTTTTTCTGCTCTTCCTGATACCGGCTTTCCAGGTCGCCCTCTTTTTTCTGCTGGGGCCCGAGCCGATTGCAGATCTTTTTACCCCCCAATTTTTGTTCAACAATGACAACTACCGAGGCTTTCCCAAGTTGTGGGCTGTCAAAGATGCCTTGTTACATGATCAACTCCCCTTATGGAACCGATTTGAGGGGGGTGGTATCGATATTTTTGCCATTGCCGGGGTGCGATTTTTTGGGCTGATACTCCTCCAGTTTCTCTCCCCCATGGAGACCGTGGTACTATTGGGGAGCTTGCAGACTTTTTTCTTTCTGCTGTTTTTTTATCTGCTGACTCGTCAACTGGCTCTCTCCCCTTATGCCGCTGTGTTGGGGGCTATGGTCTGGACTTACAGCGGCTACCACGTCTGGAACCTCTACGACCTGACCTTAACCGGAACCGATCTCTGGCTCCCCTTTCTCATCCTCTGTTATCTGCGCAGCCAGCAGAGTCGCAATCCGCTGTTGTGGATCGGAGTGGGGGCGGCTGCGTTTGGGCTGCAAGCCCTCAATGCCCGCCCCAGTGATTTTGTCTATAACCTGATTTTTTTTGGTGGCTTTACGCTGTTTCACCTGACCCAAGGTCGTCTGGAGTTGCCGGGGAATATTCGGCAGGTGGGGCGTTGGTTTTTCACCAATAGTGTCATGCTCTGTTTGGGGTTGGCTCTGGCAGCGGTATTGATTATCCCCTTGGCCGACTATATTGTCGGCTCTCACCGTTTTACCAGCCATGCCCACTGGATTCCTACCAACTACAGCGCTTTTTCTCGCATCCCAGAGCTTTTTCTGCCCAACCTGGTTGCCTCGACCGGTTCGCTGTTTATTGGTCTGGTCAACGTGCCTCTCCTCTTCATGGCTCAGTGGCACCCCAACCAACCGTTGCGGCGTTTTTCCTGGCTGATGGCAGCCCTGGCCACCTTGTGTATCTTCCCGTTCGGCCTCTTTGATCTGCTCCGACTGGTTCCGCCTCATCAGGGGGCCCTGGTTGGTTTTCGGTTTTTTCCTGCTCTGTTGCTGGCTCTGGGGATTCTCACCGCCATGGGGTTCGATGCCCTCCTGCAGCATCGCAAGCAGGTCCCTGAAAGCGCCATCAACACCTTGTTTAAACACTACCCCGTTCGATGGGGGGGGGCCCTCTTTATCATCCTCTTGGCAGGGGTCTTTTTCAAACCCACCTTTTGGTCGGCTCTGGTGGTGGCAGGTACGGCTTTGGCTGCCTTGCTTTTATGCCATATTTCGCTTGTACGGCAGAATAAAACAGGGCTTTTCCCCCTTCTGGCCCTGGCCTTGATGGTCGGCTATTATGTCGCCAACCAGGGGGACCGTTCCGATGGCCCACCAGCGGAGCGGTTTCATGAATTTTTCGACCCATCCACCCACAGTGAGCTGGTGGCCTTTTTCCAAGAGAAGCTTAACCATAGCTCCTTTAGGGTGTACAGTTTTCCCAATGCCCTGCGCTACCCCTCTCAACTGGTCAACTACGGCATACCGACCATTTTCAACTACGAAGCGTCCCAGCCTCAACGGATCCGGGATATTCAGGAAGAGATGACCCGAGGCGTCCTCCCTTTTGCCTTTTTCGATATAGGTTCGGTTCGCTATTTAATCGGCAGACAAGGGACTGGTGATGGCGCCCCGCCAGCGTGGGCTCTAAAACGCTATCGGGTGGTTGCCCGGTTGGATGAGACGTTTGTTGTCTTGGAAAACCCCACAGCCCTACCCAGAGCCTATTTTGCCGAGGCTGTCCAGGTTATACCCGAGCAGGCTGAACAGATGCGCTGGTTGCGGTGGCAGCTGGATGGGATGGGGCGTACGGTAATGCTGGACCACCACCCCACCTGCCCAGACAATCCAACCTTATCAGGTGAGGGTCAGGTTACCATTGTAGAAGACAGCCCCAACCGGATTGTCCTGAAAACCCAGCGTAAAAAGGCCGCTTTGCTGGTCTTTTCCGATACCCATGCACCGGGCTGGAAGGCAGAGATTTCCGGTCGCTCTACCCCTGTTTTTCGGGCCAACTACAACTATCGGGCTGTCTGCCTTCCTGCTGGCGACCAGGAGGTGGTTTTCAACTATCGACCCGACAAGCTTACCCAAGGGGCGGAGGTCTCCCTGCTGGCTGGGGGGGTGTTGCTGTTTCTTTTTACTGTTTCGGCCTGGGTCGGCTTGAAAAAACAGCCCGACCCGTTAGATGCGTCCCGGTAGCGGGGAAGTTCAACGGCTTGCCAAAGTGCCTGGACTTTACGCAAGGCTGCTATATACTGACCCCCTCGTATGGCTGGCCTGAAAACAACCGCCTTTTTCCGATACCCAGGAGCGCGGGGGATTCCATGATAAACCGTTTGAACTTTTTTTTCGTTGTCCTGATAATCCTGGCTACCAGCCAGTTGTCCGGTTGCGGATACCGGTTTCCCGGTGATCCGGCCCTGCGTTCCCAGGCCTGGGCGGGTGTAACCCTGATCATTGAAGGACCGGGACAGAGTGACTATCCCCTACTGGCTCGGATTTTAAAAGATAAACTGGTGGATCGGTTGGGAATATCCAGCCAACCCCAAGCAGAGGGTGAAGAGGGTCCGGTTTTGCGGATCGAGATGGAGTCCCCCGTACAAGAAAAAATTCTCGAAAGTCGGGATGGGCGGGTCTATCAATACAGCGTTACCATCAAGGCCAGACCCAAACTGAGTGGGCAGAAGGTCAACCGGCTCTATCCCCAGGTTCAGGGAGAGTCTACCTTCTATATTCATCGCTCCAGCCTTTCAACCAGCAACAGCTCTCGTGCTGAAGCGTTGGAGAGCCTCTCTGAACGGTTGGCAGCGGTACTTTCGGCAGGGTTTTAATCGACAACTATACACGAAAGGGTTCACCCCCTTTTACCATTAAGCAGCATGAAGATAGAGTGGGCCGGGTGGCCGCTGGTGTGGGTGTTTTCACCCCACTGGAGGAAAGTCCGGGCTCCATTAAGCAAGACGCCGGGTAACGCCCGGCGGGGGTAACCCCAGGGACAGTGCCACAGAAAGCAAACCGCCGGACAGCAGGCTTCCGGTAAGGGTGAAAGGGTGCGGTAAGAGCGCACCGCGTTTCTCCGGTAACGGAGACGGCATGGTAAACCCCGTCTGGAGCAAGACCAAATAGGGAAACGTTTCAGGGCTGCTCGCCCAGTTTCCGGGTAGGTCGCATGAGGTGTCTGGTAACAGGCATCCCAGATGAATGGTCACCAATCGGCCTCTTTTGGCTGAGAACAGAACCCGGCTTACAGGCCCACTCTTTTTTTTAACCTGGAAACGGCAGTCAGGCGCGCATGAATGGCGCAAGATATTGGTTTGGCTGCTGTCATAGAAAAAATCGAAAAGAAAAAAAACAAAAAACCCGACCAAAAAAAGGGTCGGGTGTGTCGTTAAAATGGGGTTGGCTTGGGGCTACTCTTTCTTGCGACGTTTACGCCAAAAAAAGACTTTTCCACACGCCTCACATTTTCTGATATTACTGAGCAGGTAGAAAACACCCATGACACCAAAGAGGGGAACAATAATGCGTGAGGCGGCGATAATGGGTCCCATACGGCTGTTTTCACGGATGAGATCGTCGACATCACTCATCCCTAGAATGGTAATGCCAGCGATAATCAAACCGCAGGAGACAATAAGGACAAGATTTCTAATCAAGGGTTTTTTTACATGACCCACTGCAAAACCTCCTTCGTTGATTGAAAAAAATCCTATATCTCTCCAATCTAGCACACTGATGCAGTTAATGCAAGTAAGCAGATGGAGCTGGCACAGGTATGATTAATAATGATTAATAATTATATGTTCAGATGTAATCTTGGGCAGGATACACAATCCACCTACCGATAACCAGTTATTTCTACCACCCTCCCCTTTTAATCACTTGACCGGCTTGGTACGCTCTGCACCGGATGAAACAGACTCTTAACCTCTCACGCCCACCTTGGACGGCCCCTTCGGGTACCACGCTCTGCCTAGTGGCCATGGTTCTGACCCTCCTGGCCCGCTCGGGCGAGAATGGATTTGAGCGGTTTATTCTCTGTGGCAGCTTGCTTGCTCTGATACTTTGGTCACTCTGGCTTAAGGGGCGGGAAGACTCTTCTTTGGCCAGGTCGCTTTCATCTCTTCTCTTGGGGGTGGTGTTGGCTGTGGCTGCGACGCTCTGGCAACAGAGCCGGCTGGAACCTCTCCACGCTCAGCAACCCGGTCTGCATGAGATAGCCGATAGTCTCTATCTGACCAAAAAAAAATCCTACCTATTCAAAGGAGTTGTGTACGAACGAGAAGATCGCTTCGGCTCTACCCGGCTTTGGGTGGCCCAGGGTCGCATAGATGAAATCAAGTGGCAGGCGGCAGGGTTGGTGCAGATTGTCGCCTATAAAAAAAGGGTGGCTGCTCTGCCGGGTGATAGAATTGCCCTGCAAGTCAAGCTGTTTCCCATCCGTTCCGGTTACGTTCCCGGCTCGTTTGATTATGCCCGTTTTCTGTTTGAAAAAGGGGTGGTGGCGACCGGATACGCCAAAGATCCGGTGCAGGTGGTCTCCACTACTGATCGTTTTTTCTGGAACCGCTACCGACAGCACCTATCCGACTGGATTACCCAGTATGTCCCCCCCCAAACCCAAGGGCTGGTCGAGGCGCTGTTGGTGGGAAAAAGGGGACGCCTTCTGGCAACAACCCAAGAATCTTTAACCGTTTCTGGTACGTTTCATCTGCTTGCCATCTCTGGGTTACATCTGGGATTGGTGGCAGGGTGGAGTTTTTTTATCCTCCGGCTTCTCATCACCCTGATCCCTGCTCTCTCTCTTCCCCATGACAGCAAACGTCTCGCCGCCCTCCTCGCCCTGATTCCCCTGTTTATGTATGGCTCACTGGCTGGTTGGTCTCTCTCTACCCAGCGGGCAGCTGTGATGCTTTCGCTCTATCTGCTTTCAGTGGCTTGGGGACGCAACCGAAGCGGCTGGCGGTCGTTAACCCTGGCGGCCATCCTCTTGTTAGTGTGGCGACCCAACGATCTGTTCAGCGCCGGTTTTCAACTCTCTTTTCTGGCGGTGGCGGCCCTTCTCTATCTATCCCCCTGGTTGGCCGGTCTGCATGGTTGGAGAGGTAGAGGTATCGGATTACTGGTGGTTACCCTGTTTATGCAGCTGGTGATGGTACCGCTGGTTATGTACCATTTTCACCGTTTGACACCCTATGGATTGTTAGGGAACCTCCTGGCTGTTCCTTGGGTTACCCTCATCAGTGCCCCCCTTGGGGTGCTCTCTCTTATAGGTCGAGAGGTTCACCCGGAAACAGGACTTTGGCTGCTCAATGGCATGAGCTGGAGTCTGGATTGGCTTCATGTTTGGGTGGAGTGGCTTGCTCAACAGCCGGGAGCCTGGCAGCGGACAGCGGGTCCTTCTCTGCTTGGTTTGGGGCTGTTTTTAGTGGGCCTGTTGTGGGCCGCTCTGGTTAAAAACAGAGTGGGCAGCGTGGCTGTCACACTGTTGGCCATCGGCGCCCTTTGGCTGCCTAAACCTGCACCCGCTCCGGCGGGTTGGTTGCATCTGGCCATTTTAGATGTTGGACAGGCGCAATCGGTGGTGTTGCGCTCTCCTCAGGGGGAGTGGTCGGTTGTGGATGCTGGTGGAACGGTTACGCCCCGTTTTAACATCGGAGAGGCGACTATCTCCGCCTATCTTTGGCACTATGGTGTGGATACCATTCAACGTATTAGCATCAGCCATCCCCAGAGGGACCATATGGCAGGCGCCCAGCAGTTGATCCGCAACTTTAAGGTAAAAAACCTTTGGTTGGGATTTTTTCCCAACCAAGAACAAGATCGCCACTCCTACCGCCTGCTGATTGAAGAGGCAGAAAAATCAGGGGTGGCAGTTCGTCGCTTTACTCAAGGAGAACAACACCAAGAAGGGCCGCTTACTGTTGCAGTGCTACCCCCGCTGTTGGGGGATGAGAGCTTGAACCTCAACGATCGCTCTCTGGTGCTGCTCTATCAGATCGGCGCCCATCGGTTTCTGTTTCCCGGAGATATAGAGTCGGCTGGTGAGGCGTGGCTTGTGGACAGTAACAGCCTTCCTGAAGTCACCCTGACCCTGGCCCCCCATCACGGCAGCAACAGCTCCAGCACACCGGCCTTTATTCAGGCCCTGTCTCCTGAACAGGTTGTTTTTAGTGTGGGCATTAGAAATCAGCACCACTTTCCCCGTACCCAGGTGGTTAAACGGTGGCAACAAACCGGGGCAACCCTCTGGCGTACCGATCGGCATGGTACCCTTGTTTTTCAAAGTAATGGCCAGCAGCTAAAGCTGCCCCGTTAGTTGACAGCCAGAACACCCGGTATGACAGACCATTCATTCCGAGGCAACAGGGTGGACTCTGGTGGATGGCTGTAGGAGCTGGTGAGTTCATGAAAAATACTCATCGCCTCGTCCATACGACGAATATTGGAGACCAGACTGCGCGAGTCAGCCTGGTTGGAAATTTCATATCCCTCTTTATTGATGACAATTTGCAGAGAATTCATTATTTTACCTCAAACAGAATGGATTATAAAAAGCCTGTTCTGCACATTAAGCAAAATATCAGCCAACTTATTCTCATGCCGAGACGGTTTTTTTTCTTAAGTCGGATGGCTATTGTGTCGATAGGCTGTATAACATCCCTTGGACAAGGATGCTCTCAAAGAGCCCGGCGATCAATTTATTGCCGGGCTTTTTTGCTGCTTCTGCCCAAGCCATGGAAAAAGAGCTTGTCAAAAGAGCCTAAACAATAGAAACTGAAAAACGAGTGGTCATACCCTTCTTGATGGGAAGAAAACGGTTCGTTTTTATTAAACTTTAGCAGGGAATCAACCTCACTTGAACACCCCTAAACCTCTTAAAGTACTCATTGTCGACGATAACCCGGTAGAACGGGCTCTGTTGGCAGGCCTACTGAAAAAAATCAAGCCTTGGAAGATAGCGGTTACCACCTGCTCCAATGGCTCCCAAGTGATGCAGTGCGTGGATGATACGCCGGTTGATGTCGCTTTTGTCGACTTCAGACTACGGGGTGAGACGGGAACCGATCTAATCAGGGCCTTGCGAGAAAAAGGCAGTCGAACCGGGTTTATTCTCTTTACCGGAACCACCGGGGACGAGGCCCTGCTGGAGGCCCTGCGTTCTGGGGCAGATGACTACATCCGAAAGACCGAACTCTCTATCGATGCCATCAGCCGGGTGCTGCGGCACACCCTGGAGAAGGTAGATAACTCCAGAGCGTTGGAAGAGGCTCTGGAGGCGGTCAGTGCTTCCAAAATTCATCTGGAGGAGCGGGTAGCGGCCCGCACCTCTCAACTTCGTGAAGCTCAAAAGCGACTGGATACCATCACCTCCACCGCCCACGACCCTATTATCATGCTGGACCAAGATGCCAAGGTTATCTTCTGGAATCCGGCAGCGGAACGGCTGTTTGGCTATTCAGAAGAGGAGATCATGGGTAAAGAGGTGTTCTGCCTGCTGCCAGAATCCCATTTTAAAAAAAGAATCATCGAAAGCTTTGCCAGCTACCGGCTGGATGGCAAGGGGGCCATGGTTGGGGAGATCAGTGAGTTTACCGTTATCAGCAAAAGCAACAAGACCTTTTTTGTCGGGGCCTCCCTCTCCCCCATCCAAAGCCCAGATGGGTGGCATACTGTCGTTATTCCACGAGATATCACCCGAAGAAGGGAGAATGAACAGGCCTTGAAACGGGCCAAAGAGGAGGCTGAAGGGGCAACACGGCTCAAAGATAAGTTTGTCTCCCTGGTCGCCCACGACCTCCGAGGGCCATTTACCACCATTTTGGGTTTTCTCCAACTGATGGAGAGGGATAAAAAGCACCCGCTGAGTAAAAAACAGAAAGGGTATGTGCGTTGGATCTCAGAAAGTAGCCAGAAAATGTTGAGAATGATTGATGAAATTCTCAACATCAGCCGATTGAAAACCGGTAAGATAACCCCCCGATTCCGTTTTTTGAATGCACGGGTTCTCTGTGATCGCCATCTATCCAACCTGGCACCCCTGGCTCAAAAGAAAGGGGTTTCACTCATCAACGATGTACCAGAAACCTTACGGATCTATGCTGACCCAGATCTTTTTGGCGAGGTGATTCACAACCTTCTCTCCAACGCTATCAAGTTTACTAAAAAAGGCAACACCGTCCGTCTTCTTCAACCCAGCAATGACATGAACGGGGTGGCTGTTCAAGACGATGGAGTGGGCATTCGGAAAAAGCGGTTAGCTAAACTGTTCGACCTGGAGGAGAAAACATCTACAACCGGAACGGCTGGCGAACATGGTACCGGCTTTGGCCTCCCTTTTAGCCGAGATCTGATGGTGGCACACAATGGGGAGTTAACTGTGGAGTCCAAGGAGGGCGAAGGGAGCACCTTCACCGCTAAACTACCAGAGGTGGTACCTCGGGTATTGGTGATTGATGATGACCCGGATATCCGCAAACTACTCCTTAAAGATCTTTATAAAAAACAGGCTGTTGTCGATGAGGCCAGCAGCACCATAGCTGGCTTGAAAATGTTGACCAAAAACCGCTACCATCTGATTATCTGTGATGTACAGATGCCGAAGATGGATGGTTTTGAGTTCCTGAAGTTTCTGCGGGGTGATCCAGCCACCAAACAGATTCCTGCTATTTTGGTGACGGCTGACAAATCCATCGAAACCCGAGAGAAGGCCTTCCAGAGCGGGGCAGACGATTTTCTAACCAAACCCATACTCTCTCGGGATTTTGTCCCCCGTATTCGCCGCATTCTAGGCTAGAGGCAGAGCAGATTATCGTCAAATCAAATCGGAACAGACACTGTTGGGGTCCAGGGACGGCCCGTCCCTGGTGGATTTAGCTAACACCCAAGGTATTGTTTTTGCCTTTAATCTTTAAAATCTAGGGGGTCTGGGTTGGGTGGCCTTGCAGGCCCCAAACCCCCACGCTTTTAAAGTTAACAAAATAAAAGCAAAGTCAAAGGCTTAGAACCTTGGTCGCTGCCCAAACCCGCTGGGAAGGCATCCATGCCTTCCCAGACCCATCCGGTACTGTTTTGCATAAATCTGGTTTGGAATCTCTTGAACCAGGGACGGCTAACGCCCTGGTGGAGAAAATTTGAATCAGGCCGCGTTGGCCTCAGGGTGTGCAGCGGTTGCTGGTGTGGCTACGGCTTTTTTCTCTTCACGTTTGGCTTCAATCCATTTAATGCCCATCAGAATAAACCCCAAGGCAATAAAAGCACCCGGCGGTAGCACAAAACCCAGGGCCGGATGAAAAGAGGGGCCGAAGAGATCCATACCGAAAATCTCTCCAGAACCTAACACCTCACGACTGGCTCCCAGTAAAAACAGAGCAAAGGTAAAGCCCAACCCAGAAGCGATACCATCAATAGCCGAACGGGCCAGGGAGTTTTTCGAGGCAAAGGCCTCAGCCCGCCCCAAGATGGCACAGTTCACCACAATCAGTGGAATAAACAGCCCCAACACCTTATGCAGATCATGAAGGTAGGCGTTCATGACCAAATCAATAATGGTCACAAACGAGGCAATGATAATAATATAGGAGGGAATCCTTACCTCTGTGGGAATATAGTTTCTCACCAGAGAGACCACTACATTAGAACCCAACAACACAGCCAGAGAAGCCATGCCCATGCCGATACCGTTCATGGCGGTTGTGGTAACACCCAATAAGGGACACATACCCAGAAGTTGAGCAAAGACAACATTATTGCTCCAAAATCCGTTTGTGATAATCTCCTTCGTACTGGTCATTTTACAGCCTCCGTAGAAGCGGGTTGGAAAATTTTTCCTTCATTTTCAACAAAAAACGCCAACCCTTTTTTGATCGCACCGACAACAGCCCGAGGAGTAATGGTGGCACCGGCAAATTGATCGAAATCGCCGCCATCCTTCTTCACCCCCCATTTGGTGTTGTCCAACGTCTTGCCTTGGAATGATTGGGGCCAATCTGTAATCACAATCTTGTCGCCCAATCCCGGTGTCTCTGCATGGGCAACCACCTGAATGCCCGATATCGTACCCCCTGGAATAACAGCCAACATGATATCGATATTGCCGGAATAACCGTCAGGAGCCGTGACAACAAAAGCGGCACCCAAATTGGAATCTCCCTTACGACCCCGATAGAAGGTGACCGGCTTAAGCTTGCGATTGAGTCGGCTATCGGAGAGTAAAATGGTATCACTATCGGGTGCATTGTCGAACCCTTGCGGCAGAACTTGAGTCAGAGCACGTAAAATCTCCAACCTTTTTGCCTCGGCAATAGGCCCTCGGGTAACAGCTTCGGTTACGGCTAGAATGGACGTGGCGACCAACCCGACCACCATCAAGGCCAAACCCATTTTAATAAAATCGGGCATGATAGACTCCTATGCGCTTGATTTGGCTTTACCGTACACCACAGGCTGGGTGTACTGATCAATGAGAGGCACGGCGGTGTTCATGATAACAATGGCAAAAGAGACCCCTTCCGGATAGCCGCCCCAGGTTCGAATAATATAGGTCAGCAGACCACATCCCAAACCAAACCAGATCTGCCCCTTGGGTGTTACCGGAGAGGTAACCATGTCGGTAGCCATGAAAAAAGCCCCCATGACCAGACCACCGGTAACCAGGTGAAAGATGGGGTCGGGATAGTGGGCTGAATCAAGAAACCAGAAAAAAGCAGCCGGCAGCAGACATCCAACAAACATGGAGATGGGAATGTGCCAGGTGATCAGCTTTTTGCGCATGAGATAAATGCCGCCCGCAGCAAGAAGAACCGCAGAGGTCTCACCCAAAGAGCCTGCAACCAGTCCGCCAGCCGCATTGACATGGCTGAAGCCGTAACGACCACCAAGGGCCTCCTGGACAGAGTGGCCCAAACCTACCTCGGTTTTATACTGACCCAGAGGGGTGGCAAAAGAGACGGCATCCATTAACTCTGGCACGCCATAGCTACCGGAAAGAATGATAGCCAGTGCCTCGGAGAGACCATAGGCATTCTCACCAAACAGCCCGGTAGCCGCAGGCCATGTGGTCAGCTCTACCGGAAAGGAGATCAAGAGGAAGACCCGAGCAATCAGGGCAGGGTTGAACATGTTGTACCCCAACCCGCCATAGATCTGCTTACCGACCAGGATAGCAAAAACACCCCCCACCACACAGATCCACCAAGGGGAGTGTGGTGGAAGCGTCAGCGCTAACAGAAGGCCGGTCAGGGCGGCAGAGTTATCCCCCAGGGTAGACCCCCGCCCTCTCAGGCGAATAATCACTCGCTCCGTCACCAGACAGGCCCCGGTGGTGATCAGAATCACCAACAGAGCAGGCCATCCAAATACCATCACTGACATTGCAGCGGCTGGCATTAACGCCCAGATCACGATTTTCATGATCTGGGGAACCGAATCCCCCCCGTGGACATGAGGCGAGGAGGAGAAGATCAGATTCGATTGACTCATAGAACCTTCCCGTTACCGTAGTTTATTGATCGGCTGACTCTTTAGCCGCCTTGGCTGCTCTGGCCGCTTTAGCTGCCTTGGCTGCTCTGGCTGCCTTGGCCGCTCTGGCTGCTTTAGCCGCCTTATCGTTAGCAGCTTGCGCTGTTGGTTCCTGCGACTCGACTGAAGCACTCTCTTTTTCGACCGCAGGCGGTTCAGTCACCGCTTCTGTGGGTGGAGCTTCGGCAGCTGCCTTGGCGGCGGCCTCTTTCTTGGCAGCGGCTTTGGCTGCCATCTTGGCTTTCATCTCAGCTTTTTTACGCTCTTTTTCTGCCTTTTCCTTAGCCATTCGCTCCTCTTTGATCTTCACACGAGCTTTGTCTAATTCCGACTGTCGCTCGGCTTTTTCGATGGCGGCAAGAGAAAATTTGCCATACCTGAAATAGTGGACAAGAGGAATGTTGGAAGGACAGACATAGGAGCAGGTACCACACTCGATACAGTCGGCCAGATTGCTGTCGGGCAGGGTTTCGAACTGATCATTCTTAGCCAGCCAGGCCATCTGGCAGGGTACCAGGCTAATAGGACAGACCTGGACACATGACCCACAGCGAATACAAGGCTGTTCCGGGTTTTCGTCGGTCTCTCCCGGCATCATGCAGAGAATGCCCGAGGTCCCTTTAACCACAGGTACATCCAGGGTGTGCAGAGCCGTCCCCATCATGGGGCCGCCGTTGATCACTTTCCTGACACCCTCCTTCAATCCACCACAGTGGTCGATGAGGACACTGACCGGCGTACCCATCAGAACCTCCAGATTGGCAGGACGGTTGATCCCTTTTCCGGTCACCGTAACCAGGCGCTGAATGAGTGGTCGACCCCATTTTACCGCATCTCGAATGGCTACAGCGGTCGCCACGTTATGAACAATCACTCCCGCATCCAGGGGCAGCTTACCCGAGGGAACCTGTCGACCGGTCACCACCTCGATGAGCTGTTTTTCTGAACCTTGGGGATACATGACCGGCAAAACCGCCACACGAACCAGAGCAGAGTCCTCTGTTGCTTTCTGCATGGCCGCAATGGCTTTGGGCTTGTTGTTTTCAATACCGATGACACACTCTCGGCACTGGAGGCCATGGAGCATAATCTCAATGCCTTCGACCAGATCACCCGCTCTCTCCTCCATCAAGCGGGCGTCGCAGGTAAGGTACGGCTCACACTCCACGCCATTGATGAGCAGAAGCTCTACCACCTTCCCCTCTGGTGGAGACATTTTAACAAAACTGGGGAAGGAGGCCCCCCCTAAACCGACTATACCGGCCTCGCGGATTTTGTCTCTGATGGTGTTGGGATCGGCTTGGAAAGGTTTTTCAATGCCGACAAGGTTGTCAATCCAGAGATCGGCTCCGTCGGGTTCCAAAACAGCACAGAGCATGGTCAGCCCCGAGGGGTGACCCACTGTGTGATCCTCCAGAGCGATGATCTTCCCAGAGGTAGGAGCGTGGACCGGAGCCGAGATAAAACCGGAGGCCGTGCCGATCAACTGCCCTTTTTTGACGTGATCACCCGCTTTGACACAAGGCTGGCACGGGGCGCCAATATGCTGGTGCAGAGGCACATAAAGACGCTTCGGCATGGCCAAAGGTTCAATGGCACAATGTTCCGAAAGATCTTTGTTCTCTGGAGGGTGTACACCCCCATGAAATGCCCGCATGACAGATGCGACGATTCCCATTCCTATCGTCCTCGCAAGATGAAGTTAATGAGGAAAAGTGAACAGACCCGGCTTACAGGTCGGCCCTAACTCTTAGTTCAGTGTGTGGGGACCGCTCGGTTTTTCCCACATCCAGTCATAGAGGGTCTTCTCGACGGGAACCATTTCGATGCAATCAACTGGACAGGGCTCTATACAGGCCTTGCAGTCGGTACACATATCGATGATAACCGTATGGGACTGTTTGTTGGCACCAATGATGGCATCAACGGGACAAGCCTTGATGCAGGCGGTGCATCCGATACAGCGGATTTCGTCGATGTAGGCAACCTTGGGTCCAGTATCGGCATCCATGGCAACCGGTTCGATCCCCAAAAATTCGGCAATCTTTTCCATGGTTTCGACACCACCAGGTGTACAGAGGCTGATATCTTCTGCTTTGCCTTCATCCGCCAACGACTCGGCATAGGGGCGACAGCCGGGGTATCCGCAGTTGCCGCAGTTGGTAGCAGGTAGAAGGAGCTCAATTTCGTCCGCCTTGGGATCGCCCTCTACGTGGAATTTCTTGGCAGCAAACCCCAATCCGATCCCGGCGGCCAGGGCCATGCCACTCATACTGATAATGGCTTCAATCATAGTGGAATATCCTTATTTGACAATCCCGGCAAAGCCCATAAAGGCCAATGACATCAACCCGGCATTAACCAAGGAGATGGGCGATCCCTTGAAATAGGCGGGTACGTCGGAGAGGTCGATACGCTCTCGCATACCAGCAAACAGAATAAGTACCAAACCAAATCCCAATGCGGCACCCACACCGTACATGGCCGATTCGAGAAACCCCAACTCTTTTTGGATATTAAGCAACGCCACACCCAGCACGGCACAGTTGGTGGTGATCAGGGGGAGAAAAATACCCAGAGAGGCATAAAGGACCGGACTGGTTTTATGGACAACCATTTCGGTCAATTGTACCAGCGAGGCAATAATCAGAATAAAGGAGAGGGTTTGAAGATAACCCAGATCCAACGGGTTGAGGATAAAGTTTTGAACAAGCCAGGAGATGACCGCTGCCAAAGTCATCACAAAGATAACCGCATAGGTCATACCAATAGCTGTTTCAACCTTTTTGGAAACCCCCAAAAAAGGGCAGACTCCCAAAAATTTAGCCAATACAAAGTTATTGACAAATACCGTACTGACCAGAATAAGAAGAAAATCAGTCATTCTCGCATTATCCTCTTTCTTACCAAAAGCTTATAGAAAAGCACATTTTCAGTTCGTCATTTTCTTACCCATCTGTTCTTATATTTACAGCCGATACTTTGTACTCTGTTTTTACCCCACTCGACAATGGTTTATCACATTTTATTTTTTTATATTTTAAAAATTACATCTATTCCAAACCCTTGTCCAGCCAATATTCCACTCATATTGGCTGGCACTTGACTCCTTCTTCAGTCAAGGTATTCTACCTGCATCTTAAAGAATTCATTCACTGTTTAGAGGGAGAGTTGCCATGTCGGCAATGAACGAACCGCAACAACCGGACCCCAATTTAATTCCTGGCGTCAAGCATGTCATCGCTGTGGCCTCAGGAAAGGGCGGGGTAGGAAAATCAACAACAGCTGTCAATCTGGCCATCGCTCTGTCGCAAACCGGGGCTTCTGTTGGCATTATGGATGCTGACATCTATGGGCCAAGCATTCCCAGAATGCTCAATATTACCGAAAAGCCCGAAGGGGAAGAGGGTAAAAAAATTCCACCGGTCACAGCCCACGGAATCAAGGCCGTCTCCATGGGGTTTTTCATGGATGAGGACACCCCTGTTGTCTGGCGTGGCCCAATGGTCGGTATGGCTGTTGAGCAGTTACTGCGGGATGTGGAGTGGGGAGAGTTGGATTATCTGATCATCGACCTGCCCCCCGGAACCGGGGATGCTCAACTTACCCTGACTCAAAAGGTTCCTCTTACCGGTGTCGTCATTGTCTCCACCCCTCAAGCGGTAGCACTGGCGGATGTAAGAAAAGGGGTCAACATGTTTAAAAAGGTCGATGCGCCTATTCTGGGCATCATCGAAAACATGTCCTACTTTGTCTGTCCTAAATGTGGACATCAGGCAGATATCTTCTCCCATGGCGGTGCCAAACAAGAGGCGGAAGCCACCGGCATGAACTTTTTGGGTGATGTACCTCTGGACTCCAGCATTCGCGAAAATGCCGATGCAGGAACCCCCATTCTCATCGCTCAACCCGACAGCCCTCACAGTGCCAAATATCGTGAGATCGCCAACCGGGTGATCGAACTGATTGCCCAATCCCCAAAGGGCGGAAAAATGCCCAATATCGTTATAGAATAGTTGCAAAAAAAAGAGGGAGGCCAATCAGGCCCCCTCTTTTTTTTGGACAGTTATCAGGCTATCGCTCCCGGAAAGATTTGTTCACGGAGGCATAGATGGGTTTAAGCAGATATTCCATCAAGGTTTTGGCCCCGGTATGAATATCGGCTTGAACCGTCATACCCGGCAGAACCTGGTTGCTGTTGGGGTCTCCACCCACGTAGGATTTTTCTAACCGCACAATTCCCTTATAGAACGCCTCTCCCCCTGATGGGTCGGAAAAAGTGGTGGGAGAGATGGATTCCAGAATTCCGCTGATACCACCATAGCGAGCAAAATCGAAGGTGGTCACTTTTACGGTAACACCTTGACCAATACGAACATGGCCCACATCCCGAGTACTTATCTTGGTCTCTACCCGGCGGGTTGCATCGAGGGGGATGATGTCGGTAATGACACTCCCAGGGATCAGAACCCCTCCAATGGTCTCAACCTGAAGGCCTTTGACAATACCCCAGACCGGCGAATAGACCAGAAGGCGGGCAACTCGATCTTTTAATCGCGCCATACCTTCCGTAATCTGGGACAGCTCTCCGGTAATGGCGCTGAGCTCCCGATAACTATCCTCTCGGGTGGTGTCCACCAAACCATCCAGCTCACTGGTTGCCTCGCTCAAATCTTTTCGAGCGCCCGCTATCTGACCGATAATACGCACCAACTCCGACTCCACGCGGGTTTTGTCTCTTTGAGCGGAAATAACCGTTAATCGAGACATCAGCCCCTTGGCATATCCCTGTTCTCTTACTGTCATCTCCTGTTGAGTAAAAGCAACCTGTTTATTCAAACTGGCCTGCTGATCCAGAAGATTTTCCAGTCGAGCCTCTATCCGTTCAATACGGGTTTGATAGACATCAATCTGATTTTCAAAATTGACCCGCTGGGCATTCAAGAGTCGAACCTGCCCCAGCACAATGTTATCGTACTCGCCACTCAAAGAGGAAAAGTCGGCATTAACCCCTTCTATCAAGGCTGTGAGACGGATTTTTTGAGCGGTCAAAGAGGCCTGTCTGGCTCGCATCTGATTTAGCTCCGCCTGGGCGGATTTGGGGCTGAGTCGGGCAATCAACCCCCCTTTTTTTACAATCTGCCCCTCTTGAATATAGATCTGTTCAATAATCCCACCCTCCAGATGTTGAATAACCTGTATCGGGCTGTTGGGAATAACCTGACCGGTTGTCGAGGCCATCTCATCAATGGTGGAGTGGGATGCCCAGATAAGAAAAACGGTTAAAACCATCGCAACCAACAAGATGGAGGCCCTCACCAGCGTCGAGAGACCTGACTCCTCCAAAATAACAGACTGAGAGAGAAAACGGTCCAGTTTTGCCCCCTGCTTGAGTTTGGTTACCTCTTCCGGGTCTGGCTCTAAAAGAGAGAGCAGAGAGAGGGGCTCCCCAGTCGCAGGAATAAACTTGGGTCTTTTGGCCTCCTCTTTTTTCTCCTCTGCCGCCTTGACCTCTCTGTTGACTACCTCCGCCGTTTTTTGCTCGGGTTGTTGTGGTGTTGAGGTTGGCTTGGGTGGTGGTTTAGTGGCCGCCGGTGCTGGAGTGGTTGGCTTGGGTTGTGGTTTAGGGGTTGCCGGTGCTGGAGTGGTTGGCTGTTGGGTGGTACTCTGCGCCTCTTTTTTCTGGGCAGAGGGGCGCTTTTGACCAATTTTAATGGAGAGGCCCCCTTTTCGCGGCTTTTTTGTTGCCGCCTCAACCGGAGCCGTAGTCGGCCCTTCCGACGCAGGCTTTTCTCTTGCTTTAGAACTATCCATTATGACATGCCTGCAGGAATTTGCGGCATGACCTCATCGGGCGTACCAGCCAGTTTGAGGTAGCCCTGCTGAAAGTAAAAAACCTTATCAGCAAGCCGAATATGGCTGGGTCTGTGGGTCACAATGAAGATGGTTTTTTCCTTTCTGACTTTATTGACATATCGAATAAAGGCCTGGTCACCATCCCAGTCCAGGGTGTTGGCCGGTTCATCAAACAGCATTATTCGAGAGGGTTTTAAATAGGCCCTGGCCAGAGAAATTTTTTGGATCATACTCGAAGGCAAGGAGGTCGCTTTTTGGTCCCCTACCCGTGTCCAGAACCCCTGAGGAAGGGCCTTGATTTCATCATACACATTGGCATACCGACAGGCCTCTTCCAGATCTTCATCGGAGGCGGTGGCGTGGGCAAGTCGCAGGTTTTGGGAGATGGTTCCATAGAAGAGAGAGCAGGTTTGGGGAACATAGGCCATGGCATGGCGTAGCTCTACCTGATTCATCTGCCTTAAATCCAACCCATCCAGGCGGATACTGCCGGCCTGGGGAGAGTACATGCCGGCAATCAACTTGAGGGCCGTCGATTTGCCCGAGCCGTTGCCACCGATCATGGCAACCACCTCCCCCGGCACCACTTCAAAGGATACCCCCATCAATGCCGGTTCGGCCTCGGGGCTATAGCGGATGCTCACCCGCACAAAGGAGACATAGCCTCTGAATTTTTTAATCGGCTCAATGGAAGTGTACTGCTCTTTTTCTGGGGTGACATTCATCAAGCCATCAATCTGCTTGATGCTGGAGCGAACCTGTTCCAATCGGGTCATGGCGATAAAGGCGCTCTGCATGGGTGAAAGCACCCGCCAAACCAAAATCATGGTGGCAACCAGACCACCTGTGGTCATATCTCCTGCCAATACCCTGAACACCCCGGTGCCGATGGTGGCAATCCCCGAGCCAACAATCAGAAGATGAGAAAGGGTACTGACCAGGGCGTTGATCAGAGAGGTGCGAAAGCTGGCCATGGCAGCGTTGGCGGTCAACTCTCGATAGCGGGAGAGCCAGATATGTTCTACCCCGTTATATTTTATCCCGCGAATTTTTCCCAAGGCTTCGACAAGAAACTCCTGTCTTTTAGAGACCGAGCGTCGGCTTCTCGCCTCCTGGGTGGAGACCATGGGCATCATGATCAACCAGAGGATGACAAACAGGGCCATGGTGACCAGAGGAATGATGGCCAAAGGGCCAGCCAGAGAGAGAATGACAACAAAGAAAACAATGGTAAAAGGAAACTCAAAGAAGACCAGCATCAAGGGACCGGTGAAAAAGTCTCGAACCGTATCAAAATCTTTGATTCTGGAGACCTGGGCGCCGATGGGGGCCCGTTCAGTAAAGCTGGGGGTGAGGGAGAGAATTCGCATGAAAATGGCATTACTCACAATGCTGTCCAATCTTGCGCCGACATACATCAACATTTTGACACGGATTTTTCGCAATAACCAATCAAAAAACATCACCGCTCCAATCCCCATCAACAGGCTGATCAGGGTTGCAATGGAGCGACTTCCCACCACCTTGTCATAGACCGACATCACAAACATGGGAGTGGCCACCTGTAAAAGCGTGATAAAAAAGGTGACAACCATAATGTGAGTGATCAACTTCCTGAACCGCTCCGAGACCATGCGGAACCAACCGATCCGCCGTTGGGTGGATTTGATCTCTTCGGTGTCCACCGGATCGAAAAAATAGGCTGTCCCCTTGAGGGGGCGTAAAGGCAGTTTTTCCAGCCGATTCAATTCGCCATTAAAGACAATGATCGCATCTTCCGTCCGTTTGAGAAGGAGCATGGTCCCGGTGGTATCAGGGACAAAAAGACACGGCATTAAGCGAATATCCACATCAACCACATTGAAACGGCCCTGGCGGCTTTGAAAAGCCAGGTTCGCCATCATGTTTCTCAGGCCGGTTAAATCCAAGGTTTCGGCAAAGTGCGGCAGAGCTTCCGCTACATGGCGCAAATCGCCTCGATAGCCCAATGACATCAGCAGAGGAATCATACAGGCGCCAAAGTCGGACATTCGGGCAAATTCCCGCAGCAGTCCGGTCACCTCCTGACTCGGTCGCAAGGTTTCGGCAAAGGCTTCGAGTTCAGGGTCCCTATTGAGGGGAGAGTGGGTCATGCCGTTGCCCCTTCAGGCTCTTTTGCCTGGTTTTTATCTGGGGGCGGAGCCGCCGGTTTGCCATAAGGCTGGCGTGGCGGCTTGATGCTGACCGTGCCATTTTTGAGTTGATAGACCCGGTCCGACAACTCCAACAGAGAGGGTCTGGCACTCACCAACACTACCGTTGCCACCCCTCTCATATCAGCCAGCACATTGCGCAGATTATCATCTCCTGTTCCGTCCAGCGCCGTATTGGCTTCATCGAACAGAACAATTTTAGGAGAGGTAACCAGAGAGCGGGCTATGGTGATCCGCTGTTTGATCCCCTTGGGAATGGACTCGTCTGCACCATCATCGATGACGGTCTCATATCCACGGGGCAGCTTGGAGACAAAATCCTCCAGCTGCAACAAAACCGCCGTATCGACCGCCGCATCTTCATATCCTGTTCTGAAAAGATGAATATTTTCTAGAATGGTCCCCTTAAAAAGCATCCCCACTTGCGGAAGATAGGCGACCTTATCCTGGATGGATCTGGGATCGTGCAGGTCCAGATCGTAGCCATCGATCAACACCTGCCCTTCAGTGGGTTTAAGGGCGCCCATCATCAACCAGAGCAGAATGGTTTTTCCACTTCCGTTCTCGCCAGAAATACCGATCATCTCTCCGGGAGCGATATCCAAATTGACATTGTTGATAATGGGTGGATCTTTCTCCGAGAACCGAAAACTGACATGGCGCATTTCAAGTCGGCCGACAACCTCTGGAATGGGGGGGTGGACAAACCGTGCCTCGGGTTTGAGCTCGAAAATTTTGGAAAGTCGCCCTTTGGCCAGTCGAATGGTCTGAAAACGGGTCCAGATTCCCACCGCCCGCTGCAGAGGTTGTAGCGCCCGCCCCGAAAGCATGGTACAGGCAGCTAACCCACCGATTGTCAGCTCATGGCCCACCACCATGATCCCACCAAAAGAGACCACGCCAACCATGGAAAGTTGTGAAAAAAAGGCACCAATATTCTGGGCATCTCCTCCCTGAACCCCCACATCCTGCGCCCCTTTGGCACAGGAGTCCTGAAGCCGCTCATAACGGCGGAGCATCATCGCCTCCATGGCCATGGATTTTACCGAATGAATACCGGTCAACACCTCGATAATAAAGTTGATTCGTCGATCATCCGCCTCCATCTTGACGGCAACCAGTTTATGCAGTTTTTTTCCCAATACCCAGACAAAAACCAAGAACAGAAAAAACATGGTAATGGGCATGAAAACCAGAGAGCCGGCAAGGTGGTAGATCAAACCCAGATAGATGACCACAAAAGGGAGGTCGAGGATAACCAGAACTGCCTGACCGGAATAGAACTCCTTCAGGGTACTCAAGGCGTTCATCCGCTCCAGGTGAACACCGGCCCCCTCCCCTTCAAAGTCGGTTAAATTGGTGGTAAGAAGTCGCTCCATGGCGCTACAGCTTGCCAGATGTTCAAAGCGGGCACCCAACCAACCACCAATATACGAACGGCCCATTTTGAGGGCAGCCTCCAGCAGAAGGGCCGCCACCACCCCAATCAGCAGCCAACTTAAGGTACTTACCGCTTCAAACTGCAAAATCCGGTCATAAACCTGGAGAAGAGTAAGGGGAAGAGCAAGGCCCAACAGGTTGATCATCAAGGAGATTAAGACAAGATCACCCAAGGTGGATGAGACCATCGAAAAAGGTGTTAACCGAGCCGGCCAGCCCTCCTTATTGAAAAAATTATCGTTATTCATGTGCCGTACCGTCCCCAAACGGTCGTTAGACTTATTTCAAACCAATCCGTCACATGGTGGTTTGAGTCAAAAATATCTGCTTAAAACATCAGAATAGATGTCCCATTTATCGGCCATTAAGGCGAAGAAAATAAGCGTATAAATTCAATCGATATTTAACTAACGAATAGTAGTTTATATTTTTCGTCTACAACTGGCAATTTTCTATTAACCAAATAGTGGGCATATTTTTTGCAATAACTAAAGCAGATCACGATTTCAAACCCTCTGGAGTGGTTGATGGTTTTTGGTTCATTCAACCTTGGAACACGGATTTGTGAGTAAACGAAAAAAAGTCATCGTCTTAATTATTCCAGCACTTTTCGGCCTGGTTGTAATCCCCTGCAATCTACTTTTTGCCCAAACCCTGCAAGAGGCTGTTGCCAAAGCCACCCAAACCCACCCTAAAATACTTGCCGCCCAAGAGGAAAAAAAGGTCTTTGAGCTCCGTACCAATCAAGCCTTGTCCGGCTATTTTCCCGTTATCAACCTTAGTGCCGCCCATGGAGAAGAGTGGACCGACAGCCCCTCAACCCGCAGTTCAGGTGTGGGTGGAAACAATCTGGTCAAATCCTCTGTTGGCATAACACTCAGCCAGATGATTTTTGACGGCCTGGATACCAAACATAAGGTTGATCAAGCCAAAGCCAAACAGCGCTCTAATCTGGGTGTGCACCAAAATGATGCCGAAAAGCTGACCCTCAAGGTGGCAAACGCCTATCTGGATGCCCTGAAAGAGAGTGAACTGCTGGATCTTCAAGAGAAAAATCTCACCTTGCATAAAGAGATTCTATCCAAGGTCAAGGAGATGGAAGCCATCGGTGCCGGAACCCAAGTGGATGTCCGCCAATCCGATAGCCGCCTGGCCTTGGTTGCCTCGGAAAAAGAGTCTGCACTCGGTAAAAAAAAGGAGGCCCAGACCCGCTTTGTCACAGTGGTTGGGGAAATATCTCACAATCTGGTTCGTCCCAACCTCAAAAAACACCTGCTCCCCACCTCCAAAGAGGCGGCGGTTGAAATGGCCCTCAAAAAACATCCCAGCCTGATCACCTCTCAGGCCGACCTGGATGCTGCCATCGCCGAAAAGAGGAGCGCCATGTCCAGCTTTTTCCCCTCCATCAGCCTGGAGTTGGGAGCCAGCAACAGTAGCAACGCCAGTGGTACCCGGAGCTACACCAAAAGTGCCTCCGCCATGCTGGAGCTAAGCTACAACCTGTTCCGAGGCCACTCCGATGTGTTTAAAAAATGGGAAAAAGAACGGAATGTCAGTAAGTTCAGAGAAAAAATAGAAGAGACCCGCCGAACCGTCATCGAAGAGGTCGAGACCGCCTGGCACGCCCTCCAGACAGCCAAAAAGCGTGTTAAGCATGTGGAAAAATATCTAACGATCACTCAGGGCGTCACCGCCTCCTATCATGATCAGTTTAATATGGGTATTCGCCCCCTGTTGGATGTTTTGGATTCAGAGAGTGAGCTTCATAATGCCAGGCGTTCTCTGCTTGTTGAACAGTTTGAGTTTATCCGTGGAACCCTCAAACTACTCTCTGCCATGGGTATTCTTCAAGAGACCCTGTCCTTGCCAGCTAATGAGGTGATGCAATCGGTAGCCAGCAAAGGAGAGAGTCGTCAAGCCAACACCTTGATTTTAGCCTCTCTTCTAGAGGAGGAGAGAGGCTCCCCCTTGAGGCATAAGGCACCTTCCAAACCTGTCACCAATTTGGAACGCTCTCTCTCTGTGCTACCAGGCGAAGAGGATACACCACAACCAAGCTATCAAAAGCAGAAGGGGATGGCCACCTCCTCTTCTATCTTGAAACACCTTATTCCC
Organism: Magnetococcales bacterium; assembly: GCA_002753565.1. GTDB lineage: Bacteria > Pseudomonadota > Magnetococcia > Magnetococcales > JADFYX01. The sequence goes on along the minus strand of PEAM01000009.1, from coordinate 88,371 downwards.
CCTCTCCATTCTAGCCAGAGGATGGATCTGCCTGACCTGCTGGAGCTTCTCGACCCCATCATGCCACTCTATCCCACCGCTGCCTCCCAGGAAAAAGCGGCGCGGCTCTTAGAGGAGATCCCCATCATGGAGTTTCTCTCCCTGATGGAAAGCCCCCTCTCCTGAGCCAGACCAATTGGGGTTGGAATCTCTACATTAAACCCACTTCAGAAGAACTAAAACGGTATGACGTTGATATCGGGCAGAGGCTCTTTTTTCTCTTGAGCCTTGACCATGACAACCAGACGAACACCAATATCTGGACGTTTTTTTCCGGCATGCTCAAAGCCTCGATTAGCACACCGTAACGCCGACTCACCCTCTCGCCAACTTCCACCCCGAATCACCTTATACAGACCCTTCGTCTCGACAACAGGGCTGTTGGTCTGGTGTTTGCCGTAGCCAAGGCGATCGTAGGAGTCTTGAACCCACTCCCATACATTGCCGCTTAAATCGTGAAAACCCAAGCGGTTGGGAAAGAGAGTCCCTGTGGGCTGGGTGGAGTTTGAACTGTTTTCCCGATAAAAACCGAGCTTGTCGATAAAATGGCTGCCCGGAAAAGGCTCCCGCAATCCCCCATCCCGACAGACATACTCCCACTCCGCCTCGGTGGGCAGGCGAAAGGTGGCCTTACCATTATAGAGTTTGTTGAGTCGTTGGGTTAAACGGAGCACCTCATCATGGTCAACACGCTCAACAGGATGGCGATCTCCCTTTTGAAAATAGGCGGGGTTGCTGTGCATGATGGTGCGCCACTGAGCCTGGGTTACCTCTTTTTTACCCATCCAAAAATCGGAGAGACAGACCCGATGTACCGGGTCTTCATCCGCATCTCGCTCGTGGGCGTAGGGCGGGCTGCCCATTTTATAGCAGCCCCCCTTGACAAAAATGAAGGTCATGCCAGAGAGAGTCTCTTCCCATAATTGGGTGGGTGGGTTGCTTTGGTCCCGTATCTTTTGGGCATCTTCCCCCACCAAAATTTCTGCCCACTCATCGAGAAGAAAAGCTTCGCCACGAGTGGGTAAAAACAGCATTGAAACGCTGAGAACAGCAAGTAAAGAGAGAAAAGAGCGCATCTATTTTTCTCCGCCATAACGGGTCAACCGTATATCATTGGTATAGAGCAGGACTGAATCGGTCTCCAGATTATGGGTCGCCTGTTTATGGCGGGAGTAGTGGAAGGCTTCCGCCATACTGACCCAACCATCCTTTGGCCCTTTTTGGTTGCCGATCAGATAGCCGTCAGCAGCCCCGAGCATCCCCTCCATCATAAAGTAGGTGGTAGCACCTTGACGACCCGAACCATGGACTCTCCCTTTTCCGGTCAGCGCACTCACCATCCAACTTCCCTGGCCTGAAAAAAGAGCGGGATTGATTTTGAACCCTTTATTAAAATCCCCAGAACCACAAATGGCGTTATCACCAAAACAGGCGTCGATCATGATAACCATCTCTTCGTTGGGAAGTTGATCAAGCGCCTTTCCGAGTTGCTGCAAAGAGATGGCTGTTTGGGGGTTGATCTGCCCTTTTTTGGCGTCATAAGGGACCAGCAACCCCTCTTCGCCTTGGTTCCAGGAGAGTCCCAAACCGGAAAAATAGATAAGTAATTTGGCATTGGGGTTGGTTCGGCCCTTGGTTAAAAGCCACGCCAGATCCTTATTGATATTCTCTTGGGTAGCCCCTCTATTGATGCGCAGTTTGACATGCTCCAAATCATCCATGAACTCCCCCCGCTTGGTGAGCAGGCGATGCATGTTTTGGGCATCTCGGGCACCAAAGTAGCGGGCAGGAAGCCGTTGATATCCGCTGATACCAATAAAAACGGCAAAGGCATCTTCTCGTTTTTGCCACGTATTCAGCAGTGGAATCTCTTTGAGTCGATCATCCAACTCGCCACGACGATTATCAATATCCCCTTTTTTGGGCCAAACCTGATGCGGCAACGGTACCGGGTAGGGTATTTCGGCGTCTGGGTCGATGTCTGCCATGACCAGTTGATCTTTAGCGCGGGAGAAGGTGGTCTCTTGAGGATACTCTTTGACCAGAAAGTTGACCGCCTGACGAAGGGCGCCAAGGTGTTGTCCACGATGAAACTGTTGCCAAAGGGTCTCCACCACATAATCGGCCGACATCTGCCGCCATCTTTTCAACTGAGGAGCTTCAAAGCTGGGCCGATTCAGCCAGTCATACGCCTCCAGATAACGGCCCATCCGAAGCAGAGCATAGAGTTTGGTGTGGGCCAGGGGAACGCTCTTGGGGTATTGAATCATCCCGTTAAAAGCCAGAACGTGGGCCTCTTCATCATCCCCCATCTCAAACCGCAACCACGCCAGATTGACGATTGTTTTGTAATCTTCGCTATGGTCACCATGGACACTTTCCCAGGTCTCCCGGGCCTCTTTCAAAAGGCCCGATCGATAGTAAGCCAGCCCCAGGTTGTAACCGATACCCAGATCAGTCAGGCAGCTCTCACGCGCTTTGATCAGCGCATTCAACCCTTTGGTCGGCTGATCTTCATAGAGATCGATCCCCTTGATGGCAATCTCTCTGGCAACCGTACAGTAGGAGGTTGGCGCAGCAACACCCTCCTGAGCCATCCAAAAGAGGCTGAGGAAGATCGACAGGATAGTTCGGCTTGGGAAGCTCACGAGGCTATTTCACTCTCGGATCAAGTTGCCCGGATTGATAGGCGAGAACCATATCGCTCAAGGAGATTGGTTTGATTTTAGAGGCCATACCGGCTGTACCAAACTGCTGATAGCGATCTTTACAGATCTGTGAGGCAGCATCTTCGGCTGGGCGCAGATATTTGCGAGGGTCAAAGTTGTCCGGGTTATCGGCAAAGGCTTTGCGTATGGCTCCGGTCATGGCCAGACGCAGGTCGGTATCGATGTTGACCTTGCGCACACCATGCTTGATGCCAATTTGAACCTCCTCAACCGGAACACCATAGGTCTCTGGGATGGCGCCACCATACTGGTTGATAATGGCCAGATGTTCTTGAGGGACTGCCGAAGAGCCATGCATGACCAGGTGGGTATCGGGGATACGGCTATGGATCTCTTTGATACGATCGATAGCCAGAATATCTCCGGTTGGTTTGCGGCTGAATTTATAGGCACCGTGAGAGGTTCCGATGGCGATGGCCAGGGCATCCACCTTGGTGGCCTTGACAAAACGGGCCGCCTCTTCCGGGTCGGTCAGAAGAGATTCCCGATCCAGGGTGCCTTCTGCCCCATGTCCATCCTCCTCCCCAGCCAGGCCGGTCTCCAGAGAGCCAAGGACGCCAATTTCCCCTTCGACGGAGATACCGATAGAGTGGGCCATCTCCACCACCTTGGCTGTCACCTCCACGTTGTATTCATAGCTGGAGGGAGTTTTGCCATCCTCTCGCAGAGAGCCATCCATCATCACACTGGAAAAGCCACTCCGAATAGCCCCCAGACAGACAGCCGGCGATTGTCCATGATCTTGATGCATGGCAACAGGAATGTGCGGGTAGAGTTCCAGCGCCGCTTGAATTTGGTGGCGAAGGAAGGCCTCTCCGGCATATTTTCTCGCACCGGCAGAGCCTTGCAAAATAACCGGACTATCGGTTTTGTCAGCGGCCCGCATGATGGCTCTGACCTGCTCCATGTTATTGACATTGAAGGCGGGAATTCCGTAGTCAAATTCCGCAGCATGATCAAGTAACTGTCGCATGGATACCAAAGGCATGAATAGACTCCTTAAAACTTGTTTTTCAAAAAAATTCTGTTTTATGACACCCTGTCTGTGGTGAGACAGCACCTGGGACGATCTGGACATGGAAGATCGTCCCATTTTTCAAAGCATCAGACCTGTGTTGCCGGGAGAAAAGGTATCAGCGATTCACAATAAAAACAATGGCTGTCCCTCACTCACCCTCCCCATCGATGGGTCATAACCTGCTATCGAATGGGAGAGAGAATCTTATCCATGATTCCCGGCCCTTCCGGTTGTGTGGCTGTGGGGGGCTGTGTGGCTGTCGAGTCCATCTCCTGCTCCAGGACAACACCCATGGACAAAAACTTTTCAAACCGACCCTCTGCCAACTCTTCCGGCGACATCGCTTCCAGTTCATTCAAATGTTTGACCAGATGATTTTTTAAAAATTTTGCTGCCTCCTCCGGGTCCCGATGGGCACCACCCATGGGCTCTGGAATCACCTCATCGATAAGGCCCAACTCCAAAATTTCATTGGGGGTGATTTTCAACGCTTCTGCCGCCAGGTTGGCCTTGCTGGCATCTTTCCAGAGTATGGAAGCACACCCCTCCGGGGAGATAACCGAATAGGTCGCATACTGCATCATCAATACCCGATTTCCCACACCAATAGCCAGGGCACCACCCGATCCGCCCTCACCAATCACCACCACCACAACCGGTACCTTTAAGGTGATCATCTCTTTGAGATTGCGGGCAATAGCCTCTGCCTGCCCTCTCTCCTCGGCCCCTTTTCCCGGATAGGCCCCTTGGGTATCCACCAGGCAGACGATGGGCAGCTTGAACTTTTCTGCCAACTTCATGAGTCTTAACGCCTTCCGGTAGCCTTCTGGTCGAGGCATGCCGAAATTGCGATACACCTTCTCTTTGGTTCCTCGCCCCTTCTCCTGAGCGATCACCATCACATCCTTGCCATCAATGCGAGCAAGCCCCGCAACAATAGCCGGATCGTCACCATAGTTGCGGTCTCCGTGCAACTCTTGAAAATGGGTGAAGGTGTTTTGAATATAGTCCAGACCATAAGGGCGGTCTGGATGCCTGGACAGATGGGTTTTTTGCCAAGCGTTCAACTTGGAAAAAATCCGCTCCGTCAACTTTTCCGCCTCCTCCTCCAGCCGGGAGATATCTTTTTTGATATCGATGTCCGAGGTGTTGGAGAGAAATTTCAGTTCATCTATCTTTGCCATCAATTCGCCGATGGGCCGTTCAAAATCGAGAAATGTCCGCGACATTATTTCCTGCTTCCGTTTGTTATAAAAAAGTTACCTACTATTCCCAACTGCTGAGAATCAATCTGCCCAGATTACCCTTTCTTACCTTCTGCGGGCAAGATTTTCAGTTGACTAAAAGAAAAAAGAGAGGGGAAAAAGGGTGACGGAACCGTGTAGCCAACAATCGATCGGGCCAATAAGGGGGCTGTGCGGGAAAAGAGCATCACCTATGGTAAGCTTCAAAGTGCTGGGGCTATTTTCAATATATTTGACGTAAAAATAAAAAATGTGTACCTTTTCTCCCGTGTGAAAACAGCATAGGACTTACTCTATCTACACCCACTTTCTAGAGATCATCATGCGAATTAAAGACTGGAATATTGGTACCAAGCTCATCTCCTCTTTTCTGACCGTTTCTATTGTTCTGGTCTTGGTTGGTGGATTGAGCTACCAAAACATCACCTCCATGAACCACTCCACTCAAAACATCATCCAAACCGCCCCCTTCGGCGAGGCTGCCATGGAGATGAAACTCTCGGTAGCACAGGATATGCAGATGATCATGGAGTTGCTGGCAGCAGAAAACAGCAACGATCTGCAGGAGGTGTGGCAAGAGCATGAAGAGTTGGTTAAACGATTCGACCTTTATGCCGATGCCATTCTCAAGGGGGCAACCATTGATGGTAATCGTTTTTATATGGCCCAAGATCCCGCCATGCGTGCTGTTGTAGAACAGGCTGACTCCTTTCATAACGAACAGTTTCAACCTGCCTTGGTCAAGATTCGTCAGTTTAGTCTGGCTATCTTTGATGGAGAGGAAACCATACACCAACAGATGAAAAAAATGGAGGAGGCCTACGATCAGGTTGTTACCCTGGCAGCCAACTTTGAAGAGAAGGTCAAAGAGAGAATCGACCAACAGATTGCAGCCGGAACCAATATTGCCTCTATTCTCAATAAAGAGAATACCTGGGCAGACATGTCCATGGAGATTAAAACCACCATCGCCAACAGCCGGATTGCCATCGAAGAGTTTGCCCAGGGGCTGGATCCTGAATCTCAGGCCTTGATCAGAAAAGAGTATGATCAGACTCTCCGGGAATTTGATGGCTGGATTAATGCCTTGAAAAATGGTGCTGTTACCGATGAAGGCCCCATTGCCCGTATTACCGACCCCACCTTGCGGGCCATGGTCGAAGAGATTGACCGGGTTCATGATCAACAGTTTCAAACCAGTGTTAATCAGTTCATGGCTGCCATCAGCCATGTGGTCAAACTGTTGGATGAGCGCAGCGAGACCGATAAAAAGGCCGATGCCGTGGGTGGCGAGATGATGGAGATGATCGGTGGTATTGAAAAAATTGCCACCGCAGCCATGACCCAGGCTTCACTCCAATCCAGCCATACCGCCGAGCTTGCCATTATTGAGAACCTGATAGGTGTTCTGATCGGGTTTCTGCTCTCCTTGGTGCTTGGCATCATCATCACCCGCCATATTACCACCCCACTGGCGGCCTGTGGAGAGACCATCCAAGAGATTGCCCAAGGACATCTGGAAATCAGCCGCACTCTGGACAGAAAAGATGAGTTGGGGCAGATCTTTGCCCAGGTCAACGGTATGGCTGAAACGTTGCGTGGAATTGTCGGCCGTGTCAATACAGCCTCCCATAGTGTCGCCTCAGGCAGTCAGGAACTCTCCGACGCAGCCCAGGGTCTCTCCCAAGGGGCCACGGAACAGGCCGCCTCCATCGAGGAGACCTCTTCGGCCATGGAGGAGATGACCTCCAACATCCAACAAAATACCGACAACTCATCTACCACCGAAGTTATCTCTAAAAAGGCGGCTCAAGATGCCGAGCAGAGTGGCTTGGCCGTGGCAGAGGCCATGCAGGCCATGAAGCAGATTGCTGAAAAAATCTCCATCATCGAAGAGATCGCCAGACAGACCAACCTGCTGGCCTTGAATGCAGCTATTGAGGCGGCTCGAGCCGGAGAACATGGCAAAGGGTTTGCCGTGGTGGCGGCAGAGGTCCGTAAGTTGGCAGAAAGAAGCCAGACGGCAGCCGGTGAGATCGGTGGACTCTCCTCCTCCAGTGTCGAGATTGCCGAAAAAGCGGGTAACATGCTGGACCAATTGGTACCGGACATCAAAAAAACCGCCGAGTTGGTCCAGGAGATTTCGGCAGGAAGTCAGGAGCAAAACCAAGGCGCCAGTCAGATCAACATGGCTATCCAGCAGTTGGATACGGTTATTCAACAAAATGCGGGATCGGCCGAAGAGATGGCAGCCACATCCGAAGAGCTTTCTGCTCAGGCAGACGAGTTGAGAATGGCCATGTCCTTTTTTAAACTATCCAACCAGGGTAACCACCCCTCTCAGCCTGCCAAGAGAACAGCTCGTCAGCCTTCATCTGCCAGCCGGTCTTTCTCACCACCTAAAACAAAAACAGCTTCAGCCCCCCCAGCCCTCTCCAAAAAAGCCCCGGCACAACTGGCCCCACCAACAGGCCAGGGAGCAACGTTGGATATGGGGATGGATAGCAGTGATGATGAGTTTGAGCGGTTTTAACAGCTCAAACCTCCTCAAAAAAGCGGCCTTGAATTGGGCCGCTTTTTTTATTGATAGCTGCCAAACCAATATCTTGCACCCGTCATACACGCCCAACTGCGGTTTCCAGACTAAAGAGTAAGCTAAAGTTTTCCGCTTCTTCTTGCGCTATAGCTGGCAGATCCACTGCCCAGCAGTTGGATAACTCCGGTTAGAAGCGTCTCGTTGGGGGTTACCCGGTAGGCCTCCCCCAGTTTGATCAGTACTCTTGCATCCGGCAGGGTCAGGTTAATGACCACGCGACATCCTCCCCCCTTGTGTTGATCGAGCAGGGTAGCCAGTTTTTCCATCCCCTCGCCTGCCAATTTTTCAGCAGAGACTCGTAAACGGAGTTCCCGGCAAAAACCGCTGCGAAAATCGGCCAGACTCACCACCTCGGTAGCCATCATTTTCGGCTCTTCTTCACCCGGCTCGATGGTGCCAATCACCACCAGCAGCCCCTCCTCCTCCAAGAGATCCCGACAGGCTAAAAATACCTCAGAGAAAGCGATAACCTCTATCTGCCCCGCCATATCCTCCAGCGAGAAGAAAGCCATCTGGTCGCCCTTTTTGGTCCGGTGCAGTTTTTTATCCACCACCACACCCGCAATTCGAACATCCTCTTGAGGGTTGGCGCCGGGACCAAATTTTTTCTTGATATGATCCGAATCCCTGATCCCATAATCCCCCAATTCGATCAGATATTTGCGCATGGGGTGACCAGACATATAGAACCCCAGCGCCTCTTTTTCGTACAGCAGCTTTTCATCTTCACTCAAAGGCTCTGCCGATGGCAGTTGCGGCTCTTGATCATCCAGATCAGCAAACAGGTCCAAAAACCCCAAAGAGGCCTCCTCTTGTCGCTTACTCCCTTGACTTAACGCACCCGGCAACCCTTTAAGCAGGGCCGCCCGGTTATCAGAGAGAGCATCACAGCCGCCGGATTTAATCAGGTTTTCCATCATTCTTCTGTTGAGTCCAGCCGTGGCGGCACGATGACAAAGATCGTAGAGACTCTTAAACGGACCATTCCCACCATCCCGAGCCTCCAGCATGGCATCTACTGCCCCTTCTCCGACATTTTTTATGGCGGCAAGACCATATCGAACCGCCCCTCTCTCAACCCTGAAATCCCGTTGAGAGAGGTTGACATCCGGAGGAAGAACCGTCACCCCCATATCCCGGCACTCCCGAACAAACAGGGTCACTTTATCGGTGTTAAGTTTTTCACAAGTCAGGGTAGCCGCCATGAACGCCACCGGGTGGTGAGCCTTGAGCCAGGCAGTCTGATAGGAGATGAGCGCATAGGCTGCTGAGTGGGACTTGTTAAAACCATACCCGGCAAATTTCTCCATTAGATCGAAGATATATTTGGCTTTTTTCGGGTCAATACCGTTCTCTTTCGAGCCCTCCATAAAGATGGCCCGTTGAGACTCCATCTCTTTGAGTTTTTTCTTACCCATGGCACGACGCAGCAGATCAGCCCCCCCCAGAGAGTACCCTGCCAGCACCTGAGCAATTTTCATCACCTGTTCCTGGTAGAGAATAACCCCGTAGGTCTCTTTGAGGATGGGCTCCAGTTGAGGCAAGGGGTACTCCACCGCGACCCGCTTGTGCTTGCGATTGATGAAGTCATCCACCATCCCCGACCCCAACGGGCCAGGCCGGTAGAGGGCAACCAGAGCGACGATATCTTCGAAGGTATCGGGCGCCAATTTTTTTAAAATCTCCCGCATGCCGGACGACTCCAACTGGAACACCCCCTTGGATCGACCATCTTGCAACAGTTGAAAAGTCTCTCGATCATCCAGTGGTATGTCGTTGATATCCAGGGGTTGCTCACCCTTATCAACCAAAGGGCCATTCACCAGACGCAGCGCCTCGTGGATGATGGTCAGGGTTTTAAGGCCCAGAAAATCAAACTTAACCAAGCCGGCCCGTTCCACATCCACCATGTTAAACTGGGTCACCGGCATGGGAGAGCGTGGGTCCAGATAGAGCGGCACCATGTCGGTCAGGGGTCCGTTAGCCATCACCACACCGGCAGCATGGGTACCACACGAGCGTGGCAAACCCTCCAAAGCCAAGGCAAGATCCATCAATTCAGAGACCTCTCGATCCTCTTCAATCAGATTTTTGAGTCTCTCCTCCTCCTCAATGGCTTTTTTAAGGGTAATACCGATCACATTGGGGACCAATTTGGCAATTCGATCCACCTGTCCATAGGGCAACTGTAGTACCCGGCCTACATCTCGAATCACCATTTTAGACTGCAGGGTACCGAAGGTGATAATCTGAGCTACCCGATCTTTGCCATATTTCTCTTGAACATACTCAATGACATCTCCCCGTCTATCCATGCAAAAATCGACATCAAAGTCGGGCATGGAGACCCGCTCCGGGTTCAAAAACCTCTCGAACAGCAGTTGATAGCGAATGGGGTCCAGGTCGGTAATATCCAAACTCCAAGCCACCAGGGAACCGGCACCGGAACCCCGTCCTGGTCCCACGGGAATTTTTTCCCGCTTGGCCCAGCGGATGAAGTCGGAAACAATCAGAAAATAGCCGGGAAACCCCATCTGGAGAATCACATCCAGTTCAAAGATGAGGCGCTCTTTATAGAGATGGGCTACGGCCTCCTGTTCTGATTCGGGAAAACGGGGAAATACCTGGCTCTTCAGGCGAACGTCCAACCCCTCTTCGGACTGGCGTTTAAGCCAGGATTCCAGGTTTTCCCCTTCGGGAAGCTGAAAATTGGGCAGAACCGTTTGCCCCAAATCCAGTTGCAAGTTACAGCGTTGGGCAATCTGCAGGGTATTGTCGATGGCCTCTGGAAGATCGGCAAAAAGGGTCGCCATCTCCGCCGAGGTGGCAAAATGATAACGGTCGGTAAAGTGTTCTTTTTGATCATCAAACAGGGTCTGACTCAACCCGATGCAGCGCAGTGCCTGATGGGCGCGCTGTTCGGAAGGGTCTAAAAAATGGACATTGTTACTGGCAACAATGGGCAGGTCCAACTCCTGAGCCAACCGAGCCATCGCATGGATAAGAGCCTCCTCCCCCGCTACACCATGGCGCTGGATTTCCAGATAAAAACCGGGCTGACCGCTGGTCTCATCCTGATACCACTGAGCCAGCTGAATGGCGGCCTCCCGTGCCAGATCCACCTCCCCGGCAAGAAGATGCCGCCCAACCACCCCTTTTCTTCCAGCCGAAAGAGCAATCAACCCACCCCGATACCGTGCAAGCAGCGTGGCATCGACCCGAGGTCGACCATGGCTACCCTCCTGATGACCGATGGAGATCAGCACCATCAGGTTTCGCCACCCCTCCTCGTTTCGGCAGAGTAGAATCAGCTCATCCTGAATCTCCTTATCCTCCCGCTCCCTTTTATCCTTATGGTCGGCCACCACATAGAGCTGGGCGCCTAGAATAGGTTTGATGCCAGCATTGAGGCAGCCGGAGTAGAATTGAACTGCCGCAAACAGGTTGCCCTGATCCGTCAATGCCAATGCAGGCATTCTCCCCTCTACAGCACGGCTAATCACTCCCTCAAGCCTGACAGTAGAGTTAAGCAGGGAGTAACCGGAGTGGAGATGAAGGTGGACAAAAGGGGTTGAAGTCATACCGTCGATAGTAGTGGTAAACAGAGTGTGAGACAAAAAAAAAGAGGGGGTGGGTCCCCAGACTCCTTGGGAATGGATCAGGGGGTCAAAGCAACAGGGATCACCTTCTCTTCGCCTGCCCGCCTGACCGTTACCGAGGCCGACCCGCCCCACTCAAGCTGACGTATCAGCCGTACCAGGGTGTGACGGGATTGAATGGGTTGGTCGTTTAAGCGGGTAATTCGATCACCGACCTGCAAGCCCACTTTGGTCGCCAAGGAGTCCTCCATCACCTTTTCGATAAAGACACCCCCTCCCTTCTCTTGATCTCTCTCCTCCAGAAAAACCCCCAAGCGGACCGGCTCCGGCTTGGGGGGTGGTTTGGACACCCCCCAAGCGTACTGAGCCATGCTTGGATCTATCCACTCCTCACCAACCGTCCAGGGCAGAAGGGTCACCACCTTCTGTATGTGGAGACTCTGTAGTTGATGGGGAATACCATGACCATAAATAAGATGACCACTACCGGCCAAACCGATCATCAACCCTTGAGGATTATTCTCCAACCACTGGGCAATACGCGTCGCCATCACGGCATCCCACACCTGTTGAGCTTGGATAAATTGCTCGAACTTACCCATGCGAGACATCATGGGGTGGCTGTTGAACACCTCACTCAAGCGGATGCGGTAGTCGGTGGAGGCTGGTGCCAGAGGAGGGATTTGACGGCGGACCTCTTCCTCAACCCCTTGCAACCCCTTCATGCGGACCTGATGGACAACTTCTCGTTTAATATTGAGGGCCACCAGTGGTGTGCGGTGCTGTTGGGCAAAACGAAAAATGGGCAGGTAGAGTTCGGCATCAAACCCCCAGGTGCTGTACCACGAAATGGCATCGAGAAAATCCCCCTCTTCCAGCTCGCCCCGAACCCATCGATCCAGTTGCGGCTGAAGGTGTTGGGGAATCATCTCCAGGCCAATGGCAATCTGCTCTCTGCGTTGATGCAGTGCCTGAATAACCTGTAACTGTACCTGATGGTGGTGAAGATCATCATGGGACTCACCCACCAGTACCACCCGCTGCAATGCCAGCTGGTCATAGCTCTGTTCGGGGGATAGGGTGGTACGGCTCTCCAGATGGAGGATCTGTCCTGAATCCAGTGCAATCGGTCCCATAACCACCACCTGAAAAAGAGCTAAACCGGCCAAAAAAAGGAGAGGAATCATGATAAGTTTCTTATACCCACTGTTTGAGCTCTTGCTGAACCAGAGCCAGTATGGACGACTCCGCCCGAGGGTCGACAAACACCCGAGCCTGCCGACGGTGGCTTTTACCCAGAAAGTTGATCAGGCCGGAGACCTGCTCGGCAGGCAGTACCTTCTGATCCCCTGAAACCACATAGACCGGATCAGAACGGCCTGGAGTGTATTGAAGATGGGCATAGGGAGAACGGTCCAGACGATCCACATAGACCAGCAGCCCCAAAGGGACCTTGCGTGTAGTGCCGTCGGGATCGGTAACCTGAATGGGGTCGTTAGCCCGCTTTCTAAAAAAAAGATCGATGGCTTCGGCGATGGTTGGATCGTGAATCACCGTCGAACAGCTTCGCTTCTCCACCGGGCCGGGTGTTAACTTTGAAACGACCCCTTTTTCACTCCGGGTCTGCTGAAAACCAAAAGCCAACTGCTCACCCAATCCACCCATATCGGGAATACGCCAGAAAATCCGCCGATAGACCGGGCTACGGTCACGAAACAGACGGCATTTCCAGCGCAGCTCTCCCTGTCCCGGCGTTTGGGGGGTAGCATCGGCCCACTGACCAAAGCAGTAATCCAGAACCGTATCATCCAGGGCCAGATAGTCGGCCAACTGAGGTTGGCGTCCGTGGTGAAGATCGTTTAAAAAGCGCAGCAGAGGCGGCGACATACCGGGGGGCCACCCCCCCTCTTCCTGAAAAATCCAGACCAGCAGTTGAAAAATATGGATGAGAAGTGCCTCAAACGCCCGCACCGTTTTATGGTCGTAAACCTGCCGATACATATGGTCTCGAGAGGTGACATAACTCTCCAGCGCTACCGGCCCCTTGGTAAGATCGACACACAACCGGGGGGTACCTTCAACTTTTTGAATACGCAAGCTATGCAGCAGCCACTCCAGATCGTAGTGACCATACGAGACACCGGTAAAATAGGCGTCCCGTAGCAGATAGTCCATCCGATCGGCATCCAACTGGCTGGATATCACCTGACTGCCGAGGGTGCGCTCCCCTTCTTGTGAGCTGTTATGGCCCCAGACCGTATGGAGCTTTTCGTAAAATCCGTCAAAATCGATCTGCAGGCGCAGGCAGTGTTTTTTAATGGCACGCCGAGCCGGGCCCTGGTGAGAGAGTATCCGCCACCCCCACACCTCGTGGCTCTCGATACCGGGCATCAGGTGTTCAAAAACGTGGGAATAGGGTCCATGGCCCACATCGTGGAACAGGGCAGCCACCTTGACCGCCAACAGAGTTTCCTGGTCCATCAGGGGTTGGTCGCAGACCGGCAGCGTGGATAAAATCCGCTTAGCCAGATGCATGGTGCCCACTGCGTGGGAAAAACGGGAGTGCTCTGCCGAGGGGTAGACCCGTGAGGCCGGGCCGAGTTGCCGAATTCGGCGCAGTCGTTGCAGCTCTGGGGTGTCGATCAGTTCGAGCAGCAGGGCGTCCCCCCACTCCGACGGCTCGGTTGCGGGATGATCCAGCTCCCGATGGAGAGAGATCATATCGTGGACAGCATCTCGAAAAACTTTTCGGCTCACGTCTGGCTCACAGAGTTAGACATCCCATTTTCCCGGCAGATCGTTTAAAACCGACCAGGCCAGACGATATTTTTTTAAACGCAACCAATCCCGCTCACCCGGACGATGATCCAAACGACGAATATCCATGTTATCCTCCAGATCCCGCAACTTAACATGCCGGGCCATATCATTCTTCTTGATGCGGAGAATATACGCCTCGTAGCTCTCCTCCTCCCGGTGGGTCAGATGGTCGAGGGCTTCGATAATCTCCTCAGAAAAACCCTCTTGACGCAGCTTATCGAAGGTGGTGTCGGTATCCTCTACCAGGTCGTGGAGGACGGCGATAATACGCAACCGCTCCCCACGAACCCGCATCATAAGACGCAGGGGATGGAGAATATAGGGCTCGTTGGCCTTATCCACCTGTCCGGTATGGCCTTCTACTGCCAGGGCAATGGCCTTTTCCAGGAGGGTCGCCACCGGGTTACAACACCGACAACATCCGGTCCAGCGCTTTTTTGGCCGAAGCAGCCACCGCTGGCGGAACCGAAATGGGGTTGACTACATGGCCTGCCACCAAATTTTCCAAGGCCCAACAGAGATGCTGAGTATCGATGCGGAACATGGTGGAGCACATGCAGATGGTGGGGCACAAAAAGTGGATCTCCTTGTCGGGCATCTCGTGTTTCAAACGGTTGACCAGGTTCAGCTCGGTACCGATGGCCCACTGGCTGCCAGAGGGGGCGTTACGAACCGCCGACTGAATCTGTTCGGTTGAACCCAGATGGTCGGCCTTTTGGCACACCTCGTAGCTGCACTCGGGGTGAACAGTAATCTGCACACCGGGCATTTTTTGGCGAAACAGGTCGATATGGGCAGGTTGAAACATCTGATGCACCGAGCAAAATCCATCCCAAAGAATGACCTTGGCTTTTTTAATCTGCTCGTCACTCAGCCCCCCATTGGGTTGGGTGGGTTTCCACAGCACCATCTCATCCAGGCTTATGCCCATTCGGGCGGCACTGTTGCGCCCTAGATGTTGGTCGGGAAAAAAGAGTACCTTCTCCCGGCGCTCGAAGGCCCAGGCAAGTACTTTTTCTGCATTGGAGGAGGTACAAACCGTACCGCCATGGTCACCACAAAAACCTTTCAGATCAGCCATGGAGTTGACATAGGTGACCGGTGTCACCATGCTCTCCACGTCGATCACCTTACCGATGGCTTGCCAGGCCGACTCGACAGCGGGCAGATCGGCCATATCGGCCATGGAACAGCCGGCAGCCATATCCGGTAGAATGGCGATCTGCTCCGGGGAGGAGAGAATGTCTGCCACCTCCGCCATAAAGTGGACGCCGCAGAAGAGAATGTAGCGGGCGTCCGGTTTTTGCGAGGCCAACCGGGCCAGCTTCAGGGAGTCGCCGGTAAAATCGGCAAACTGATAGACCTCCTCCCGCTGGTAGTGATGGCCAAGAATGACACAGCTCTCACCCAGGGTCTCTTTCGCTTGGCGAATTCGCGCCTCTAACGCTTGGTCGGAGAGTTCATAGAGGGGTTCCAGTGGTATGGGCGTCGGTTTGGTCATGGAGATTAAAACTCACATCAATATGATATATAAATGGACAACAAAATTGCCCCATTCTAACAATCTTGAAGCCAAACTAAAAGAGCCATTAAGAACAATCGCCTTGAATGAGGGGTTCGACCTGGTCGCCTTTGCCGCCCCCTGCCAACCTCCTCGGGCAGAAAAGCTCTCGGAGTGGTTGGATAACGGCTGCCACGGGGATATGGCATGGATGGAAAAAAACCGAGAAAAACGGCTTAACCCCAACCAACTGATGCCCGGTCTGGGTACCATCATGGTATTGGGGATCAACTACCGTCCACCTGGCAACCCGGCCGACTATCTGGACGATCCGGCTGCCCTGGGGATCTCGGCCTATGCTAAAAACAGAGCGTATCAGGGGGTTATCAAAAAAAAGCTGAAAAAAGTGATCCGGCAGATAGAGCAGCGGCTAGGTCGCCCCATTCAAGGGCGTCTGTTTGTCGATACGGCACCGGTTATGGAGAAGCCCCTGGCTGCCGGGGCTGGGCTGGGGTGGCAAGGAAAAAACAGCCTGCTGGTGACAAGAGAGCGAGGATGCTGGCTGTTTTTGGCAGAGCTTTTTCTCGATATCAATCTACCAGCCGACCCCCAATCGAACAACCATTGCGGCAGCTGCAATCGGTGTCAACTCGCCTGCCCAACCGGGGCGCTGGATCAACCCTGGCAGTTGGATGCCACCCAGTGTCTGGCCTATTATACCATTGAGTCTTCCGGCCCCATCCCCCCCCGCTATCGGGTGGCTATGGGCAATCGGGTTTTTGGCTGTGACGACTGCTTGACCATCTGCCCCTGGAACCGCTTTGCCCCCGAAACCACCGAGGCCCATTTTCTGCCCCGTCCTGCCCTGAAAGCCCCTACCCTGTTGTGTTTTGCCTTTTTGGATGATGCCCAGTTTAGAGCCACCTTTCCCCAATCGGCTATCAAGCGGTCGGGGCGGATACGGTTTATGCGCAATCTGGCGGTGGCTTTGGGTAACTGGGGATCAGTTAAGGCCCTGCCGGCCCTGGGCCATCTTTTTGCCGATGACCACCCACTCATTCGTGGTCATGCCGCCTGGGGGTTGGCGAGAGTCGACCACCCTGAGGTGGCAACCCTCCTGATAGAGGCAGAAAAAACCGAGTCAGATAGAGAGGTGCTGGAAGAGATCAAAGAGGCGTTGAACTATATGGTCACGTCAACCCGAACGTTTGACTCTCGGGAAGAGGGGGTGGTGGAATGAGTGGAAAATGAGCTGTTGCTGGCAGCTTGAATAAAAAGCTTGGCGACAATCCGACTCGCCCCCCCTCGGGAGACAATCACGCCGGGTGAGGTCAATCCGGTTGTCAAAGGTGGATTGTGGGCTATGGCCTCCTTCTGGCTCTCCTGCTCCAACGCCCGACTCTCCTGTCGCGCATGCTCCTCTTCTTGCAGTGCCTGAGCGACGGCATCGTAGGAGATGGCGCCCTGCTGACCAGATCTGTCCCCTCTGGCATGGGGATCGATGGTTTCCTGTTTGACATGATCAGCCGAACTGTTGGGCTTGGCCCGCCGAACCGGATTGACCCGCCCCTCTCCATCGGTACGGATCTCCTTGACCGTTGCATGAAATTGGGCACGGTCCTGTAGTTCGCTGGTAGAACCGCTAATGCCTCGACCGTGAATGGGTAACATCGTCTCTTTACTCCTCTTGTTCGATATCAACTGGGACCCACCTCACAAAGAGGTTGATCCGCATTGTTCTTGATAGTCTATTCGGCACAAAGAGAGAGCGGCTTAAGCTTTTTTCATTTAGGAACCCTGTGGAAGCGGTCGTTGTCATACACCCTTCAGGTACTGACCTTAGTCGTCTTTTGTTTAAAGGGACACCACTGTATCACAGCGCAGAGGGTGCATTTGGGAGAGCGGGCCGTACAGGTGTAGCGTCCAAGCAGAATCAGCCAGTGGTGGGCATGCTGTAGATAGGGGGGGGGGATTTTTTTCACCAGAAGTTTTTCAATCTTTTCAGGATCTTTCTCTTTAACCAGACCCAACCGATTGGCGACCCGCCTCACATGGGTATCGACCGCCAGCGTTGGCTCGCCAAAGGCGATGTTCAGCACCACACTGGCGGTCTTATGGCCCACACCAGGAAGGGCTTCCAACTCTTGGCGGGTTGCGGGTACCTCGGCATTATGCTTCTCCAACAGCTTGCCACTTAAGGCAAAAAGATGTTTAGCCTTGTTGTTGAAAAGACCAATGGTACGTATATGTTCTCGAATCCCCTCCTCACCCAGCAAAACCATGGACTGGGGATCCGGAGCGGCCGCAAACAGAGCCGGGGTTGCCTTGTTTACCCCCACATCCGTTGCCTGAGCAGAGAGAACCACCGCTACCAACAGTTGAAAAGGGTTCTGGTAGTTCAAATCGCTTTTGGGGTGGGGATTGGCTTTCCTTAATGTGTCAAATAGTGCAATAATGTCGCTTTTTTTCATCTCAATGGTCTCTTGATTGTTAACCTCAGCCGGGAATAGAACCTCTCATGCCCGAAACCCACGCCTTTTCCACCTGCGCCCTCGACTGTCCCGGCGCCTGCGCTCTGCATGTTACCACAGAAGAGCAAAGACTCCAATCCATCAAGGGAGATCCAAACCACCCTTTTACACAAGGGATCATCTGTGGAAAGGTGGCCCGTTATGAGGATATCCAACAGGGCAACCGAATCACCCAACCTCTGCAACGTATTGGCGCAAAAGGGGAGGGCCTCTTTCGAGAGATCAGCTGGGACGAGGCCATGGAACAAGCTGTCAACAAGATCCAGACAGCCCGATCCCAGTGGGGAGCCGAGTCCATCTACCCCTACTATTCTGGTGGTACCATGGGGGTGGTCCAAAAACAGGCCATTGAACGGCTCTCCAATCGGGCAGGCTTTTCCCGGATGGAGGAGACCATCTGCTACAGTATCGGTTTTTCTGGCTGGCAAGCGGGGGTTGGGCTGGCCATCGGCCCCAACCCAACAGAAATAGCTGAAAGTGATCTGGTGGTTTTATGGGGCATCAATGCGGTCGTCACCCATATCACCCTCATGCACCATGTAAAAAAGGCCCGCAAAAAAGGGGCAAAACTGATTGTGGTCGACCCCTACCGCAACCAAACCGCCAAACTGGCCGATTACCATATCGCCCCCCTGCCTGGCTCAGACGGTGCCCTGGCTTGCGCCATGATGCATATTCTGCTCAAGGAGAATCTGGCCGATTGGGACTATCTCGCCGAAATGACCGACTTTGACGGTGACCTGCTGGCTACCCTGGAGGAGAAAACCCCCGAATGGGCCGCCCCCCTGACCGGTCTATCTGTCGAGGAGATCATCCATTTTGCCCGTCTGTATGGTCAAGCTTCCGCCCCTTTTATCCGGGTGGGAATCGGCATGAGCCGACAGAACAATGGGGCGGTCAACATTCATGCCGTCTCCTGCCTGCCCGCCCTGACCGGCGCCTGGAAAAAGCGTGGTGGAGGGGCTCTTTTTGCCACCGGTGACTGTTTTCATATCAACAAAGAGCCTATCCTGCAAAAAAAGTGGCTAACCACCCCAACCCGCCGCCTGGACTCCAGCCGATTGGGCTACTACTTAACCGCAACCAACCTCTCTCCACCCCTTGCGGTTTTGATGGTGTTCAACGCCAACCCCGCCGGAAGCTGCCCCAACCTGGACATAGTTCACCAAGGGTTGGCTCGGGAAGATCTGTTTACCATTGTCCACGAACAGGTCATGACCGACACCGCCCGCTTTGCCGATCTTATCTTTCCTGCCACCACCTTTCTAGAACATGAAGATATCTATCGCTCCTATGGTCAAACCACTCTCCAACACGCCAAACCCCTCCTTCCACCCCCTGGGGAGGCTTGCTGCAATCACGATCTGGTCAACGATCTGGCCCAACGCCTGGGGTATGACGAGGCCCCATTTCGCTGGGATGTTTCCGAGATGGTCAACCGGGTGGTAGAGGCTTCCGACTACCCCCCCATCTGCCAATGGCAAGGGCAGCGCTGGCTGGAGTGTTCACCCTCCTGGGAGGAGAGCCATTTTCTGAAAGGGTTTCCACAAAAAGATGGTCGGTTTCACTTTTATCCCCGCTGGCCCGACCCCGACATGCCCCCCGTACCCGACCATTGGGCTGTGAATCGCCGAGATGGCCTGCTAGACAAAAACCGCTACCCCTTGGATCTGATGCTTCCTCCGGCCAACGCCGTGTTGAACACCACCTTCAGCCATTCAGATCGGATAAAAAAAGATCGAGGCCCCCCTCAGTTGATGATCAACCCTCTCGATGCGCAAAGGCGCCACATTCAGCAGGGGGATACCATTCAGGTTTTTAACGATCTGGCTCGCCTCACCCTGACCGCCAACATCACCCAAGCTGTACGCCCCGGCCTCTGCGTGGGAGAGACCAACCATGCCGGTGAGGCCTTTCCTGAAGGGATCGCCTGGAACGCTCTGGCCCACGATACTCGGGTCGCACCAAAAGGGGGGCCGGCTTTTCATGACAACCGGGTTGACGTGGCCCTTCTCTCTCATCCCAACGAAAAAAGTTGTGAATCAACATGAAAAAACATGACAATAAAACTGCCGTACCAAGCCCACTCAAGCGGTGTAAATCATGACAGCACAACAACAACCTTCACGTCATCTGGTCTTAGGGATCTCCTCATTTCGGTTAACCCCCGAAGAGAAAGCGTGGCTTGGTCAGATCAACCCGGCGGGGATTATTCTGTTTGGTCGTAATATTCAAGATTTATCCCAGGTAAAAGCTCTCATTCAAGAGCTGCAAGAGACCATCACCCCCCCTCCTACCCTCTGGATCGACCAAGAGGGGGGGCGGGTTCAACGGCTGAGAGACCCCTTTACCCGTTTTCCAAGCCCGTATCAATATACCCAACTGTTCAGGCAATCAGCCGAGGCCGGGCTGGAGATGGCTCAATTGGGTGGATGGGTTTGTGGACAAGAGCTGGCTTCCATCGGGATTGGCGTTAATTGCGCGCCGGTTTTGGATATTCAACAAAACAGGGCCGACCCGGTCATCGGTAATCGGGCCTTTGGCTCCACTCCCGATGAGGTCATCCAGCTGGCTTCTGCCTGGATAGCAGGATTAAAAGCCTCTGGAATCATGGCTGTCGGCAAACATTTCCCTGGTCACGGTGCCGCCCAATGTGACTCCCACAAAACCCTGCCAACCATCGAAAAAAGCCTGCAAGAGATGGAGGAGCATGAGCTGCTTCCCTTTAAAACCCTGGCACCGGACCTTCCAGCCTTGATGACCGCGCACCTGATTGCCAAAGGGTTGGATGCCGCACAACCAGCCACCTGGTCGGCAGCTGTCTTAAAAAAACTACTGAGAGAACAGTGGAACTATAAAGGGTTGGTTGTCTCCGATGCCGTCGAAATGGGCGCATTGACAGGCTCCACGGCTGATCGGGTCTATCGGGCTCTTTTAGCAGGGTGTGACTTGGTGTTATGCTGCACGGGCAACTTGACCGACAACCAAAATGCAGTCAATGGAGCCATCCAAGCCGTTTCTGAGAGAGATCCTAAAGAACAGCTTGACTCGATGGAGCGTATCGAATCACTTTTGACGCCATACCAGAAGATTGCCACGCATTCCCTGGATGGCACAAAATATGGAAAGGCCAAACAACAGTTAGAAAAAATAGCAGATAAAAAAACCCAAACTGACCCCACACAACAGTAGATCTCACCCTTTTGCACAGGAGCCAAACATGTCTTACGGAAGCAAACATATCCCAACCGAAATTCGGCAAATCACCCAAGAGAAGCTTCTTCGAATCAGTTGGGACACTTCAGAGGTGTTTGACTACTCCATGGAGTATCTTCGGGTCATGTGCCCATGTGCCGACTGCAAAGGCCATACACCAGATCAGGCAAAACTCATAGATGGCCAACAAAACGTCACTATCCGATCTCTTGTCCCCACAGGCCACTACGCCATCAAGATCATCTTCAGTGACGGCCACGACTCCGGCCTGTTCTCCTGGGAAACCCTCTATGATCTCGGCTCTCATCAAGAGGTCTACTGGAAGGAGTACTTGGCCGAACTGGAAAAAGCAGGAAAACGCCGCCGCCCCTCCGTTTTCGCCATCAAACCGGTCTAATTTCCAAAAACAGGCCGTAGCGCCTTTTTATCACTTGCTTTACGGCCTGTTTAAAGGTAATAAATACACCTCTTCAAGAAGTCCCCATCGTCTAGTGGCCTAGGACGCTGGCCTCTCACGCCGGTAACGGGGGTTCGACTCCCCCTGGGGACGCCATTTTTTCAAGTACTTACAGATTTCCTATTCTGTCTTTCTGTCGCTTTCTGTCTTTTTTTTCCCCGTTTCATTTTTCTTTCCAGTACTGATGCTTCGACAGCTTGTTAATTCTCGCTTTTCTCAGAGTGTGAATCGGCATTCAATAATGACCCCCTAGAGAGGCAAAACGGCTTCGAATATTGACCCCTCTGTATACTCACCACCCATGGCTCATTTTGACATGGGGAAAACAGGGGATGATGACATTGGAAACGACAGTAAAAATCCGCCGAGACCATAAGATTCACGGCAAGAAGATCAAGGAGATCAGTCGGGAACGAGGCCTATCAAAAAACACGGTACGTAAAGCGATTCGAGAGGGGGTAGAAGCCTTTACGTATAAGCGCAAGGTCCAGCCTCGGCCACAGCTGGGTCCAGCCGCCTTTATGAGCAAACCTCTCTTATTGTGACCACCAATCTGACTTTCGGTGAATGGTCCAAGGTATTTGGAGATGCCAAAATGACCACTGCTTTACTGGATCGACTTACACATCATTGCGACATCATAGAAACAGGTAATGAGAGCTGGAGGATGAAACAAAGAGGGTAGTTTTTCTGCACCTTTCGGGGGTCAAAATTCGACGCCGACAGGGGGTCAACTTTCAATGCTGATTGACACTCTCTCTAGAGTTTAGGAAATACTCCCCCATTTTCTTAATCAAGAAGCAGGAACCAACTCAATCTTAAGACGTGCGCCCATAGCCATTGCAGCCCCTTCCATAGTCTGAAGGGTAATAGACCTATTCTCAGGGTCTAGAAGCCTATCAACCGAGGAACGGCTGGTTTTCATACGTCTTGCCATTTCAGCCTTGGAAAGTTGTTTCTCTTTCATCATCTGTTCAACCTGGAAGGCGATCACCCGTTTGATTGCTACGGATTCCACATCACCCAGAATGCCCTCCTCTTCCAGAAAATCATCAAAATCGCTACCAATGTGAGGGTTGTTCATTTTCTTCTCCTCAATGTGGACATTCGCTGTTTAGCCAGTTTTAACTCTTGTGGTGGTGTCTTCTGGGTTTTCTTTATGAAACCGTGAAGGAGAACCATTTTCTCCTCTTCTACGGTGAAGAGTATCCGGGCTATTCGCCCTTCTAGTTGAATACGGACTTCCCAGAGGCCCGGTTCCATCTTGCGTACAACCGGCATACCCAGAGGCCAGCCGAATTGAACGGTTTTGATATCTTCACTAATGGCTTTTTTCTCTGACTGATCCAGTTTTTTCAACCAATCCCTAACAGGTTCTGAACCAGATTCAGTTTTGAAGAAAGCCACTCTCAATTTCATAGTTTCCATTTTAAGAGTGTACCTATTTTGGTGCATCTGTCAATCATATTGTGGAAAATTGAATTCATGAGGTGTTAGGAGAAAAACAGAGGGTGGGCTATTCTGAAAAATCAGTATGCAGCTTTTCACACTCGATATTTACTGGATTGTTCACAGAATACTCAAAAGCAAGAGACAGAATTTTCCTACTATTCTTAACCAGAAGTTAGCCTCTCACGCCGGTAACGGGGTTCGACTCCCCCTGGGGACGCCATTTTTCAATGACTTACAGATTTCTAATTCTGTCTTTCTGCCCCATTATGTCTTTTTTCCTTTTGGTTTCTGTACTCTTTACTGATTGCTTTTTTGCCTATTGTTGATTCTGCTTCATTTCTATACGCAAACAGCGTATAGTGTGTTTTATGATATTTATTGAATCAACTCTATTCACGAAGCTACTTAACAATTATCTCAATGATAAGGAGTTCAGTGAATTTCAGAGATATCTCCAAGCTAACCCAACAGCCGGAGATGTTATTTCCGGCACCAGCGGATTAAGAAAAATACACTGGAAAGGCTCTGGAAAAGGTAACCGAGGCGGAACAAGGAATCATGGGCAATAAACGAAACCTTTTTGATGAACTGAGCCAATCAATTGAAGAGGCTCAACAGTTCGATTCAGGAAAAGTAACCCTGAAGACAACTCATCTTCAAGAACAACCGCCATTGCGAATCGACGCTCAAACCATTTTGGATACCAGAGAGTCCCTCAACCTATCGAGGGGCGTTTTTGCACGCTGGCTAAGAGTCTCACCAAGAACTCTGGAAAATTGGGAACAGGGACGCTCTAACCCAAACTCTCAAGCAGCTGCCTTAATACTCATGATTCGTAAATTTCCCGATACAGTGGATAGACTGGCAGCACTGACATAGTTGATTTAAAAGGCAAATTATTATTTACTTTTCGCACGTTTCTTGGCTGCATTTTTTGCGGCCACCTGATCCAGCTTGACATAGACATCCAACACACGACTTTTGTCAATCGGCTTTTAGTCTCGCCCTCTGCTTCCATCCAGATCATCCTAAACGATACCCCACATGGAAACTGGTCACAGGCCCATTGTTCAGGCAAAGTAAGGGGAGGTGTGAAGGGTATAGGATGGCGGGGGAAAAAGAGTGTTATTTCTCCCTCGCCCCCTTGATAAGGAGGGCTTTGTTTTGTTTCAAAATGGTTGCAGGCCTATCCGAACAGGCTGGGCAAGTGCCATCCCGTTGATGGTGCTAATGGTGGTTCTCGTGGTGATGGGGAGAGTGGGTTTGGCCCTGGGGGAGGGTAACAGGGATAAAAGCTACGCCTACGATGTCCAGATTGAAGGGATTCAGGATAAAGACCTTCTGACGTTGTTGGAGAGCAACTCTGTCACCATCGATCGCCGCAACAACCCCCCTTTAAGTTTACTCACATTAGAAAACCGGGTTGATAGCGACCGAAAAACCTTTTTGGAAGCGTTGCGCTCTCAGGGGTACTATGCCAGCCGGGTTGATGGCAGAACCCAGGAGAAAAATGGCCAGCGTTCGGTTTTGTTTCGTATTGAGACCGGACCGATGTACCAGTTGGGACGGATTGACATTCAAACAGTCAACGATTCTGATGCCGAACTTCCCCTCCCTTCCCCGGATGGCCTGGGCTGGACAACCGGCAGCCCAGCCCAGACAGCGGTGGTTTTGGATATAGAAAAAAGAGTACTCTCTCGCCTGAAAGAGCAAGGCAGGGCTTTTGCTGCCCTAACAGGCCGGGACGCTGTGGTGATCCATCAGCGCCGCAGCCTCGACCTAACCCTGACCGTAGAACCTGGCCCCTTGGTTAAACTGGGACACTCGACAGTTACCGGATTGGTGGAGACCGACCGGGCTTTTGCCCTGGAGCGAATACCTTGGCAACCGGGAGATCTGTACAAGCCGGAATTACTCCAAACCGCTCAGCGCCAGCTATTGGATACGGGCCTTTTTTCGACGGTACGTCTGGCTCTGGCCTCTTCGGAAACGGCAGACGGGCTCTGGCCTGTAGAGGTTGTTGTAACGGAGAGTTTAAGCCGGACCATCAAGGCTGGTGTTGCCTATCACACCGACCGAGGCCCCCGTTTTACCGCAGGATGGGAGCATCGGAACATTCTGGGACGCGCTGAAAAGCTGGCGCTGACTGGATCGATCTCCACCACCGATGCCCACGCTTTGGCGGTGTTGACCAAACCCCATTTTCTCCTGCCCAATCAAACCCTCTCCTTGGAGTCCGGCCTGGACCTGGAACACGCCCCCGCCTACGAAAAGGCATCGACAACTTGGGGGGTTTCCTTGGGAAGAGTGCTGCCATCGGGCGGTACCCTCTCTGTGGGGGGGCGTTTTCGATCGGTCTATCTTCAGGATCGTGGCACGAATGACCACGATTTTGAAGGGCTCTTTTCCACCCCCATCCGTTGGCTGACAGATCGCAGCGACGACCTGTTCAACCCCTCCCAGGGGTGGCGGGCAAACCTTCAGGCCGACCCAACCCTGGTTCTTTTTGGTGAGAGTGCCTCTTTTGTTAAAATGCACGGCCAGTTGACCGGCTACCATTTACTGACACAATCCCCCCGCATGGTGTTGGCGGGACGTTTTGGGGCAGGGATCATTGCCGGTCCGGCTCTGGAAAGGGTTTTGCCGGATGAACGGTTTTTTTCTGGTGGTGGTGGCTCCATTCGTGGCTATGGCTATCAACTGGCCAGCCCCCTGGATGAAGATCGACATCCTGCGGGTGGCCTCTCCACTCTGGAGATGGCCGGGGAGGTCCGCCTTGACCTGACCGAACAGATTCAGTCAGTCTTTTTTGTCGATGCTGGCGGTGCCTTTAAAGAGAGAGTACCCAACCTGAATGGCGACGCTCTTTTTGTCAGTGCTGGTGTCGGTCTTCGTTATGGCACCCCCTTGGGGCCTTTGCGGCTGGATGTAGGGGTTCCTTTGAACAGACGGGACGGTGTCGATGATGCCGTGCAGGTTCTTCTTAGTATTGGTCAGGCTTTTTAGACGATGACGATTCAATGGAAACACTTTCTCTGGCGGCCTCTTGTCTGGCTGTTCCATGGGGTTTGGCTGCTGGTTGTGTTGACGGGAACCCTGTTTGGTTTACTGCAAACCGAACAGGGTCGGCAACACCTTGCCCAGACGTTAAGCAGCCATCTTTCGGGGGAGGAGCAGACAGTTAAAATCGGTCAGCTACAGGGGGTGATCCCCTTTGATATCCAACTGGATACCCTGACCCTCTCCGACCCGACCGGCCCCTGGCTGACACTGAACCACCTGCAGTGGTCCCTTTCGCCCCAAGGGCTTTTTGGCGGAGAGGTTCTCTTCAAAAATCTGCAGGCTGACAGCATGGTGTTTTTGCGCCAACCTGCCGATTCACCATCCACCCCGTCACACTCTACCCCTGAGCAGGGCGCCTTTGCTCCGGTTATTCCCAGCTTTTTGCAACTCCACCACGTCAAGGTCAAAAGTCTGCAACTGGGAGAGGAGATTCTTCCTGGAGGTGCAACCTTCTCTCTGGATGGATTCCTGCGTACTGAGACAGTGGGCAGAGAACAACAGCTTCACGTTCAAATCGATGCTCAACGCAGGGACCAAAAAGGGACCTTTTTAAAGCTGGATGCCAGCATTCCACAGCATGCGCCTCTCTCGTTGACGTTAAAAATGCAGGCACAAGACAGTTCTGGCCTGCTCGACGCTCTACTCCAGCATTCTTTTGGCACCGTTGTGCTGGATGTGAATGGCCAGGGTCGTACCGATCTCTGGCAGGGCCAATTAACCGCCCAAACCTCTGAGCTTGGCACCCTGAAAACCACCCTTCTTCTGAGCGGCTCTCTGGCGTCGATCTCAGCTGATTTAGCCGGCTCCGTACTGCCCGAGGCCACGCTGCTACCCAAAGAGATCCAACCCCTTCTTCGCGAAGAGACCCCGTTTACAGCCCGCTATCGAACCCTGGCCAGCGGAGGCTTTAGCCTTGAACATGCTCTGAACATTCCCCAAGGACCAACCTTGGTTGGCACCCTGGAAGATCAGCATGGTCAGAACCTGCTGCAGGGGCAGTGGCAGGTGGATCTGCCCCGATTGGAAGCGGTTTCCCACCTGTTGGGCATGCCTCTGACGGGAGCGGCTGTTGTGTCGGTCAATCTCTACGGCGACAGCCACTCGTCGGGGTTAGCTGTTAAAGCTCATCTCGACCAGATTACCCTGCCGGGGTTTCAGGTAGAGAAAGGGGATTGGCAGATGACAATAGATCAGGATCAGCCCCTCTCTGAAGGCATGCACGAACTTGCCATCCGGGGTGGTGGCCATCTTGGTGGCTTGCGTTGGCGTGACCAGCCGGCCTGGCCCGACCGGGAGATGGATCTTGAACTGAAGGCTTTTATGCCAAAGGCTGACACTCTGATCCTCCATCATCTCAAGGCAACCAGCTCCAGCCTTGCCCTGGAAGGGTCAGGGGAGTGGAACTTGAACAACCTTGTTGGCTCGATGAAGATAGCGGCCACAGTGGCTCCCCTCGCCCACTTTAAAGGGGTGGACCCAGCCTTGGCGGTTTTGCTGGGTGAAACACACCGCTGGTCTGCCCGGTTGGATACCGTTGAAGAGGGTAAGGCGATCCAGCTCCACGCCCTGCATCTGCAAGGGGCAAAAATGGTGATGGATGGCAATGGGTACATCGATCTAAACGCCCACACCACCCGGCTGGAGACAACCCTCACCATTGCCGACCTCGCCGTTCTATCCCAACCTCTTGGCACCCCAATAGCCGGAAAGTTAACCGCACGAACCACCCTGACCGGGGCGTTGGATGACCCAAAAATAGAGATGACCCTGTCGGTGGCAGACCCCAGCTTGGCGAACCATCGGTCTGAACGGCTGGCAGCCGTGGTAAACCTGGCCCAAACGGCTACCCATCCTGAAGGGGTGTTGCAACTGAATTTGACCCAGGACAAAGAGACCATCCAGCTTGTAGCACCCTTCAGACAAATGCCTTCGAGAGAGATACTCTTTAACGATGCGACTCTGACCTTTCCCGATGGCAAACTGGCGGGAACCCTTACCCTACACCCCTCCTCCGGTCTGGTTTGGGGGAGATTGGACGGAAGAGCTGGAAGTCTGGCATCTCTGGGGCGACTGATCAACCTGCCCATGGCAGGAGAAGCCGATCTGAAACTGCATCTGACAGCCGACAAAGCTACAGGGTCCCAGGGGGTAAAAGCCACCGCAAAAGCCACAAACCTACACTACAGCGGGGCGTCTGTTCGGTCTTTAACCCTGGAAGGAGAGATAGCCGAGCTAACCCGACCCCCCCAACTCACTCTGCAGACACACTGGACGGGAGCCTCGGCTGGCGGTGTTGACTCCCGTATGGGCAGTATCGAAGTCAAGGGTCCACTGACAGCCCCCCTGACGGTTGCCATCCAGGCCCAAGGGGAGAGCCTCACCCCCTTTATGCTTCACGCTGTGGCAGAGATTCAACAGCTTGGCGACCCTCTGCAGATAACCTTGAAGGAGATGAGCGGCACGCTCAACCAACAACCCCTTCAGCTTGCCGGGGCGGTCCAACTCATCATGGAGCCAAAAAAACTGACCTTGACACCCATGAACCTGCAGTGGGGTCAGGGTACACTCAAGGTCCAGGCCAAACTGGATGCCAAACAGGTAGCGGGAAACCTTTTACTTTCGATCCCCGTGGCACAGGTTCTGTCTCTGGCAGGAGATCCTCACGCCCCCTGGCAGGGTCAGATTCTGCTCACCTCTCAACTGGATGGAACCACAAAAGAGCCACGCATCCACTCGACACTCAAACTCTCTGACCTCAAGTTGAATGACCTGTCGGGGGCAACCATCCCCTCTGGTGAACTCAAAGCCCAAGCCACCTTGAAGCATGGCAGCCTGACAGCAGACGGCTCCTTGACAGGTCTGGTCAAAGAGCCTGTCCATTTTTCTGCTCACCTGCCCGCCGCTCTCAGCCTGCAACCCTTTGCTTTGGACTTTCCAGAAAACAGGGCGCTGCAAGCCGAGCTTCATCTGGTTGCCCGTCTGGAACGACTGGGAGAGATGTTCCCGATGGACCAACAGATTATCAAGGGGCATGCCAAGGCGGACGTGCTCTGGTCCGGCACCCTCGCCTCCCCAGAGATGCGTGGTGTTCTCAAGGTGACCGATCTACGCTACGAAAACGGTCTCTCTGGCTCTGTTTTTGACCGGGGCGTGTTGGAGGTCCAGGCCATGGGAACTCTGTTGAAACTGGTCCGCCTGGAGGTTGGTGATGGTGAACAAGGTAAATTAAGAGGGTCGGGGCAGCTGGAGATACGGCCTGAAGTTGGCTTCCCCTGGCATCTGGATCTGAACATTCAAAAGGCTGTAATTCTACGTCGCGATGACCTGTACGCCAGACTGAGTGGTAACGTATCGGCTAAAGGGAATAAAAACAGCGCCGACATCTCCGGGCAACTAACCAGCCGCAAAATCACCTATTTTCTACCCGAAAGTCTCGGCACAAGTTTTGATCGTCTGGATGTGCGAGAGTTGCAAACCGAGGAGGAGTCCGATACCCCCCTCCCCCCCCAAAAAAAACCTTTTCGTACCCACCTTAGACTGGCTGTCAACTTACCTGGACAGGTTTTTGTTCGTGGCAAAGGGCTTGATTCAGAGTGGCAGGGCCACCTGGATATCACCGGGCAGGCCCATTCACCTGTCGTCATCGGCACCTTGTTGGTTAAGCAGGGCCATTTCCAGGCGGTGGGTCGCCAATTTAATGTGACAAACAGTACCATTCGCTTCGATGGAGCTGTGCCGATATCACCCCTGCTGGATATCCAGGGGGTACTCAGTAAAAAGGATATGACGGCACGCATCAACTTGAAGGGACAGCCGGACTCCCTGCAGATGGAACTCTCCAGCCAGCCAGCCCTACCCAAAGAGGAGATTCTATCCCGACTGCTTTTTGATAAAAAAAGCGATCAAATCTCATCCCTTCAAGCGGTGCAACTCCTGGCAACCATCCAGTCACTACGAGATGGTGGACCGGGGATTATGGATCGTATCAACCAGGCCATTGGGGTGGACAGGTTGGATTTTAAACAAGATGAAAAAGGCCAGCCTTCTGTTAAAGCAGGTAAATATATCGGCAAAAAAAGCTATCTGAGCGTAGAAAAGGGCTCGGCACAGGCAAGCGGCAAGGTGTCCATGGAGTATGAAATTCGCCCCAACGTCGTGATAGAAACCGAGGCCGGGGAGAACAAGGCGGGAAGCCTCGGTATTCAGTGGAAAAAAGAGTATTAGCCCCCCCAATACCCCCTGGCCAAAAGGGGCCGGTTTCACGTCGGGATATTACCCCGGACAGGCCCAGTAAATATTAGTAAACACGTTATTTTTCTATTGCGTATCTGTTTGACCATACTATACTGTCCCCCTTTTCTGATTGATCCCTCGTCTATGATGAATGGCACTGAAGATACTGACCCATGA
This sequence comes from Magnetococcales bacterium, assembly GCA_002753565.1. Taxonomy (GTDB): domain Bacteria; phylum Pseudomonadota; class Magnetococcia; order Magnetococcales; family JADFYX01. Next base: position 57,696 of record PEAM01000009.1, on the reverse strand, counting down.
TTTTAAAACCTGACATGCTTGCCGGCTCTTCCCTGGAACAACTGTTGAAAGATTATAACCTGTCTGGGGGGTGGGATGAGATGTTCTCATCCGACGGAATGGTGCGACCCGTCTGGCAGGAGATTTTGGAGCAGCTGGAACAGATGGGACTGGAACAGGTTGGTCAGCATCATGTTGAGTGTCAACGGCTGCTACGCGAGTCGGGCCTAACCCATAACCTTTATGGCAGTGGCAACAGCACCAAACGGCTCTGGGAGCTGGATCTGCTTCCCTACCCCATCGACAACCAGGAGTGGCTGCAACTGGAGCGGGGCTTACAGCAGAGGGTACGGTTGTTGGGCAGGATTTTGACAGATCTGACCGGACCCGAAAAGCTGCTGAAGGATGGCACCCTGCCGGCAGAGCTTTTTTTCTCCCATCCCGCCTGGCATCCAACCTGGAAAGGGGCCCATCCACCCGAGCCGAAAACGGCCCCCCTGACCTTTTGCGCCATCGACCTTGTCAGAGGAGGTGATGGCAGGTTTTTTGTCCAGTCTGACCATTTGGACACCCCCTCAGGGCTGGGGTTTGTTCTAGAAAACCGCATGATCCTCTCTCGGGTTGTTCCCGGTTTTTTCAAAAAACTCAATGTGCGCCGACTTCTCCCTTTCTTCAGCTCCCTGCGCAGCAATCTGGAGCTGTTGTCCCCCAACAACCAAGAAGACCCCCATATTATCCTGATGGCAGATGCCAAAGCCCAGGAGACACACTTTGAACAGGTGTTTCTTGCCAACTATCTTGGGTTGACCCTGGCCCAGAGTGATGACCTGACCATACGCAATGGACGCCTGACCCTGAAGACCCTGGATGGTCTTCGCCCGGTGGATGTCATTTTGCGTCGGGTGGCGGATATGGAGTGTGACCCTTTAGAGCTGTTTGGAGAGTGCCGGCAAGGGGTGGCCGGCCTGATTCATGCGCTACGTCGGGGTAGTCTGGCCATGGCCAATCCTCTGGGTACCGGGATGATGGAAAACCTTGGTTTAATCCCTTTCCTGCCCAACCTATGTCGCACCCTTCTGGGGGAAGAGCTCCTGCTGCCCTCCACCCCCACCTGGTGGTGTGGCGACCGATTGCAGTACCAATATGTGAAGGATAACTTTGACCAGTTGGTCATCAAACCTCTGCGCCCCCTGGCCAGAGAACCAGCTGTGTCTGGGGCACAGCTCGACAAAACCCAACGGGAGCAGCTTCTCGAACGGATTCGACGCAATCCGGCCCAGTATGTCGGGCAGCAGAGGTTTCTCTCTGGAACCACCCCCATACTCAGCTCCGACCGCATCAAACCAGAAGCCATGGTGATACGAACCTTTATCACCGCCAATAGTGAAAACATGGAGGTGTTGCCGGGTGGGTTGGTCAGGCTCTCCTCTCGTGAAGGGGCGTTGAAAGAGGGGCGCAACATCAGCAAAGGGGTGTGGGTGTTATCGGATGAACCGGCGCCTCTCAAACCACGGGTACGTTCCCTGCGCCCCATCGAAGAGGCCCCCCTGGTAGGAGAGCTGCCCAGTCGGGTGGCCGAAAACCTGTTTTGGATCGGTCGATATGCGGAACGGGCCGAGTATTCCATCCGTATTATCCGGGTTATCCTCCTGCTTTGGAACGAAGAGAGCGGCCTGCCCGATGATCAGCGTCTTCACTGCCTGCGGAGCCTGTTGGTGGCCTTTGCGCAGATTACTGGAGCCGCACCTGGATTTTTGGGTAAAGAGAAGGAGGCGTTTCTGGCCGACCCCGAAAAGGAGTTGCTGGCAGCTATTGTCGATAACAAGCGCAACAACTCCCTCAGTAACACCCTGGAATCTTTAGTCTACTCGGCTCAGACAGTTCGAGAACGTTTCAGCGTCGACACCTGGCAGGTTATCCAGGAGATCATCAAGAGGCTGGAAGGGTTGCAACCCTCTCCCCATTTAAAACTTAAAAACATGCGCCGGGAGATCGACGCCATCATCACCCTGCTCATGGTCTTCTCTGGCCAAACCATCGAGAGCATGACCCAGGGACAGGGGTGGCGTTTCATTAACTCTGGCCGACGGTTGGAGCGAGCCATCTTTACCATTGGCTTGGTGGAAGGTACCTTGGCCAAGGAGATTCACACCCAACATGAGAGCGCCATTTTTGAGTGTCTGCTCTCCATCACCGAGAGCCTGATCACCTTCCGCCGACGCTATCGCTCTCGCCTGGAGGCCCGACCCGTACTCGACCTGATCTTGCTGGACGAGACAAACCCACGCTCTCTGGCCTTCCAGATCCAGGCTCTGGACGATCACACCGCCCACCTTCCCCGGGCACGCCACCTCCCCTCTCATCGTTCCCCAGAGGGCAGGTTGACCCTGGAGGCACTATCGGCCCTGCGGCTTGCCGTACCAGAGCAGCTTGCCAGCTTGTCACGGGAAGAGGCCTACAGACCCAATCTGGCCCATTTATTAAGCCATATCAGCACCCTGTTACCGCTCTATTCGGTCACCTTATCGAATAGTTTTTTCCAACATACCCAGCTGCGCAAGCGGCTGGCAGCCATCTTCTGAGCCGGGTAACCATGGATTATCGTATCACCCACCGAACCCGATACCGGTATGATGAGCCGGTCTCTCTCTCCTACAACCTGCTGTTGCTCTCGCCCCGAAACACCCTGTTTCAGAGTTGCAGCAACTTTCAGGTTCGGATTTCCCCTCAAGCGAGCCTGTTGGAGGAGAGAGTGGACCGCTTTGGTAATGCCGGACACTATTTTGAGATTCACAAGCCCCACAAAATATTAACCATTACGGCAACAAGCGATGTAACAACCCGCCAATCTCCCCTTATCCAGCCTGAAAACAGCCTGCCGTGGGATGTGGCGATACAGAGGATCAGAGAGGACAGGGATAGTGATGCCCGCCTGGACCGGCTGTTTCTCCTGGACTCCCCCATGATCAAGCACACCCGATCCATCGAAGCCTTTGCTCGGGAATCCTTTCCTCCCGGCCGACCCATCGTGGCGGCGGCTCTGGATTTGACGGCCCGTATCAACCGGGAGTTCAGCTATACCCCTGGCAGCACCAATATAACCACGCCCCTCACTGAAGTCATGTCCACCCGTCAGGGTGTTTGTCAGGATTTTGCCCATTTGCAAATTGCCTGCCTGCGTGCTTTGGGCCTCCCGGCCCGCTATGTCAGCGGCTATCTGGAGACCCAACCCCCCCCCGGAAAAGCTCGATTGGTTGGCGTCGACGCCTCCCATGCCTGGCTGGCCATTAAAATACCCGATCTCGGCTGGATACCCCTGGACCCAACCAACAACATGATTGCCGGAGAGCGCCATATTATGGTAGGATGGGGGCGAGACTACAGCGATGTGGCTCCCATAAGTGGCGTGATCATTGGTGGATCGCAACATCAACTTGAGGTGTCTGTGGATGTAAGACCAATAGAGAAAAATCAGCTTTCTGGCAACAGCCAACACACTTCTCAACCTGAATTCAGAGACTATCAACCAATATGACTATTCGCGTTGCTCTACATCACCGCACCCTTTATCGTTATGACCGATCCATCACCCTCTCCCCTCATGTTTTACGGTTAAGACCGGCAGCCCACTCTCGGACCCCCGTCCTCTCCTACTCCTTGAAGATTAAGCCAGAGAACCATTTCATCAACTGGCAACAGGACCCTTTTGGCAACTATCTGGCCCGGTTGGTCTTTCCAGAATCGACCGACATCTTTGAAATTGATGTCGAACTGGTGGCCGATTTATCGGTTATCAACCCTTTCGACTTTTTTGTCGAAGAGTATGCAGAAGATTTTCCCTTCTCCTACGATGTTCAGCTGAAAAAAGAGCTGGCGCCCTATCTTCATATCACCGACAACGGCCCGCTTCTACAAGAATTTTTAAAATGTGTTGATCAGAAAAAACGTCACATTGTCTATTTTTTGGTGGCCATCAACGAGCTGGCCTGTAAAACCGTCGACTATACCGTGCGCATGGAGCCGGGTGTACAAAGCTGTGAAGAGACCCTCAAGAAAAAATCCGGCTCATGCCGAGATAGCGCCTGGATGCTGGTCCAAGCCCTGCGTCACATGGGTTTGGCGGCCCGTTTTGTTTCGGGCTATCTGGTCCAGCTCTCCTCCGATGAAAAAAGCCTGGACGGCCCCTCCGGTCCCGAGACCGATTTTACCGATCTTCATGCCTGGGCTGAGGTCTATGTTCCCGGAGCCGGCTGGTTGGGTCTGGACCCCACCTCGGGGCTGTTTGCCGGAGAGGGCCACATTCCCCTGGCCTGTGCCCCAGACCCGGTCAGCGCTGCCCCGGTTACCGGCAAGATGGACCAGTGCGAGGTAACTTTTGAGTACGAAAACCGGGTAGAACGCATCCATGAAGACCCCAGGGTGACCAAACCCTACAGCGATGACCAGTGGCAGTTGATCAACGCCCTGGGAGAGAAAACCGACACCCTGATGAAGGAGATGGATATCCGCCTGACCATGGGGGGAGAGCCAACCTTTGTCTCTATTGACGATATGGATGGAGCCGAGTGGACCATCGCGGCGCTGGGAGAGAACAAGCGACTGCTGGCGGGCAATCTGATCCGACGTATTCGCAAAGCCTTTGCCCCCGATGGGGTCCTCCACTACGGACAGGGAAAATGGTACCCCGGCGAACCCCTGCCACGCTGGGCGTTGGGCTGTTTTTGGCGAACCGATGGAGAGCCGGTTTGGAAAGATCCCTCCTTGTTGGCAGAGGAGAGCCAGGATTACAAACATACCATCAAAGAGGCCGAGAGCTTCTTTGCCGCTCTGGTCAAGCGGCTGAACCTATCCGCCGACTTTATCCTGCCCGCCTACGAAGACCCTTTTCATGCCATCTGGCAGGAGATCAACCTGCCGGATAATCTCGACCCCCTGAAAGCCGACCTCAAAGATCCCGCTGAACGGCGTCGGCTGGCGGCTCTGTTGAGCAGAGGTTTGAACACCCCTACCGGTCTGGCACTTCCTCTGGCAGCCGCAGAAAAGGGTGGTTGGCGCTCCAGCTCATGGCCCCTGCGTCGACCTCATCTTTTTCTGCTCCCCGGGGACTCTTCCATGGGCTTCAGACTGCCTCTGGACAGCTTGCCGTGGGTGGTTCCCGAAGAGCGTGAGGAGCCGTTTGCTGAAGACACCATGAAGGAGACAGCCCCCCTGCCGGTATTCGATGGCGAAGCGGAAGATCCCTCGACACCTCCTCAAGAGCCAACCAAAGAGCCCCCAGAGGCCAAAAAGGTCATCCACACCTGCCTCTGTATCGAACCGCGCAAGGGACGTCTGCACCTTTTTCTCCCCCCCCTCACCCGTCTGGAAGAGGCCTTGGCGCTGCTGGCCGCCATTGAGGCCACCGCAGCCGAATTGAACATGCCTGTTGTGCTGGAAGGGTACGAACCCCCACACGATCCACGCCTGAAAAAACTCTTGGTAACCCCCGATCCTGGCGTCATCGAGGTCAATGTCCACCCGGCCTCCTCCTGGAAAGAGCAGGTGGAGATTACCGAAACCCTCTATGCTGAGGCCCGTCTGGCTCGGTTGGGGACAGAAAAATTCATGCTGGATGGGCGCCATACCGGTACCAGCGGCGGTAATCACATAACCCTCGGCGGCCCCACCCCGGCCGACAGCCCCATGCTGAGGCGGCCGGATTTGCTTCGTAGTCTGATTACCTATTGGCAGCATCATCCTGGGCTGTCATACCTCTTTAGCGGCATGTTCATCGGCCCCACCAGTCAGGCACCTCGGGTGGATGAAGGGCGCAACGAGGCCCTCTATGAACTGGAGATTGCCTTTCGAGAGATGCCCGATGCCCGAGAAGGCGAGACCCCCTCACCCTGGCTGGTAGACCGCCTGCTGCGCAATCTGCTGGTCGATGTGACCGGCAACACCCACCGGGCGGAGTTCTGCATCGACAAACTCTACTCACCCGACGGCCCCACAGGTCGTTTGGGGCTGGTAGAGTTAAGAGCCTTCGAGATGCCCCCGCATTCCCGCATGAGCTTGACGCAGAATCTTCTGCTGCGCGCTCTGATCACCTGGTTCTGGAAGACCCCCTACCAAAAACCGCTTATCCGTTGGGGAACCGAACTCCACGACCGCTTCATGCTCCCCCACTTTATCCACTCCGACATCAACGACGTCTGTCGAGACCTCCAGCAGGCCGGTCTGCCCTTCATGTCCGAATGGCTGGACCCCTTCATGGAGTTTCGCTTTCCCCGGTATGGCTCTCTTATTCTCGACGATATCCACATGACCTTACGCATGGCTTTGGAGCCGTGGCACGTGCTGGGTGAGGAGGTCTCCCGTTCGGGTGTCTCTCGCTATGTGGACTCCTCCATGGAACGTCTGGAGGTCACCGTGAAAGGGATGACAGCTGGACGCCATGTGCTGTTGTGCAACGGCCGTCGTCTTCCCCTGCGTGCGACCGACACCCACGGCACCCATGTGGCCGGGGTACGCTACCGGGCATGGCATCCGGCTTCTGCCCTGCATCCAACCATCAAGGTCCATACACCATTGGTGTTTGATCTGTTGGACAGTTGGAATGGTCGTATTCTGGGAGGATGTACCTATCATGTTTCCCATCCTGGTGGCCGTAACCACGAGACCTTTCCGGTTAATGCCAATGAAGCAGAATCCCGCCGTTTTGCTCGCTTCTGGGATATGGGCCATACCGCCGGTCCCTTGGAACACCATCCCATCCATGCCGGACTGGGGAAATTTTCACCTGAGGGGAGCATCGACCCACCGAAAAAACCCCTCTTTGAAGAGGAAAACCCCGAGTACCCCAGAACCCTGGACCTGCGCCGTCGTCCGGGCTGGGATATCCCATAATAGAATGAAAAAAGCTGCGGTTATCCGCCATCAGGATAGACAGGAGTTTCTGCTAAATGAGTATTGATTGGGCAAAATATCCCAGAGGAAATTTTTACGACGAGCTTGTTGACAAGCAGGGAGTACCACGGCCCCAGGCGCAACAGATGTGCAACCATCTGGCCGGTCTGAGCCGCAAAGGATTAAAGAGACGGCAGGCTGCCTCTGAGTTGGCGGTGGTCAACCTGGGCATTACGTTTACCGTCTATTCAGAGGCCGGTAACATCGATCGGGCCTGGCCTTTTGACATCGTACCGCGGATTATCGATCTGGCCGAGTGGCGGCACACTGAAAAAGGGCTGACCCAACGGTTGACCGCCTTAAATCTCTTTATCGATGATCTCTACAATGATCAGAAGATTATTGCCGATGGCATCTTTCCCCAAGAGGTTCTGGACAAGTCACAAAATTTTCTCCCTCAATGTATCGGTATTCGCCCCAAACATGGCGTCTGGGCCCACGTATGTGGTTCAGATCTGCTGCGTGATCAGGACGGAACCCTGTTTGTTCTGGAGGATAACCTGCGGGTTCCTTCAGGGGTCTCCTACATGTTGGAAAACCGTCTGATCACCAAACGGGTCTTTCCCGAGCTGCTGCGCAGCCTGGCACCCCTGTCGGTTGACGACTATCCGGCCAACCTGTTTGAAACCCTGGCCAGCCTCAGCCCCCGCCCTGGTGACGATCCCCAAGTTGTGGTGTTGACACCGGGTATCTACAACTCTGCCTATTTTGAACATGCCTATCTGGCGCAACAGATGGGGGTGGAGCTGGTTGAGGGAAGAGATCTGGTGGTTGGAGAGGATGAGTGTCTCTACATGCGGACCATCGACGGGCTGAAACGGGTAGATGTCATCTACCGGCGGGTGGATGATAAGTTTATCGATCCCGAGGCCTTCAACCCCGACTCAACGTTGGGAGCATCTGGCATCATGCGGGCTTGGCGTAAAGGCACGGTAGCCATCGCCAACGCCCCTGGCTCCGGGGTGGCAGATGACAAGGTGGTCTATGCGTTTGTACCGGAGATTATTCGCTACTATTTGGATCAGGAGCCTATTCTACCCAACGTACCCACCTATAAGTGCATGATCGACACAGATCGGGCTTATGTTCTGGAACATCTTAACAAGTTGGTGGTCAAGCCGGCTAATGAGTCGGGCGGTTACGGCATGCTGATCGGCCCCCACAGCACCACGGAAGAGCAGAAGAAGTTTCGTCACCTGATCCAGGAGAACCCCCGCAACTACATAGCTCAGCCCACCCTCACCATGTCGACCGTTCCGACGGTGGTAGGCAACAAGGTAGAGCCTCGACATGTGGATTTAAGACCTTTTATCCTACAGGGTGAAAACCATCATGTGACAGCAGGAGGTCTGACCCGTGTTGCCCTTCGGAAAGGGTCTCTGGTGGTTAACTCGTCCCAGGGCGGCGGCAGTAAAGATACTTGGATTGTTGATCAGGGAGGAAAATAACCATGCTGAGTCGTGTTGCAGAAAATATCTATTGGCTGGCAAGATACCTGGAGCGAGCAGAAAACACCGCTCGCCTGTTGGTTGCCACCAACCATGCCCTTCTGGATGCCCCACGTAGCCCCGTCTCCAGTAGCCAGACCTCAGACAGCGGTACAGAATCCCAATCTCAATCCCAGTATCAGGCTCTCTCTGGTCAGGGTACCGACTGGTCCACCTTGATCAACATCTCCGGTAGCCAGGAGCTGTTTTATCGTACCAATCCACTCCCTGGTGAGAAATCGGTCATGATGTTCATGGCCTGTGACCGTGATAATCCCAACTCGATCATCTCCTCCCTATCGTTTGCCCGCGAAAACCTGCGCACCACAAGAGATGCCTTTCCACGAAAGGCCATGGAGTATGTTAACGCCATGTATCTTGGCTTCAAGACGCGGACAGCAAGCGGCATCGATAATGAAGGAAAATTTTACAAAACCCTGGATCAGGTCATTCAAGACAGCCAGAAAATCACCGGACTGCTGTTTAGCACCATGAGCCGGGACAGGGCCTTTGAATTTTTCCGTCTTGGGCAGATCCTGGAGAGAGCGGATATGACCACGCGAATTCTCGACATGGGCGCCTCGGAAATGCAACAGGTGGATGACCCCTCCCAACTCCCTTTTATCAACACCCTATGGCTAAATATTCTTCGTGCCCTTTCAGCCGAACAGATGTATCGCCACCATGTTCATCCCCGAATTAGCTGGGATCGGATTATCTATTTTCTTCTCAAAGACGAACAGCTTCCCAGGGCTTTTTGTTGCTGTCTTAAAAACGCCTCCGGCAGCCTCAGCCAGCTACAGAACCATGACGCCCCCAAGGCTGCCCTCAAGGCTCTTTTAGCCACATTGGAAAATACCGAGTTAGATCGGGTGTTGCAGGAGAAGCGTCTCCCTGTTTTATTGGATACCTTGCAAATTGGCCTGGGAGAGCTCTGTGCGGAGATTTCCAAAACCTATTTTATCACCGAGCCGGATTGAATAACGAGTCACCAGAAAGAGCCACCGATCCATCAACTGATCACAAAGCCGGTAAACACCCCAGCAAGAGTCACCACCAGCCAAGGCGGTACTCTCCAGAACTGCAGCAGACCAAAGGCGGCCAGGGCGAGAATAAAATCGGTGGATGAGAGAATACCGTTGGTCCAGACCGGATGGTAGAGTGCTGCCAATAGCAGGCCCACGACCGCCGCATTGACGCCGCGCAAAAGGGACTGAGCCACCGGTCTCTTTCTAAAGCTGTCCCAGAACGGCAACATGCCCGCCACCAGTAAAAAGGAGGGCAGAAAAACCGCCAGCAGCGCCAGCAGCCCCCCCATCCAACCTGAAGGGCCAAAACCCATGGCGGCGCCCAGATAGGCGGCAAAGGTAAACAGAGGACCAGGCACCGCCTGGGCCGCCCCATAACCCGCCAGGAACAGCTCATTACTCAACCACCCCGAAGGGACCACCTCGGCCTGTAACAGTGGGAGAACCACATGCCCTCCCCCAAAAACCAACGAGCCGGAACGATAAAAGCTATCCATTATCTGAAGCCAGGAAGAGGCACCCTCCACAGCCAAAAAAGGCAGGAGCAGCAGCAATCCGCCAAACAGGGCCAGAAAGAGCATGCCAAGGGGTCGGGAAAGTGTCGTAGCGGCTCTCTCTTCGGGCTGTTCACCCGGTATACGTAAAAAATACCAGCCAAACACCCCTCCCACAAAGATGGCAGCCATTTGGCCCAGGGCTGTGGGCCAGATGATCACCAGTATGGCGGTTACAATAGCCAAGGTAGCACGATTACGGTCTGGGCAGAGCGTTCTGGCCATACCCCACACCGCCTGGGCCACCACCGCCACGGCCACCACCTTAAGACCATGCAGCCACCCCCCTTGGGTTGCCATATCAAGTTCGGCGACCCCGTAGGCAAAGAGAATCATGGCCAGGGCAGATGGCAGGGTAAAACCGATCCAGGCTGCCACCGCACCGGGAAGACCGGCACGCATCATACCCAGCCCCATACCCACCTGGCTGCTTGCCGGTCCGGGCAGAAATTGACACATGGCGACCAGATCGGCATAGGATTTTTCATCCAGCCAGTGGCGCTGGGTTACAAATGCCTCGCGGAAATAGCCCAGATGGGCCACAGGACCACCGAAGGAGGTCAAACCCAGTTTGAAGAAGACGATGAGCACCTCAACCACACTACCCTGCTTATCTCTCATGATGCCCTCTCTTTTTGGGGTTGACGGGCCAAGTTGACTGAAACACCACGAGGTTAAGTTAAAACCTGTTTAGAATCAAAAGTAAAAAAGCCGGCAATCTGATTGCCAAGGGTAGCCCTCCTAGTAACAACAATTTTTTTTTGTTGTTACAGAGTGTTTCATGGGACACTCTGTCGCGTGACAGAGTGTCCCACTCTGGGATTCCCACCTGAAACCATTTTTTTATCAGGCACCATAACCTGCTATAAAATAAAGAATAAAATTTAGTGTCCAGATCTCTTTAAACTGGCATTCAACTTGCGGTTCTTTCTATCAACAGTCGTCATATTTATCAACCAAACCCCATTAGGATTAAGACCATGTTTAGCCCCAACCAAAACAAACTCTGGATGTACGGCCTCTCTTCACGGCCTCAAAAGGTTCCTCCTGAACCCCAGGTCATGCTGCCCCAGGAACAGCAGAAGGATGAACGGCACTATTCACTGCTCAACAAAAACAATATTCAAGACCTCTGGCAGTACGGCATAAAGGTTTCGAAAACCATTCACTGATCTCCTCAACCCTTTGGATGATGCCCACTTGAGTTATTCAAAGGGTAATACCCCACCTCTCATGATGTGACCGGTCCAACCTCCTCCAACAAGAGGAGGGTAGATTTACTGCGCCTCTTATTCTACTATTTGGCTGGATTACCCCTTTATCCCCCAAACGAGAGAATGCCTCAGGCTATTCCATGAGCAGACCCGGATTCATTGACACGCACGCCCACCTTTGTGACGATCGCTTTGATGAAGACCGTGAGGCGGTTCTTGAGCGGGCCTGCCAAGCGGGGGTAGTGGGGATTGTTCTGGTGAGTGAAACCTTGGCAGACGCCCGATTGAATGGAGTTCTTGCCCGGCAATTTCCCCGTCTGTACCTTGCTGCAGGGCTTTATCCGGGTCAGGCCGAACAAAAAAAAGCCGAGGAGATGGTCGCCTATATTCACCAGTACCACCAACAGTTGCTGGCTATTGGTGAGGTTGGGCTGGATTTTTTGTTGGCGAAGGAGGAACCGCAACGAGCGGTCCAGCGCCAAGTGTTCAGTACGTTTATCCAACTCTCTTTACAACTGGATCTCCCCCTCAATGTCCACTCCCGCTCTGCGGCCCAAGAGACCGTTGCAACCTTGCTTGACTCTGGGGCCAAACGGGTGCAGCTGCATGCCTACCATGGAGACCATAAAACTGCCCTCAAAGCGATAGAAGCCGGATACTACCTTTCCGTGCCCACCTCCATTGTTCGATCAGAACAGATTCGGAATCTGGTTAAAAAGCTCCCTCTTGATCAACTTCTTCTAGAGAGCGACAGCCCGGTTTTGGGCCCAGATCCTGGTCTGCGCAACGAACCGGCCAACATTGCCCGCTCTGTTCCCCTGATCGCGCAAATGAAAGGGGTGCCAGAACAAGAGGTGGTAGAACAGCTACACGAGAACAGTTGCCAGCTTTATGGGGTCTCTTTTCCACGCTGAGAGGCAGGTTTTTTTTATTGTCCTACGGAGGAAACAGCATGTCTGTTCGACTGCTCATTCTGTTGGTTATTCTGTTTGCGGTGGTTTCGTGGATTCTGAAAAAAAAACAGATCAAGATTACCCTCTCACCATTAGGAAAGCTGGTGGTTGTACGGCTGTTTCAACAGTTGATTCGCCTGGTGATGCGTCGATTGGGGCTTTAGCGGGGAGAGAGGAGAAGTGTTATCGTGTAGGAGTTCATCTCCAGATGGCCGAGGGGAGGAACCCCCCGACCATCTTGGACAATGAGGAAGTGCATGGCCAATAACCGAGTCCGTTATGATCCTGGACATTCAAGTAAGGTGACTTTTTATGTTGGTTTCCCGGAAAAAGCAGAACCGGGCTACCGCCTGCACACTGCTTTTATTTTATGCAAACAGCAGGCCAAAATTTTAGTATTGCTGTAATTTAAGAATAGTAAAAGATATTTCAGTAAGTTAACAGGCACTCCTCTCTTACCCCCCCTTTTATCTCCGTCGAACCCCTGGCATTTTTTACCCCCTTAATCAAAAAGGTGACACCCTGATGGAAGAAAAAATATAGCCTGCACACCCCCACTCCCTTATACTAAACCCCATTGTTTATTTTTCACCTCACTGCCAACAATTGTCTGGGTAGCTGACATAAAAAGGTGACAATTTTAAATGGATCATTCAAAACGATGGATACTACCTGTTCCCGATGCCACCGCGCCCTGCCCGCTCTTCATAAAGAGGGTATCTGTCCCTCTTGTCAGAAGACCATCGAACTTCTGGGGCTGAAAGTGCCGGGTGTCCAGGCAAAGGCAAAAAAAATTGGCGCAGAGAGAGTCTGTCCCGATTGTCGAGGAAGCAGGGAGAGGTTCCATGAACCTCACGACCGCTGCTGTGGTCAAGGGTGCTGCTACCGAACATGCGCCACCTGTGGAGGGAGCGGCTTTGTCAGCTGATTTCATCCCCGGTAGGGAGAGTTGGCATTCGAGCGAAAGAACTACTATAGTAGCCGATCAACCGAGCCTCAACGACGCTCCCTTCCTTGGGCCCAACCACTACACTGGAAAGAGCAGAAAAGAGAAGAGAGGATGAACCTTAAACTTGAAGTATTGAACCCCATAGACCATAAAAATCTTGTCTATAGACCGCAAAACAGCTATCTCAATACAGCCAAGAGAGTGATGGCTCCTCTGCTCTTTTCCGAGTTTATCCAGGCTTCTCGATCCTATCCCATCCTCTTTTCGTTGAGTGAAGGCGATGAAAGGCTGGTTCCCATGGCGCTGCTGGGGTTGGAGACGACCCGGGGAAACCTGTTTCTTACCAGCCAAGGTGAGTGGCAGGAAAACCACCTGATTCCTGCCAGCCTGGCCTGTTACCCCTTCTACCCTGGCCCTATCGATGAAAGAGGGAAAATGACCCTGCTCATCGATAGGAATGCCCCCCATTTTGATGTCAACCTCTCCCCTGAAGAGGGACAGCCCCTTTTCAGCCCCTCGGGTGAGGCTACCGACCTTTTAAAGAGCATCCGCAAAAAGCTGGTTAAATATCAGAAGGCATTAGGGCAAACAGACTGGGTTGTCTATAAACTCTACGAACAGAATCTTTTTCACAGCAAACATCTGGCTGATCTTGTTCCGGGTGAATCCCTGCCAGTACAGACCCATAATTTTTTTCTTCTAGACCCAGCCAAACTCAACGATCTGCCTGATGACTATTTTCTGGAGCTACGCCAACAGGGCATGCTCGCCAACATCTATGCTCTGGTCTCTGCCCGACACAACTTTAAACATCTGAGCAATCGGGCCAATCGACAAGATCAACCCAAAACCCAACCAGAGACAGCCCACCGTATCTTGCCCCAAAAATCGATCCCACAAGAAGAGGCGAAGAAGAGCCCCATCAAACTGCCCGTTGCCATCGCATGGGTAGGCCTGGCCCTTGTGACCGGTGTTATCGCCAACTATGTAACCAGCTACCCCAAACCAACCCCAGCCGTTTCAGAACAGTCGGATTTTGCCAACCGGCCCACGCAACAACAAGAGGCCACGCCCCTTTCTCTGCCAGAACCAACAGAGGAACAGGAGACTCAACAAGCAGAGACAACCGACTCTTCTCATACCACTTTTTTGGGGGAGAAATCTTTGTCCGAGCAGGGTGCTGAGGTGATGACGGACAGCAAACCCCAAGAGAACTCCACCCTTAACTCCTCTGCGGCAATCAACCTTTCCACCCCAATCGAGCCACCTGATGAAACCCATGGACTGCTCCCCGATGAAGCCGCAATAGGCGAGACCGACTCTGCCATTCAACAACCCGAATATCCTCCCCTGGCTCCTCCTCCTGCTCCACAAGCAGCTCCTCAACCGGAACCAACCTCTCAAAAACCATCTCAAGAGGGGTCGGCTGACGAGCAAGGCCAGGTAAATATGGAACACTATTCAGGAACCGCTCCTGAACCCATGGAACGCTCGACCCCTCCCGGCGAAGAGGAGACCACCCCTCCTGCTCATAAAGAGGCGGCAACAGAAATACCAGCCGGAGTTGAAGGTCAGATAGCGGTATTGGTTGATGGCGTCAAACGGAATATTACCGAATCCCGCCTTACCCGTCCCTGGAATGATAATGCCATGAGGAAGATTGAAAAGATTAAAGCGTTGTCCCCAGAGAATCCCCTCATCAAGGAGTTGGAAAACACCGTTTTTGAGCGGTTTCTGGAGTTGGCCATCTGGGATAGAACCGGTAATGCCAAACTCTATCTGGAGAGAGCCAGAAAAATGTTTCCCGGTGACCCTAGAATTACAGAGATTGAACAGTTGATAGCTGAATAGCCCGAGCCCTTGGTAATCGATTCAACATTGATAACAAGGCAGCACGAATCGGGGATAAAAAGGGCTGAGTCTACCCTTCTGACCGTTCAATACCCAAAGATTGCCGCACCAGACCCATCTGGGATAAGAGTTGATAGACCATTTTCAAATACTCTATCTGGGCACTTACCAGGGTACTTTTGGCGTTGAAAAGTTCTGTTTCGGAGTTCAAAACATCCAGGAAGGTCCGTTTTCCCAGCTTAAACTGATTGTGGTAGGAGAGGGTCACCTCTTGACTGATCTTCTGGTGCTTTTCCAGATGAGCAATGCGGCTTATGGTCCCCTGGAGGGTCTCCCAAGTGGTTTCAACCTGCTCACGGATGGTTCGACGGGCCTGCTCAAGAAGCTCTTGTCGCTGATTAATCCTCTCCATCAGCTCATCCCCTTTGGCCTCATCGGCCCAGCCACTAAAAAGGTTGTATCTTAAACGAACCATGGCACTGGCTGAGTGGCTGTGACCGGCTGCACCGGAAATATTGCCGTTATTGGTGTAGTTGAGTTCCAGGTTGACTTTGGGAAACAGGGCTGACCGCGCCCCCTCTTTCTCGGCTCTGGCCGCAAGCAGATTGGCCTGGGAGGCCTGCAGACCCGGATGGTTGACCAGGGCAATCTCCCAGGCTTTTTCCAGAGAGTTGGGAATCAGATCCATGACGGGATCAGGGCGGGTCAATTCGGTTACCGTCTGACCGGTAATTCGAAAGAATCGAGCCTTGCTGTTCTTTAAGGCGATCTCACCCATTGCATGGCTGGAGGAGGCCAGAGCCAGTCGACTTTCTGTCTGTTGAACATCAACCTGATTACCACCCCCCACCTCCACTTTGCGTTTGATTTTTTTCAGGGAACGCTGATGAAGAAGGACGTTATCTTTGATCAACTCGAGCAGTTCATGCCGTTTGATCACCTCCAGAAAGGCTGAAAGGGTGTTCCCCGCAACCGATTCTGAGGTCTGGTTCAGGTTGTTTTTTGCAGCAAGATAGAGGGCTTCAACTCGGGCCTTGTCATGTTTGGTCCGAAAACCATCAAAGAGCATCTGATTGACGCTGAGGCTGGACTCCCCTCTTCCCATGGTTTCATGATGATAGTTGGTGATGGCTCGGGTGGTGCTGTTATCACTGTATTCGGTACCGTATCCTGCGGCAAAATCGACGGTGGGCAGATACCCGGCCTTGGCCTGGCGGACCATCTGTTTGATGGCAGCCATATTGCTTTGGGCCGCCTGTACCTCGGGATTGGTCTGGAGTGTCTCTTTAACCAGTTCGTTCAAGGTTTGTGAAAAAGCCTGCGGTACGGGCATCAAGACAAGAGAGAGCACCGCAACATAAACTATTTTTTTTCCCATTATACCAGACAAATATTTCATACCCCACCTATTACCGTTCACTCAGCGCAAAGTCGATCCCCTGAGCAAAAGGCCCCATGATATACTCTAAAACTGTTCGCTCTCCTGTCAATATTCCCGCTGTCACGACAACACCCGGAACCAGGTCGTAACGGTCCTGACCATTTAAAAAATAACTTTGCTTGGTCGAAATTCTCACCACATAATAGGGAAACCCCTCTTGAGAGACAACCGAATCAGGGCTGATATGTACCACACTTCCCTCTAACTTGCCAAATTTACTTGCATCTACTGAAGCCAAGCGGATGATAACACGCTGGCCTATCTTGACATGTCCCACATCCTGAACAGGAAGCCGAGCCTCAACCAGCAGACGATCCTCTCCCGGTACTACTTCAAGAACTGTGCCACCCGGAGGGACAACCCCTCCCTTGCTGACCACAAACAGGGTTTTGATAATACCGTTGACAGGGGCTCTCAACACCTTGCGTTGCATGCTATCTTCAAATTTTTCCAGACGCAACACCAGCTCGTTCAGGTTGCGTTGGGTCTCTTCCAGCTCTTGTCGCAAGGCCTCTTTATGTTGATGTTGAATACCCAACAGAGTCTCTTCTGCCTGACGCAGAGCGGCGGCTGTCCGTTTCAAGGCCGCTCCATCCTCCTCAATACGGCTCTCCAACTGATTCTGCTCTTTCAGGTGGTTTAAATGTTCATAGCGGCTGGAGAGAGCTTCAGAGACCATGGTCCGACTGATGGCAATCTGTTCCCGCAGGATGACCATCAGTTTTTTCTGTCTGGATTGACGGGCCTGAACCTCGGCAATCTCCTCCTGGCGTTGAACAATCAGGTCTCTTTGGCTGTCAAGCTCCGACATCAAGGAGCGACGTCGAGCCTGGAAGAGGTTCCGCGCCTGGGAGAGCAGCGTCTGATCTTGCCATTCTGGGCCAAACGTGAGCGTCTCCTCGTCAGCAACTTCTGCCTGAAGCCGGATAAGATCCACCTTTAAAGAGCGGATATTTAATTGAATGGCCTCCACATCCGCCGCACTGGCAATAGAGTCCAGAACAATCAGGGGCTGCCCCTTCTCAACCGTATCCCCCTCCTGGACCAATATTTCCCGAACAATCCCCCCCTCCAGATGCTGAACCTGCTGAACCTTGCTGGCGGTGACAATCTCTCCCTCAGCCAGACTCATCACATCCAGGTGTCTGATGTTGGCCCAAAGAGCCAAAGAGACAAACAGAGTGATAAGCATAAACCCCAAACCGGACACACGCCATGTTACCCCCACATCAGCCAGCGACTCATCCAGAGGAGCCGGGGGAGTTGGCAGCTGGGTAGACTCTCTTTTATAGACAGCTCTTTTGGTAGGAGCTGCGGCCCCCTGCTTTTGTCTTAGTAAAGGGGTCGGCTTGTTGTTGATATCCAAAACCAAGCCGCGGGACTGGAGAATATCCGGCTGGCTGGAGAAGACGATAAGTGTACGACCCTGCTCATTAAGTTGGGTAATCAACTCCGCTATCATCCCAACACCATCCCGGTCCAGGCCATCGGTCGGCTCATCCATCAGAACGATTCCCCCTTGGGAAACCATGGCTCTGACCAGAGCCATACGGCGAAGAATACCTCGTGAAAGATGGGGAGAGCCACCCTCCATCATCCGGTCCAGACCTTGTGGATTTTCATCTAGAAACGGCCCCAACCCCACCCGGCGCAGCATCTGCTTCAGGCTCTCATCTCCCACATCGGGGTTTAATACCGCCAGATTTTCCCGGAGGGTAGCGTGGATCAGGCTGGGATCTTGTGGTAGATAGACTATCTGCTGTCGCCACCATACCGGGTCGATCTGACGAAGGTCGACACCGTCCACCAAAATAGCCCCTCGATCCAGCTCAATCAACCCAACCAACAGCCGGGCCAGGGTGGTTTTTCCCGACCCATTGTTACCACTGACAACCAACACCTCTCCCGGCTCAATCACAAGGGAGAGAGACTCAAAGAGAGGAGCCGAGGAGCCAGGATGGCGAAACGCCATATCTTTGAAGGCCAGCCGTCCTGAAAAGTGGGCCAGACGGGTCCCCTCCTCCGACTCCTTGGGCAGCTTCATCATCCGAGCCAAAAGGGTTGCCGATTGTCGGGCCTGAACCAAAACAGGGGTCATCTGGGCAAAGCGAGAGACCATCATCAAGCCCCGAGCAGCCAGGATATTGGCACCAATCAAGGTGCCCATTTCCAACTGACCCAAGGTAGCCAATTTGGCTCCCACACCGATAACCAATAAGGTCATGATGCCGCCGGCACTCTGTAACAGAGACTGAATAAAAGCCTGTCGACTCCCACTTCTCCCTCGCAAAAGGTGGGTTTTAAGGCTTTTTTCCCGCCATTGGGAGAGCAGGAAATGTTTCATGTTGAAGGCCCGGATCGAGTCTCCTCGCTCCAGAGAGGCCGAGACCGTTCCCTGACTGGCCTGGGCACCAATTAATGATTGTTGAGCCTTTTGCACCAATCGGCTGCCCAATAGAGCAACCAATACCGAAAGAGACAACACCACCAGCGCCACCATACCCAACGAAGGCGCCAGCAGATAGACAGCCCCCAAGAACATCAAGGCAAAAGGCAGGTCCACCAGGGTAAGAAGATTGGCAGGAGAGTAAGCACTTTGGATGGTGGAGAGCGCTTTCAAAGCCTCCCGCCGAAAACCGACCGGGACCGAATCCAGCGCGGCAGATTTGGCCAGAGTCAACGACTTAACCAGCCGCTCACCCATTCTATGGTCTGGGAGAACCACCGTACCCTCTGCCAACCGCTGCCGGACATGGCGAAAAGCCAACTCCAACACCAAGGCCAAGACCATGCCTCCACCCAAGGTATAGAGGGTCCCATCAATACCATGGCCCACATAACGGTTGAAGATCTGGATAACATAGACCGAGGAGGCTAAACCCAACAGGTTGATAATAAAGGATGAGAGCAGAATCTGACCCCCCAACAGGGGACGGCGCAGCAGTCGATTCAAGAGTCCTCTCATCTCAAGAGTACCTCTATATCAGAGCGTGAGCAGCTTTGCAGACAACCTGGTTTTCCTACCTTTCGATTTGTAACAGATCCTGGCATCCACTCTTCCCCCCATTCAACCATGATACATCCCCCTAAGACAGCCCCTGTTTAATGGTCATCAATCCCATCAGAACGATAACCAAGCCAGCCCCTTGCAGCAATCGTTGTCGGGCGTGTTGGCTCAACCAGGTAGAGATGAGACCAAACCCCCAGAGAGCAGGCAGGGTTCCCAGACCAAAAGCCAGCAAAATAGCCGCCCCTCCTCCAATGGACCCCACCGCCATGGCCTTGGCCTGAAACGCCCAGTGCAGCGTACAGGGTAGCAGACCGGTCATAATCCCCAAGAAAAAAGTTCGCCCTCGGCCATGATACGCCATCACCCGTTGGGTCAACCGGATGAGGAATCCCCCCTCCTTGCCCCCCTCTTTCAAACCAGACAGAGGATTCAATCCAGCCGTTCCCAACCCCATCCAAACCATAATCCCGCCAGCCAACAGATAGGGAACCCCCTGTAGAGACTGGGGACGGTCAAAGGTCAAGCTTAAAGAGCCGACCCAACCAGAGACCGCGCCCAGCAACATATAAGTAGAGAGACGGCCCGCCCCATAAAGCAGGTGGGGAACAAAAAGGGAAAAGCCAGCCTTTCTGGGTAGTTTCAGCGAGTAGGCCGCAACCAAACCGCCACACATGCCGATACAGTGCCCGCTGGCCAGCAGAGCAGTGAGAAAGGTGAGCCATAGATCAAGGAGCGATGGGATCATGAGAGGAGAATACCTGACTGAAGTCAGTGGTCAAATTTAATATGAACCGTAACTGGCTACCGGTTCCAAAAATAGATAGAATGGTGGTTTCCACATATCAACAAAACTAGAAATTGCCTCCCATGACAACCACCCCCTTCCCCGCCAAGCCCTGTTACCACTGTGGGCTGGATGTGCCACCAGACAATCCGATTGTCGCCCAACAATCGGCTGAATCAAGCCGGTCTACTGACCAGGAGATCAAAGCCTTCTGCTGTACCGGCTGCCTGGGCGCCTACCAGATGATTCAGGGCATGGGACTAGAGGCCTACTACCAATTCCGAGAAGCCGATAGCAGCACCTCTCAACCAGACAATCTGGATGATGCCGGTCTGCTGGCTTTTGATGATCCCGACTACCAAAAAGATCTGGTTCGGCAAATGGGAGAAGAGAGAGAGATCAATCTGATCCTCTCCGGCATCCACTGCGCGGCTTGTGTGTGGCTCAATGAGCAGGTATTGCGCAAACTCCCCGGTGTGAGTGAGGTTCAGGTTAATTTTTCTACCCAACGAGCCAAGGTTCGCTGGAACCCTACCTTAACCACCCTCTCCACCCTTATTCTTACCATCCGCAAAATTGGTTATCAAGCCGAACCCTACGACCCCTCCAAAGGTGAGGCCCTCCACCAAAAAAGAGACCGGGACCTGCTCTCCAGGCTGGGGGTAGCCGGTTTTGGGGCGGCTAATGTCATGTTTCTTTCCATCGCCCTGTATGCCGGGTATTTTCAAGGCATTGAGGCAGAATACAAGGTTTTTTTTCACTGGGTCTCCTTTGCCCTGGCCACCCCGGTGGTTTTTTATAGCGGGTGGCTCTTTTTTATCGGAGCCTGGAGAAGCCTGCAAGTTGGCCATCTGAGTATGGACCTGCCCATTACCCTGGGTGCTCTGGCCACCTACGGCTATAGTGTCACCCTCACCTTTACCAACCAAGGAGAGGTCTATTTTGACTCGGTCACCCTGTTTCTCTTTATTTTGCTGACGGGACGTTATCTCGAATCCGCCGCAAGACGCAAGGCGGCCAGTGCTACCGAAAGCTTGCTTAACCTGGAACCCAAAACCGCTACCCTGCTCCGAGACGGTGAACCGGTAACGGTACCGGTTCGAGAGGTTCGCGTTGGGGATCATCTTCTGGTTAAGCCGGGAGAGCGGATTCCTGTTGATGGCACACTCCTTCTGGGCAAGACCAGTGTCGACGAATCCATGTTGACCGGTGAAAGCCTGCCTGTCACCAAAAATATCGGAGAGATGGTGGCAGGTGGTTCGTTGAATGTCGATGGCGGCATCACCCTCCAAGCCATCCGAGTAGGAGAAGAGACAACCCTGGCCAAAATTATTCAACGGGTAGAGTCTGCTCAAGCCCAACGCCCACCCATTCAAGGTCTGGCCGACACCATTGCCGCCTGGTTTGTCGGAGCCATCCTGCTATTGGCCAGTGCGACATTGGCCTACTGGATGTGGTACGATCCCAGCCAGGCGTTGGAAAACACCGTTGCTCTACTCATTATTACCTGCCCTTGTGCGTTAGGTCTAGCCACCCCGGCGGCTATTGTGGTGGCAACCGGAGCGGCGGCCAAACGGGGCATCCTCATTAAAAATGGTGAAACCCTGGAGAGGTTGGAGCGGGTCAACCAGGTGGTTCTCGATAAAACCGGCACCATAACCCAAGGGCTTCCCCAAGTGGACCGTCTGATTCCTGCTCCCGGCCTCACTGAGCAGACCCTGTTAACCCAGGCGGCAGCTGTTGAGCAGTTTTCCGAACATCCTGTCGGCCTGGCAATTGTTCGAGCCTTGAAAGAGAGAGGCTGGCCTCTCCTATCTGACATAAAAAACCCCATCAACACCCCAGGCATGGGGATGTCAGCCCAACACGGAGAAAAAACCATTCGGGTAGGCCGGCTGGCTTTTGCCAGCACGGGCTTGACGACCCCGCCGCTATCCTACCCTGATGATGAGGGAAACCCGGCCACTTGGGCTTTATGTTCTGAGGGAGATAGGGTCCTTGGCTGGATTGGCCTGAGTGATCGCCCCAAACCCGACGCCAAAGTATCCATCAATATCCTCAAAGCCATGGGGCTTCCGGTTCGTCTGCTTTCAGGGGATCAACACTCTGTGGTAGCGTTGGTCGCCAGGGAGATGGGGATTGAACAGATGGAAAGCGAGGTACTTCCCGCAGAAAAGGAGCAGTCCATTCAACGTCTTCAGGAACAGGGTCTCATTATTGCCATGGTGGGAGATGGTATTAACGATGCCCCTGCCCTGGCCCGTTCGGATGTGGCGCTGGCAGTTGAAAATGCCACGGATGTTACCGTAGCCGCAGCAGATGTCATCCTTTTAAACAGAGAGTTGAGCAATGTGGCCTTGACCTTTGCCCTGGCCCGCAGAACCATGACAATCATCCGGCAAAATTTTCTTTTCTCCTTTGCCTATAACGCCCTGGCCATCCCTTTGGCTGTTACCGGCCATGTGGCCCCCATTGTTGCAGCCATTGCCATGCCCCTATCCAGCTTGGTGGTGATTGGAAATGCCATGCGTCTGCGAAAAACACCTCCAATCCTCTTATCTATCCCGGATAAAACCGCAACCAAACCAGATCCAAAATAACTCTGAGAGAACCGATACTAATGGATGCCATCTATATTTTATTACCTGCCGCCCTTCTTCTCGGTCTCATCGGCTTGGCTTTGATGATCTGGTCGGTTAAAAGTGGGCAATTTGATGATATGGAAGGGCCAAGTTATCGGATTCTATTTGATGACGATAAAGATATGATCCCAACCCACCAGAACCAGAAAGCCCCAAAGGAGCAGGAAGAAGAAGAAGAAGAAAACCAAGAGGATCTCCCCCCTGAAGATGGCTTGGACACCAAACAGCCATCCTAGAATGATCCTGCTGTTTCTATAGACAATAGAACCAAATTTGGACAACGGTTAAAGGCAAAGTCAACACCTTGGGAGGCCTTGCAGGCCCCCACGCTGACCCATCCGCAATCGTTTTGTACATGGTTGCTTTGGAAGCTCTATAGGTTAAAAACGAAGGGGGTTGGCAGATAAAAAAAGGCTCTTTCTCAACCAGAGAAAGAGCCTTTTTACTAAGCCAGTTCTACCCCCCTCTCCTCAGGGGAAGAAAACCTTACTGACCACCGCCAAGACTATGAACATAGATGGCAACCTGCTTGATAGCCAATTCATCCAACTTACGGTTGGTCCCTTCTGAATCAACCTCCCACGCTGGCATTTTACCGGAACGACCATTGGCAATGGTGGCCTGAATGGTGGCGGTATCGCTACCATAAAGCCAGATGGCATCGGAAAGATCCGGGGCGCCAATAGAAGCATCCAACTTTTCGCCGCCAGAACTACCCTTGACCGAACCGTTACCCGCATCACCATGACAGAAGTTACAGCCTGCATCGCCATGGAACAGCTCATCACCCCGAGCAGCAGCTGCGGAATCCGTAGAGCGGCCTGTGAGTGACAGGGTGTACTGAGTAAGATCGTTTACCTGTGTAGAACTAAAGCTACCACCAGATGCCTCCAGATGGGCTGGCATTTGACCGGCACGTCCCCCTTTGATGGTCTCTTCGATGGCAGCCAAGGAACCACCGTAAAGCCAATCATCGTCAACCAGAGCAGGAAATCCACCCGCTTTGGAGCCGACACCACCACTACCGTGGCAGGGAGCGCAGTTGTCACCAAAAATGGCCTTGCCACCTGAAACAGCGTACTGGAGAAGTTGAGAATCTTTGATGATCTCTTCTGATGAGAGCGCAGCAAGTTTAGTATTAAACACCTCTTTGGCCTTCATGGCTGAGGCTGTTTCATCTGCCAGCTGGTTATACTGAGACCACCCCAAAATCCCTTTGGTAAACCCACCCGGTATAGGCCAGGCGGGATAGAGGACCCAATAGATTACTGCATAGATAACCGTCGCATAGTAGGAATATAGCCACCATTTTGGCAGTGGGTTGTTATACTCTTGAAGAGGATACCCCTCTTCGGTATCCCACTGGTGGCCGGTAGTTTCGACCTGTTTTTCTTCAGCCATAATGTGTCTCCTTCAATCAATTCACATCATCCGGAAAACCGGAATCAGCGGGCTTGGGCCTGGTAGGAAGAAAAATCGACCAACGTGCCCAACACCTGCAAATAGGCCACCATGGCATCCAATTCCGTAATTCTCTTGGCATCTCCATCAAAATTTTCCAAGGGAACTTTTTCTCCATAACGGGCGTTCAACCCGTCCGTATCACTGTCTGGAATAGCCTGAGCTTTCAGATCGTTTGCCGCATTGGCAATATGCTCAGCACTGTAGGGTACGCCAACCAGTTTGAGAACTTCCAGCCGTTTGGAAATGTTGCTGTAGTCCAGCTCGTTTTCAGCCAACCAGGGATAGGCAGGCATAACAGATTCAGGCACCACATCCCGAGGGTTTTTCATGTGGGCTTGATGCCACAAGTTGGAATATTTTCCACCAACCCGCGCCAAATCTGGTCCGGTCCGTTTGGAACCCCACTGGAAGGGGTGGTCATACATGCTCTCAGCCGCGAGAGAGTAGTGACCATAACGCTCTTGTTCATCCCGGAAAGGACGAATCATCTGGGAGTGACAGTTATAGCAACCCTCCCGAATGTAGATATCCTGACCTCTCAACTCCAATGGAGTAAAAGGGCGCATCCCCTCTACCTTCTCGATGGTGGATTCAATGAAGAATAGGGGGACAATTTCCACCACTCCTCCAATCAGTACCACTACAAAGGTAAGGACCGCCATGAGAGGAACGCTTTTTTCAATGGTCTCGTGTTTCACCGTTGTTTCTCCTTGCTCAATTTCTCTGTTGCGACTCTCAGGCCGTAGCTGAGGGACGATCTTTCGCGTTGGCAATGGTCATGTAGACATTATAGACCATGACCAAGGCCCCCAAGAGAAAGACAAAACCACCGATTGCTCGAATCAGATAATAGGGATGCATGGCTGCAACGGATTCTGCAAAGGAGTAAGTCAGGTTACCAAACTCATCATAGGCCCGCCACATCAAGCCCTGCATGATACCTGAGATCCACATGGCCACGATATAGATGACAACACCAACAGTTGCGAGCCAAAAGTGAACATTGATCAACTTGACGGAGTGAATCGTTGTGCCCCACAAACGTGGAATCATGTGGTACAGAGCGGCAAAAGAGACCATGGCAACCCAGCCCAACGCACCAGAGTGAACATGACCGACCGTCCAATCTGTGTAGTGGGAGAGTGCATTAACCTCTTTGATGGCCATCATAGGACCTTCAAAGGTGGACATGCCGTAAAAAGAGAGGGAGATGATGAAAAAGCGCAAAATAGGATCTGTACGCAACTTATGCCAGGCACCGGACAGAGTCATGATGCCGTTGATCATGCCACCCCAAGAGGGGAGAAGCAGCATAATGGAGAAGGTAGCCCCCAATGTGCTCGCCCAGTCTGGAAGAGCCGTATAGTGAAGATGGTGTGGCCCGGCCCAGATGTAAAGAAAGACCAAAGACCAGAAGTGGACAATGGAGAGTCGATAGGAGTAGATGGGACGCTCCGCCTGCTTGGGAACAAAATAGTACATCAAGCCCAAGAAAGCCGCTGTCAGGAAGAAACCCACCGCATTATGGCCATACCACCATTGAATCATGGCACTTTGAACACCTGACCAGACAGAATAGGACCCGGTCGCTGTGACAGGAACCGCCAGGTTGTTGACAATGTGCAGCAAGGCAACGGTAATGATGAAGGAGAGGAAAAACCAGTTGGCCACAAAAATGTGCGGATCTTTCCGCCTCACCAAGGTGCCGACAAAGTTGATGAAATAGGCCACCCATACGACTGTAATCAACAGGTCGATAGGCCAGATCATCTCAGCGTATTCTTGCCCCTGGGTCATCCCTAGCGGGTAGGTGACGACGACCGAAACCACAATCAGATTCCACCCCCAAAACGTGAATTTTGAGAGAAAGTCTGAAAAGAGTCTCACCCGGCAAGTTCGCTGAACCACATAGTAGGTGGTCGCAAAAAGTACGGATCCCCCAAAGGCAAAAATAACCGCCGATGTGTGTAATGGTCTCAATCGACCAAACGAAATGTAAGGGATCCCGGCATTAAGCTCGGGAAATGTCAGTTCCAAGGCAAGTATTAAACCCACCAGAAAACCGACGACGGCGTAAACCACAGCCATGACGGAGAACATCTTCACCACGCCATAGTCATAGGTTTCTATCGATTCTGATTCTCGACCCACAATCTCCTCCTTATTAACAAAAACAATGATACATTAAATAATATTGATTATTTAACAGACAAAACGGAACTATTTCCAACTCAAAGCACTCTGGAAACCAGGGAGCACTATTCTGGTGTCTATACAGACAAATTCACTTTTTCGGTCGCATTGGTTCGCATGCAACCTGGCTTTAGAGGGATTTTTTTAGAATATGTTCCATTTATTTTTATTGTTCCAAAATTTTTTTTCCTAATTGATTAATGTCAAATCTAGAATATAATCACTCGCTAATCAAGCAATAAAAAACAGGCAAGGAATGTTTTGTAATGACAGAGGAAAATGTCTCACTTTATGCGGACTGGAAAAAGATCTATCCCCGCTATCAAACAGGTTTTTTTAGAACGCTACGTTGGTCGCTTGTTGTTCTTTTCCTTGGAATTTATTACCTACTCCCCTTTTTGAGGTGGCAACGAGAAGCGGGTCTGCCAGACCAGGCGGTCCTGTTTGACCTGCCTGGACGAAAATTTTATCTTTTCGACCTGGTCGTCTGGCCTCAAGAGATTTTCCTGCTGGCCATACTCCTGATTGCCGCAGCCCTGGGTCTGTTTTTCATTACGGCACTGGCCGGTCGGGTGTTTTGTGGTTACATGTGTTTTCAGACCGTCTGGACAGACCTTTTCCTCTACATTGAAAAAATTTTTGAAGGCAACCGCAAACAGAGAATCAAACTGGACACCTCGGGGTGGACATTTCGAAAACTGATTCTTAAACTGGGCAAACATGGTGTCTGGCTACTCATCGGTGTGGCGACGGGCGGGGCCTTTGTTTTCTATTTTGCCGATGCTCCTACTCTCTTCAGGCAATTTTTGGATGGTTCCGCCCCTGCTCCGGCGTGGTTTACCTTACTGTTTTTTACCGGCACCACCTATGTGATGGCTGGTATTGCCAGAGAGCAGGTCTGTATTTACATGTGCCCCTATGCCCGTTTCCAAGGCGCCATGTTTGATGAAGATACCATCATCATCTCCTACCACCCTGAGTTGGGAGAGCCTAGAGAGTCCAACCGGCGGATAAGAGAGGCAAAAAAGGGGTCTATAGGACTCTGTATCGACTGCAACGCCTGTGTGACGGTCTGTCCTACCGGAATTGATATCCGTGATGGACAACAATATGAGTGCATCACGTGTGGCGCCTGTATCGATGCCTGTAACACCGTTAAAGATCGTCTCCATCTGAAAAATGAGCTGATCCGCTATACCTCCATGCGAGAGATGAAAGGGGGGGAAACCCAATGGTTCCGTCCACGAATCTTGATCTATGGCGGTCTGCTGACCCTCTTTTTGGGGGGAATTTCCGCTTTTTTTGCCTTTCGTTCCCCGGTCGAACTGAATGTCATTCGCCATCGTCAGCCCATCTACATCATGCAGTCCGATGGCGGCATCCAAAACAACTTTACCATCCGCGTCCTCAACATGAGCCCCAACCCCAGAACCTTTTCCATTGAAGTAGAGAATCTGAAGGGTTCCTCCCTTACGGTGGGGGCTATTAAAAAAGTCGACGAAAAAAACCGACCTCTGCTGACAGTCAGTCCAGGTGACGTCATGCCTTTTACGGTTTATGTCAAGCAGGCGAAGAATCATCTCCAATCCGGCGCTCAGGAGATCAGATTTCAACTTAGAGCTTTGGATAATGCAGAACATTTTGACACCTATAACAGTGTATTCATGAGGCCCTGATGAGTTCTATTCCAGAAGAGAACGAGCAACAACACCCCAAAAGACGTTTTGAGCCATGGCCGACAGCCATCGTCCTGTTTTTTTTGGTGGTTTTTGCCGCCAATGCGGTTATGGTCATTCTGGGTATTGACTCCTGGCCCGGTCTGGTTTCAAATAACCACTATGAACAAGGTCTGGCTTACAATCAGGTCATCAACGCACAGAAAGCCCAGGATAAGATGGGATGGCAGGTTCAGCTTCACGCCAACAACCTGCAAGCCAACCAGACTGGGCTTCTCTCCCTTCTTCTACTGGATAGAGAGGGAGAGCCCGTTAAAGGGGCGCAGGTTGAAGGGGTGCTCTTCCGCCCCCTTGGGGAGGGCTCCGACATCACATTTTTGCTGTTGGAAACAGAGCCGGGGCACTATGCAACCACCATTACGCCCTCCAAACCGGGCGCCTGGGATGTCAAAATCAGCGCAAAAAAAACCGCCAAGGCGGACTTTAGATATGTGGAACGCATCACTGTTGCCGATCAATAGGCTATGAAATAGCAAGGAGTTTTAACGATGGATTTTGATACCATGCTCCGTTTTTCCAAGGAGTTTTCTCTTGTCTGGTTTTTCCTGATTTTTATCGGGGTGGTCGCCTGGGCCTACCTGCCGAGCCATAAAAAAGGCTTTGAAGATGCGGGTCAGAGAGTGTTGGATGAGGACCCTCTTCACGAACTCAGCGCCAAGCAGACCTCTGAACGGTCAGTTTCTTCTGAAGAGAACGACGACAAAAACAGCAAAAAAAGCTAACTCATCAGAACACTCTGTCGAACGATCCAACGGGCAGAGGGGTGAAAAAGTGTCCCCCTCTGCCCCACCCCTTCAACCAAAACCTCCCCCTTTTCCAACCTCCTCCTGCAGTGTTCACCCTGACCTCCTCGTCAAAGAGCGGGTCGATTGGTGAGGATACCGTCTCAGAGACCACTCTTCTTGACCTTGGTCAAGCCTGTTGCCTCCTGATGTTTTCCCTTGATTAATAAGCCATTTCTATTTTGGTATAGATTTATTTTTGAGTGTAATTGTTATTACATTTAAAAAAACAACAATTTATTGTTGTTTTCACAAAGCTAAAAAAATGTAATCTTTTTAGTTGACAAGAAAACAATCCGTGGTGTCTTATTGATTGTGTTGGTGAGGCAACAAAATAGATTCCCCATCAAAATCTACCAGAAAAGTTGCTTGCCCACCTCCATTTACCCGGATTTTTTTGTAGATTTACGCCATTCAAAGTAACATTATCCGTTGCGGAGATAAAAACATGTCAGACTCCTCTACAACCGAGCATGCCCATCACTGGGAAGTCAGTTGGGCTCCCATGGTGGTTACCATCGGAATTCTGTTCTTGTTGCCCTTCACCTTTTCTGCCCATTTTGTCTATGACGATCCTCTGCTTACGACAATTTTTGCCGGTATAGGCACACCGTTGACATTGGCAGGTATCGCCAAATGGGTTGATGAAGGGATCACGCAGAAGCCACTGCTGGAAGGGGTCTCACCCTCCGGTCTACCCTATTTCATCATCTCGGAGGTTTTTATCTTTCTGGGATTTTTTGTCACCTACTGGACCATGCGCCTCTCGGCCGGGGATGCCTGGCCCCCAGAGGGGACTCCAGCCCTCAACCTGTTGTTACCGGTAGTGATGACGGTTATTCTGGTCTCATCCAGTTGGACCTACCACATTGCCGAAGAAAAATATGAAAAGGGTGACCTGAGTGAGTTTCGCAAATGGTTGATGATCACCATCGGTCTGGGTACGCTGTTTTTGGGCTGCACCTTCTATGAATACAACCATTTGATGCACCTGGGTTTTGTCCCTTCATCCAACGCCTTCAGCACCATTTTCTATACCATTACCGGCTTTCATGCCTCCCATGTGATCATCGGACTGGGGGTTTTTATTGCCATTTTGATTCCTGCCTTCAGAGGAAAAACCAATAAATATCTGGTTTTTTGTGGTGGTGTCTACTGGCACTTTGTTGATGTGATCTGGTTCTTTGTTGCCTCTCAGGTCTACTACTGGTAGTGCGGGGATTATTGAGTGTCGGATAAAGACAACAGGGGCCGTTTGGCTCCATTCATCTTGGCTGTTTGTGTGCTGTTTCTTGCCGTTCAACCCGGTGAGGCCAGCTATTTCCGGCAGAAAGAGTCTGATATTGATCCCAATGTTTTCCGTATTAAAGAGCAGGATTTCATGGGGGTCAGGGTTGGCCGGGACGTCGCCTTGATTGACCAGGATGGGGCGGCCCGCACCCTCAAAGATTTTGAAGGGAAGCCGACCATCCTCGTCTGGTCCTATTATACCTGTGACGGAAGCTGCTCTGCGGTCAACATTGAACTTAAAACCCTTTTAGAGTCGGTCAAAAATCAAACCCTGGGAGAAGATTATCAGGTTCTTACCCTCTCGTTTGATAAAAATGACACGCTGGAGAGTTTAAAGGCTTTTCGAACCTATCTGGATCTTCCCCCTGAGTGGGAAAAAAACTGGACCTTTGCCCTGCTACAAAAACCTGAGCAGATAGACAGGCTGACAGCCAGAGTGGGTTTTAAATATTTTTGGGCACCCCAGGATAAGACCTTCTACCATACCAATGTCTTTATTCTTCTTACCCCAGACGGGCGGGTTTCACGCTTTCTCTATGCGCTGACCAATACGGATAAGGATGTCGGGCTGGCTATTTTAGAGGCCCGACAGGGGGACTTTAAACTCAACGAAGTGATCGATTTCGCTATTGGCCTCTGCTACAGCTACAACTATGAAGAGGGGCGGTACACGTACAATATCCCACTGTTTGTTGGACTGGGCGCGCTTTTTATCGGGCTTTCCATGTTGCTTGGCTCCGTTTTGCTATTTAGAAAGAAGAAATTTAACAAGGAGGGAACATGATAATGAAAAGGATGCTTACGGCCTTGACCGGAATGGGACTGGTGCTGTCGTCCGCCATCGCATGGGCTACCGAATCTGCTGACGGAATTAAAGATCCAGTTGATAGCTGGGAACACCTCTGGACCGAAGTGTTGATTGACCTCTACATCATGGGCGGTATTTTTGGCGCACTGGCTATTTACTGGTTATTTAAGTACCAGGCCAAGAGCCCGGATGCTGTGGGTGATGCTCCCAAACTAACCCGAGCGCAGGCTTGGTCTTGGGCGCTGGTTCCCTTGTTTATCTTCCTGGCTGACGATCTCTATCTGGCAGCGAAAGGTTGGACCGCCTGGAATGTCTACCGGACCGTTCCCGAAAATGCCATGGAGGTGAAGGTTACCGGCAACATGTGGTATTGGGAGTTTGAGTACGAGGACGGAACCACCTCTGGTTTTGATGTCGACTCTAAAGAGGGAGACGGTCTGGTGGTACCGGTTGGAACACCGGTTGTTCTACGCATGACCTCCAACGATGTTCTCCACTCCTTTGGTCTGGCCAAATACCGTGTGAAAGAGGATCTCATGCCGGGGCGGATAACCTATATCTGGTTTCTCCCCAAAGAAGAGGCTGAATCCTATGTGACCTGTGTTGAATTTTGTGGCGTCAACCACTCCAGAATGTTCGCACCGGTTAAAGCTATTCCCTCTGAAAAATTTGAAGAGTGGTTGGTTAAACGAGCAAAGGAGGAGGCTGAAGAATGAGCGCACACCCTGAAAAATTCAAATTAAGCGAATGGATATTTACCACCGACCATAAACGGATCGGTATCATGTATCTCATCGGCTCCATTGCTGCTTTCTGTGTGGCAGGCTTGATGGCCATTCTCATTCGTATCGAACAGTCCAGCCTGGGCCCTACTTTGGCGTCCGATGCCATTACCGCAGGTGACCAGTATAACCAATGGCTCTATTTTCATGGGGCTGCCATGATTCTCGGTTTTCTCATTCCGGGGCTGACCGGCTTTGCGGCCAACTATTTTCTACCCCTTATGATCGGGGCAAGAGATGTCGCTTTTCCCCGCATTAATGCCCTGAGTGTCTGGCTCTTTTTGAGCGGAATTTTTGTTGCCCTGCTGGGCTTTGTCATTCCAGATGCACCGGATATCATGTGGACCGGTTACCCCCCCTACTCTCTGTTGACCGGAGGGAATACCGCTTTTTATGTTTTTACCGTTCATCTGTTGGGTTTTGCCTCTATTCTTGGTGCGGTCAACTTTCTGGTCACCGTCATCTACATGCGGGCACCGGGCATGGGCTGGAACCAACTTAGCATGTTTGTCTGGTCTACTGTCACGGCGTTTGTCATCCAGCTTGTGTTTGTACCCGTTTTGGCTGCTGCGGTTACCATGCTTCTGTTTGATAAGTATCTGGGCACCCACTTTTTCGACCCCTCGGCGGGTGGTGATGTACTGCTCTATCAAAATCTGTTCTGGTTCTATTCTCACCCGGCTGTCTACGTTATCCTGCTGCCGGCTTTGGGTATCCTATATGAGATTGTCGCCACCTTTAGTAAAAACCCCATTTTCAACTACAAAGCGGCTGTATACGGTGGCATGTGGGGTGTGGTCCTTATTTCGGGTGAAGTGTGGGTCCACCATCTTTATGTGTCGGGTATGCCCAACTGGATTCGTATCGGCCAGATGATCAGCACACTGCTGATCTCCCTTCCGGTTGGTCTGCTGGCGGTCTCCCTGTTTGGAACCCTCTACCGGGGCGCCATTACTTTTGAGTTACCCATGAAGTATGCCATCTCCTGTCTCTTTCTCTTTCTGGTGGGTGGGTTGACCGGCATTCCCCTGGCACTGACGGCTTTGACCCTGCATCTGTCTGAAACCTCTTTTGTCCATGCCCACTTCCATTACATCATGGGTATTTTTGCTGCCTTCTCGGTGTTTGCCGGTGTCTATTATTGGTTCCCGAAGATGACAGGAAAAATGTACGACGAAAAATTGGGCACCATCGGTTTCTGGCTTAACTTTATTGGGGTCAACCTTACCTTTATTCCGCTCTTTAAAATTGGTGTGGAAGGGATGCCTCGCCGCTACTGGAACTATGAGATGTTTCCACAGTTCGAAATATGGCACATGGTGGCGCTGTTTGGGGCGCTGTTTATTCTCTCGGGAATGAGCTTGACCATTTTCAACTGGGTTTACAGCGCTTGGAAGGGTGAAATTTCTATCGATAATCCCTGGCGTTCCAAATCCTTGGAGTGGACCCATACGGTCAATCCCCCTGGCCCTGGTAATTTTCTGAAAGATGTTGAGGTCTCCTCAGATTGGACCCCTTATGACTATGGAAAATAAAGTTCCCAAAAAGAAACTCTGGATAGCAGGAGGGCTGCTGTTTTTGTTCGCTCTGCTCATCAACCTTTCCATCTATTACAAAGTAAGCAAATATGGACCTTGATCAATAGCTGAATAACCTACCGTAAAAACAGATCGGCCCGACAGGTGTAAACTTTCCTGCCGGGCCGTTTTTATGGGACCAACGACCCACCTGCTCGGGGAATCTTATCTGCGACTGGGTGTCCGCCTCTCGGCCAGGTTCACGATCCCTCTTATTCTTTTATGCTGATGTGGATAAAGAGCCATTCACCCTTCTGATAGAATCATCAATCAGCCATGTAACATGGGAACTCCTGCATCTGTGTTCCACCCCGAACACCCTCTATTCTCCCGTTTGTGCTGGAGTGATTCACCCTAAACGGGAGTTGGCTTGTGAATGATTCAAAGAGTAGACCCAAGAAGATCAACGTGTATGTTGCGACACCTTCTGAGGTGGACAAACCCTATCTGACAATCCATCAGGGCACTCGTCAGTTTATTCTGGGAAAGGTGGGGATGTGGATTGTTTGGGATGTGGTGGTGGGGCAGCATGGCTATTTTGCACGACTGGTTGCTGAAAAAAATGGCGCCCCGGAAGGTTTTTCCCCCTGTATCATAAAAGGAGAAACATGGGGGTATTCTCGAAAAAAAGGTGTGAAACCTACGATACTGTCGGACGACTCAGAAAACAGGGTTTGACACCTGTCAAACCAATCACTTAAATCATGCCGTGACGACCAACGGCCGCTCCCAGGCTAAAGGGACAGAGGAGTGGGCCGGAAAACCAGCAAAAAGGAGTGATTTAACGGAGAGTTCACCTTGATTATTGTAGAAAAAAATTGTAATTTACTTCTTCTTGAAAGCTCAGTATGGTTTTCTTTGGCTGGTCACTCAAATTGCAACCTTTTAATAAGGGACAGAGAGCAGAAGAGGGCTTCCTTTTACTTTTTTCTCTTGTAAATCATACCAGTGAGAAGCCGGTCTCCATGCTGCTTTTCCATGCACCCAAGTAACTTTTTCCAACACACTTTTTTGTCTGACCTTTTCAGGAGTCGTTCAACCACATGTTTAGTGTGTTAAAACAGCTTTTGGTGCTCTTCAAACTTCGTATCGGCGTCGCCATGATGGTGACTACCGCCATGGGAGTAGCAGCCACCCCTGGCCCCTCCCTTGATATGGAGTCGCTGACCCTTCTTCTGGTTGCCGTCCTTCTGGCTGCCGGTGCTGCTGGTGGCCTGAACCACTACTTCGATTATGATATCGACGCCCGCATGGAGCGCACCAAAAATCGCCCCTTTGTTCTGGGCACGCTCCCCCACTCTCCTTGGTGGCTGCTTTTTTTTGCCACACTCTTGATTATTCCCTGCCTTGTTGTTGGGGTGGTCGTCAACCCTTTGTCGGCTCTTTTTGTCTTTTTGGGGGCCTTTTTCTATGGAGTTGTTTATACCGTCTGGCTCAAGCGACGGACCTGGATGAATATTGTGATTGGCGGCTTGGCTGGCAGCTTTGCTGTTTTGGCAGGAACCGCTGCGGTTGAGCCAACCTTAAACCCCTTGGCACTGTCGTTGGCTTTCATTCTTTTTCTCTGGACACCTCCCCATTTCTGGAGCCTCGCCATTGCCATCCGAGATGAATACCTGGCTGTTGGCATCCCCATGTTGCCGGTTGTTGCCGGTAAAGAGCGGGCGGCCCAAGCGGTCGTTGCCAACACACTCTTGCTGGTGCTGGCCTCTATGCTTCCGGCTTTCTTTGGGTTGGGTTGGGTCTATCTGCTTGGGGCCATGGCTGGGGGGCTTTTTTTCCTCTACCGCAGCATTCTGCTACTCCGAAACCCCCTGCCAACCAACGCCATGGGGAGCTTCTACGCCTCGTTGGTGCAACTGGGACTCTTGGTCGTCGGAGCCTCGGTGGATGGTCTTTTCTTTGTCTGACTTATTTCAGACCAACCCTATGGTGTATTGAAAAAACAGAGAAACAGTAAAAAAACAGCTTCGGATAGTTCACACCCTGCACCAAGCAGGTCACCTGTGATACCACCCAAACGCTGTTTTACCTTTTTCCTGAAGTGCAGAAGAAAACCAAGACCCAACCCCCACGCCACCACACCACCCGGCCACCACCAGATGGAGAGGGCGGCCCAGAAAGTCAGCACCATCCACCCGCCCCTTGCAGGAAGGTGGGCTGCCACTACGGCCCCCATCCCCTGCTGACGCACATAGGGAAGGGTCAAGAGCAGAAAAACCATGGAGAAGCGACCAAACAGCGGAACCAACCACAGCAACTCCCCTCCTCTTCCCTGCGCCAGTAGAGCATGAAGGGCGGCTACCTTAAGCAAAAGCAGAAGAACAACCACCACCACAGCCCCTGGTCCGCTTTGGGGATCTTTCATAATGGCAAGGGTTTTCTCCCGACTCCCCATGCCACCAATCCAGCCATCGGCCGAATCAGCCAGACCATCCAGATGCAGCCCCCCCGTCAACCAGACCCAAAAAATTAAAACCAAGACAGAGTGCAAAGGGAGGGAGAGACCATCCATACCCCAGGCCATACCACTCAACACCAGACCAATCACCACGCCGACCAGCGGATAGTAGAGGGTGGAAATACCCACCTCTCTGGCAGGGGGGTTGGCAACCATGGGCATGGGAATTTTGGTCAACAGACTAAAGGCCAAAACAAGGGGAGTGATCACCCCACCTCCCCAAGAAAGGCCAGCTGTGGTGTTAACAAGGGGTCGTGCAACGATCGCACAAGATGGATGCGGGTAACTGAGGCCCAAGGCAGTTCGAGAGCAAAGGTTGCCATCATGGATAGACCCAACAGATCGGCCAAAATCACCCGAACAACCCCCCCATGGGTAATAAGCAGTTGATGGGTGCCATCCACACCGTCAATCAAGGTGTACCATGCTCTGAGCACCCTTTTTTTAAAGTCAGCCATGGTTTCTCCCCCTGGGGGAGAGTAGCGTTCGGGATCTTGCCAAAACTGTGTCAGACGTTTGCCATCAGAGGCAAGAATTTCATCGGCCCGCCGCCCCTCCCACTCACCAAAACAGATCTCTCTAAAACCGGCTTCCACCTGTAGGGCAGTGGCGTGTTTCCTAGAGAGGGTCTCGGCTAGCAACCGACAGCGCAACAAAGGGGAAGAGGTGATCTGCTGCCAAGGCGGAGACAGGGCGTTGGCAGCTCGCTCCATGGTTTGCCACCCTTCAACGGTGAGTGGGTCATCGGTTGACCCTCGAAAACAGGCCCCCCCCTGCACCTTTCCATGTCGCAACAGATCCACCACCCCCACCAAGGGGTTGAGAGAGGCATCCGGAAGCGTCATCCTTCAGAAACACCCGCTTGGGAAAACGTTGCCATTTGACTGTGGAGGGTGCAGGCCATCCGTAAGAGAGGCACCGCAATGGCCCCCCCACTCCCCTCACCAAGCCGCATCTCCAGATCGATCAGAGCTTGTGCATCCATTGCAGCCAACAAGGCCGCATGCCCCGGCTCTTCTGAAAGGTGGGCAAAGAGCATCCAGTCGATCAATTCGGGTCGCAATCGCACCGCCGCCAACGCCGCACTGGTAGCAATAAAACCATCGACAAGAAGGGGTATGCCCTGCTGAGCCGAGGTGATGTAGAAGCCAACCAAAGCAGCCAGCTCGAACCCACCGACTTTTTTCAGAACATCCAGAGGGTTCTCTCTCTCCGGTCTGTTCATCACCAACGCCTGTTGAATAATGGTAGCCTTATGGGAGACCCCCGCCGCATTTAAACCGGTGCCCGGCCCAGCCATCAATGTGGGGGTTAGACCGGTCAAGACAGAGCCCACCGCCGCAGCGGCTGTCGTATTGCCAATGCCCATCTCGCCCCCAATCATCAGTTTTGCCCCGGACTCCACCCCACGCAACGCCGCCTTTCGCCCAACCGTTAATGCCGCAGCCAACTGGTCATCATCCATGGCCGCTCCACGACTCATGTCTGCCGTGCCGTTGGAGACCCGAGCAGAGACAACAGCCGCCAGAGGTCCCGGATCGGTAACACAACCCACATCCACCACCTCCAGTCGAGCCTGAAGATGGTCAGCCAAGACGCTGATTGCCGCCCCACCATTGGAAAAATTTTTAACCATCTCCACCGTCACCGACTGGGGAAAAGCCGAAACTCCCGCCGACACCACACCATGATCGGCAGCAAATACCACAATATGAACCGGATCTACCTCCGGTGTTGCGCTAGCCTGCCAACCACAGAACGACACCGCAATATTTTCCAGTGCACCCAAAGAGCCAGGAGGCTTGGTCAATTGACCCTGCCGGACCAGAGCTTCCTCCCGGTGCAGAGATGAAGGTTTGGCCAGAGGCCCGTTCAGCCAGTCTATTCCCATACTATTCTCCTTTTAATACTAAAGGTAATCC
Organism: Magnetococcales bacterium; assembly: GCA_002753565.1. Taxonomy (GTDB): domain Bacteria; phylum Pseudomonadota; class Magnetococcia; order Magnetococcales; family JADFYX01. The sequence goes on along the minus strand of PEAM01000009.1, from coordinate 19,844 downwards.
TGCCACTGTCAGGGTAACCCGATCGGATAAGCTGGCCAGATCCTGATGCAGCCAACCCGCCTCATCAACAAATAACCGATTCAACTCCCCCATGGGCACCACCCCCAACCCTGTTTCGTTGCTGACAAGAATAGTCGGAGAGATCCCATGGGGTAAAAAATCCAGCAGCGCTCTTTTCTCTTGTTGCCAACGTTGATAACCCGACCCATCCAACAGATGGTTGCTCAACCACAAAGTCAGACAATCCACCAGAAGCAACCGGCCCTCCTGCTGGTTATGCTTGAGCGCATCGGCCAAAAAGAGCGGCTCTTCGACCAAGCCCCAATGGCCAGGCCGGTTTTTTTTATGCAGAGCAATCCGTTGCGCCATTTCCTCATCCCTGGCCTGACCCGTTGCGACATAGGTAACCTCCAGCGCCGACAGGCGAGCCTTCTCTTCCGCCAGACGGCTCTTTCCCGACCGGGCGCCGCCTAAAATGAGTTCCAACACCATTGATTGATCCCACCCTTCCTTGTATTTTCATCCACACTCTTTATTCAGATACCATGCTCCCAACCAACCTACAACCCCTTGAAGGTTCCTTCACTATGGAAGAGCGCACAAAAAACCAGCAGACCAAACAGTCTCAACGTCCAGGACGGGTGGTGGTATTAACCGGGCCCGGCAAAGGAAAGTCCTCCAGCGCCTTTGGCATGGTCCTTCGGGCAGCCGGATGGAACTACCGGGTATGTGTGATCCAATTTATTAAGAAAGAGTCCCGAAAAACGGGGGAACAGATGGCAGCCGAAACATTGCCTGGCGTTGAATGGCACTGTTTGGGAGATGGCTTTACCTGGGTAACCAAAGACCCGGAAAAAGATAAAAGCAACAACCAGAAAATCTGGGCTTTCAGCCAAGAAAAAATCCGCTCCGACCAATTTGATCTGGTGGTGTTGGATGAGATCAACTATGCCGCCAGCTATGGCTGGATCAGCGGCGAGGAGATTGCCACCTTTATTCAAAAAGAGAAGCCAACCCGCACCCACCTGATCTTAACCGGGCGGGATGCCCTGCCAGAGGTCATAGACGTAGCCGATACCGTGACCGAGATGGGGGTGGTCAAACACGCTTTTGAGCAGGGGATTCCAGCTGGACGAGGGATTGAATTTTAGAGAGAGAGGCCTCCAGACGCACCCACTCAGACTCCTCACCCGGCAGCCCAAAACGGATACCGCCCAAGGTCTTGAAATGTCTGATCAGAACCCCTCTGTCCTGAAAGAGATCCGCCATCTCTTGGCTCCGGGACCGTTCAACCCACTGGAACAGCGTCGTGCCACCCGTGGGGTCCAGCCCATACTGGCTGAGGAGTGCCCGGAGACGGTCCCGCTGTTGTAGCAGTTGGCTCCGGGTACTCTTTTGCCACCCCACATCGTCCAGGGCAAGGCGAGCAACCCAACGGGAAGGACCGGCTATGGGCCAGGGCCCCAACAGCTCCTGAATGCTCTGCAGCAGCTCTGGCCAAGCAAAAATAAAACCAACCCGTGCTCCAGCCAGGCCAAAAAACTTGCCCAACGAACGCAAGACGATCAATCCCGGCTCTCCTACATCCGAGATCACGCTCCCTTCCGGGGTCGAATCCATAAAAGCCTCATCCACAATCAACCATCTTGGCTCTCCCAAAGCCCGACCAGATGTCATCATCCGGAGGTGCCAGCGGCGTAGCTTCTCTTTGGAGAGCACTCGACCAGTCGGGTTGTTGGGGTTAACCACAACAACCACATTATAGAGCTCCAGGGTATCCTCCAATTTGGAGAGAGAGAGCTGATCAACTCGATGTTTAGGTGTTGGGGCGAAGAGCAGCCTTGCCTGATGATTATCTCGCATTCCCCAGGCATGGGCATGTTCAGCATAGGTCGGCGACAAGACCGCCACCCGAAAGTTTTCCGTTAAACGAGAGAGAGCCTGAATAGCCGCTTGAGAGCCTGCCACAGGCAGCAAATGGTCGCTTTTGTAGTAGATTTTGGCCGATGCCTCCAACCCATCCCCCTCCTCCGGCAGACGCAACCAAGACGATCCAGGAACAGCCGGAACACGCCAACCATGGGGATTGATTCCAGTTGAAACATCCAGCCAGGAGTCTGGAGGCAGTCCAGAATTGATTGCTGCCTGTCGTATGCCGCCACCATGATTAAGCAAAGGTTAACACTCCCATCATCAATACAACCACAGACCAAAGAACAATCCCTCTGTCAACCAGAGCAACAGCACGGGGGATATCCGATATTTCAGGCGCTGCCCCCCCTCCCATCATCGGGTTTTGACGCTCTACCCCTTGATAGACAGCCTTCCCCCCCAAAGAGAGGGCCAATGCCCCCGCCCCAACCGCCATAACCAGGGTTGCATTGGGGCTTTTCCGAACACGACATCCATGCCAGGCTTTCATGGCTGGGACGCTTTTTCCGACAATAAGATAGGTCAAAGCAGTCAAGCGGGCCGGAACATAGTTGAGCAGATCATCCATTCGGGCCGCCGCCCAACCAAAAGCGTTGAAACGGACCGTTCGATAACCCCACATGGCATCCAAGGTGTTGACAACCCGATAACAGACCGCCCCCGGCGCCCCCAAGAGTACAAACCAAAACAGAGCGCCAAATACCGCATCACAACCATTTTCCAACACTGATTCGATGGTTGCACAGGCAATAGCCTCTTCATCCATGCTCTGGGTCTCTCGACTCACCATCCTCCCCACCGCTTTGCGAGCCGCCTCGACCCCCTCTTCCCCCATCGCCCTGCTGACATTAAGCCCATGCTCCGAAAGACTTTTGGCGCCCAACACAAAGTATAACGCCAAAAGCTGAACCATCATCCCCTCGGTTTCCAAGCGGCTTAACCAGAGAGTAAGCAAGAAAACCGGCATGACGATAATCACTAAAGATATTATTCCAAATATTCTTGTGGTAGTATAAAGCTTTTTATCATCATATGCAACATTTAGCTTCCCTTCCAGCCAATGGGCCACGTTACCCATACCGACCAAAGGGTGAAAATGGCCTATCTCTCCCAGATATCGATCTACAATCAAGGCAAAAACCATCACAAAAGCCAGCGGCAAGCCATCCATCTGAACCATCCATTCTCCCCTTATCCTTCAAAAAAAAGATTTGAACAGCCTTTTTTTCTATACGTCAAAACAAAAAAATATAATTTAAAGTCAATGCTTTACTTTCAACCTTCCCACTCTAAAAGCCCTGCATGAAAAGAGATATGCGTCCAGAGCCTCCAAGGAAATTGGCCTTCATCATTCAGGAGAGGTACAATAGCCGTTTAACACTAATCAGGCTATACTTTCCTCCCAATAGTTTCCTGACAGGTTAAGGACGAAACGTGGACATTCTTCATACAAAAATTATTGAAATGGCAGAAGATGCCATTATCGCCTTGGACGAAGATGGACGCATCTTGTTGTGGAATCGGGGTGCCGAAAAAATTTTCGGCTATCAGGAATATGAGGTCATCAACCGTGGCGTCTCTCTCGTCATTCTAGAGAGCGACAAAGAAAAATTCCTCCACGCCCTCTCTCCCACCCTGCATACCACCCGCCCTCTCCGGCAAGGGCAGAGTGTCGAGTTTTGCGGGCTCCATAAAGAGGGGCACCACCTGACCATCGAAGCCACCCTCTCCTCCTGGCAGGATGGCGGCAAGCTTTTTTTCTCTACAGTCGTTCGGGATATCTCTAAACGAACTGCCATAGAAGAGAGAAATGAGCGAATTTTGCAATCCCAAATTGCCATCACCAAACTGCTAAAAACCTCCATGAAACCCCTCTCCCTCTCCGAACTACTACAGGAGGCCCTGGGAACCATCCTCTTTGTTCCCTGGCTCTCAACCGAATCCAAAGGGGCCATTTTTCTGCTGGATGAAGAGAGTAACCGTCTCATTCTCAGAGCAAACAACGGTCTGCAAGATCAGATTCTCGCCCTCTGTTCACAAGTGGTTGTCGGCCATTGTCTCTGCGGCATGGCCGCCAAGAAACGTCAAATCATCTTCAAAAGCCAGATCGATCACGACCACGCCATACAGTTTCCCGGTCTGGCCAATCATGGTCACTACTGTATTCCCATCATTTTCGATGATAAACTCTTAGGTGTGCTCAACGTCTATGTTCCGGCCGGACATCCAGAGATACAAGAAGAGAAAGAGTTCTTACAAGCCATCTCCAATACCCTGGCAGGAGTGATCACCCGCAAGTTGGGTGAGCAAGATTTAAAAGCCGCCAAAGAAGCGGCAGAGATAGCCAACCAGGCCAAGTCCGACTTTCTAGCCACCATCAGCCACGAAATCCGCACCCCCCTCAACGGCATTATCGGCATGACCGAACTTCTGATGGAGAAGCACCTCTCCAGTAAAAAACAGTTTTATGTCGAAATGATTAAAAAATCCGGCCAGTCTCTGCTTCGAGTTATCAATGATGTACTCGATCTCTCTAAAATTGAAGCAGGAGAGATCGACTTTGAAGAGATCACTTTTGATCTTCGCGATACCCGACTGGAACTACGGGATTTATTTGGTGAACTGGCGGTCAAAAAAGGTATCCGTTTTCGAACCAGAATCTCACAAACGGTACCCAAATATATCATTGGCGACCAACACAGAATCCACCAAATCCTGATCAACCTACTCAGTAACGCCATGAAATTTACCGAGCAAGGAGAGATCTCTCTAAAAATAGAGGCTGCGGCCAGAGAGGGGCAGACCTGGATTATTTTTAAAGTTGAAGATACCGGGATTGGCATCAGAAAAGAGGTTCAAGAGGCTCTTTTCCAGCCCTTTACCCAGGCCGACACCTCGACAACCCGAAAGTTTGGTGGCAGTGGCTTGGGATTGACCATTTGCAAAAAATTAACCTCCCTCATGAACGGAAAGATTTCTATTAGCAGTGAACTGGGAAAAGGCAGCTGCTTTACCATAGAGCTACCCATGACCCCAACCAAATCAGAACCTCTCCCTGCCCCGACGGTAAAACTGGACAAGGTCTCTTTTTCTAAAAAAACGCAAGTATTGGTTGTCGAAGATAACATCGTCAATCAACGACTTTTCCAAATAACTCTCAAAAACTTAGGGATCAAAGTGGAGGTGGCCAATAATGGGGTAGAAGCGCTCTCGATGTTAAAAAAAGGAGAGTACGATATGGTCATGATGGATTGCCACATGCCCGAAATGGATGGATTTGCTGCAACCCAAGCCTTTCGAAAAGAGGAAGCCCAAGACGATAGCAAAAAAAGAACCCCCATAATTGCTGTGACCGCCAACGCCATGCAGGGAGAAAAAGAGCGTTGCCTCTCTGTAGGATTTGATGATTTTCTGACCAAGCCAATTGAAAAAGTAGAACTACAGAATGTACTTCTACGCTTTATAGACGCAAAGAAATACTCGATCAAAAAAATATAGCAACAAAACCAACAAGAAAACACCCGATTTTCAACACCAAAATCCATTTCCCCACTATTCTTTTGTAACAAAGAACAGTTCAAGGTAAACACAAACCAGCGACAGCTTAAAAAAACGACCATCTTTTTTAAAAAAGGTTCTTGACTGTGATGGAAGAGGTTGATACCTTCACCCGCCTAGTCGAAAGCAAAAGGGGCCATAGCTCAGCTGGGAGAGCGCTTGCATGGCATGCAAGAGGTCGGCGGTTCGATCCCGCCTGGCTCCACCAAATAAAATCAAAGACTTAGCGAGAAATTGCTAAGTCTTTTTTTATGCCATGGCACACTCACGGCACACTCTGACGCAAATTCCCCCAATAAAGCACACCAAATAACAACACATAATCACTGCCCGCTACCCAAGCAGTCTGAAGGGTTGAGAAAGGCAGATTTTCACAAAAACGCATCTGAAGTGTGCCGTAAGTGTGCCTTGAAAATTTTTCCTGACTTTATCTTGTTGTAATTTGTCGATATTAACTGGCAAGGACACTTGTTTACATATTAAGCGTTGTCAATTATTGTCTGTTTTGGTAGCCTGAAGGTGAGTTTTAGACCATCCACCAGAGGGGATATCATGGCAAGCATCCAGAGACGTGAAACGAAAGAGGGGAAAGTTTCCTACCGGGTCCAGGTTCGCTTAAAAGGGTTTCCGGTCCAACGTGCAACCTTTGAGAGAAAAACTGATGCCAAAAAGTGGGCCACTCAGACAGAGGCGGCAATTCGGGAAGGTAGACATTTCAAAACCACAGAAGCCAAGCGACACACCCTGGCCGATATGGTGGACCGGTACATCCAAGAAGTTTTACCCAGCAAGCCGAAGAGTTCGTACAACTACACCATTTTCCTGAACTGGTGGAAAAACGAACTTGGCGACAGAGTTCTTGCAGATATCACCCCTCCTCTTATATCAGAATACCGGGATAAACTGGCCAGTGGTGTTACCCAATATGGGAAGCCAAGAGGACCGGCAACCGTCAATCGTTATCTCGGTGCACTCTCAACCGCATTCACCACGGCGACGAATGAATGGCAATGGCTGGATGATTCCCCAATGCGGAAGGTAGCCAAGCAGAAGGAGCCAAGAGGCCGTGTCCGGTATCTGGATGAAGAGGAACGTTCCAGGCTATTGAAGGCTTGCCGAGTAAGCTGGACACCTTTCTTACTTCCTGTGGTGCTGGTGGCTCTATCTTCCGGTTGCCGCAAGACGGAAATTATGAATTTACGATGGGGTGACGTGGATATTGAAAAAGGCCGTATTACATTACTGGAAACGAAGAACGGCGAAATCCGTGTTGTTCCCTTGGTGGGTCCGGCACAGGAAGAAATGAAACGGCTTTCAAAGGTTCGGCGAATAGACTCTGATTTTTGTTTTCCAAGGACAGATGGGAAAAAACCTCTTGATATCCGAAAGGCATGGGAGGCCGCTATCAAACTGGCAGAAGTCGAGAATTTCCACTTCCATGATTTGCGTCACTCATGCGCTTCATATCTGGCTATGTCCGGCGCATCCCTGGCCGAAATTGCCGAGGTTCTTGGACATAAAACCCTTTCCATGGTTCGAAGGTACGCCCACCTTTCAGAAGCCCATACAGCGGGGGTGGTTGAAAGGATGAATCAGAAAATATTTGGTTAAGGTTTGGCCCTTTAAATTTGTTGTGCTGAAGCGGCACGCATAAAATTACGCTGTTCAACCTCCTATAGTTCCCACAACAGACAGCAACGCATCTAAAAAAAAGGTGTGTTCTGTCAAATTCTAACAAAAACGTTGTGGAGACTTGCTATGTCAACAGTTCAAGAAACACCAGACCAACTGAAGCCGATTAACCCCGCTGAGAACACCCCAGTTTACACCGCTAAACAGTTCTGTGTAAGACACCCAGCTTTTACCATTGGCTCCCTTCGCTGGTTAATTTTCCATGAGAAAAGCAACGGGCTGGAAGAAGCAAAAGCCATTATCCGGGTGGGTCGGAAAGTCTTGATTCACGAAGAGAGATTTTTCCAGGCTACCGGCGTAACAGTTTAGGTGGGACATACCACCATGAACCCAAAAAGTGAAACCCCGCTCACCGGGGAATGGTGGCGGGGTCTCAGGGTGTCTAACGGCGGGTTAGAGAATTACAGAATACCTACCCACCTCTGAGAATCCCACAAGAAGAAATTCACTATAAAAAGTGTTGCGGCGAACCCAGCCCGAAAGGTGAGCACCCCTGTGGGGCCAAACGCTGGCCAGGTGAAGAAAGGAAATGCTATGGCAGGAATCACGGTCCAGGTACACAAAGTACCGGGATGGCTCTACCGCCGTCTTGTTAAGAAAAATTGTCAAAATGACGGGATTAGATCCGGTCCGTGGTTATTGCAAAACGATCCATTTACCAAACACCCGTGGTTGGACCACTGGGGGACCATCAAGAGCACTCCCCAGCGGGAGAATGTTTTTGTGTCTGAACCCTACAGTATTGGAAGCAGAGATATTGAACTAATCCAGGAATTTTGTGAAAGACATGATTTGGATTTCGTGATTACCGGGGGCGCATCACACAACCATGGATGTTGTCGGATATCTTTTTTCCCGAAACAAAAACCGACCACAAAATAGGGACGTAGACATGACAAAACCGCCAGGGGGCTAATCCAGCGGCTTTGTTTTCTACTCGAAAATGACGACTGATAATATCAAAAGTAGTGGCGGTGTTCAAGCAAAAGACACCTTAACGGTGCTTAAATGCGCCAATAAGCAATACGCCACCAAACTAATCAGAGCACGTAAGAATGGGGAGATCGTAAAGACCCCATATTCAAACGAGTTTCTTTTCTATATTGAGGAACTCTCCGTTTCTGGTATCACGGAGTTATCATCCACATTATCAGCCCTGGAAAGGCAGTCTAACCGCTTTGTTATCCGTGGCACCCCTAAGCCAGACCTTGACCTATCCAAACCAAATAGACGCCTCCTGAATGATAGAACGGGTAATGATGGCACTGTAGCCCCAGCCACCTTCCAGGGGGGTACTCGACATTGGGCGTTGCTCGACTTTGATTCCATCCCGTTACCTGAAGGTATGGACCCGGCAAGAAATCCAGAGGATGTTATCCGGTATATCCGTTCCCGGTTGCCGGAAGAGTTCCACGGGGTTACCACCCATTGGCAATTCTCATCCTCCCAGAATATCCCAAAAAAGATTGGAGAAGATCCACCAAAAGAGATCCGGGTTCACCTGTGGTTTTGGCTCTCTCACCCATTGGACGGCGAAACCTGGAAAAATTGGATAGAGAAATTCCCGATCAAGGTTGATGGCTCCTTATTCGGGGATATCCACCCCCATTATACCGCCAGTCCAATTTTCAAGAATATGGGAGATCCCCTCCCGATCCGATCTGGCCTACTGACTGGTGAAGCTGATGAGGTAACCGTTCCTGATAGAATCATCCAGGAGCAAGAGAACCCCCAGCGGGAAAAAAGAAAAACCCAACATAAAAATGGCTCAACAGAATTGGCACCAGCACCACCGGCAGAGTTGAGAAATATTCGATCCGCCATCGACGCAATACCCCCGGATGAGATTTCGCCATATCGCCCATGGATGGATTGTATCATGGCGGTTAAAGCCTTGGGGTGGGAGGAGAGTTTACAACTGGCCCATGAACTCTCTGAACGGACAGACGGTTATGACCCTGAAGAGTTGGACGGAAAATGGGAGACATTCGCCGTTGAAGGGGATATTACAATCAAAACCCTCTTCTATTATGCCAGGATGGGTGGATGGGTCCCGGAAGATGAGGTTGATTTACAGGCCGTTGAACCCGCTGATTTAGGTGTGATGGGTTATCGGGATTCAATGTTATTTCTGGAAAGCTGTGGAGCCTCTGAGAAGCTCCCAGCGGCATTGTCGATAACTAACCGATATTCGGGTATGGTGCCGGTCTCAAAATCCACTGAGGAGTTTATCAAGGGGGTGTCAGAGTCCGCACCGGAACTATCCGCACCCGAGTTGCAGAGCCTCACAAACCGGTTGGAGTGGATTACTTCAAAGCGAGACGAAGAGGCCAGGAGTTTAACGGCCATCACCCGAGCAGTCCGGCGGAAACATCATTACCGGAATATCGGTGCTTCGGAATTGAACGGGGTTGTTCGACAGGCCATCCGGGGAGGGATAACGGCTGTCAAAGCTCCCCATGGCGTTGGTAAAACGCAGTCGATTGGAAAACCGTTTGCCGATTTGGGGCAGTTGATAGGTAATAAAGTCGTTGCAGTGTGCCACCGGGTGAGCCTGACCCATGAACTTTCCTCCCGGCTGGAATTGATGAATTACCAGGATGACCCCACCCAACAGGAGATGGAGTCCAACGGGCTGGGAGTGTGCGTCAACTCCATAATTAGAGCAGATTTGAAGCAGTTTTGTTCAGAGGTACAGTATCTTTTCATTGATGAGGTTTCCCAAGTTTTGCGCCATATCGTCGGTCGGGCTTGCCGGGATGGGAACAAGGTTCTTGACCAGCTAAAAAATATGATCCGGGATGCGGAAGCGGTGATTGTGGCCGATGCAGATCTGAACGACGATGTAATTTACTTTCTAGAAAAATGCCGTCCAGGTGAGAAAATAAAAATATTTGAGTCTCAACCGGATGAATCCCACCTTTCGGTGTTTTGGAGTGCTGGAGAGAATATTTATCCAAATGCTTGCGGGGATATTCTGGCACGTCTGGTTGATGGTCAAAAACTCATTGTGGCCACCGACTCCAGAAAAAAACCGAAAGAGGTTGCCAAACTGGTTAAGACGGAGTTGCCGGATAAAAACGTGCTGGCCATCACCGCCCAAAACGCTGGAGATACGGAGCAACTGGCCTTTTTAAAAGACCCTGAAGGGGAGAGCGTTAAATATGATTTGGTGATTTACTCCCCGACTATCTCCAGTGGTGTTTCCATCCAGGTTGAACATTTTGACCATGGTTTCGGGCTGTTTTTTGGCAGTATTCCCCCATCCGATGCAATCCAAATGATTCGACGTGCAAGGCGGTTGACCAGTTGGACCCTGGCCTTTGATATGAAAATAGCCAGGACCCAGGACAACGCCAAAGCTAGAGCAAAAGGGTTGAAGCAAGCGGCCAAACTGGAAGGGGTGGAAATTGTCTCTTTTGACATACTTGAAAACCGCTTTTCAACATGGATTGCAAAGGGGGTAAATGGTTTTGCTGCAAACACCATTGCACTTCTTGAGGGAGGCGGCTACCGGGTGGAGAGAGTGAGTCTAAATGGTGACTATCTTGATGCAGTGGTGGAGATAAAAACAGAAGTGGCGGCTCAATCCATTGAGGATATTCTCATTGCAGCGGATATCAACCAGATTGAAGCCGATCAATTGAGCCAGGAAAACCCCCGTTCCTATTCTGACCAGATGGCTTTGGAAAAATTCTTTATCCGAAAAGCTCTGACCGGTTGGGGGCGTGGTGAGTCCGGGCAGACCGGCAACAGATTCCCCACAATCAGCGTTGATGATATCCAGTTCTACGATAGTGGGCGTGGTATGACACAGCTACGCCGTTATGAGTTGGCCGCTTGTTTTGTCCAAGGGCGGGAAGATGCCGCCGATAAAACCGCAAGCCAACGCCGATATGAACGACTCAGACAAAGGGCGTACCGCTCGATATTCTCAAAACTGCCTATCGGTCTGGAACTGGGGTGTGGCCGATACACTGCGAAGGATGCCGCCGTTGCGCTGGATATGATTATGCGGAGACCCCATCTATTTTCATTTTTGGGGGTGGTACCGCACTCAGTTACTCATGCTCGACCAAAAGACCCGGTTAAGTTCGTAGGCAGGGTATTGAAAATGATTGGGTTGAAGGCAGACCCCAACAAGCGGCGTAGCGGTAGGAAAATAATTCGAGAGTATGAACTGAATATTGAACGCTTGGAGATAATCCGCCGGTATGCTCAACTCAGAAACCCTGAACACTTTTTCTCTTTGGAAGAAGAGGAGGCGACAAGAGGAGTTGAATTTGAATCTTCAACGCCGGAAGAGGATTTTAACGGGCTTGGCGACAACGGCGAAACAGACAAGGAAATATCAAAAAGTGTGGCACTTCCGTATATAGGGTTATACCTAAAAGATAGGAAGTGCCACACCCAGACCCCACCGAAAGAAGACACCCCCGCTGGAATCACAAGGGCATTTTTACGTGTTGAGTACAGGTTATCACCAACACAAAAATACCAACAAGATTTTCTACAACCAAACCCTGACCACGGTTTTATAAATGAACCTGACACCGTTGATTAGATACCGGGGGTGTTGGGGGTTTGATCGTGACGACATCAATAAATATCAATGAGGATATCAAGCCATGAAATTAAAAATTACCAAGAGCACCAACTACCAGAATTTAAAATGTCCGGCCAGAAGACCAGGCGATAAATTATCTCAAGCGGCGGGGGTGGCCTTAATCCACATCGGGGGTGGTGAGATTATCGATACTCCCGTTTTTATTCTTCAAGGGGCGTCAAATTGGGAGACAGAAGAAGGAGACCGCCTATTGATTCAAACAGGTGACCGTCTGGTGTTGTTGGGCAACGTACCCGGTGTGTTGGGAATCGCTACCGATGAGAACGAAGCGGGGGAAATCTTCCGAAATAATAACCATTGGATCAAGGATCTATGGGAGAAGAGCGGCGGTGTTGTGAATAGCCGGACCACAGTAAATGGAATACCTGTTGTTGGTGCGGTAGCTGACTACTTCACAGAATTGGTTGAGTTGTCACATTCAACAGTAATCCCTGTTGTTTGGTCAGGTACAGCATAGCTCAGAACAGATAGGAGCAACCACAGTCTATCCTGTCCACTGCTTGACTGACACGGCGTAGACCGGCTCTCTTGCTTCTCGATATCTCGTTGGTTAGATAGGCAGGGAACCGCCGGTAGAGAGCGTCTGAGGGGTTGGTATACATGTTCCTGTGAAGTGTTTCGGGTCCTCAGGAGGGGGGTAACCCTGCGGGTTCCGACAGCCGCACAAAAAGAGGGTATTTGCATTTTGCAAAACAAGTTTACTCTTGAATCGAAACAAGCCACCAGGACAGGCACAGACAAAGAACAACGTTTTGAAATTTAAGAATTGTTTGGTTGACAATAAGGTTTACTTTTTATGGGGTTGAATGTTGTGGCAGAATTACTGACACGGGCGGAATACGCCAGACGGGTTGGGAAAAGCAAACAGTATATTGGCCGGATGGTGAAGGTAGGCCGGATATCGCTGGTGAATAACTTGATCGACCCGGAAACCACCGACAAGGTGTTGAGCATGTGTGCTCTTCCCACCTGGACACCAACGGCGACGATTGAGAAGCCAAGCCGAAACCCCGGCAAACCTCCCAAGAAGAGAACCCCGGCGACCCTCTCCGTTGGAAAAGCTGGAGCGTTAACGACATGGGCCACCGTTTCATCCGGGTTGGTTGGTCTCAGTGAGAGAATCGCCGGTCAGGTGTCCGGGACGATGGATCAAGCTGAAATCCGTAATCTCGTATTTCGGGAATTTGAGATTTTCAGTAAGGGGCTGTCTGACCATCTTCAAAAATAATCCTGACAACCACCACCGTAACGATTTCCGTTACAGACCATTTCTGAAAAATAATTTTTCAAATTTTGTGAATCTGGTTTACCTCTATATTTAATATGGGGGTAATCGTAGAAACAATCTCCTCAGGTAAAACCTTCTGTAACTCCTTTGGCATAATCTTCCGCACCCACTCAGATGTAACCACGTCCCAGAATGCTGTGGCGTGGGCTGGCCAGTCAAATATCTCCCCAGTCTTGTGGTCGTAGGCAATCTCGATTTCATTTTCAGGGTTGAATCGTCCAATAACGGGAGTTGGTTTGTGGGTAGATATCGTTTATTCTCAAAATCGTAGTAGGGTGGTTGGGAAGTCGCCCCCCCCCCCCCCTTGTGGCTCTCCTCATGAACCATGAACAGGATTACTCGAATGGCAAAAAGCACCAAATCATCCAGGTTGAAAAAGATCAAAGCCAATCCAGAATCCTATACCCTGACCATGATCTGGATGGATGGAAAAAAAGATGTTTTGGATTACAGTATCATCGACGCCGCATTCCCAAGATATAAACCCATCCCGCCAAGGATTTTTTCCAAAGCGAAGATATCGGGCGAGGGCTGGGGGGTTGAATGGCCGGGTAGTAATATTGATATCGGTGCAGATACATTACAGGATTATGCCAGGATGAAATTTTCCAAAAAAGGGGTGATGAGAGTTGCACGTTTCGCCGCATGGGTGGACAAGAATTGGCCGCATATTGTGACCGATACAGATAAAGCCTTCACCATGATAGGAAAACGGATCGGGATTAGCTCACGCAAAGTTGAAGAATACAGGACCGGCAAGAAGAAAATGCCAAAAACGGTTTGGCTGGCTATGTTGGCCGATGATGCCGGTCTGGTTTGATTACTCCTTAGATTTGGGGACAATGTGGTAGCACCCGATGTACACCCGTGGTGTGGAACACAAAAAAGGGTGTGAGCTATGCAGACTCCTACAAATATGCACAAACAAAAAATAGATCTAGAACTTACCAAGCAGGTTAAAGAAGCTGCTGCTAAATTAGGGATAACTAGAAGCAGTATACATGAACGTATTCGGAATGGGTTAAACCCTGAAGATGCACTAAGTATTCCTAAATTTGATCCGAAGCTAAGACGTCGTGATTTAACAAAAGAAACCTTCCCGTTTATTCAGGTTCTGAAAGTACATCAACCAAAACACAAATATTGGGGGCAAAGATGGTTGGTGAAATGCAACCTGTGTGGAAAAGAGTTTGTGAGAAATGCAGATACTATATTGAAAAAAACAGCACGTTGTCCATGCCGTGGGAACCCAAAAGCAAAATACATCACCTACAATGGGAAAACTTTTTCAATAACAGGATGGGCACATCATTTAGGTTTGAATCTTGGCACTTTTAAAAGCCGACTCAAATCGAAAATGAGTGAAGAACAAATATTCAGTCGTGATACTTTTACAAAAAAGCCGATAATCTTATCTTTCAATGGTAAATCTAAAACAGTGCGTAAGTGGTCTGTTGAATGGGGGGTTTCAAGGCAAACGATATATGACAGACTGAGGAGGGGTATCACTACGCTTGAGCAGCTAAGTAGAATACCAGCAATCAGTGGTCCTCTATATACGGCTGATAGCCTGGAACGAAAAAAGATGGGCTGGAAAAGATATTGGGAGGTATTCACTTCCTCAGACAGTCAGAAGCGGCAAAAAGACGGCTAAGAGCCACCCAGAGCCGGAAAAACACATTTCTCATAGTAGATGTGGATTCCATTTGGTCGGTCGCTGGCAATCTGGTACTATTGTGGTACGACACTTCACATGGAGGAGGTACAAAGCTATGTCATACAGAACCTTGTCCCGCCATGCCGACAATCCAACTCGGGTTGGTAATTGGGAGCCGTTACCGGTTGATCCGGTTGACGATGTTTCAGATTATGTGCCTGTCCATGTCACGGTTACGGTTGAAATAGCACCGAGACCATTTGTGGAGCCGCCACCAAAAGAATCGGCATTTTGGTCATTTGTTCTTGGTGCCGCTCTCGGTTTTTCTCTGGGGAATGATTCTGAGTAGCTCTTGGTAGTTACCCACTGTACCAACACTGGCCGGATTTATGGGTTCGTTGGGAAGTGTATTACTGAATTGTATCGTCTTTCGGTTCTTCTTCGTTATTCTCAGTTTTTTTTATTTTCCGCTGATTATCATGGTAAATTTCCAAAGAAATTGCAGATTGAAAAATTTTGAGAGCAATAGCAAAAATTAAGCAGACAGCGTATAGAAAAAACCAATATGAAAATGCTGAAACAACCAGTATAAACCCGGTCAATGGTCCTTTTTCAGGGAGCCATGGGTCTGCAATCAGTGCCAAAAGTAAAGACAAAAGCTGTGTGCCAATAAAAAAGACAAAAGCAGCGTTCATCTCCATAAAAAAGGAGTCCAATTTTCTGTAGGATGCCTCTCCTTTTTTTCCAATTTCTGAGAGTTGCTCTCCAAAAGAAGTAGTTCCAAAAGTAAACCAGATGGCGTATCCAGCAGCAGAAAAACTAAGCAAAGATGGGATTATGGCGAATACTTTAGAAGTCCACCCAGTACAAGTCCAAGTTGGCCAACTCAGGCATAACACTAAAAAAGAAATGAGCAAATATGGAGAACGTAAAAAATCCCATTTTTCAGGTAGATGAATGGTTACAATTTTACGAATGACGCAAAACAACCCCCACCACTGAGTAGAGCAGAATTTCTCCTTCAATTTTTGCCCTGTCTGTTTCAACTAATCACCCCTCATCAAAGGCGGTATTGTGTACTCGGTTAGCCATGTGAATAAAAGCGTCTTGATCTGTTTCAAGATCTGGATCAAACTTCCCTTCTAATTTTAGAGGATGATCTTTTGTCGATTCTGAAACGTTGAT
The DNA here is from genome assembly GCA_002753565.1 of Magnetococcales bacterium. Classification (GTDB taxonomy): domain Bacteria; phylum Pseudomonadota; class Magnetococcia; order Magnetococcales; family JADFYX01. Next base: position 3,905 of record PEAM01000009.1, on the reverse strand, counting down.
CCCCTGTTCGTCTTTTCCTTTCCCTGTAACATAACCATTTTCAGCAGCCAATCTGCAAAGCTGTTTATATTCATCATTTAATTCCAGTCCACCACCCGTGCGACTAATAAGAACCCTGGACTCTTTCTTTGCGTTTAGCTCTCTCAATGACCTTTCAAAATTGAGAGCAAAAGTGTCATGATCGGGGTTGGGCGGTGTCACTTCAATAAAGAGATGTTTAATCTTATTGATACTCCAAATTTTCTGCAAACTTTGTTTTGTTGGAATGACTGTTACACCAACTGACCCAAACTCGCTGACAACCTCACTAGAATTCATAAGCCGGTCAATAAAATCTCTCATGACATTGGGGGAGAAGAATTTTGGTAAAATTTTTGTGCTTTTGTATGCGGTCTTTGACTGGAAGTAAAAACGGTGCTTTTTTGGAAAAAATCTAAAATAGGTTGAAGCAAAATCAGGGGATAAATTGTCAACCGCTGAAAGTTGGCCTAGATCTTCGCTCAAAGCTGGTTTTCCTGATTTCCTATCCAGCCAGACATTGACACGATCAAGGTCATAAAATTTATACAGTGTTCCCGAAATCCCTTCGGTTGGATCTTCGCCCTTGCGGATCTCCCAGAAAATGGCTGTTTGCTTGCCGTAATAGTTGTATTTTCTATCTTTTTTTATCGCAGCATCAAACAAACTGACATACTCTTCCGGCTCATGATGACCACTCAGCGCAATATTAAGAATGGATACCTCAAATCCTCTTTTCCTGGCCATAACCTCTCCCTCCCTAAAAATCAATGTTGTGTTTCAGCCAGTGAATCACATTCATGCATACACGGTCAAACATCTATATTTTTCCTGTGGAGATAAAAACTACCTATTGTTGTTATTTATTCCGTCCTAACTCATTTTCCAGTATTGGGACTAGCCCCATGGGTTGAAGCCACAAATACCCCCTCACTTCCATAGACTTGGAAAAAATTACTGCAATACATTTTTTCTACTTGCGAGTTGGTCTCTGACCATGTGATGGTTTGCGTTAACGGGGCTTGAACACCCCTATTTACAGGCGGACACCGCACCCGACAGGCCAGCGGTATTTTTGTGCCCAATTTCTGGCATGGCTCTTCCATCCTATGATTGTGGCCGGGTGTCTCGTGGTCCATACAATACCCTTGTGGAAAGTCCATGGGGCCGTTCCTGTAACGGTGTTCAAGCACCCGGCTTTTTTTCCAGTCCCTTGAACAGGACATATTACAGGAGCCACAACACCATGAACAGTCTTGCTACCGTCCATCAACTGCCACACCGCCCATTCACTCTCAGCCAAGCCAAACGCCGCACCCCATCACCCCGAAATCATAACCTGACCAACACCACGATTCACTATCTTGTCCAGGCCACCAACCAACTGGAGACCATCCGGGAGAAGGCCAAAGACCACCCCATGGCCGATGAACTCACCATGGCATCTGACAACCTTCAAAACGGCTTGACCGCCCTTGGGGTCATTCTGGCTGGCCGGGAGGTGTGACCATGATCAAATCTTTTTCAGCTACAGAGGTAGCAACGGGTAGTCTCACCCCTGGCTTGTCCACCATGGCCAGGGTTAAGGCTCTGCAAAAGCAACTCCAAGAGGATTTCCCGTTTCTCTTCCCGACCGATGACCGGTTGCCTCTCCCATGGAATTTCAAATTATGGCAGGAGATCCGGGAGCACTACCGGCCAACCCCCGTTGAAGTGTCTCGAAAAGTGGCCCGGTGGGCACTTGGTATATGGAGAACCCAGAACCGGCAACGGTACGAACAGGCCATTCTACATTATCGCCGCCGGGTCAACCTGTCCGGCCAGAAAACAGCGGAAGTATCACCAAAGCGGTTGGAGATTGCCAGAGCGGTACTGAACCAAACCGGCCAGGGGAACCGGTCTGTTCTCCAACAACTGGCCCACTTGTTGAGCCTTCAGGCAAAAGGGGAGGTGTGATATTGGCTAGAGTCTATGGCAAATATGGCCCATAAATCAAATCCAAAAATGAGAGCCAACCGGGTAGTTGTTGAGTATGAATCTCCAGGAAGACAAGCCCGGCGTACCCTAACGCCATAAATATGGCAAGCACTGAACTGATACTCCTTAGCCGGGCAAACCATAGGAGCCTATTTGCCTGGACAGGGTTTGGTCTGGCTTTCTCTTCCCGTTCTTTTAGGAGGTTCCAGGAAATGACAACCCGATCAACGTAGAAATAGATTATCCCAGTCATGAAGGCTCCAACCAGGCTAAACCATTGCCACGGGGCCAAGTCACCCAAGTTGAATGCCCACAGATAAACTGGAACGGGGATGTTGGCGTATGCCTCTTTTAGAGTGGCGAACTGGCTGTAGGAAAATGTGGTAACAACTGTACTGAGAATCACGGCCAGAGCCAACCAGATACGGGCTGATTCACCACGGCTTCGGTGCAGTGTAGACACCAGGAATTCCGATTGTCCGTTTGTCTTGGATATCAAGTAGACCAAAGGGAGATAAAGCCAGCATGTGGATTTGAGGCTCCACCGGTAAAACATGGTTGGTATGAAAATAATCGGGTATGACACCAAGCTGATATAACGTTTGTTCCAATCCTCTGATTGAACATACTGGAGAAACTTTTTTAGAGAGAGATTCTCTGTTTGACTTCCCAGTTCTGGCACAATTTCAGGAAAGTGCTTAGAGTCGACAGCCCACACTATTTGTCGCCAATTGTTGCCGAAACTGATTATTCCGGCGATGGGATGACGGGCTGTTGCGAAAAATCTAACAAATATGGACCGGAACCAAATTCCCACACCAACTGGAATGGAAAAAATCGGGAGTAAAAATATCGCTCCCGCCGCCATTGAATTCAACGCCCCTCCTATTATCAGTATTGCAACGAGTATCCCTAACGCCCCTACTACCTCTATTCCAATACCGAAAATTCCCACTATCAGTAAGGCTACTACAAATGGCATCTTTTTGGCTCTTTCCCCTAAAATGGCAAAAGCCACCATAAACTCAACCATCAAGGCAAAAAAACCTATCAGTATGTCGTGACCAAATGAAGACCAACTTGACCAGGTAGACAGAAAATTATTCGACACCATTTCAGTACATAGATAAGCTATCGAAAAAGCAAATAAAACTACTCCAAAAAATGTTATGGGAGTTCTGAGGGGGGAGATTTCTTTTTCATCATACATGTACCCTACAAACCATTCCAATCCTCTTTTGATAGACTCAGGAGAGCGCAACAAGAGAAAAGGGGCAACGATGATGCTGGCCAATAGATGGATGTGAGTATCAAAGGCCCAAGCTAACCACCAATAGAGAGTTACCGCCAACACGGTTTCAATTATGGCGAGAACGGTAGGCTCTCCATTCTCCACTGACTCAGGGGTGGAAATCCAACGCATAAGGCAACATTCCTGGAATCGTGGTGATTGATGGAGTGTAGTGCTTGATGATAGAAGAGGTTCATCTATAAATCTATGCTTCATGGAATAGAGCCAAAATCGGTACAGGACCCCCCGTAGCCGTCTTATATTTATTAGATGAGTGGTACAGGTAAAAGAGTAAAAAATAGAACTGGAAGCCAGGAGAGAGGACACATAAGAGCCAAAGAACACATACCAACCCATCGCCTAAATATTTAGGGGCATTTCTGTACTTTCCTATGAGAATGCGCCTGAAGCCAAGCCCCAACAGTGAATACGGCAATTGTGCCGTGGCACACTCATGGCACACTCGGAGTCAAATAACGCCCATTTTCGGCAATAAACGACAACACAACAATCAGTCTATCTCATTGATTTTTATATTGTCTTGTGTTGTGGCTAATTGGTTGCCCTTGCATGGCATGCAAGAGGTCGGCGGTTCGATCCCGCCTGGCTCCACCATTTA
>PEAM01000008.1 GCA_002753565.1 Magnetococcales bacterium | reverse complement strand
GATCCATCTATTCTACACGCTGGTGGTCCATGTTCCCGGTGCCCGTTCTGATTGGGTTGGAACATAACAAGGAGGCTGGCGGAAGATTAACCGAACGGCAAACAAAGAAGAGGTTTTAACAGGTAACATGGCAAAATTTTCAATTCGTGAACTTCTGGACGCTGGTTTTCACTTTGGTCACCAGACCAAACGTTGGAACCCAAAAATGGATCGCTTTATCTTTACCGCCCGTAACAGCATCCACATCATCGACCTTCAACAAACGGTCAGAATGCTTCGTGATGCCTATAATCAGGTACGCGACTGCTCTAAAAATGGTGGTGTGGTTCTGTTTGTCGGAACCAAACGCCAGTCGGTCGACATGATCGCAGAGGTGGCAAAAGGTTCCGGTCAATATTATGTCAACCACCGTTGGTTGGGCGGTACGCTCACCAACTGGAAAACCATCCAAGGCTCCATCAGCCGGCTCAAGGGCATCGAGAGAATGAAGACCGATGGCACCTATGAAGCCCTGACCAAAAAAGAGGTTCAAAATCTGGAGCGATCACGGGAAAAAATGGAGCGCTCCTTGGGTGGCATCAAAGATATGCCCCGTCAACCTGACCTGATGGTGGTGATTGACACCAACAAAGAGTCCATTGCCGTTCAAGAGGCCAACAAGCTAAAGATTCCAGTTGTCGCCTTGGTTGATACCAACTGCAACCCCGACCCCATCGACTGGGTCGTTCCGGGTAACGATGACGCCATTCGCTCCCTCAAACTCTTCTTGGACAAAATGGCAGCAGCCGTCGCTGAAGGCCGCCAGATCTTGGGTGAGGATCTCCCCAGCCCTTCAGGCGCTCCTGCAACCAATGATGTAGGCGAAGAGATGATCGCCGCAGCGGCCGCGGCTGATGCCGAAGAGGCTAAATAGAGAGCGTATCGGACACCTCCGTTTTTATCTTCTGAAGGGGTAATATGGACTGGATGGTGCCTGAACCGACGGGCCGGACCATTTTGTTGTTCCGGCCCCGTTTGGGTGCGACCATTCGACCTCAAACCGACATTTATGACCTATATCGATTCATGTAAGGACTAGAAACATGGCTGTAACAGCAAAGATGGTAAAAGAGCTTCGGGAAAAGACCGGAGTGGGTATGATGGATTGCAAAAAAGCACTGGCCGAATGTGATGGTGACCTGGAGGCTGCTGTCGATTGGCTGCGCAAAAAAGGGTTATCCTCCGCCTCCAAAAAGTCGGGCCGGGTGGCTGCTGAAGGAAAAGTGGTTACCGCATCCGCCAATGGCGTTGGTGTTCTTCTGGAAGTGAATTCCGAGACCGACTTTGCCGCTAAAAATGAGAAATTCATCGCTTTTGCCCAACAGGCCGTAGAGTTGGCCCTGGAGAACAAGAGCACCGATATCGAAGCGTTCAAAAACCTCCCCTTCCCAGGCACAGGCCGCACAGCGGGGGAAGAGTTGACTCACCAGATTTCAACCATTGGCGAAAACATGAACCTGCGCCGGGTTGCCCTGTTGGAAGTTTCTCAGGGTAGCGTCGCCTCCTATATTCACATGGGGGGTAAAATTGGTGTTCTGGTTGGTCTGGAGTCCGATAGCGACAACCAGGAGGCCCTGGCTGAGTTGGGAAAGAAAGTGGCCATGCATGTTGCCGCCTCCTCTCCTCCCTACCTGAACCGTCAGTCGGTTCCAGAAGCCGACCTTAAACGGGAGAAAGATATTCTTTCTGATCAGGCTCGGGCCTCAGGCAAGCCGGAACAGATCATCGAAAAGATGGTCATGGGCCGGATCAACAAGTTTTACGGAGAGAACTGTCTCCTGGAGCAACCTTTTGTCATGGATCCAGATCAAAAAGTGGGTAACGTCGTCGAGGCGGCTGCCAAGGCGTTGGGTGCCAAGATTTCTGTATCTGGCTTTCAGCGGTTTGTTCTGGGAGAAGGTATCCAGAAGAGAGACGATGATTTTGCCTCAGAAGTCGCCAAGCAGGTAGGTTGATTACGTCATGAGTGATGACAAGAGCCGGGTCAGCTATAAAAGAGTGCTTCTCAAACTTTCTGGGGAGGCTCTTTTGGGAAATGGACACAATATTGACCCACTCTTTCTCGATGAATTGGCCCAGGAGTTGAAAACCGTTCACGAACTGGGTGTTGAACTGGCCATCGTCATTGGTGGCGGGAATATTTTTCGAGGGGTTGCCGGTAGCGCACGGGGGATGGAGCGTACCAGTGCCGATAACATGGGCATGCTGGCAACCGTCATCAACTCCTTGGCCCTGCAGAGTGCCTTGGAGTCTCACGGGTTGCAGGTTCGTGTACAGTCTGCCATCTCCATGCCTCAGGTAGCCGAACCTTTCATACGGCGTCGGGCGGTTCGTCATCTGGAGCGAGGTCGTATTGTTATCTTTGCTGCGGGGACAGGCAGCCCTTTTTTCACCACCGATACTGCTGCCAGCCTGAGAGCGGCAGAAATCGGGGCGAACTGTCTATTGAAGGGAACAAAAGTCGATGGCATCTACTCGGCTGACCCCAACCTGGATGCCGATGCCCATCGATATTCTGAACTGACCTATGATAAGGTCTTTACTGATAACCTGAAGGTAATGGATTTAACGGCGATCACACTGTGTCGGGATAATGCCATTCCCATCATCGTTTTTTCAATTCTGGCACGGGGCAGCCTCCAGGAGATCCTCCTCGGAGACAACCGACGAGGCACCCTGATTAGGGGAGAGTAATGGAAAATCATCTTGCTGCATTGAATCAACGCATGGAAAAATCGTTGGAGTCTCTGAAAGAGGAGTTAGCTTCCATACGAACCGGACGGGCTTCCACCTCTCTTCTGGAAAATTTGGTGGTTGAGGTATACGGTAGCCCCACCCCTCTTAATCAGGTTGCCGCCCTGAATGTTCCTGAGCCACGAATGATTACCGTCCAACCTTGGGACAAATCAACCATGAAGGCGATTGAAAAGGGGATTCGGGAGTCAGATCTGGGTCTCAACCCCATGTCGGACGGTCAACTGATTCGAGTTCCACTGCCCGAACTGACCGAAGAGCGTCGTAAAGATCTGGTCAAGATTGTCAGCAAATATGGTGAGCAGGCCAAAATTGCGGTACGGAATATTCGCCGTGATGGCATTGATCAGTTTAAAAAAATGGAAAAAAACAAAGAGATTTCACAAGATGATCTCCGCCAACTTGAGAAGCAGGTCCAAGAGGTAACTGATGCCAAGGTCAAGTTGGTTGATGAAGCTGTTTCTCAAAAAGAGGCGGATGTCATGCAAGTCTAGAGAGAGCATCCCTACTTTGTTGACCCCCCCTCTCACATCGGTTTTGCCACGTCATATTGCGATTGTCATGGATGGTAATCGTCGTTGGGCCAGAGCGCATTTTCTGCCAAGTCTTGAAGGTCATCGCCGTGGCGTTAAGGCGGTTCGGCGGACGATTCAAGCCTGTCTGGAGTATAAAATCCAGACACTGACTCTCTACACCTTCTCCTCCGAAAACTGGAACCGCCCCAAGGAGGAGGTTTCAGCCTTGATGAATCTGCTGGCTCTCCATCTGCGACGTGAGATGGATGAGTTGGTCTCAGAAGGGGTCTGTTTCAAGGCCTTAGGGCGGATTCATGCGTTGCCGGAGAATATTCAGAAACTTATTTCTGAGTTGGAACGGCGTACCAAAAACAATTCCAAACTTCGCTTTAACATTGCCCTAAATTATGGTGGTCGTCAGGAGTTGGTTGATGCCTCCAGAAGAGTGGCTCAAGAGGTGTTGGACAAAAAAATTACCATTGAAGATATCAACGAGACGCTGTTTGCCAACTATTTGACAACAGCCGGCATGGAAGATCCCGACCTGTGGATTCGTACCGGGGGAGAACAGCGAGTCAGCAATTTTTTACTTTGGCAACTGGCTTACTCCGAAATGGTTTTTCTGCCCATTTATTGGCCTGAATTCGAAGGGGCTCACCTTCGGGATGCCATCGAGGTATTTGGTAAAAGAGAGAGGCGATTTGGTGCCTCAAAGTGATGGTATGATATGTTGACCAGAGTACTCTCTGCCGTGGTTCTTGCCCCCCCCCTTCTCTATCTTATTCTCATGGGAACCACCTTTCACCTGTTTCTTCTGATGCTTCCCGTATCTGCTGGGCTCCTATATGAGTGGCAAGGGTTCAAGGGGGCGGTCGAAAAACAGACCTGGTTGGCGCTGGTGGTTTTTGCTTGGATTTTTTTATGGATCGGCTATACCCATCTGGTCTATCTGGCTCTGCCGTTTTTGCTGTTATTCCTGTTTATCATGGTCGCCAAGAGTGTGCTGAGTTATCAACCTGACAGGCCGGTCATTGCTCTGTGGAGTACCGCTTTTACCGGCTTGGTCTACTGCACCCTGCCTCTGGTATTACTGCTGGAAATCCAAGAAAACTGGGGGGGTGAGATGGTTTTCCTTCCTCTGTTGGTTATCTGGGCAACGGACTCGGGTGCCTATTTTTCGGGAAAATTTTTCGGCAAAAAAAAGCTGGCTCCCAGTCTCAGCCCCGGCAAAACCTGGGTTGGCTTTTATGGGGGCTGTTTAAGCGGAGTGGTGGCAGGTTTGGTGTGTGGCCATTTTTTCTCGACCCCTTTCACCCCCTGGCAGGCCATTGTGGTGGGGTTGTTGCTCTCCCTCTCGGGTCAGTTGGGGGACTTGGCAGAATCTCTTCTCAAGCGAGAGTCAGGGATCAAGGATTCAGGCAACCTGATTCCTGGTCATGGGGGTCTATTGGATCGCCTGGATAGCCTTCTGTTTGCAACACCGGTCTACTATCTGCTGCTGGTATGGATTGGTGAGACCCTGACGGGTGGTGGAGAGACTCTTGCCGGTTAAAAACATCTCCCTTCTTGGTTCAACCGGCTCTATCGGGGTAAACACCCTCGATGTGGTGGCGGCTCACCCGGACCGTTTTCGCATGGTGGCCCTGGCTGCGGGTAGAAACTACCGTTTATTGGCCCAACAGGCTAAACAGTTTCGCCCTGAAGTGGTGGCCATTTGGGATGAGAGCCTGAAAGAGCCTCTGCTGGATGCCTTGGAAGGGTTGGACGTTGAGGTTCTGTGTGGCAAAGAGGGTGTGATTGAAAGTGGCCGGTGGCCCTCTGCCCAGCAGACGATTTCGGCTATTGTCGGTGCCGCCGGATTGGCTCCGACCTTGGCGGCCATTCGAGCCGGCAAAGAGATTGGCTTGGCCAATAAGGAGTGTCTGGTCATGGCCGGTGATCTCTTCATGGAGGAGATCGCCCGTGCCGGGGTGACGCTCATCCCTGTAGACTCCGAACACAGTGCTATTTTTCAATCTCTGTTCAATGGTCAGGTCGGATCGGTTCAGACCACTCTGACCCCTTCTCACAAAAAAGAGATTCGACACTTAACCCTGACCGCCTCTGGCGGCCCTTTTCGGGGGTGGAAACGTACGCAGTTGCAGTCGGTCACCCCGGCCCAGGCTCTTGCTCACCCCAACTGGAGCATGGGGAGAAAAATTTCTATCGATTCAGCCACCATGATGAACAAGGGGCTGGAGGTGATTGAGGCCTATTATCTGTTTGGGGTTGCTGCGGATAAAATTCAGGTGGTAGTCCACCCCGAGAGTATTATTCACTCCATGGCCTCTTATCATGATGGCTCGGTCATGGCTCAACTGGGCGCACCCGATATGCGCACCCCCATTGCGGTTGCCCTGGCCTGGCCAGAACGGGTTCTTACCGAGGTGCCCCCCCTTGATTTAGTAGAAATTGGCAAGTTACACTTTTTCAGCGCCCCGGATGAGCAGGATTTTCCCTGTCTGAGCTTGGCTTTTCGAGCATTAGCCAAAGGAGGCGGCCTGCCGGCTGTACTCAATGCAGCCAATGAGGTGGCGGTGGAGGCTTTTTTGGAGGGGGAGATCTCTTTTTTGGCTATCCCCTGTCTCATTGAATGGGTAATGGAGAAGTTTACGCCAAGAAAACCGTCTACCATTGAAGAGATCATGAAAATTGATGGAGAGGCTCGCATTCTGGCAACCTCTTGGATTTTGCAACAGCGTAAGGAATAGATAATCGATCATGGCTACCCTGTTTTGGGCACTGGTTGTCCTTGGCATTCTCATCTTTGTCCACGAATTGGGCCATTTTCTGACCGCACGTTTTTTTGGTGTCCGTGTGCTGGTTTTTTCTCTGGGGTTTGGTCCGCGCCTCGGTGGTTGGCGGGATAAGAGCGGTACTGAGTATCAGGTTTCGGCTATCCCCTTGGGGGGGTATGTCAAGATGCTGGGTGAAGGGGATGATGAAGACACCCCGGTTTCTGAAGAGGATCGGCAATACTCCTTTGCCAAGAAGGGTGTATGGTCCCGTTTTTCCATTGTTTTTGCAGGACCGGCCTTTAACTTTATTTTTGCTGTTTTTGCCTTGAGCCTCGCCTTTATGGTGGGTGTTGGCGAGCCGCTGCCGGTGGTTGGTCCGGTCACGGTGGGGATGCCAGCCCAGGAGGCCGGCATTCAAACCGGGGATCAGATTACCTATATTGGTGAGCAGCCTATCGCCAGTTGGGACGAGTTGAGCCAGACCATTAAGGCCTCTGAAGGGGGGCCGCTCTCCTTTACTGTCGAGCGGGATGGACAGACCTTTCAACTCACCATCACCCCACAAACCAAAGAGGTGGTCAATCTATTTGGAGAGAAGGTTAAGTTTCCGCTTATCGGTATTGCACCCAGTGGAGAAAAGCGGGTGGTAAACTACGGTCCCCTGGAGGCCGTTGCCATGGGGGCCACCCAATCGTGGCGAATGATTGAGTTAACCGTGACCAGTATTTGGAAACTGATCACCCAGGTTGTCTCTCCGGATCAGATAGGTGGCCCCTTGATGATTGCTGAAATGGCTGGAAAAACAGCCTCTCAAGGAACCACAAACCTGTTGTTTTTCATGGCTCTTATCTCCATCAACCTCGGTATTCTCAACCTGCTCCCCATTCCCATTCTTGATGGAGGCCATCTCTTCTTCTTTTTGGTTGAAGCGGTTAAAGGCAGCCCCGTTTCAGAGACCGTCCAAGGGTTTGCCAACCGGATCGGCATGGGGCTGCTGTTACTGCTCATGGTCTGGGCATTGAAGAATGATCTGATGCGGATTTTCGCCTCCTAAAACCCTTTTTTACTTTTGATAATCCTATTCTTGGGTCCGTTAACGGACCCAAGAATTTATCACCGTTTGCTAAAAAACTCTCCCCCTTTTATTTTGAGCTTTGGCAATACGCTCTCTCCATGCGTTGCGTTTTAATAAAGTTTATGAGTATTTATCCCCTTCACCTCATTTTTTGACAGCTTATCTCAAGGCATAACCCCTCCTCTTTCCTTTAGGTTTCAGACGACGATTTCTTGCCCTTTTGTGGCAATAAAGCTATAGTCGGTAGGATAATTAATTCATGATCAGGGAATAGGTTAATCAGGAATGAAACGCTATTATCTTCTAATACATTGTCTGGCTACAGCCCTGTTGGTTGTCGTCATGCTCTTTTCCCCCTCTCTTGGTCACGCTGAAACGATTGAGTCTATCCGAGTGGAGGGTAACCAACGGATTGAGTCTGAAACGGTTCTCAGTTATGTCGAGTTGGCTGAAGGTGATGCCTTCAATTCCCAATCGATTCGAGCCAGTGTCAAGGCCCTGTTTGCCACCGACTTTTTCAAGGATGTGGTCTTTGACCAGGAGGGATCGAGCCTTGTTATCCGTGTGACAGAAAACCCCATGGTCAGTCAAATCAACTTTGATGGCAACAGAGCCTTCGAAGATGACGAGCTGGCCAAAATGATCAAACAAAAACCCCACACTATCTTCAATCGTGCTCAGTCCGAACAAGACCTTGCTTCGCTCCAACAGGCCTATCGGGTCAAAGGTCTTTTTCTAGCCAAGGTAGATGTTCAGATCAAACCTCAAGAGAACAATCAGGTCAGCCTGCACTACAAGGTTCAAGAGGGAGAAAAATCCAAGGTCAAGGAGGTTCGGATTGTCGGAAACAGAGAGTTGACCGACAAGGAACTCATGAAAGGGTTGATGATTCATCCGACCGATTGGCTCTCCTGGTACACCGATGAAGATACCTATGATCGGGAAAAACTTCAGTTTGATCAGGTCCAGCTTAAGAATAAATATCTGGATGAGGGGTATGTCATGGCCTCTGTCGACTCTTCTGTTGCTGAGTTGACACCGGACAAGAGCGCTTTTATCGTCACCCATACCGTCCGAGAGGGTGCACGCTATCGCTTGGGTAAAGTGGAATTAAAAGGGGATTTTGATGAACTGTCAGAGAGCGAGCTCTACAGCAAGTTAACCATTACCGAAGGGGAGTGGTACTCTCGTAAGAGAATGAAGGAGTCCATGGACAGCTTAACCGATGTCATTGGTGATTTTGGCTATGCTTTCTTGCGCATCTCCCCCAAGTCCGAGGTCAATGAAGAGGATAAGCGTGTTGATGTTGTTTTAAATATTGAAAAAGGGCGTCGAGTCTATGTTAATCGGATTGAAATCTCAGGTAATACGCAAACTCGGGATGAGGTGATTCGTCGGCAGGTCGATATGGTGGAGGGCAATCTTTTCTCTGCCTCAAAAATGCGCACAACCAAAAAACGGATCGGCTCACTGGGCTTTTTCGAGACCATTGATCTGACAACCCCTGTCTCTGCCGATCCTGAAAAAGTGGATGTCAAGGTGGTGGTAGAGGAGAAACCAACTGGAGCCTTCACCATCGGAGCCGGCTATTCCAGTGCGGACGCCTTTATCGGAACCGCCAGTGTCTCTCAAAACAATTTCCTGGGTAGAGGACAGAAGCTCTCTTTCTCCTTTGCGCTCTCCTCCAACACGACAGACTACAACATCTCTTTTACAGAGCCCTATTTTCTAGGCAAGAATCTGTCGGCTGGTATTGATCTATTCAACAAGAAAACCACACCGACATCGGCCAACTCCTACGAAACCAACGCTTTGGGTGGCGGCTTAAGGCTTGGATTCCCCATTTCACCCTACCTGCGTGATACCATCAGCTATCGTCTGGTCAATGTGGAGGTAACCAATACCGGAACCTCGTACTCCAGACTGACCCAGGCCCAGGCAGACGACAGCCCTTATGTTCAGTCCATGATAAGCAATTCGCTGGTGTGGAATAATGTCGACAGCTCCCTGGTGCCGACCACAGGCCGTATCCATAAGTTGAATACAGACTTTTCTGGACTGGGTGGAGATGTTAAGTTTGTCCGTGTGACGACAGATCATCAGTTTTACACACCGCTTACCAAAGGGAGTGATTGGGTTGGGTATCTTCGTGGTAAGGCCGGTTACTCCTCGGGAATCATGGGCAAGGATCTGCCGATCTTCGAGCGGTTCCAGTTAGGTGGTGCAGGTTCCATACGTGGCTTTAAACGGGGTGGGCTTGGTCCCCGTACCACCATCGATGAGGCTTATGGTGGAACCATGTACGAAATTCTGACGGCAGAGCTTCTTTTTCCCATTTACGGCTTGACAGACAAGGGGGTCCGCGGTTTTGTCTTTGTTGACTCCGCCCACCTCCATGATTCGGACCTGCCAAGTGATGTAACCGATGATGAATCCATTCGTGTCTCATCTGGTGTGGGTGTTAACTGGAACTCTCCTTTTGGACCTTTAAGGTTGATTTTTGGAACAGCACTGATCAAGGGAAAACAGGATAAGACACGACTGTTTGACTTTTCAATGGGTACGGCTTTTTAGTAAAGCCTCTTGTTTTTTTCTTCCTCAACGGGAAATGGGTGGTAGATGATGATGGGAAGATGGTTTTTATTGGTATCGTTGGTTCTTACGGGCCTCTTTTGGAATGGAACTGCCATGGCAGCGGCCAACGTCAAGTTTGCCTATGTCGATGTCCCTCGGGTCATGGCCTCTTCTGAAGCGGGAAAGCGAGCAAGGGAACTTCTAAAGCAAAAGCTGGCGGTCAAGCAGAAAGAGGTGACGGCCATGGAGGCCAACATCAACAAAATGAAGGAAAACCTGGAGCAGCGCAAAAGCTTGATGACACCAGAGTCCCGCTCTGAGCTGGCTGGAAAAATCCGTCGTAAGTTCAGAGAATTTCAACGACTTGTCGAGGATAATCAGGCCGCAGTGGATCGTGAAAATCGTCGCTGGACCAAAAAGTTGACAGAGACCCTCCGAGAGGTCATTGAAGAGGTTGGCCGGGAGAAAAAATATACGGCAATCTTCAGTAAAGGTCAGATTCTCTTTGTGGCTCCCACCATCGATATTACCGATAAAGTGCTGCTTCAACTTAACAAAAAGACAAAGAATTGGTTCTAAAACATGGATTTTCTAAATAATCCAGGGGTTATTCTTAAATATCTGCCCCACCGTTACCCTTTTTTGCTTGTTGATCGGATCTTGGATGTGGTTCCAGGGGAGAGATTGACAGCCATTAAAAACGTCACCTTCAACGAGCCACAGTTTCAGGGCCATTTTCCGGATAATCCGGTCATGCCCGGTGTCTTGATTCTAGAATCCATGGCACAGGCTGGCGCCCTCTTTGCGGCCTATACCGACCCTGCCTCCTTGGAGGGGCGTCTGGTCTATTTCATGACCATCGACAAAGTTCGCTTTCGCAAACCGGTTGTTCCAGGAGACCAGTTAAGGCTGGAGATGGTTTTGGTCAAGCGTCGTCGGGATATCTGGCGTTTTTCGGGCAAGGCCTATGTGGAGGATGCCTTGGTTGCTGAAGCGGAGTTGATGGCGATGACTCGGGATGCGGAATAGATGGCAGAGGAGATTGGTCCATCCAAACGGCACGCTGCTAAGAGCCCCGAGCCTCTTATTCATCCGACGGCGGTGGTCTCTGCCGGTGCCCAGATTGGAAAAAATGTTCGGATAAGTGCCTATGCGGTTATCGGACCGGATGTCCATTTGATGGACGGCGTGGAGGTTGGTCCCCATGCCGTTATTGATGGTCATACCACCATTGGCAGCCACAGCCGAATTTTCAACTTTGCCTCGGTGGGTTTAGAGCCTCAAGATATGGGCTATAAGGGTGAACCGACACGGGTTGAGATTGGCAAGGGGTGTCTTATTCGTGAATTTGTCAGTGTCCACCGAGGAACCAGTAAAGGGGGAGGGCTGACTCGGGTTGGTGATGGCTGTATGCTGATGGCCTACTCCCATGTGGCCCATGATTGTCGCGTGGGTGATCAGGTAATCATGGCCAATGGAGCCACATTGGCTGGTCATGTTGAGATCCAGGAACAGGCTATTATTGGCGGTTTGACGGCGATACACCAATTTGCCCGAGTAGGTAGAAACTCTTTCATCGGTGGGGCCTCTGCCATCTCCATGGATGTGGTTCCCTTTGCCTCGGCGGCTGGCAATAGAGCGAAAATTACCGGTGTCAACGTGGTTGGCCTGCGTCGTAGCGGTTATTCGGAGGAGACTATCAAGGCCATCCGCCATGCCCACCGGCTTATATTCCGTTCCAACCTCCGGCTGGAGCAGGCTATTGCTGAAATTGAGAGCCACTTTGCCTCGGTTGTCGAAGTCCAGTGTGTTTTAGAATTTTTGCAGACCGGTCAGAGAGGAATCTGCCGTTAAGGGGTGTTGAACAATGCCCCACGACCTCTTTCCTAACAGAAGAGAAACAGGAACCTGGATAACAGACAAAACAGACTCCATTCCCTCCCTCCGCCAGGGACTCGAATCGGATTGATCGCTGGAAGTGGTCGGCTCCCCCTTCTTTTTGCACGAACCCTACTGGGTAAGTCCAAGGAAACGGGTGCTGCCACAGGCTGTTATCCTCTGTATGTTGCTGCCCATGAGGGGGAAGCGGACCCATCTATCTGTGACCTGGCTAAAGAGGTTCAGTGGGTTCGTCTGGGACAGTTTAAAAAAATTATCCGCTACATGATCCGCAACAAGATTGTCTGGATTGCCATGGCGGGGGGGATTACCAAAACCCGGATTTGGAAGATTCGACCAGACGCGCTTGCGCTCTCCCTGGTGGTGCGTTTGGGCACGCTTCACGATGACCGATTACTGAGAGCTGTTGCAGGTGAGTTGGAACAGCAAGGCTTTCAGGTTGGCTCGGTCACAGATTTCATGCCGGAACTTTTGGTCCCTTCAGGGTGTCTGACTGAGAGGTGCCCGGATTCATCTCATTGGCAGGAGATCCAATTTGGTTGGCAGTCAGCCAGGGAGCTAGGCCGGTTGGATATTGGTCAGGGTGTTGTTGTCAAAAGAAAAATGGTAGTCTCCGTTGAAGCGATGGAGGGGACGGATGCCATGATCCAGCGCAGCGGACCGCTTCTTTCCGGTTCGGGGCGAGGCTGGGCTAACAGGGGAGCGGCTGTATTGGTCAAGACATCCAAGCCACAACAGGATCGCCGACTTGATCTCCCGACTATTGGCCCGGATACCATTGAACATTTGCACAGGGCCGGTATTGAAGTGTTGGCTGTTGAGGCGGAAAGTACGATGATTTTAGAACCAGAAAAAACCATCCGCCTGGCTAATGCCCATCAGATTATCATTGTTGGATGTTCTGAACAGCTCCTGAGCCAAGAAACGGCAGCTGGTGGTGTGTAACTCTTTTCCTGTTTTTCCAACCCAAAGTGTGGAGGAAGTCCCTTGCGAGCTGCAGTGATTGGAGCTGGATACCTTGGTCGTTTTCATGCCATGAAATATGCCTCTATTCCTGGCGTCGAATTGGTCGGTATTGCTGATATCAGTGAAGAGAGAGTAAAAGCGGTCAGTGCTGAGTTGGGGGTAAAGGGGTATACCGACTACACTGACCTACTCTCCTCGGTTGATCTGGTAACCGTCTCAACCCCCACCTATTCCCACTATCGCATTACCGAAACCTGTCTGAATGCAGGGGTACATGTCCTGCTTGAAAAGCCGATGACGGTCACCTTGGAAGAGGCCGATGAGCTGATTGAGTTGGCGGATCAAAAGGGACTGGTGCTCCAAGTGGGACATCTGAAGCGGTTTCATCCGGCTATTGTTGCCTTGAGCAACAGCGGTGTACTCACAAGGCCCCGTTTTATTGAGTCACAACGATTTGCCCCCTTTAAAAGCCGAGCGTTGGATGTAGACGTTGTGCTGGACTTGATGATTCACGATGTTGATCTCATTCTTAATTTTGTCGATTCTGAGCTGATTGATGTGGATGCGGTGGGAAGCCGTGTGGTGACGGAACATATCGATATTGCCAATGCACGCTTAAAATTTCAAAATGGTTGTGTTGCCAACGTAACCGCCTCTCGGGTTGCACGGGATGCCACCCGGCGGATTCGCATTTTTCAAGATGATAGCTTTATCTCGCTGGATTTTATCGATAACGATATTGTCATCCTACAACGCGGCGAAGGGACCATGGAGCTGGATGGCATACAGGTTCCGGCTATTGAAAACACCACCATTCCCATCAAGAAATATGACACCTTAGAGGCGGAGATTCGCTCTTTTTGTGATGCCGTTGATAAGGGAACCCCGCCTCTGGTTACGGGTCGAGACGGTCGAAAGGCATTGGCTGTTGTTGCCATGATTCGAGAGTCCATTGCCCGTGCTGCGGGACGTCCCTAAATCTTGAACGGCAGCGGTGACACCCCTCTTCCGGTGGTTGTTGTAGCGGGAGAGGCTTCTGGAGATCTGTTGGGTGGGGCGCTGCTGGCCCAACTCAAGCGGCGTTTTCCTGGTTTGGCCGTGTCGGGTGTTGGCGGACCTCGGATGAGAGAGCAGGGGCTGTCAGGTCCTTATGATGTCAATGATCTTTCGGTAATCGGTCTGGTGGAGGTGATCCGTCGATTGCCGGGACTTATTCGGGTTTTTCGGTATTTAACCCAGCTTTTACGTGAAAAAAAGCCCCGTTTGCTGATCACCATTGATCTACCGGACTTTAATTTTTTACTGGCTAAACGGGCCAAGGCTCTGGGTATTCCTGTTATCCACTATGTCAGCCCCCAGGTTTGGGCCTGGCGTTCTGGCCGGGTGGATAAAATAGCGGCTCTGGTTGATCACCTGCTGGTTCTGTTTCCGTTTGAGGTAGGCATTTATGCGCATACGTCGCTGCCGGTTACCTTTGTTGGCCACCCGCTGGTTGATCAACTCAAGCCGTGGGTTGATGCCCGAAAGAGCCTGGATAAACGGCGAGAAATACGTCACGCCTTGGGGATTGCCGAGGATGAAAAGGTGGTTGTGCTTCTGCCGGGCAGTCGCCACAGCGAGGTAAAAAGATTGCTGGCTATTATGTTGGCAACCTACGGAGAGTTAATCAAAAAAGGGCGCCGGGTTCGTTTTCTTCTTGCCCAGGCCGATACCCTCTCCGATTCGGTGATGGACAGCTTGTGGCCTACCGATCTGGCCCCCTCTTTCAAGCCGCTCTTGACCAGGCCTCTCCTCTGCCGTCGGGGAGAGACCTATAATCTGTTGGTGGCAGCAGATGTCGCTTTGGTTGCCTCTGGTACGGCCACCTTGGAAGCGGCCTTGGTGGGCACGCCCATGGTGGTGGTGTACCAGGTAAACCGTCTAACCTATGAAATTGGAAAAAGGGTCATTCAAGTCCCTTTTATTGCCTTGGCCAACTTGGTTGCCGAGGGGAAAGTAGTGGAGGAACGTATTCAAGGGGCAGCCAGCCCCACTCAGTTGGCTGAGGATTTAGACCAACTATTGCACAATGATCAGACTGTTTTAACCATGCAGAAAGGCTATGAGGAAATTCGCAAGAAACTTTCTCAGCCCCTACGGCACCCTATTGATGTAATTGAAGATTATTTAACGAAAGCCACATAGTCATAGTACCCAACCCAATGTGATCGATACTATTAATGGAGCGTTTTGATGGCAACAATCAACCTGACCAAAGAAAATTTTGAACAAACCGTAACCGATAACGATATGGTTATCGTCGACTTTTGGGCCTCTTGGTGTGGTCCCTGCAAAACCTTTGCCCCCATTTTCGAGAAAGTTTCTGAGCAGTTTCCCGATGTGGTTTTTGCTAAAGTCGAGACGGACGAGCAGCAGGAGTTGGCGGGTGCTTTTCAAATTCGTTCTATTCCTACCTTAATGATTTTTCGCGAAAAAATAATCATCTTTTCTCAGCCAGGCATGATGCCGGAACAGCCCTTTGTTGAGGTAATCACCAAAGCTAAAGCGTTGGATATGGAAGATGTTAAAAAGGATGTTGCCAAGCAGCAGGCGGAGCAAAAAGCTGAGTAGGCCACTTTTTTAGTAACAACTATTCAAAAATGATAAAAACCTTCCCCATCCGGTTCTGTTGTCGTTGATGGGGAAGGTTGTATGAAAAAACCGTTTTAACACGGTACTATCCCACTCCTTCATCCGATACGGGCTACATGAACGATTATCAACGTGTCCGAGAAATTCCCTATAATTACACCTCATTTTCAGACCGGGAGATCGTCATTCGATTTCTTGGTGTCAAGATGTGGGATATCCTCAACGAACTCAGAGAGAGCCGAAAAACCGGTCAATCTGCACGGATGTTGCTGGAAATATTAGGGGATATCTGGATGATCTCCCGCAATCCCTATCTTCAAGAAGATCTTCTTAAAAACAGTGGGCGTCTGTTTTCCCTGCTGGAGACCATGAATCAACGGGTTGATCGTATCATCGCCCGTGCAGATGGCAACCTGAACGTCATGCTGCTGGTGGAGTCGGTCAAGGGAGCCATCAAGCAATTTACTGAGAACTTTTCCCGTACACAAATACTGCGTGAGAAGGTTCTCCAAGCTCTCCTTCCCGTTACTGCCCACGATAATATCGACTTTTCTGGCCGGGCCAGGGTCGCCCATGTCACCGATGCTACCGACTGGCGTATCGAATACCCTTTTGTGGTGTTGACACCAGACCGGGAAGAGGAGGTGGCTGCCCTTGTCTCTGCCTGCATCGATCTGGGGTTGACCATTATTCCCCGGGGGGGAGGAACCGGTTATACCGGTTCCGGCGTACCCATCTACCCGGATACGGCGGTCATCAACATGGAACGGTTGGATGCCATCGGTAACGTGGAGAAAGTCAGGCTTCCAGGTGTGGAGAAAGAGATTACCGTGATCAACACCGGCGCCGGAGCGGTTACCGGTCGGGTGGCGGATGTGGCGGAGGGAGCTGGCTTGGTTTTCGCCGTGGACCCGACATCAAAAAATGCCTGCACCATTGGTGGCAATGTGGCGATGAATGCTGGCGGAAAGAAGGCGGTACTGTGGGGTACGACCTTGGATAACCTGGTCTCCTGGCGGATGGTCTCTCCGAATGGTGATTGGCTTGAGGTGAGCCGACTCAACCATAACCTGGGTAAAATTCATGACCAACCAGAGGCCCACTTTCAAGTGGCCCGCTTTCAGGCCGATGGTGTCACCCCCATGGGAGAGGTAGAGCATCTGACCATCCCAACAGCTGAGATCAGAAAGCCGGGGCTGGGTAAGGATGTAACCAATAAATTTTTAGGGGGATTACCGGGGGTGCAAAAAGAGGGGTGCGATGGGCTGATTACCAGCGCCCGTTTTCTGCTGCACAACAAACCGACCATCACCCATACGGTCTGTTTAGAGTTTTATGGCGCCAGTCTCGGCAGGGCTGTTCCGGCTATTGTCGAGATTAAAAACTATCTGGACCAACACCCCCTGGTGGGGTGTGCGGGGCTGGAACATCTGGATGAACGCTATGTCAAGGCCATTGGCTACAATGCCAAGGCTCCCCGTGGTGACCGCCCCAAGATGGTGCTGTTGGCTGATATTGTCGGTGAGGAGGAGCCGGCTATTAAGGAGGCGACGGCCTCGGTTGTCAAGATGGCGGTTGAGCGAGGGGGCGAGGGGTTTATTGCCGTCAGCAAAGAGGGGCGAAGCCGTTATTGGGCTGACCGCTCCCGGACGGCAGCCATTGCGGCCCACACCAATGCCTTTAAAATCAATGAGGATGTGGTTATTCCCCTCGAAAAACTGGCAGAATATTCAGAGGGTATCGAGCGGATTAATATTGAGCAGTCCATCAAAAACAAGTTGGTGATGGTCGGCGAGGTACGCGAATTCATCCATAGCCCCGCTTTCATGCAGCATCTGGCCCCCGGATTTCCCTCCAGCGAGGAGGGAGAGTCGATTATTGCCGCCAAGCGTCAGGTGGCCATTGATCGGTTGGATGGTTTGCAAAAGCGTTGGAACGCCCTGCTGGATGGTCTGGACCTGCCGATGAAGGATCTCCAGGAGCATCTATCAGAGAAAGAGCAAAAACTGGCCCAGCCCGAGGAGCCATTTCTTCAACTGATGTTGCGTCGTGGCCTGAGAATCTCCTATCGACAGCAGGTTGAAAAACCCCTGAAACGTCTTTTTTCCGGTGATTTATGGGGAGGGATCTGCGATCAATTCGATACCATTCATGGTCGGCATCGACCCAATCGCCTGTTTGTTGCGCTGCATATGCATGCAGGAGATGGCAACGTCCATACCAATATTCCGGTCAACTCCAATGACTATACCATGCTCCAAGAGGCGGAGAGGATGGTGGGTCAAATTATGGAACTGGCTCAAAACCTGGGTGGACGAGTTTCGGGTGAGCATGGCATCGGCTTAACCAAGTTTCCCTTCCTGGAACAGAATATTGTCGATGATTTTGTCGCCTACAAAGAAAAAATTGATCCCCATGGCCACTTTAACCGTGGCAAGCTTCTACCCGGTTCCAGCCTGGACAACGCCTATACCCCGTCGTTACGCTTGGTACAACAGGAGGCCTTAATCCTTCGAGAGAGCGACCTGGGCGCTCTGAATGATGCCTTTAGCAACTGTTTGCGCTGTGGTAAATGTCAGGCGGTCTGTTCGACCCATGTTCCCAGTGCCAACCTGCTCTACTCTCCACGTAACAAAATTTTGGCCACAGGCTTGGTTATCGAGGCTTTTCTTTATGAAGAGCAGACCCGCAGAGGGGTATCGCTCCACCATTTTGACGAGATGGGAGACCTCTCCGACCACTGTACCGTCTGCCATCGTTGTGTCGTACCCTGCCCGGTCAACATTGACTTTGGCAAAATCACCACACGGATGCGGGAGATTCTGAAAAACAACGGCAAGAAAAAAAGCAGTGTCGGAAGCCAGATGGCCCTCTCTTACCTCACCATGACAGACCCTCGGCTGATCCAGCTTTCCCAAAAGGGTTTTATTGTCAGCGGCTATGCCGCCCAGCGGTTGGGGTATCATCTGGCTAAAAAAATGGGGGTAATCAAAAATGAAACCCGTCCCCAGGCAACCGGAGGCACCCCCACCTTAAAAGCCAAGCTCTTTCCGCTGATAGAACGCCCCCTGCCCGACCATATTCACGGCAGCACCACCCGTTCGGCCCTTACATTAGAAAATCCGGAAACCATTCCGATCATACGTAATCCAAATATCTGCACCCCACAAAGTGAAGCGGTTTTCTATTTTCCCGGTTGTGGCTGTGAGCGTCTTTTCAGTGATGTCTCCCTGGCTGTTTTGGCGCTTTTGTATGAACAAGGGGTACAGACAGTTTTACCCCCAGGGTATGTCTGTTGCGGCTTTCCCCAGGCCTCTGCGGGAGATGAAGCGACCAGCCGAAAAATCAGTACCACCAACCGGGTTCTTTTTCATCGGGTTGCCAATACCTTAAGCTATCTGGATATCAAGACGGTTCTGGTATCGTGCGGAACCTGTCTGGGTCAGTTGGAGAGCTATCAATTCGAAAAGATTTTTCCCGGCTGTCGTTTGATGGATATCCATGAATATCTGGCAGAAAAGGGTCTAAAATCCGAGGCAGCTTCGGGTCAACCGTTTCTGTTTCACGACCCCTGCCACACCCCAACCAAAATTCACCCCCCCCTCACCCTGGCCTCTACCCTGATGGGGGGTGAGGCAGTTTTGTCAGATCGATGTTGCGGAGAAGCGGGAACCTTTGCCGTGGCTCGCCCGGATATCGCCTCCCAGGTACGGTATAAAAAGGCCGCCGTGTTGCGGGATGGTGTCGAGGGGATCGTATCAGGTGGCGCCACTAAAAAAGGCCAGCCGGTTAAAATGTTAACCACCTGCCCCTCCTGTTTTCAGGGACTCTCCCGCTACCGTCATGAGGTGGCCATAGAGCCTGAATTTTTGGCGGTTGAACTGATTAAAAAACAGTTTGGCAGCGACTGGAGAAAGCAGTTTGAAGAGCGAATTTCTCAGGGTGGCATTGAGCGCATACTTTTTTAGTAACAGGCTGAAGAGAGCAATTGACCATGGTTGAAAAGTCCAAAAAAATACAATATTTAAAAGATTACCGCCCCTATCCCTTTCGGGTAGAGCGGGTAGATCTTACCCTGGACCTTCACCCAGACTCTACGCGGGTAGGGGCTAAAATTCAGTTTGAACGAGACCCTGACTGTGCTGAGGCAAACGGGCCGCTGGTATTAAATGGTCTTGACTTAAAACTGCTCTCCCTTTCGATGGATGGTCTTGCCCTGCCGCCAGACCGTTATCTGCTGACTGGTGAATACCTCACCATCTCCCACTGCCCAGATCGGTTTGTTCTAGAGACCGAAGTGGAGATCAACCCCAAGGCCAACAGCTCCCTGGAGGGGCTGTTTGCATCGGGTAACATTCTCTGTTCCCAGTGCGAGGCGGAGGGGTTTAGAAAAATCACTTTTTTTCCCGATCGCCCCGATGTCATGGCCCCCTATACCACCCGATTGATCGGCAACATCAAACAGTTTCCTGTCCTGCTTTCCAATGGCAACCTGGTTGAGTCTGGCCTGTTGGATGGAGACAGACACTTTGCTGTTTGGGAGGACCCTTTTCGAAAACCCTCCTATCTGTTTGCCGTTGTCGCGGGGGATCTGGTCTGTCGAGAGGACCGTTTTACCACCTGCACCGACCGGGTTGTCGATTTAAAGATTTTTGTGGAAAAACAGAACAGTGAAAAGTGTGACCATGCGCTGGCCTCTCTTAAAAAGGCCATGGCATGGGACGAGAAGCGCTATGGACTGGTGTACGATCTGGATATCTACATGATTGTTGCTGTGGATGATTTTAATATGGGCGCCATGGAAAACAAGGGGTTGAACCTCTTTAACGCCAAATATGTACTGGCCCAACCCCAGACTGCAACCGACACCGACTATCACCTGATTGAAGCGGTAATCGGACATGAATATTTTCATAACTGGAGTGGTAACCGGGTCACCTGCCGGGATTGGTTTCAACTGAGCCTCAAAGAGGGGTTGACGGTCTTTCGTGAACAGGAGTTTTCTGGCGAGTCCACCTCGGAAGAGGTTCAGAGAATTCAAGATGTCTCCCTGCTGCGCAGCAACCAGTTCCCAGAGGATGCCGGCCCCACAGCCCACCCGGTCCAGCCCCACTCCTATCTGGAGATCAACAACTTCTACACCCTGACCATCTATGAAAAGGGTGCCGAACTGGTTGGGATGATCAAACGGCTGTTGGGGGCTGAAAACTATCATCGTGGTATCGATCTCTATTTTCAACGTCACGATGGAGAGGCGGTAACGGTGGATGATTTTATTGCCGCCATGGAAGCGGGCTCGGGGCGAGATCTGGCTCAGTTTAAACGCTGGTATCAGCAGGCCGGTACCCCACTATTAACAGTATCCGGTCACTACGACCCCCAGGTCGAGACCTATACATTGACGATCACCCAGTCTACCCCTCCCACCCCCGGTCAGGAGGAGAAAAAACCGTTGCACATTCCTCTGGCCATGGGACTATTGGACCGAAACGGGGAGGCGCTTCCTCTTACTCTGGTTGGTGAGAAGGGAGAGAAACCGCCGGTCACGGAACGGGTTTTGGAGCTTACCCAAGCACAAGAGCAGTTTACCTTCCGCGATATTCCCCACCAGCCGATTCCCTCTCTGCTGCGAGGATTCTCAGCACCGGTCCGGCTGCAGGCCAACCTATCGGATAAGGATCTGGCCTTTTTGTGGAGCCACGATAGGGACACGTTTAATCGCTGGGAGGGTGGGCAGGAGCTGGCTACCCGTCTGTTGCTTCCCTTAATCGAGTCGAGCCAATCCCTTGAAAAACAACTTTCCTCTGCTGGGGTTGAGCTCTTTGTCGAGGCTTTTGCCAAAACCCTGAACGATGACTCTCTTCTACCGTCACCTCGTTCGTTGGCTTTAACCCTCCCATCTGAAAAATACCTTCTAGATCGGGCCAAGCAACCGGACCCACAACAGGTTCATCGGGTTCGACAGGAGATGCGCAAGCTGTTATCAAACAGATTACTACCTGATTTTGAAAGGATATACAAAGAGAACAGCCTTTCAAACACCTATCAATTCACCCCAGAGGATGTGGGAAGGCGAGGGTTAAGAAATCTCTGTCTACACTATCTTTTAAGTTCCGATAATGTTGGTTATCGGAGCTTAGCACTGGATCAATATCATCAAGCAGACAATATGACCGATCGACTGGCGGCCCTCTCCTCTCTCTCTGCTGTCGATTGCCCGGAGCGGATAGAGGCCCTCTCCGATTTTGAACAGTGCTGGAAGCAGGAACCGTTGGTTATGGACAAATGGTTCTCCTTACAGGCCATGGCCCCTCTGCCGGACACCCTGAATCAGGTAAAACGGTTGATGAATCACCCCCTCTTTACCCTGAAGACACCCAATCGGGTGCGGGCGTTGATCGGTGCCTTTTGCCACAGCAACCCCTATCGTTTTCATACTATCTCGGGGGAAGGTTACCTCTTTCTCTCCGATCAGGTGGTGGCGCTAAACCGTATCAATCCACAAATAGCTGCCCGTCTTTTAATGTCCATGAGCCAATGGCGACACATGGAGCCAAAGCGCCAGAAGTTAATGCATGCCGCCCTGCAACAGATTGCCAAGCATCCGGGTCTTTCAAGAGATGTCTATGAAATTGTTACCAAAATACTAGCTTAATTTTCTAGCAGGAATAGAAGTGTTGATTCATGCTCCATAATCTTCAATAATCCGATCACCGGTTACGAGTGCGGTCTGTTTTGCCTACTGTTTATTTGGAGCCTATCGATGAGTTCTGACACCCCAGAAAACCATGCCAAGCGAGATGAGCGCATCCCTTTCAGTACTCAACTCCGTTTTGAGGCGGATCATAAGGATGTGGTCATTGAGGGGCTTACGACGGATGTGAGCATGAGCGGTGCTTTTATTCAAACCACCGCGGAAAATCTACCCCTGGTGGAAGGGGATGAAGGGGTGGTTTTTGTGGAGATGGACAAGGATGGTCAAACATTTGAAGTCTCTTTCCACTGTGTGGTTGCCCGGGTCATCCCTGGACGGGGGGTTGCGTTTGACTTTGAGAGTGAAGAGGAGGTTGAATAGCGGTTTCCAACATTCGTTATGCGTGATTAACGTCCATTTAACAGCGTTTGTTTTATCCCCAAAATGTGTGGATAATCAGGGCAAAATCCCAACCAGCTCACTATTTACTCTATCTAACCCTTCAACAACGACCTTCCTTATCTCTCCAACCTTCTCCCCAGCTGTACAATCGAAGGTAATTGAGAGAAATGAGTCCAGTTTACCCCGTCCCCTTCCCTCTTCATTGATGGACTCGATTAAAACCTGACCACTTTTCCCCAGCTCTTTTTCCATGGCTTCCAGGTGGTTTTTTTCCCCAGCCTGTCGCAAAATTTCCGAACGTGTTTTAGCCTCCCCATCCGCCACCCTGAACCGTTGAGGAATCTGTGCGGCTGGGGTTCCGGGACGGTCTGAATAGCGGAAGGTATGCAGAAACGCCAGACGGGTTTCGTTAACCAATGTCAGGCTTTGTAAAAAAGCTGGTTGGCTCTCTGTCGGAAAACCGACAATAAAGTCAGCCCCCAAGAGGGTTTCCGGGCGAGCTTTTTTAAGGCGACCAATCTGCGCCACAATCTGGTCGTGGGTTCCTCTTCGGCCCATGCGCTTGAGAATCATATCATCGCCGGACTGGATGGATAGATGCAGGTAGGGGCAGATTTTTTTCTCTTTTTCAAACAGTTGAATCAGGGCATCATCGATATCCGCCGGATCGATAGAAGAGAGACGCACCCTGCCCAGACCTTCGAGGCTGGCAATCTGTTCAATCATATCGGCAAGGGGTAGGTTGGGGGTTAAATCAGAGCCGTAAGAACCCAGATCAATGCCGGTCAAGACCAACTCTTGGTACCCGGCCTGGATAAACTGTCTGGCTTGGGCAAGAATCTGCTCAGGGGTCAACGACCGGCTTGGCCCTCGAACAGCAGGAATTAAACAGTAGGTACAGCTACGGTCACACCCATCTTGAAGTTGCACGAAGGCTCTGGCCCTCTCGGCAAAGTGGTCGACGATGGGGCGATCTGGAACCTGACTCAGCTCAGCGATATTACCAACACAAATGGTGGAGTCTCTCTGTGCTACACCGGAAAGCGTCTCGAGAAGCATGCGATCCACATGGTGCCACAGTTCACTTTTTTCCTGGTTGCCCAGAACCAACCGAACCTGGGGAAGCTCGGCCAACCGTTCGGGTGTCCGTTGGGCATAGCAGCCGGTCACAACGATATGGGCCTGGGGATTTTTACGGGCAGCCCTGCGGATAAGCTGCCTGGCTTGACGGTCGCTTTCAGCTGTCACCGAGCAGGTGTTGACAATAATGAGTTCCGGTTGCTGGTTTTTAGAGGCCGACACAAAGCCTCTCTCAAAACCACCATGTCGTAACAGTTCGGTTTCAAACTGATTTACCCGGCACCCCATGGTAATGACCGACATGGGACGGTTATTTTTTCTCTTATTCATTGACCTGATGGAAGAAAAACTCTTACCTTCTAATGGTAAGAAGATGGATAATGGCCCGGCTAAGGCGTAGATTGATGGTTGGCTTGGTTAGTGGATAAAATACTCCCCCTTGGCCTCTCAGGTCAAATCATGAACAACGGAAATATGATACCCTCACTCAATAACAGTCTACCTCCCTTCCTCCAAACCCTGCTGGATGATCTCCACCATCTTATCGGTCCGATCTATCTGGTTGGAGGGGCTGTTCGTAACGGTCTGCAGGGCAAACCCCCCACTAACGATCTCAACATTCTTGTGGCCCGCTCCCTTGCCGAGTGCCGGAAGATGCTGAATGAGGGCGGCTACTCTCCGGGCATGGCCTCCTCGCGTCATAATGTACTATTTCTTCCTTTAAAAGGGTGCGAAAGACCAAAAACGGTCGAAATATCAACCTTCAGGCATCGGCCCAGCCAATCACCCAGCGTGGAAGAGGATCTGTTGCAGCGGGACATTACCGTCAATGCCATGGCCTATCTCTGGCCTAACGGTCCGGTTATCGACCCTTTTAATGGTCAGGAGGATCTGACCAACCGCAAGACTCGATTGGTCAACGGTGCCACGACCTTAATTGATGACCCTTTACGGGCCTTACGTTTTTTTCGCTTTTCTCTTCAACTCAGTTCCGATCCCGAAAGCGTCGATCTGGCCCGCTCCTCTGAAACCCTGCTCAATAATGTCATGCCAGACCGAATTCGGGTTGAACTGGACCGAATTTTTTCCTTCCCATTACGGACTGAGCCGACTCAAAAACTGTTCATCTATCTTCTCAACTCCACTTTGGGGAAAAATCTTCTCCCCGAGTTGGCTCTGCTCAAGTCGGTTCGGGATAAGAGTAACCCGCAAAGAACAGTTTGGCAGCGAACCATTCAGACCATTCTCTCCCTCTCTACCATCCCACCCGATGAAGATCTCTCTCTTCTTGAGTTGCGTTGGTCGGCCTTGCTGATCGGTATCAGCTCCACCTGCAGTGAAACAGAACAGCTTTTTTCCTCAGATGGATTAAAATCCTCTCAAGAGGAGTCCTCTTTTTGCTGCAAGCAGATTTTAGAAAAATTTTGCTTTTCAAAACGTCGGCAACGCCGAATCATCAATCTGCTTCAACACCTGAATTTAGATTCAGACCCCTCGGATCGGGTGTTAAAAAGGCTGTTGAATGACTCGGTTCCACTGGAAGGTCTCTATCGCATCCATCATGCGTGGAATCAGGCCGGTCTTACGGATCAATCACCCAACTCCCTTGAACGCCGTCGACAGGAGGAGCAAACCCTCCAGCTCATTCTCGACCGATGCCGAGGAATCCGCCGTTCCAAATTTCGCCCCAGAGCCAATGATCTGGCTATTTCGGGGGGGGATATTCTCAATTTGGTCCGCAAACCTCCCGGCCCCTGGCTAGGAAAGTTGCAGCATCAGTTGGTCGACTGCATCAACGACGACCCATCCCTTAACCGGCCAGAAATACTAAACAAGAAAATTTTAGAGTGGATTCTGACCCAAGACTCCCTCTAGAAACACCCCCTTTATAGGCCGCAGCGTTTGAACCAAGTGGGGGTGCGGCGTTATCTCAGGTTGCCTTTTTTTCGAACCGTCCCTTTGCGGCTATGCAAGAAAGCTTCAATAATCTTGACCGCCTCTTCGGGTTCATCCACCAGATACATCAACCCCAGATCTTTTTTACTGATACATCCCTCCTCCAAAACCGTCTGTTTCCACCAATCGATCAACCCCTGCCAATATTGGGAGCCATAAAGAATAATGGGGAAAGGGCTGACCTTCTCGGTTTGAACCAGTGTCAAGGCCTCAAACAGCTCATCCATGGTGCCAAATCCGCCTGGGAAAATGACAATGGAGTCGGCATGTTTGGCAAACATTAATTTTCTTACGAAAAAATAACGGAATGAGAGACTGATATCCTGAAAGGTATTGGGATATTGCTCAAAAGGGAGAGCAATATTCAAGCCGATTGATTTAGCCCCTTTTTTATAACAGCCCTTATTGGCAGCCTCCATAATGCCGGGGCCGCCACCGGTAATAACGGCGATGCCTTTTTTGGCCAACATTCGCCCAAGGGTTTTGGCCTCTTTATAGTAACGGGAATGTTTCTTTGATCGGGCGCTACCAAAGATGGTCACTGCCTCCCCCAACCCGCGCAGCACCTCAATACCATCAATCAATTCAGCTTGAATGCGGAATACCCGCCACGCTTCGGTTGTTTTAAAATCATCTACCACGTTGTTTTCTCCTAAAAATCGATCTGATTAACCTTAATGCATCACAACTGTATACAATGCACTTAATAGCTAAAAAAAGATCCTAAAATGTTTCACCATACGACCACTCCCGCCAAGCCGAGAGCATGGGAAAATAGAGCCCCAAGCGAATAGGTCTCTTCTCCCGAGTGGCAAACAGCGCCCCGTAGCGGTTTAACTGATCTTGATAGCGAATCCGCTCATTGTCCAGGAATCCCTCCAGGTCACCGCCAGCGTGAAAGCTGGTTTTATAGTCGATAATCCAGCGTACTCCCTCTCCATCGACAAAACAGCGGTCGATAACCAGTCGGTGTTTCCGCCCTGCCAACAGAGCGCTCATGGCCAACTCCGATTGGGACTCCTGATGGTTGGCATCCAGAATCCACCGGCCACGCCTGTCTGCCAAGGTTTGCTGCAGAGCAGACTGAACGCGGCTTACCGTTACCAATATTTCATGGGAAGAGAGGCCCAGGTGGCGTAGGTGAGCAGCAATGGTCTCCTGTTGGTCTGACACTCTCTGCTGGGGCCACTGTGCCAACCCCTCTGCTACAATACGGCATAAAAAACGATGCACAACCAGTCCGACCACTCTGGCGCTCTCTCCAGCCCAGTCGAACAGAACCTGCTCCTCGGTAGATGGAGGGGCAGAAAAGGTGGGAATGATAGGGGGTAGCTCGGGTGGCTGCCAATCGGGTTTTAAGGCGCTTAGGGAGCGTGGCAGGAGTTCAGCACCTCCGGGCTGCTCTTCCAAGGGGGGATCCTCCCCTGCTGAGGTGGTAAACGGCTCGCTTAAAACTGGCCACAGGGTGGCTAAAAAAGAGTGGGGAGGCGGGGTTTTATCCTCATCTACCGTAGCAGACAGAAGATGAAGCTTTTTTTTGGCCCGTGTGACCGCCACATAGAGTAATCGGTTGGTTTCATGGGTGTTTTTTTGTTTTTCCACTGTTTTGATATAGTTTTGAATCGCATCACCGCTCTCCTGGTCCGACCGCCCGATGGGGGCCAGCAGGGGC
Organism: Magnetococcales bacterium; assembly: GCA_002753565.1. GTDB lineage: Bacteria > Pseudomonadota > Magnetococcia > Magnetococcales > JADFYX01. The sequence continues at coordinate 106,556 of PEAM01000008.1, read as the reverse complement.
AGGTCGGAGACAGACTCATCCAAAGAGCTGTCCAGCCAGGTCAACAACTGCCGACTCTCTCCCCGAGGTCGACGGTCCAGACCGGGCAAGATGACCACATCAAACTCCAACCCTTTGGCTTTATGCAGGGTCATCACCATCAACTGAGGGTCGGCCTGAGGATCTGTGGCGCCATACAGGGCTTCTACGCTCTGCTGCAAACGGGAGATAACCGGCTCTTCCCCCCCCTCCTCCTCCCTTTCCAATAGATCGAAAAAGGTTCTGGCATCCAGCAGTTGCGCCTCTCTTTCAAGAGTAGCCGGCCCCCCCAAAGCCAACCAACACCCCTCAATCCAACGTCGCCACCCCCCTGCACCGGCAAAAGGGCCTCCTCGCCCTCGCATCTCCACTGTTTTGGCCAGAATCCCTCGAACTCTCAACAGTCGACGCTGACCCTCTGTGGAGATCCTCTCCAGGGATGCGTCACACTGCATCTGCTGCCATACGGTTTTATTCTCTGGCTGATCTTCACCAACCAGTTGATGGATATCAGCCAGAGAGAGCCCGCACCAGGGGGCACGCAACAGAGCGAGCCAGGCGATGCGGTCAGCCGGATGGCTCAAAGCTCTGGTCAGCGCCAGCAGGTCTTGAATCATGGGTTGACCCGCCAAAGGGTGGAGCTCGACAGCCTGATAGCGAAGTCCGGCTTCATCAAAGGCCGGTAGAATATGAGCAAGATGGCTGCGTGATCGCACCAACACCGCCACACTCAACCCCTCTCCTCTTGCCTGAGAAGCCAAAGCCGCTACCCGTCCCGCTTCGGCCAACCTGTCTTGGGGTGGCAGGGGATGATCTTCCACCGCCATCTCTTCTCCCACCGGGTGAAAAGAAACAGACTCACTGTAGGGAACCGCACCCACCGAAAGCTGCTCTTCGGAGGGAAAAATCTCTGCCATGGCGTTATTGACCCAGTTGACAATGCCGGCTTCTGAGCGAAAATTAACAGAGAGGGTGAGGGGAATCAGGTTGATGGGTGCGATACCGTTGCGGCGGGCCTGCAGAAAAAGCCCCACCTCTGCCTCCCGAAAGCGGTAGATAGACTGCATGGGATCTCCCACCAAAAACAGGGTATTCCCTTCCGACTCCTCCCAACCAGCGATGATGCGTTGCAGAAGGTCAAACTGAGAGCGGGAGGTGTCCTGGAACTCATCAACCAGAAGATGGGCAATGCCATAATCCAGTTTCAGGGCCAGGTCGGTGGGCTGGTCAGGCTCTCCCAGGGCGGTGAGGGCACTTTGGGAGACCTCGGTAAAGTCCACTTTTCGCAACTGGGCAAAGTGGAGTTTCAAATGGGCCGCGCCAATGGGCAGCAGGGTTAACAGGGCTGAGAGAATATGCCACTGATCCTCTGTATAGTGGATTGGTGGCAGCAAGCGGATTTGATGGAGAGAGCGCCGGAATTCGTCTGAAGAGGAGAGCTGCTCAATCAGGGTGACAGCCTGGGCTTTATGTTTTTTAAGGGCGGTCTTTTCTGCACTGTTTTTCCCCTGGCTTTGGGGGGGAAACCCGAGCTTTGCCGTCAAATTTTTCCGCCAGGTGCCATTGGCCGTCAGCAGAAGGTCGGCCAACCCCAACCAGGCCGGCAGGGCCGCAAGCACCGAGTCGGGGATGGCGTCACACTCAAGCCACTCACTCACCCCCCCTTTTTTATTTCGCTCATCTGTTGGCAGCATGGAGGCCGCCTGCTGGGCCAACCGAATGGTCGCCGCCAACTGGGTGGGAGAGATCTGGCTGGCCAGCTGGTTGACTTGAGACTGGACGATACTCAGCAGAGTCTGCTCTAAAACTGAACGAATCTCCTCACCCCGGCGTCCGGTGATATGACGTAACCACTGATCTCTTCTGGATAACATGTCAGCAAGAAGAGATTCAGCCTGCTCCAGATTATTGTCCAGATGATCCAGCAGCCGTGTAACAGCCTGGCCACGCTCGCCCTCATCACTCAGATAGTCCAAGGTGGCTCGGGCGGCTTGAACATAGAGAGGTTTTGGGTCGGTTGTAATGTGCGGCGCCCCGCCCAGGCGAGAGAGAACCGGCATCTGTCTGGCAAGGGAGGCACAGAGGGAGTCGATGGTCACAATACGCAATCGACCCGGATTATCCGTCAAATCCCAGTCCATGGCCTCGGCCCTTCTAGCCACAGCCACGGCCAACTGCCACATATGATACTGAAACGGCTCTTGGGGTGCCGTCCCCATCCCCAGATCAAGGGCTTCGAGAATACGGCTTTTCATTTCGGCAGCCGCCTTGCGGGTAAAGGTGATGGCAACCACCTCTTCTGGCTGTTTGACAAGAGAGAGAAGCTTGAGAAAACGAAGAGTTAACAGCCCTGTCTTGCCTGAACCCGCCGGGGCCTGGACAATGAAGGAGGAGCGAGGGTCCAAGGCTTGGGTACGGGCTTGAGCATCGGCTAGGGGTTGTAGGCTCATGAATAATCTTCTTTTATCAGTGGAGTGGATCCCAGAGGGGCTTGCCGTTCAGAAAGGCGACAAAAAAGAGGAAAAGGGCACCAGTCACAGGCGTTGGGCAGAGGATCAACCGCCGCCTCTCCCTGTCGATACTGTTGGGCAAGTTGAGTGATAACCTGGGACCAGTAGTGCAGCAGTGAGGGCCAATCCGGGTGTTCCGGGCTGTAACGGCCGCTCTCCAACAGGTCAAGAGAGGCCATGATACCCTGCCGATGGGACAGGCCCACATAGCGCTGTTTAATCCTGCTTAACTGCCCATAAACCAAGGCAGCCAGATGGGGGCCGCAGGAGAGTCCATAGAGCAGCATCTGCGGCTCTTGAGGGCGCTCAGAAAACCAGTGTTTGAGGTTGACCTGGCCGGTTTTATAGTCCACAACCACCTGCTCCTCCTCACCAACCTCCGGCCCCACCAGCTTATCTAATCGATCCATACGGAACTGGATGACAAGCCCCCCCACCTCCATCGACCTGGTCGACTCTCTCTCCACCACTTCAAAGTCGGTATCTCGGCTCAACTCGACAGCCATCCAATGGATAAGCAGCCGTTTTTGTCGAGCCATCTCCAGCGCCAGATAGTTACGGTGCAACCTCTTCCCCCTGCGAGCTGCCACCTTAAGGACGCTGTGACGGGTTACCTCTTCGATAAGTTGATCAAGTTGATCGACTGAGAGAGATTTCAACTGTGTGGAGGAGACCACGCGCTGCCAAAAGAGAGAGAGACTCTCATGGGTAATCTCACCTCGCTGACCCGCATTCAAACCGGGTGATGGCTCTTCCAAGGGTTGGGCCAAGAGACGGAATCGGGCATAGGCGGAGAAGGGGCAGAGAGATTGCGCTTTGATCACCCCTGTGCCACCTGAAACCGAGGTTGAATCGGCAAAAGGTGGAGGAGGACAGTCCACTCTTTCAACCATCCCCCCTCTTATGAAGAGGGTTTGGGTCAAATTGGGATCATGGTTGGAAATTTCAGAAAAATCAATAGAATTTAAATGTGTTATCAAGGGGCTTGGCCGCTGATCCAGATCTCCATCACGCTCTGCATAGCTTACGATAATTTTATTAGCGGAAGATAGAAGGTGCTGAGTAAGCGCTTTGGCATAACGCATTTCTCGCTGGCTTGAGGAGCGAGGAAGATTGTGTTGCCTTTGGAAGAAAACCGGCAAAAAAGGGGTCGGCTGGGGAATACTCGGCCAAACCTGATCGGTCAGGCCGAGTATCCAGAGAGCATCAAAGTGCTCCCCCTCTGCCTCCAGAACCCCAAGAATATGAATATTGGCCTCCGACTCGACGGGTTGAAAGATTGTCTGGGCTGCCAGCTGGTTTAGCTGATACAGTGCCTCACTCAGATTGACCGACCCCAACACCAACTCCAGCCCCGAAAAGGCAGCCAGCAGTTTTCTCCAGGACTCCATCGCCTGAAATTCATGGCTATTGAGAACACGCTCTCCCGGCCATCCCAACTGTTTGAGCTGCTTATCAAACCATTTAGCCCATGCGCCCGGTCTCTTTTGGCTCTTGGCTCCCTGCTCCAGCTCCAGACATCCCGATTGAAAAGCCGACAGATGCTTAACCAACAGCGGGGTGTGGGCCAGGTTGCCCTGCTCAATCAACTCTGCCAACGAAAAAACAAGGCCCCCCTCTTGACGCAAACGGGCATCCAGCAAGGCTCGTTGGTTCCACTCCGACTCCCCTCCCCCCCAATAGGGTGAGGAGAGCAGAGCCCCACTCGATTGCCACTCCCCAGAACCCAGACTCCAGCCCAGAAGCTTGAGTCCGTGATGTATCATAGGGAACTCAGACAGAGAGACCCCGAGAGACAGGTTAAAGAGGGATTGGTCGGGAAAGGGGGCCTGTTGGGGGCGACCGGGGTAGAAAGTATCGGAGAACAGCCGGATGATCTGGCCTCTTAAACGCTGCAAATCAGGTACGACAATACCGATGGTCAGCCCCTTTCCAGGTCGTTCACCGGCTCCTTTTAGCCGGGATTCAATCTGTCGTCGTGACCACTGGGATGCCGCCAGGATTTCAGACTCGATATCGGGGCAGGCGACACGATACCCGCAAGGCGTTGGTGGCAAATCCTGCCACTGACGGTGTGGCACCCCTCGTTGTGCCAGTTGGTCGAGCAACCTTTGTTGGATGGGGGTGATCTCGTTGAATCCTGCCAGAAACACCCCTTTTGGTAAGGGGATTTCCTCAAGGTTTTCCACAAGCACCTCGATCAACCGCCCACGGGAGAGCCAGCTGTTTTCTCGGCACTGGCGCTCAAATTGATCCGACCATTGCCAAAACGCCAACACATCCTCATCACCCTCCGCCACACTTTCAGGCAGAGAGAGTCTCCAGGCGGCCAACATTTCAGCTGTCTTTTGGGCATCGTGTGCCGCACTGTCACTCCATAACAGTGCCCCTTTTTGGGGAGAGTTTGCCACTATTTTTTCCCACAGAACCCGCTCTTGATCCTCACTGAGCAACGTCAACGCTGGAGGAGATTGGTCCAATAACGCACTCCAGCTTGTTTCCAGCCAGGCGGAGAGAGGCAGGATTTCCGGTGTCGGCCACACGGTCTCCCCAGCCGCCGTTTTAATCTGATCATGACGGCGCTCCACCGACCGGGCCAACCGTCGGTTGGCCGTTAAAACGATCCAGCCACCATCCAGTGCCTCTACCCACTCATTTGCTTCCATCGAATCCTCTATCCTCTCTTATCGACCAGAGCGCCATCGGAGTGGTCGACCCTTTTTTCGCCATTTTGTTTCGAGACCAAGGGGTATATACTGCCAGTGAAGAGTAGCCCCTGTTGACCAGACCCCTCCGCCCGAATAAGGATGTGAGCTTTGTCGTTGCGACCCTTTTACCTGATCCTATCCACCACCTTTGCCAGCTTTATGTTTGCCCTGCTGCTCGCCCCTCCTCTACAGGCTGACGAGGCAGAATCCTCACCTTGGCAGCCCTTTGTCACCGCTATTTGGCAAGCCTCTACGGATGAGGAGTATCATAACGCACAACAGCTCTTTAATGAAATAAGCAAAGCAGGAAATAAACTGCCTCAAAAAGATATGAAGTTTGCCTGGGGGTTGAACCGATTAACCGGTTTTCTTCATGCTCAAGGGAGGCATGAGGAGGAAGAGCATTATCTTGTTCGTGCTTTTCGGCTCCATGAAAAAAATCTGGGTAAAAAAAATCCTCTTTTGGCAGAACCTCTTAAAATGCTGGCTCACATTTGGTTTAAACGCCAAGAGTACTCCCGAGCTGAGCAGGCTCTTGAGCGAGCCTTAAAACTGATTGTCGACCGCTATGGTGCCAACCATCTCATGACTGTCGATATTCTGGACTCTCTTTCCGAAATCTATCAGGCTAAGGGTGACAAGAAAAAACACCTGGAATACAAGCGTCTGGTAACCAACCAGCTGATGAAAACCATTCCATCCTCCTCACCAACCCGAGCGGTTCTTCAAGAGCAGGAGGCCGAACTCCTTATTCTGGAAGGGCAGCGAAAAAAAGCCGCCGAGATGCAGAAGAATGCCCTCAAGCTCTACATGAAAACCAGCGGTCCCTATCACCTGGCACGCATTAAACTTTTGCGCTCCCTGGCGAACTCCAGACAGCAAGAGGGAAACTATTCCGAGGCAATCGACCACCTGAAAAGTGCCTTGGCTATTTCAGAAAACATGAAGGGTGTTACGAGTCCAGCCCTCTCTCCTATTCTCATCCAGATAGCCGAAAATTATCAGCTATCCGGAAAATCTGTTCCAGCACTCCCTTTTCTTAAGCGGGCTTTGGAACTGGTCGATGCCCAGCCAAATGCCGACCAAACCCAAAGAGCCTCCATTACCTACACCCTGGCTGAAGGGTTTCGTCAGGAGGGCAAGCCAGAACAGGCCATCCCCCTGTACAAACGGACCATATCCCTGCTGGAAGAGCAAACACCCCACGCTTCCCCCCTTTTGGCAGAGACCCTGGATGCCTTGGCCACAGTACTGCGTGATAAAGGAGAATACAGCGTGGCGGAGCGTACCAATCGCCGCGCCCTGGCCATGTGGGTCAAAGAGAGCGGAGCCGGTTCACCTCAGGCTGTAAGATCCTTGAACCTGCACCGAGAGCTGGTTGCAAACCTGATAACAATGAGCCAACCCGACTATTCCCTTCCCAAAAAACGCCGGGATCAGGTGAAACTTATCCAAAAACGGTTGACCAATCTTGGTGTTAAACTGGGGCCAATCGATGGTTTGGTCGGCCCCAAAACCCGAACAGCCATGGCACAGTTTAATGAACAACTGGGGATCATCCCCCAACCAAAAGGAAAAAAACTACCTATAGCCAAGCTATTAGACCACCTGCCACCCGTCATGACCACCCAAGGAGAGAATCAATGAACCAACAGGACACCGACTATTCCATCGTCATAAAGGTCTCTACAGACTATGCTGAAACCATTGAAAAAGTTAGAACGTCCTTAGCAGAACAGGGGTTTGGTGTTTTGACCGAGATCGATGTATCCGCCACTTTGAAGAAAAAAATCGATGTGGATTATCCCCGTACGCTCATTCTGGGTGCCTGCAATCCCCCTCTGGCCTATCGGGCCTTGAGTGCAGTTGCCGATATTGCGGTGTTGCTTCCTTGTAATGTCGTGGTACGAGAGCGCGCAAAAGGTCAGGTAGAGGTGGCTGCCATGAAACCGCTAGTTTTTGAAAAATTGATTGATAATAAAGAGATACTAGCTGTTGCCAAAGAGGTGGATAGACGGATTAACCTCGCTTTGTCCGCACTGTCTTGAGGAATACATCACGAGGAGGTGGGCAAGAAGGGGCGGCTATTCATAAAAAAGCTCGATAACCCGTGTCGGAATGTTTTTGGTACGGCTGAGGGTTTCCGCCATTTTACTGGCTGGCTCCAGATTGCGATAGTTCAGACGAACTGAAAACCACCTTTTCGCCCCTTTTTCAAATAGATGGACATACGGCTCCATCCCTTCGTTAGAGAGTTCCAACATTAACCGTTCGGCATTATCCCGATTTAAAAAGGAGCCAATCTGGACCACATAAATCTGCCCAGCCGCCTTGAGAGTCTCCTCAGTGGTAAGAGGGAGCGGAGAGCGGGAAGAGAGGCTCAATTCGGACAGGATTTCGTTAGGCTCCTGCTGTTGAACCTTGGCAACCACCTGCTCAAGGGCTCGCTCCACCTTGGAGCCAACCCGCAGAGGCATGGGCGTTGGTGTATGGTCAACCCGACGAGGCTTGGCTTGACTGGTGGGAATGATAAAAGAGCCTTTCCGTCTGGGTTCTATCCCCGAAAGTGAGCTTGAGGCGTTGGATTTGATCTTTCTTTTTGGCAGACTGGGGGTACTGTGCAAAACCCGCTTGACGGTTTGGGTGGTGCTAATCCTGGGGGGGGGATCATACTTTACAATCACCCGTTGAGGACGAGGTTTGGCTGGAGGGGGCGAGGCAACGGTTTTGAGTACCCGTTGCTCTTGGGTTCTCAGGGGTTGCAAAAAGGTTTTGCTGGTGGGAGGAACAACCTCTCTCGGTGCGACTCTTTCCGGCTCCAACAGGCTATCCTCTCGCTGCTCTTTGCTGGAGAAAAGAGAGGGCTGGTCGGCTTCCTGCTTGATAGAGGGAGTAGCCGGACTGGAAATATCTATTTTTGACAGGGTTTTTGGCTTGCTGTCAGAGTCAAAAAGCCAGCTGAACAAAGAGATGCCAACTGCCGCCATGGCCACCATGACAGCAGCCATCTTCCCATTGATCGGAGAGCGTCTCGTCGGGAAATCCTGCTCTTTTTGTTGAGCTTTTTTAACCAGAGACCGGGTAATAATCCAACGGGGCTTCAGTTTGATCAGAGCCAGAGTTTGGTTGAGAATTTGTTCTATTCTCAAGGGGTTTCCTTGGCTGATGGAATAGATATCAACCCAGGCAAACCAGGAGACCCGGATACGGCGCCCTACCTGCTTTTGAATGGTATAGTGAATAAAGTCCAACACTTCGGATCTTGTGAGCGGAGTTATCTCGCTGGAGCCGATAATCTCTTTTTGGATGATGGCAAACGGTTCACTCTCCAAGCAGCCCAACAGCTCGGGCCGCCCGACCAATAAAAGTTGTACCGGGCGGATATCCTTGGCAGAAAAGGGAATGAGCAGAGAGAGAAGAGTGGCGTTCTCATCGGTGAGCATATGAGCCTGATCCACAGCCACCAGCAGCCGCCTTCCGGTAGCCGCTCTCTCTTCCAGGGCATCCAAAAGCTGCTTGTGGGTCACATCCGCCTGGGGTAGCCCTGAGGATTCCTGGTCGCTCCCTTTGACAGCCGTCATCAACAACTGCAAAAAGATATCGGAGGGGAGGGTTGGATCGGGAAGCTGGACCATATCCCGATTATCGGGCAGCACCCCTTTGAGATGATTGAGGAAGTGGGTTTTACCCACCCCCGGCTCACCAGTGATGAGAACAACCCCCTCACCCTGAACAATCGAAGCTCGGAAGACACGCCAAACGGGAGCGTGGCTCCTAACCGAAAAATAAAGTCTTTTACCCAGCCTAAGCGGAGGCGGCTTAGCCCTTCTTTTCCCGAGAATCCCGGAATTGGCGGAGACTTCGTGAGTGGTTTTCTGTTCGATCACTCGGCATCAACTGTCGGCTGAATGTTTTCTTGAACACGGCCCGGCAAAAAACAGTCAGACAGCCAAGCCACACTAAAGAGAGCATGTTAACACGAACTTGCCCTCCCTAAAACGGCTCTTAATCGCCTTGGGATGAAGAAAAGCAGCAAGCACCCCGACGGCAAACAGTACGGATAAGTTTAACCTGTTTATTTTACTTGATGTTTTTTAATGAAACCTTGAATGGTTGGCAGGTCTCAAACATAAAAAAAAGTAAAATATGGTTCGATATTTGACAGATAAACCAGATCTTCACTTCGACATAAACTTACGATAACATGAATTATCGTAAGTTTATGTCGAGGCTCTTCCATACTGATCTTCATAGCGAACAATATCATCTTCTCCCAGATAGCTGCCGCTTTGAACTTCGATAAGTTCCAGTGGAATAATCCCCGGATTCTCCATGCGATGGATAACCCCTACCGGTATGTAGGTCGATTGATCTTCCGTCAGCATCATCACCTCGGTACCTCGTGTCACCTTGGCGGTTCCTTGAACCACCACCCAATGCTCTGCCCGATGGTGATGCTTTTGCAACGAGAGTACAGAACCCGGATTAACAGTAATCAGCTTCACCTGAAACCGCCTGGCGACAAAAATCGACTCATAGGCCCCCCACGGTCGATACACTTTCCGATGGAACAAGGTCTCGGAGCGCCCCCCACTCTTGAGCAGATCGACCAGGTTTTTTACTTTCTGCACCTGTGATTTTGGCGCAACAAAAACCGAGTCCGCTGTCTCCACCACCACATGATCAGAGAGCCCTACCGTGGCCACCAACCGGTGATCGGCATTGATGTAGCAGTTATCGGTTTCGGCCAAGCAGACATCCCCCATCACCACATTGTTCTGCTCATCCTTCTCCCCCACCTCCCATAAGGCTGACCAGGAGCCCACATCATTCCAACCGGCATCCAGAGGAATGACAACCGAAAGGTCGGTCTTCTCCATCACCGCATAGTCGATGGAGTCTTTGGGGCTGGCTGAGAAGGATTCAGGATCCAGCCTGCAAAAATCCATATCTTTCTCCCCTTTCTCCACAGCCTGCTGGCAGGCTGACAAAATGGCGGGAGCCCATTTTTCCATCTCTTCCAAAAAACGATCGGCCCGAAACAGAAACATGCCACTGTTCCAGTAATACTCGCCCGAATCCACATAGCCTGTCGCCGTTTGGTGGTCTGGCTTTTCAACAAACTGTGCCACCCCAAAGGCTGATCCACCCGCAACAGGCTCACCTCTTCGGATATACCCAAAGCCGGTTTCCGGGCTGGATGGTACAATACCAAAGGTAACCAGCTTCCCTTTTTCGGCTTCAGCCATCCCCAAAGCCACACTCTTCTGATAAGACGCTACCTTTTGGATCACATGATCCGCAGGCAGAACCAGCACCACCGCATTTGGGTTTGTTTTGAGGGCAATCAGGGCGGCACAGGCTGTGGCCGGGGCTGTATTACGCCCCATGGGCTCAAGAATAATGGAGTCCGGCACAACACCAATTGCCCTGGCCTGCTCCGCCACCAGAAAGCGGTGCTGTTCATTACAGACTATCAGGGGAGAGCCAAGATTTTCCACCCCTTCCAGCCGTTCGATCGTCGACTGAAAAAGAGAGTGCTCGCTCAATATCGGCAAAAACTGTTTAGGATAAGACTCGCGCGAGAGAGGCCAGAGTCGGGTCCCAGAGCCGCCGGAGAGGATGACTGGAACCAGTTGCGACGCTTTCATGTTTTCCACCTTTTCATTCATATTCCACTCCGATTGTTGGCCATATTTATGCGACCGTTTTTGAGATGAACAGATGACCCCAAAAAACCTCTAGGCACGATGAACTTGCTTTTCATCTGCCGTAAAAACGCCTCGTGGATCAATAATCAATCGAGCGTTCTCTTTGATCATCTCCCAATCAAAGCGGTCATGGTCTGTCGCCACCAGGAGACAGTCATAGGACTGAATAACCGCCGGGCTGAGTTCGACACTGGTCAACTTGATGGAGTGGGCGCGCATGGGAGGGGTAACGGGCACATGGGGGTCGGAATAACTGACTTCGGCACCTAACTTTTGCAACCGCTCCAACAGCACAAAACTGGGGGATTCACGGACATCATCGACATTTTTTTTGTACGCCAAACCCAACACCAGAATACGTGCCCCTCGCACCGAGCGGCTTATATCGTTTAACGCGGCGGTTATCTTGCTCAGAACAAATTCTGGCATGGAGGTGTTGACCTCTCCAGCCAGTTCAATAAAGCGGGTGTTAATGCCGTACTCCCGCGCTTTCCAGGTTAGATAGAATGGGTCGATGGGAATACAGTGACCGCCCAATCCGGGGCCAGGGTAAAACGGGGTGTACCCGAACGGCTTGGTGGCGGCGGCTCGAATGACCTCAAAGATATCCAGATCCATCCGGTCGGCCACCACTTTGAGTTCATTAACCAGCGCAATATTGACGGATCGGAAGGTGTTCTCCAAAATTTTGACCATCTCTGCCGCCCCTGTGGACGAGACCGGAACCACTTCATCAATAATGGTTTCGTAGATAGCCTTCCCTACGGCCAGACAGTTGGGGGTAGTACCACCTACGACCTTGGGAATGGTACGGGTGGTAAAATCTGGATTGGCAGGATCTTCCCGCTCCGGAGAATAGATGACGAAGACCGTCTCACCCACCTTGAAACCGGCCTCCTCAATAGGAGGAAGAATAATCTCCCGCGTGGTTCCAGGATAGGTGGTACTTTCTAGAGAGACCACCTGTCCGGGTCGCATATGGGGAATGACATGGGCTAAAGAGCCTGTCACAAAGCTGAGGTCTGGCTCTCTGTTTTTATTTAAGGGGGTGGGAACACAGAGGATGATGGCATCGACTCCGTTTGCCCTTGAAAAGTCAGTGGTTGCCATACATTTTTTGGACTGTATCGCATTAAAAAAAGGAGCAGGGTCAATATGTTCTATATAGGGCTTCCCCTGCTCCAGCTTTTCTATTTTGATGGGGTCAATATCAAAGCCAACCACCGAGAATCCCTCTTCCAAATACCGTAGAGCCAGCGGAAGCCCCACATAACCCAGGCCAATAATCCCTATAACGGCTTGTTTTGATTCTATTTTTTCTAATAAGCTGTCTATCATCTCTATCTCTATGTTCTGTCGATAATCCCAAATTCGGCAGCAGGGTCGAATTAGGATAATGGGGAGGAGAATGCCCAGGAAGCCCCAGGCAAGGCTTGCTTCAGCATTGGCTGTGCAGGTTGAAATTCAATTATTGGACCAGTTTTGATTTTTCTGAGAAAAAACAGGAAGAAAAAGCTTGAAATCCTTTTTCTGGATTACGATAACATCTGTTAAAGTAATCCAGAAGCTAAATATCTCCTACAGCTAGATTAATTTAGCCACCAGCAGCCCCAACCACACGGCAAAGATACACGCAACCACACTGACCACGCTATTCACCAAGGCCGCACCATGGGCCCCTCTCTCCATCAGGTTAAGGGTATCGATGGAGAAGGTGGAGAAGGTGGTCAAAGCCCCCAGCCCACCAACCAAAATACCCAGCTTCAAGTCGGGATTGATCACCATTCGATCGGTAAAAACAACAAACAGCAACCCCATTAAAAAAGAGCCCAACACATTGACCGCCAGGGTTCCCCACGGAAAACCTCGCCCCAGCCATTGATAGGTCCAGTTGGAGATTAAAAAACGCAGAACCGCACCAAGAGAACCACCAGCCGCTACAAACAAGAGGGTTTTCACACGCTCTCCTCTTCCCGCTCTTTTTTCAATCGTTGCCAATAGGCCAGACGTCGGGCAATCTCTCGCTCCTGGCCTCGCTCTACCGGATGGTAGAATTTTTCTCTGGTCAGGGGTTCAGGCAGATAGGTCTGACTGACGATACCCCCTTCATAATCATGGGCGTATCGGTACCCTTCTCCGTACCCCAACTGCTTCATCAAGGAGGTAGGCGCATTCAAGATATGGGCCGGAGGGGGCAGTGAACCATTTTTTTTTGCACAGGCCTGGGCCGCTTTAAAGGCCCTGTAGGCACTATTGCTCTTGGGGGCGCAAGCCAGATAGATAACCGCCTGGGCCAAAGCCAGATCCCCCTCTGGAGAGCCAAGAAAATGATAGGACTCTTTAGCCTGCAGGGTAATCGCCAACGCTTGGGGGTCGGCATTGCCGATATCTTCCGAGGCAAACCGCACCATACGCCGAGCGATATAGATCCCCTCCTCCCCCCCTTCCAACATTCGGGCCAGCCAATAGAGAGAGGCATCCACATCGGAACCACGCATGGATTTATGAAAGGCGGAAATCAGGTTATAGTGGGAGTCGCCCTTTTTATCGTAGAGGGTAGCCCGTCGGTTGAGACTGTTTTTCAGGTCTGCCACCACCAACTGTTTCCCCTCGGAGACCTTCTGACCCATCACATCGACCAAGGCGTCCAGCAGGTTTAAAGCGTAACGGGCATCTCCATCGGCCTGACAGGCTATCTCCGCCAATAAAGAGTCCGCCAAATCCAGATTGAGACGGCCCAACCCCCGCTCATCATCGTCCACAGCCCGTCGCAGCAGTTGAATCAGCGAGCTACTGTCCAATGGCTGCAGCACCATCACCTGACAACGAGAGAGCAAGGCGCCGTTAAGTTCAAAAGAGGGGTTTTCTGTGGTAGCCCCAATCAGGGTGATGGTACCATCCTCCACAAAAGGGAGAAAAGCATCCTGCTGGCCTTTATTGAATCGGTGGATCTCGTCGACAAAGAGGATGGTACCAACCCCACCCGCCTGCAACTCCCCTCGGGCACGACCCACCACCTCCCGAACCTCTTTTACCCCTGCCAATACGGCTGAAAGTGCCACAAAGCGGCAGTTTGTCTCTCGGGCAACAACACGGGACAGGGTGGTTTTTCCACAGCCGGGTGGACCCCAGAAAATAAGCGAGGGGATGCGGTTTTTTGCCAGAGATTCATACAGAATCTTCCCTTCTGCCGTCAGATGGGACTGCCCCAGAACCTCCGCCAGGGTTTCGGGACGCATCCGATCAGCCAAGGGTGCGCTGGATTGGCTATGTGAACGTGTTGACATAAAAAACACGACTCCCTGACAGGCCACAGGCCGAGCTGGCCGTTAACCAAGAAACCGACAGACACCTAAAGGGACAAACCGTTCAGTCGGCAACCAGTCGTCCAACCAGATCATACTCATGGGCCTCGGTAATCTCCACCTGGACAAGGCTTCCTGGTGGTGCGGACCCTTCGTTGATAAAGACCACACCATCCACATCCGGAGCCTGATCTGCCAACCTTCCCTGCAGAAGCCACGCACTCTCTTCGGAAACCCCCTCCACCAAAACCGGCAAGGTTTTACCAATCAGTTGAGCCAACTTTTCGGCGCTGATCTTCTGCTGCAGAGCCATAAGCTGATCTCGGCGTTGCTGGGCGACGTCGAGGGCTATCTTATCCGGCAGATCATAAGCGGTGGTACCCACCTCGTCGGAATAGGTGAAGACCCCTACATGATCAAAACGGATTTGTTCGATAAACTGGTAGAGATGCTGAAACGCCTCTTCGGTCTCGCCGGGAAAACCGACTATGAAGGTGGTTCGCAGGGTGGCATGGGGTATTCGGCGTCGAATACGCCCGATCAGATCGTGCAGATCTTTTTCCCGTTCCGCCCGCTTCATGCTTTTGAGCAGATCGGAATGGCTGTGTTGGAGAGGAATATCAAAATAGGGCAGAAGGGGATTATCCTCGGCAATCAGATCGAGCAGGGTGTCGGTCACCAGGGTGGGGTAGAGATAGAGCAACCGAATCCACTTTACCCCTTCAATCTCAATCAATCCACGCAACAACTCAGCCAGACTCAGGCGGCGGTCCAGATCTCGGCCATACAGAGTGGTGTCTTGAGAGATCAGGTTGATCTCCTTTACCCCCTGCTCCACCAGGGCGACCACCTCGTCATCAATCTCTTCTGGCTCTCGGGAGACAAACGGTCCACGCAGTTTGGGAATAATGCAAAAGGCACAAGGGTTGTTACACCCTTCCGCAATTTTCACATAGGCGGTATGCGGAAGGGTGGTTAAAACCCGTGGCGCCTCTTCACCGCTTCTGGAATAGGGGGGAGCAACGGCTGGAGGGGGTGTGGAGGATTCTAAAAGGGGAATCAACTGTTCATATGCCGTGGTTCCGGTCAACAGGTCGATGGCGGGAATCTCCTTTTGCAACTGCTCTCCATACCGTTGCGAGAGACACCCTGTCACCACCAATCTGGCGCCGGGATGGCGAGCCTTGATCTGGGCCATTTCGAGAATGGCCTCACGGGATTCGGCTTCGGCATCGGCTTTAAAACCGCAGGTGTTGACCACCAGCAGGTCAGCCTCTTCCGGCTGACTGGTGAGGGTGTACCCCCCTTCGATAAAGCGACCGAGCATCTTTTCGGTATCGACCAGATTCTTGGGACAACCCAAGGAGATCACACCCACTTTACCTGCATTGACAGAGGAGGACATGGACGATTTAATCCCTGAAGTTAATATATTGTAAAGGCATATCCAGCTTGGAACCTTTCATGAGGGTGATCACCGCCTGCAGGTCATCCCGTTTTTTACCCGTCACCCGAACCTGCTCCCCCTGAATGGAGGCCTGCACCTTGATTTTGCTGTTTTTGATCAGTTTGACAATCTGTCTGGCCAACTCTTTATCCACCCCCTGACGAATGGTCACCTTTTGCCGTACCAGGGCACCGGATGCCGGCTCCATGCTGGAAAAATCCAGGACAGAGGGATCAATTTTCCGTTTGACCAGCTTCCCCTTCAAAACCTCCATCACCTGTTCCATTTTATATTCATCATCGCTGATGACAGTAATCTCGGCCTCTTCCCGCTCCAGGCTACTTTTAGAGCCTTTAAAGTCATAACGGGTGGTGATCTCCTTGATAGCCTGATTAACGGCATTGTCTGCCTCTTGCATATCCACTTCTGAAACAATATCAAACGAGGGCATTGTGGGCTCTCCTCACGGTGTCTGTTGTTGATGGCGAAACAAATAGATCAGGGGGTGTTATTGTCGGATTCATCGATCAGGTCAACCCCTTCAGGGAGGCTAAAGGTAAAGCGGTCCGATGGAAGGGGTTGATTATAGCGAATTTTCAAAAAAGTAAAACGGGAGTGGTTACCCAAAGAGTCCAAGACCACCAAATTCAAGATTTCATCTTTTTGTGGGTGTAGGGTCAGGGTGATCTCCTGGATGGTTCCCTGGGTGAGGGGAACCATCCGCACACTGGGTAGTTTCCAGGTGGCATCTTCCGTCACGCTCAGGGTGAAGGTTTGATCGAGTGGGCGGTCAGAGACAAAAAAGGCGGCGGGGGTCTCCTCCAGCAGGTCGGCCCTGGTTTTGGTCACTTGAGCCAGATCGACCTCATAATAATAGACCGACTCCCCATCGGAGAGAATCATCTGCTCGAAAGGTTCCCGATAATCCCACCGAAACAGGCCGGGCCGTTTAGCCGAAAAACGACCCCGGCTGAGTTTGGGCATGCTGCCATCGGCCTCTTCAACCTGCTGGGTAAACTCCGCCTCGATGGTTTGCAGACGCTCTATAAAGGAGAAAAGGCGGGCAATGGTCGGGTCCCTTGGCTCGGCCTGGAGCAATATTGGTGTAAATAAAAATGTCGTTATCGTAAAAAAAACAAACACAGCCCAGAGAGAAGAGGTGTGAGAGAGTCTATTGATCATGGTTGAATCCTAAACATGGAGGTTGGCACCAAACCTGGAAACAGCAGTTGTCAGCGCATACCTGCCCATAAGAGCAACCAAACACCGACAGCGGAAGGTTGGCATAAATATAGCAGTGATTTGCTTTAGAATCTACTTGCAAGCAATCCATACCTTAGCAACGGATCGTTTTTTTCTTGAATGGCGATCTGATGAAGGATACGGCAATGAGTCTTAAAAGCAGTGATCAGAGCGAGGGGGTGGAAGGGTCTGGCTCTTCTGCACACCTTATTCCTTTCAAGCAGAGTGAAATCGATATGAACTTAAATGATCTGCGCATGCGGCTGCAGGCGTCTAAACAGGAGCTGGAACCAACCATCTCTTCCCTCTCCTCTTGGCTGGGTGATCTTATCCCCCTCAAGCTGGTTGCCTATTGGAACCCTCGCAACCATGTTAGCTATTTACGATGTGAAAACAACGAAGAAGAGAGTCAGGATCTTCTAAAAAGATCCCATGCCATTATGGAGGGTCCTCTGCCGAGAATTCGACATTGGCGACAAGAGAACCTCCTTTTTCACCTCTGGACGGGACAACCGCTGGATAAATGGGACAGGATTTTAGTGGTAGAGAGTGGCGTTGGCATGACGGCTGAGGAGTCGAACCGATTAATGGAAGAGGCTCTGGGTATCCTCCAGGAGCCTTTGAGAAATGCTGTGGAAAAGGTGGCTTGCTAAGCCAACACCCCTATTGAGAGTTTAAGAGGTGGGGGCCGTTGAATGGTCCCTTTTAAAGAGTTTACGAACCTCCTTGAAGGTCCCTTCATCATATCGCCCCAAAGCGCGCCCCTGAACCACCTCGGCCACAAAAGGGCGTCGATCTTCTGGCACCATGGTGTGGTTTTGAACGATTCCCCCAGCCAATTGACCAATATTTGACAGGGTCAGGTGATAGGCTTTCTCTTCCCATCGACCATGACTCTTTTTTCTTTCACCCTGCCAGCCCCGACTCTGAATCGCCTCTTGCCCCACGGACCGGGTACGGGCCAGACGGTTGTAGAGATCAGCCGCCCCTCTCTTTCCCGACGCCGCCTTCTCTTGGAGCAAACCATGAAGGGTAGCAAAAAGCTTCCGGGCCTGCTGGGAGAGCTGCTTGAGCACAACAGGTGATGACCAACGGCTCCAGGGTAGGTCAGCCTGAGGGGGGAGAGCAGAACCGCCCGCACCCTTTCGATTGTCCCATCTGGCCAACCACTCCTGGCCCATATTTTTGATAGCCGGCAGGGAGATCATCAAACGACTCCTCTGGAATAACCGCAGAAAACAATCCAACACCTTGGCCTACTCATCCACTTTCCCGCCCTCAAGAATAACCTTCAACTGATCCAATCGCTTTTTGGTCTCATCATCCATTTTATCGATAAATCGTTTTATTTCGGCAATTAAGGATAGGTCAGGACGAATATTGAAGAGGTCGACCAACACATCAATTGGTGTCACGGCAATCTGCAAGGAGTCAACCTCCCTTAATTCCGCAACATCCCTTTTATTGAGGTTTCTCAATAGATAGGAGTGCAGACGCACAATGGATTTTCTCCCCTTATCGATAACAATCTCCTCGTCCGGATTCTCCCTGGAGAAGGCGTGAACCGTCCCCTCCAGAACCGTCACCTTGGAGAAGAGTCCCCCCGGTGGAAAACCGACCGCATAGGTGGTTCCCCGAACCCCAACAACCGCTGTTGGTGTTCGGATACGAATCGCCTCCAGGCCAAAGCCGGTCTCCTTGAGGGCTGGGTCCACCTTGCCAAGCAGTTTGCCGAAGACCAGGGCAACATCCACCGCCTCATCTTCAAAAGAGTCCCCTTCATCCTCCTCAAGCATCTCTTTTTTCTGTAACTCGACCAGGGTCTGATCCTTCAGCCGAAAGGCCAGGCCGTTGTCGGCAAGAATATCGACAGAGCTCTCAACCTCCTCCTCCTCATCCTGGGCACCCTTCTGTTGGATGGCTCCGGTACGGATGATCGAGCCGGATTGGATCATCATGCCACGAGAGATCGGTATCCAGCTCTTCCCTTCGTTGTCTGTCTGGATAACCAGCTCGCTAAAACGTGATTCGGGCTGATCATCCTCTTTTTTTTGCAGCAAATACGCATGACCATAAACATTTGTGACCATTGACACACTATCAGGAAGGGTGCGGTCCCAGCTGAAGGCAACAACCGTCAACAAAACAATAACAGCCATAAAGGATAGGAGCAGTTTCTTCACATCAACCTTTTTTGAACCACCAAAAAAAGAGCGTTTCTCTTTGTTTCCCCAGGCCCCTCACCCAATCATGAGATAATCTCGCCCTCGATAATACCCCATTTTTTGCAACCGTTGGCTATTTTTTTCACGAGCGCCCCGAGCGGTCACATAACTAAGAACAAAAGGTTTGGGCTCCTGCTGGAGCCAAAGAGGCGATTCTACCGGTATATCCCAAACCTGGTTTCCTATTTTTTTGGGGTCCACATCAATCCAGGCAACCGGTTTAAAGCCCCTGTCCATCAGGTGTCTGGCCCGTAATCGGGTTGGACGGCCTGCTCCCCAGATAACCAGAGGACGCCCACTGAGCAGACGAGGCTCTTGAGCCAGATAGTGGCCACGCAGTCGATCGAAAGCCGACCGACGATATCGAGGGTCGGTACGGGTTAGACGGTCGGCACCCTCCCGCCAATCGAGCAGTACCTCTGAAAGTTTTTCCATTCTCAGTCCTGCCTGGTTCATCCTTAGCCACAGATCATAATCTTCCGGAAAAAGACCATCCCGATAACCCGACAAGGCCATGACGCACGATCGACGAAACATCACCGAGGGGTGGGCTAACGGCGACTCCCAGTAGATCTCCTCTTGAATATCTTCGGAAGTCAAACAGTTGTTTTGCCACTCAATATACGTTAAAAACCCCGCTTTGACCAACGCCGCCGGGAAGAGGCGAACCTGAGAGGCGATCAGAGCACATTCTGGATGTTTTTCCAGGTGGTTCCACTGTTTTTCCAGCCGGGTTGGGTGCATGATGTCATCGGCATCCATGCGGGCAATCAGGGGAGAGCGGGCCGATTTAAGACCCAGGTTCAGAGCGGCTACCAGTCCCACCCGTCCGGGAGAGATCAGACGAATGCGGCTCTCTTGCTCCATTCGTGTTATAAGGGGGGATGATGCCAGGTCGGTAGAACCGTCATTAATGGCCAAAAGCTCGAAATTGTCGAACGTTTGGCTTAGAATAGAGTCCAGGCATTGGTCCAAGGTAGCTGATGCATTATGGAATGGTAACAAGATGGATATCAAAGGATGGGAGAATGTTTTTCGCATGAACAGAGACTATCACGATCTTCCCTACGGGATCACCTGTATCGATACCCACTACAACCGCCCACAAATGGCGGCCTCCTTTTTACTGGTAGAACAAGGAAAAGCGGCCTTCATTGAAACCGGACCGCTTTTGGCTGTTCCACGTCTTATGGAGGGGCTTAAACGAGTGGGGCTAAAACCCCAGGATGTCGAGGCCGTCATTGTCACCCATGTCCACCTGGACCACGCAGGAGGCGCAGGGGAGTTGATGCGCTGCTGCCCATCCGCCAAGCTCTACGTCCACGAGGCCGGGGCAGACCATATGATCGACCCCACCAAACTCAAAGCCAGCGCCATGGCTGTCTATGGGGAGGAGCTGTTCAAAGCCGCCTTGGGCGATATCATCCCCACCCCAGAGGAGCGGGTGGTCAAGCCTGGGGATGGAGAGACCCTCTCCATCGGCGGAAGAGTGTTGCACTTTTATGATACCCCCGGCCATGCCCGACACCATTTTTGTGTCTGGGACCCAACCAGCCAGGGGCTTTTTACCGGAGACGCCTTTGGCATCTCCTATCGGGAGTTTGATGGCGGCAGTCGCCCCTTTATCTTCCCTCCCACCACACCGGTACAGCTGGACCCGGAACGGTTTCATCAGAGCCTGGATCGTCTGGCGGCCCTTAAACCAAAATGGCTCTATCTCACCCATTTTGGCGCCCTGCCCTACCAGCCAGAATTTCTATCCAGCCTGCATACCCAGTTGGATCAGTATGTGGCGATGGCAAAAAAGGCCAGAATCCAGGGGGTGAGCAACCATCAGCAGTTGCTGTCGGACCTCAGAAAACAGGCCTTGACTGCGCTCAAAGAGCTCAACGCCCCCATAGACAACACCTTGGCTGTCACCCTGCTTGCCTCCGATCAAGAGATCAACGCCCAGGGGCTAGAGGTGTGGTTGGACCGCCTGGAAAAACATAAAGGGAAATGATGGAACTTAAAAATGGGTCTCGTATAGGCATTATAGGCGGTGGGCCGGCCGGCTCTTTTTCTGCCATATTCCTATTGGACCTGGCCAGACAGGTGGATCTCGATATCCAGGTCGACATCTTCGAGCCACGGGATTTTACCCTGACAGGCCCTCGTGGCTGCAACATGTGTGGTGGCGTCATCTCGGAATCTCTGGTGCAAAAAATGGCCAGTGATGGCATCCACCTGCCCGATGAAATCCTAATCGACACCATTGAGGCCTATACCCTGCATAGCGACATCAGTTCGGTGCGAATAGATGACGACCGGGAAGAGATGCGGATTGCCTGCATCTATCGAGGCGGCGGACCCACAGGCGCAGAGACCCAGACCCCCCTACCCAAAATCAGCTTTGATGGCTACCTGCTGGAACTGGCCAAAACAAAAGGGGCCAGACATATCCCCGAGCGGGCCAGGGGGCTGGAGTGGGATGAGGGGTTCCCCTGCATCCATTGGCCGGAGGATAACCAGCAGCGTTACGATCTGGTGGTAGGTGGCTTGGGGTTAAACAGTCCGGGCTTGAAAATGTTTGACGGGCTGGATTTTGGCTATCTCCCACCCAAATCGACCAAGGCCTTCATCTCTGAACTCTATTTTGGCGATGAGGAGGTGGAGCGGCTGCTGGGCCACTCCATGCATGTTTTTATTCTCAACATTCCCCGCGTCAAGTTTATCGCCATTACCCCCAAGGGGCCTTATGCCACCCTGATTATTCTTGGCGATGGCATTGATCAGGCGTTGGTCAAGCAGGTCTATGGCGCTCCGGAGATTAAAAAATGTCTCCCTCAGGGCTGGGAGATCCCGGTCCAGACCTGCACCTGCCAACCTAAAATCAACATAGGCGCACCGGTCAACCCCTTTACCAATCGTGTCGTCATGGTGGGGGACTGCTCCTCTTCCCGTCTCTATAAAGATGGGATCGGGGCCGCCTATCGGCTGGCGAAATCCCTCGCCTATACGGCGATCTCTCACGGCGTCTCGGAGGAGGATTTTCAACGTTTTTTCATGCCCACCTGTCGCTCCCTGGACTGGGACAACCGTTTAGGCCATCTTCTGTTCTTTGGTGATGCTCTGTTGCGGCCCTACTCTTGGATTCAAGAGGCCATTATTACCGTCATCCGCCAAGAGCAGAGCGACCCTGACTCCCCCAGGCATCTGAGTTCGGCCCTCTGGGATACTTTTACGGGAAGCTCCTCTTATCGTAATATCTTTCGGCGCTCTCTCCATCCCGTGGTACTTTTCAATCTGGTGAGAGTACTGTTAACAAACCTTGCTCGACAGCTGTTACACAGGTAAAAACCCATGCTATTCCATTCAAAAAAATCGGCCCTTGGCAAAACCTACGAAGATGGCGAAATCATTATTCGTCAGGGTGAAGAGGCCGATTGCATGTTTGTTATTTTGGAAGGAAAGGTAGAGATTATCGTCGATGGGGAGTCAGATGACGCCTTTCAATTAGCCTTATTGAAAGAGGATGAGGTGTTTGGTGAGCTGGCTCTGTTTGATGATCAACCCCGGATTGCCAGCGCCCGAGCTTTGGGTACTGTTCGGGTGTTGTCGGTGGATAAAAAGGGTTTTTTGCAGTGGATCGGTGAAGAGCCATCGTTCACCTTACGCATTTTAATTAAAATGGCCTTTCGAACCCGCACCCTCATCAGCGAGGTGGTTCGCCTCAGAAAAGAGCTGCGCGCCTGTCAGAACAAGACGGAGAGCTAGAGGGAAATTGGTTCCATGTTGAAAAATCTGCTCTGCTTCATGTTTCTGCGCCCATCGGGACTCTACACCCGCTTGAGAGCTTTTGACATGCTTCCCCTGGCTGTTTTTTTGCAGGTGTTCCGTTGGGAGTCTACCGCCCTGACAACCGTGGTCTCCCTCTACCAGGAAAACAGCCCCATGCTGCTTCCGGTCCCTTTTGGGATTGACCCTCAAAGTTACCGTTTTTTTGAAATTTTCGCCTACGGTCCCTACGGTCTGGTGATTATCAGCACCCTCTCCTACTTTATCTGGCAGTATGGCCGCAGCCATGCGGTGATCTCCATCATGACCTACCGCCGAACCTGGACCCTGGTCGGATTCTGTTTTTTTGGTCCCTGGATTCCCAGCCTTTTAATCGATAGTTTTCTGGTCAAACTGGGGTGGGGCAGTCCAGAAGTCATCATTCCCTGGCATATTACCATTGTGGTCATCGAGAGCATACTGACCGTGGTCGGGCTGAATGCTGTCTTTGGTATTCCCCTTAAACGTTCGATTCATCTGGGTGCGGGCGCGGGGCTGCTTTTTTTGCTGTTGGCTGGTGCGGTTATTCGTTAATAAAGAGGGGTTCTGAATGATACAGTTTGAATGGCCCTGGATTGTTGTTCTGTTACCACTCCCCTGGTTGGTGCGCCGCTTGGGACGGGTTGTCTCTCATCCATCCGAAGCCGCCCTGAAGATCCCCTTTCCCGAAGATTTTCACGCCATCCTGACCTACTCTACCCAGACCAACGCCCACAAAAACAGTTGGCGAAGCCTGCTGTTGCCAATGTTGGCCTGGCTGCTACTGCTCACGGCTACGGCTCGCCCCCAATGGTTGGGGGAGCCGGTGGCGTTACCGGTCAATGGTCGGGATCTCATGTTGGCGGTGGACCTCTCTGGTAGTATGGAGGTGAAGGATTTTGTCTTGAATGGCGAGGTGGTCGATCGATTAACGGCAACCAAACAGGTGGCTGGGGCGTTTATCAAACGGCGTCAGGGCGACCGGGTGGGGCTGATCCTCTTTGGTCGCAACGCCTATCTGCAAACACCACTAACCTTTGACCGAGATACGGTTGCCACCCTGTTAAGAGAGTCGGCCATCGGCTTGGCTGGCAAGGAGACCGCCATCGGCGATGCGGTCGGTTTGGCGGTTAAAAAACTCCGCAACGCCACCCCCGACAGCCGGGTGCTGGTTCTACTCACCGACGGCGCCAATACTGCCGGAGAGGTCTCGCCCCTGCAGGCGGCTCGTCTGGCTGCTGCCGAGGGGCTGAAAATTCATACCATCGGAATCGGTGCCGACGAGATGATTGTCCGCTCCTTTTTTGGGAATCGACGCATCAACCCATCGGCGGAGTTGGACGAAAAAACCTTGAAAGCCATGGCAGAAGCAACCCAAGGGCGCTATTTTCGGGCCCGCAACACCGAAGAGCTGGAAAAAATCTACCAACTGCTGGATGAACTGGAACCGGTGGAGAAGGAGAGCCGCTCTTACCGCCCTTCACGGGCTCTGTTCATCTGGCCGTTGACCGGGGCCTTGTTGCTGGCTCTGCTTGTGGTTTGGCAGAGGGTTGGTCTGGGTCGACTGAGGAGAGAACAATAGATGCTGGAGACGTTCCATTTTTTACGGCCTGGGTGGTTTTTGGCCTTTATCCCGCTTGGTCTGCTTGTCTGGTCTCTGGGCAAGAGAGTAAGAGGGGGCAAAAGCTGGGGTGAGGTGTGCGACCCCCAGCTGCTCCCCTATATCATGAACCGCTCTCAACAAGGGTTGAAACAGTCACTCCCCTGGGGTGCGCTCCTCTCGGCCTCTCTGGTCATCATCGCCCTGGCAGGTCCGGTCTGGCAACGTATTCCACAGCCGGTTTTCAGCAACCAGTCGGCGTTGGTCCTTCTTCTGGATCTCTCCCGCTCCATGGAAGCCACCGACCTTAAACCCAACCGGCTGACTCGGGCTCGGCATAAAATAACCGATATTCTCTCCCGCCGGGTTGAAGGGCAGACCGCCCTGATTGTCTATGCTGCCGAACCGTTTGTGGTCTCCCCTTTGACGGATGATACCCATAACATTGCCAATCTGGTCAAAAGCCTCACAACCGATCTGATGCCCGCCCAGGGAAGTCGCCCCCAGGCTGCCCTCAATAAAGGGGTGGAGCTGTTTAAAAACAGTGGTATTCACCGGGGTGACCTGCTCTTGATTACCGACGGATGGCCCGACTCCTCCTCTTTTTCTGCCGAGGATGTTCAACCGCATCGCCTCTCGATTTTGGGGGTGGGTACAACAGAAGGGGCGCCTATTCCCCTGCCAGAAGGGGGGTTTTTCTCCGACCATAATGGTGCCATTGTTATTCCAAAACTCAACAGCCTCCCTCTGCAAAAGATCGCTACCCAGACAGGGGGCAGCTATCTCTCCCTGCGCAGTGACGACGGAGACATCAACCAACTGCTGAGCCGAATCAAACAGAACCCCCTCTTCATGTCGGTTACCGAAACCGATTTTTTAGCCGACCGATGGTATGAAGAGGGGCCTTGGCTGCTGATCCCGGTGCTGATCTGGGCAGCCACCACTTTTCGGCGCCAGTCGCTTCTGGCTATCCTGCTTTTTTTCTCTTATGTGGGAGAGGGGTTCGCCTGGGAGTGGGATGCGCTCTGGCAGCGACCAGACCAGCGGGGCTATTCGGCTCTGATGGCAGAAAAACCGGATCAGGCCGCCGAACTGTTCCAAGATCCCCAGTGGCAGGCGGCCGCCCACTATCGAGGGGGAGATTATGAAGCCTCCCTGGAGAGCCTCAAGGGGGTGGAGGGGGCTGATGCCTGGTATAACCGAGGCAACGCCCTGGCTCGGCTGGGACGGCTGCCAGAGGCTCTGGAAGCCTATGACAAGGCGCTGCAACAGGAGCCCAATCACAGGGATGCCAAACACAATCGAGAGGTGGTCAAAAAGGCTCTGCCGCCCCCCCCTGAATCGGAAAACCAATCAGGCAAGCAAGAGAATAAAAACCAAGAGAAGCAAGAGGGAGAGGGAGCCCCCCCTTCCGAGCAAAACAATCGTTCAGATGATGAGGGTATGGAGCAACGCTCCCAACAGACCCCCTCCTCTGAGCAGACAGGAGAACAAGAGAAGGAGCCTGCCAAGGCAGAAGGTCAGGCTGAAGAGAAAAAACCGGAGGATGCGCAACAAGCCCAAAGCAAACAGCCGCCACACCCACCCCAAGAGACAGAGGAAATGGCTGAAAAAGAGGCGGCAAGCCAAGAGATTACGGAAGAGCAGATGAAAGAAGATGAGGCCAAACGCGCTGTTGATCGATGGTTGCGGCGTATTCCGGATGATCCGGGTGGGCTGCTGAGGCGAAAATTTCATTATCAATATCAGAAAAGTCAACGACCAACCGATAGAATGGATCAACCATGGTAACGCAGATAACCAACAAGAGGCGATGGCAGAGCGGCTGGCAGAATCGGCTTTTTTGGGTTGGAGTCGCCCTTCTGTTTGTGGCATGTCTCCCTTTCCCTGCCCAAGCGGTTGAGATCACCCTCAAGGTTGATCGCTCACCGGTGGCGGTCAACGAATCTTTTCAACTTTTTTTTGAGGTTGAAGGGGAGGTGGATGGCAGCCCGGACTTCTCTGTGTTGAAAGAAAACTTCGACATCCTGCACACCAAGCAGAGTACCAACCTGCAATATATTAACGGCGCCCGCCGCCAAACGGTCTCCTGGGCATTGACCCTCATGCCCAAACAGGCTGGCCTGATCGACATCCCCCCTCTATCCTTTGGCCGCTTTCAGTCCAAACCGGCCCAGATCAAGGTAACCCAAGAGCGACCCGACTCGAACATCAACAGTGACGCCGGTTCCGATCTGTTTCTGGAGGTGGAGACCGATAGGGAAACACCCTATGTTCAGGCTCAGGTGGTGTTGACCATCCGTTTTTTCCGGGCAATCAATCTATCCGGTGCCAACATGACCCAACCCCAGTTTGAGGGGGGTGAGGTGGTGGTTGAACGGCTGGGTGAGGGCCAGCGCTACAAGACAGAGCATAACGGCCGCCCCTACATTGTTGAAGAGCATCGCTACGCCTTCTTTCCTCAAGAGAGCGGCACACTTACCCTTAAACCGATCCAATTAACGGCTACCATTGGTGGAGGAAACCGGGTTTTTGGCTCTCTTTTCAACGACCCCTTCGGGCGTCAACGCAGTTCGGTCAAGCGGGTCGTCTCCAAAAGCCTTACTCTGCAGGTACGACCCATTCCCGCCTCGTTCAAGGGTAAAAGGTGGCTGCCTGCCCATGAGCTTATCCTGAGCGAAAAGTGGAGTCAGGAGCCGCCCCAGTTTATCACCGATGAGCCGATCACCCGAACCTTATCCATTATGGCCGACGGTATTCCCGCCAAGCAGCTACCCGAGTTGCCCCATGAAAGCAACAAGGGGCTCAAACAGTATACCGACCGGCCCGAAGTGACCGATCAGGTGGAAATATCCGGCATTGTTGGTGTGCGCCGACAAAAAAATGCTCTCATTCCCACCACCCCCGGTCACCATCAACTGGCTCCCATCGAGATCCCCTGGTGGGATGTGGATGAGGATGTCATGAAGATTGCCAGAGTGCCAGGCTTCTCTTTCGATGTCAGCCCCTCAACCAACCCCAACCCCAATCGGCAACCCCTTCCGCCCCCACCCCAACCCTTGGTCACAGCCACACCACCCCTTCCGGCCCCGGCCAAGAGTCCAACTGTTCCCGCTACCATCCCCCCGCAATCTGACCCTGCGCTGCTGTTTTGGTTGAGTCTGTTTTTGGCAACCGGGTGGATGGTTACCGCGTTGGGATGGTGGTGGAGCCACCACGCTCGCAAACACTCTCAAGAGCCTCCCACCCCCTACTCCCAAGTGAATCGGCCCAACATTGATGAGATAGGCAAACAGTTAAGACAAAGCTGCCGGGAGAACCGCCCCAACGACACCCGCCGCCTGTTGATTCAATGGGCCAAAACCCAGTGGCCTGAAGAGGCCTCTCCAGGGTTGGATACCATCGGCAGTCGAGGGAGCAGCAGCCTGCGTCAGGAGTTGAGGCGGCTGGATCAGGCGCTTTTTGCCCCGGATGGCAGCAACTGGCAGGGAGAGGCGTTATGGCAACGGTTTGAAGAGATGGCAAGACAAGAGGGGAAGAGTCAGCAGACCAAACCGGTCAAAGCTGCCCTGCAGCCTCTTTATGAGCCCTAGGGTTAGGGTTGCCAGCCCCCTGTTTCAGATGCAAAACAGGGGGCCTGGGCCAGTTAGGGGGGGTTAGCTATTGGTTGATTCAATCAGGGTTTTAAGCTCGCCGGATTCGTACAGCTCCATCATGATATCGGAACCGCCGACAAACTCCCCCTTAACGTAGAGTTGGGGGATGGTGGGCCAACTGGAAAAGGCTTTGATACCCTCTCTAATCTCTGGGTCTTGCAATACATCCACAGAAAAATAGCCTTTGGCACCACATCTTTTTAAAAGATCAGCCGCTCGACCAGAAAAACCGCACTGGGGAAAAATGGGGCTGCCTTTCATGTAGAGTACAATGCTGTTATTGGAAATTTGTTCTTGAATTTTGCTGTTGGTATCGCTCATGCGAGCTTCTCCTGTAACAATATTAAAAAATTATCTGTTCTGTTCTGCCCAGGCTTCTGGTGTGTGGGCTTTGATAACCAGAGCGTGAACATCCTCTTTCATCAGATCCCCCAACACCTTATAGACCACCTGATGTTGCTGAACTTTGCTCAATCCTCGAAAGGCGGCACTGACCACAGTCAGGTCAAAATGGCGTCCATCTCCATCCAGCGCCAAATAGTCATGCTCCAACCCCGCTTGTAAAATCTGCCGGAGTGCTTCGGTTTCCATAGTTTAATCCTTCAAGTCTGGTAAGTACTCATTGCGACGATTATCCCAAGTTCTCGCGGATAGTAGTGGTTAACAGACCAGGTATCAAGAAACGGTCTGCTCTTTCCCCCTAAAAAGAGGTCATCCCCTCCAGAATGGTTACCATGGCCCACCCCTCCTCCTGGCCGACATTACGATAGACATGGCGAACATTACCCAGGAAACAGGCATAATCCCCTTTGCTCAGATGGATGGTCTCCTGAGAGACATCCAAGGAGATCTCTCCTTGGAGAATATAAAGATGCTCTTCACTACCGGGTGGATGGGGTTTACCCTCATAGATACCACCGACTTGCAGGAAAAATTCCAGTTGATTGATGTGGAATAGCTGCGAAGGGGTGATGGTGGTGGCGTGATAATCCCCATCTCCGGAGGTGATTTGGCGCATTTTATTGGCTCGATAAACCCGAACCTTTCTATGGGAGGACTCAACCAGTTGGTCCAGGGTCATGCCAAAGGCGTTGGCCACCTTGAAGACGACAGAAAGACTGGGGTTGGAGTCATCCCTCTCCACCGTCGCCAGAGTGGGCCGGGGTATGCCGGCCAGGTCGGCCAACTGCTGCTGGGTCAATTTTCTTTGGGCCCGAATGGAGCGAATACGGGTCCCGACAAGATTGGTGATCACAGAGAAAGGTCCCTCTCTTTTTCAGAAAAAATGAAAAAATGTCGTCGATCTGTCAACTTTTTTGATGTTATACCATATTTTTTTGGTTGACGAGAAGATAAAAAAATGAAATATTGCCTCTCATCAGATGGATGCAGGTCTGGAGAAAAAAGGGGGTGATGGATTATTTTCATTGCCGGCTTTTTTAGCCACTCCTGGTCTGTTATAATCCCGAACTTAGCTTATATTGACCCATATAATTTCAAATGGAGAAAAACGTATCATGAGTGTACTCGTTACCCAGCCAGCCCCCGATTTTACCGCCAATGCCGTCATGCCCGACAACAGCATCAAAGCCGACTTTTCCCTGTCCGACTCCAAGGGTAAATATGTCGTTCTGTTTTTTTATCCCCTGGACTTCACCTTTGTCTGCCCCTCCGAGATCATCGCGTTTGATCACCGCTTAAAAGAGTTCAAGGATCGTGGCGTTGAGGTGATTGGTGTTTCGGTTGACTCCCATTTTACCCATTTGGCCTGGAAAAACACCGATGTCAACAACGGTGGTATTGGCAATGTTCAATATCCCCTGGTTGCCGACATCTCCAAAGAGATCACCAAAGCCTATGACCTCTATTTTGGCCCCGGCATTGCGTTGCGCGGCTCTTTCCTGATCGACAAAGAGGGTATTGTTCGCCATCAGGTGGTCAACGATCTACCTTTGGGTCGTAACATCGACGAGATGCTGCGTATGATTGACGCTCTCCAGTTTACTGAAGAGCATGGCGAAGTGTGCCCAGCTGGTTGGAACAAGGGCAAGCCCGGTATGAAAGGTTCTACAGAGGGTGTGGCCGAATACCTGACAGCCAACGCCAGCGACCTTTAATCCACTTCAGTTCACCTATTATTTGGAGAAAATCGGATGCCACAGATCAATCGCTACGTAGACATTTCCGACGTCGATAAAGAGGCCAAAAAGGACTATATCGATCGTCACTCCCCTTTTATCGAGTGTGCCAACAACGCCAAAGCGGGAGAGAAGTTTCCCGTCACTGTCAGAATGGGGCAAGAGTACAGCCACCCGGATGATGCAGACCATTTCATCAAATCCATTCAGCTCTATAATGGTGCTACCCTGTTGGCTGAGGCCAATTTTGTCTCCGGCACCTTGGGTGGTCAGGGTCAAAAGGGACAAGCCGAGGTGATCTTCAACGTGATCCCCAGTGGTGCCAAGCTCCGTTTGACAGCACTCTCCTACTGCACCAAGCATGGACTTTGGGAGTGTGACCCGGTCGAGGTTTCCGTCGCTTCCTAATCCGATAACGCTAGGCAGACTCATTTTTTTACCTTCGATAAAGGGGAAAACCCATGAAGCCCAAACATCATGTTTTTGTCTGTATGAACCAACGTCCACCAGGCCACCCTAGAGGATCTTGCGGAGGATCGGGTGCATCGGGTGTGTTTGAGACAATGATGGGTGAGATGGAAAAACGTGACCTGTTTGGTCAAATCCAGGTCACAGGCACCTTCTGTCTGGGACCCTGCGATCAAGGCCCGACGATGGTAGTCTATCCTGAAGGGGTTTGGTACAAAGGGGTCAAACCTGAAGATGTGACTGAAATTTTTGAGCAACATCTTCTAAAAGATCAACCGGTTGAAAGATTGCGACTGATGTAGACCCCAGGTCTGACCTATCAGTATAACGAAAGGGCTGGGAAAAAATTTTCCCAGCCCTTTTTGTGTAAAAAGACAAACCGGGCCTACAACAAATTTTATATGTACAAACAGCCTTGTTAATGGTAGCTTGAATTTTCAGCCCTCATTATCGCGAAAAAACCTCTCTACTGATTCTATTAATACCTGGAAAATCTGGTTTTATCCCTAGGGATGATTGATGAGATCTTTAGTCGAAAAGGAGATTTTCAGTTCAATTTAGTTGTTGACAAGTCTTGATGGGAAGTGCTAAAAGCTCAGGAACAAGTATGCAGTCGTGTGTGATACAGCCTAACTTTGTAAAATTGCAGACCCCTCTGAAAGGCACCTTTTCTCAGAGCGGTTCCAGTACAAGACTACACTGTTTTAACGGCCTGTTGTAGAAGACGTTCTGCTGAATTGTTAACCTTCTTTATTTTTTTTGTTTGGAGAGAAATCAATGGCAGATCGCGAGAATGGCACAGTAAAATGGTTCAACGACAGCAAAGGCTTCGGCTTTATTGAGCGTGATGACGGTAAAGGTGACGTCTTTGTTCACCACACCAGCATCGAAGGCGACGGATTCAAAACCCTCGCAGAGGGACAGCGGGTTGAATTTGGTGTCGCTCAAGGAGAAAAAGGTCCCAAGGCGGATGCCGTTGTAAAGATCTAGTATCCTGATGATAGAAAAGGCCGCTACTCCTCAAGGAGTAGCGGCCTTTTTTTGTTCCTTATTTTCCTCTGCCCAACCGCTATTTTACAACCCGCAGCAGAGCATAATAACGCTGCATGAGAATGCGAACCCCATCGGCATATTTCCAAGGGTTCTCTCGCAAGTCTCCCATCAGCTCGGCCCGCTCAACTGAGCGATGGTCGATAGCCTCCCCATCGACAAAGTTGATTTTTCCATCATAGATACCCAGATAGGTGGCGGTGTTGGCTCGCTTTAGCCAGGGGGCCCCCTCTTTAACCTGACAGATAGAGCCAAGCCAGGGGTCATAGTCGATGAGTTGCAGAAGAGCTTGATTGGAAAAATCATGATCTTCCGATTGAACCCTATGGTGAAAATCCAGACTATCTTGAGCGATCAGAACCTTTTTAACACCAATCTCCTCAGCCATCTCTTTTTTGGCGTTATCATCAAAGCTCTTACGGCTCAGGGTTTTGTCCTCCGTCACCACATGGCCCCCAACCGACTTATCCCACATGAAGGGGTTCTCTGCCTTGTCGCCCCGCTGAACCAGGCGTATGGCACCGTTACTGGTCATCAGAATAACGTGTACGACCGGAACCGCTACCGGTGCATCTCCGTTGGTGCGGGAGTAGTTGCGGATTTCAGTAATCAACGCGGTTCTCTCGGCGGTTTTAACGTATTTTCCGAAGATATCGGTCGCATGCAGATATTCCGTTTTCATAAGCTTTCTGGACCCCCAATTGTGCTCTGTTATTGATTTAAATTAAGATTAACACTACGTTTCCTTTTGCCTTTGACGTCCCTTTTTACCAGTGGAGGGTCAAGAGTTCATCCTCAACCTGGAAGCTTCGGAGACGATTAAAAAAACGCATGCCCAACAGGGAGGTTCTCATGGGCGCTCCATTGACACTGGCCGGCAGGTTTTCCAAAGTGAGCTCGCCCACTTGAAAAGTCTGGAGGGTGACAGGGGCACCTCGGCCTTTTCCGTTGGCGGTGTGATAGACCTTGGTATAGTCGGAAGCGCGCAGATGATACCCCAATGATGGGGCCAGATGGGGAGCAATCACCACATCACTGGCACCGGTATCCACCAAAAAACGGACAGACACACCGTTAACAAGCGCCTCCACATGAAAATGTCCATTGCGGGACCGATAAAAGCTCATGCTGCCGGGCTTCATGACAAAGCCGCTTTGAGGAATAATGGCCGCCATCACCCGATTTTTTACAGCTCCCAGATCAGACCGAAAACTGTAGAGCGTAATGATAAGGAGTAAAAACAGCGACCAACCCCCGATTCGCTGCAGGCTTTTCCAGGTTGAGCCAGAGAGGGGCGTGGAGAGAAGCCAGCTGATGATAACGATGGAACCGGCAGCATAGCCCATTCGATCCCACCCTTCGCCGGTTGATAGATCACCAAAAAAACGGTTATTCAAAAAAAGGGCGAGGACGGAGGTGATGGCAAAAACAGTGATAAACCGATAGAGTCTCATGCGCTAGGATACCATTAAACCGGCTGGTGTTGGGGTGGCAGACGTGCTACGGCCTGTACCGCTTCCCTTGGCTCTTTCATTAAGGGACGATGCCCCCTTTTTGGTTGGGGTTGACTGTTTGGGGACCGACTGAGTCGCCCGGCAGTTGGGATAACCGGAGCAACCCAAAAAGAGACCGTTTGGCCCCTTGCGCGGCCGCATCACCTTACCGCAAAGAGGACATAGAACCCGTCCACCCCCCTCTTCCCCATTCCCGCTCCCCATGGAGGCATCCGAATGGTGTGTGGAGAATTGGGAAATCCCCAACCGCTCTCTCTCTTTTACATTACCAACCAGTCGATTTATCCAGGTAACAGACTTGGTCAAGAAGCCATCCAGGGTTGCCTCCCCTTGAGCAATATCATCCAGAGCCTGCTCCCAAACCGCTGTGGTAGCGGGATCTGTCACACTATGGGGGAGCATATCGATGAGCGCACGCCCGGCCGGTTGGCTGATGAGGTTTTTTTTTCCCTCTTTAACCAACAGTTTTCTCATCAACAGGTTCTCTATGATGGAGGCCCTGGTCGCCTCGGTACCAATTCCAGCGGTCTCTCTCAAGATTTTTCTCAGCCGTCTATCCTCCACCAATCGACCGACATTTTTCATGGTTTGAATGAGGGTTCCTTCTGAATATCGCGGCGGAGGCTTGGTTTTTTTCTCTTCAATCTTGGCTTTCTCTACCCAGAGCGTCTCCCCCTTTTTGACGGCTGGCAGCTTCTGCTCACTTCGCCTGGCCTCCAAAGATTGGCGCTGGTTGGCTGGGTTGTTACGCAGCAGGATTTTCCAACCGGCTAGCCGCTCGACCCTACCCGAAGCCCGAAATAGTTCGGCGTTGATCTGAGTATCGATGGTGGATTTGTCGTATTCGTAGGCGGGGTAGAACTGGGCGAGATAGTAACGCCGGATCAGGTCATAGAGTTGTTGCTCCTCAAAAGACATGGCTGCCACATTGACAATAGCCGTGGTGGGGATGATGGCGTGGTGAGCGGTTATTTTTTTATCGTTCCAGGCTTTGGAGCGCTGGGAACTGTCGGCACCTTCAACCAGGGGGTGCAGGTTGGGGTCCGATTGGCTCAGGGCACGAAAAAGTACCGGAGCCTCCAAAAACTGGCTTTGGGGCAGATAACGGCAGTCAGTTCTTGGGTAGGTAATGGCTTTGTGTTTTTCATAAAGAGCCTGGGCCAGCTCCAACACCCGTTTGGCTCCCAGGCTCCATTTTCGGGAGGCCTCCTGCTGGAGGGTAGAGAGCTCCAACGGGAGAGGGGGTGGCTCCTTGATGCGATTTGTCTCAGCCTTGACAACCGGGCCACTTTGCCCCCCAACCTGTTCACAGAGAGCCTCTACCCTGGCTCGGTCCAGACAGCGCCCCTGCTCATCCGCCCCTTTTTTATCGGGGAGCCATTTAGCCACAAACCTGTGACAGCTCTCCCCCTCTGTTTTAAGAAGAACCAGCAGATCGAAAAAATCGACCGCTATAAAGTTTTCAATCTGACGGTCCCGGTCCACAACCAGCTTAAGGGTGGGTGTCTGTACCCGCCCTACCGTCAAGACACCATCATACCCCCTCTGCCTGCCAAGAATCGTATAAGCCCGAGACAGATTCATCCCTACCAGCCAGTCAGCCCTGGCCCGCCCCAATCCTGCCTGGTAGAGAGGTTGGGTTTTCTCTCCCGGCAAAAGGTTGTTCAGCGCCTTTTGAATGCTGGCATCATCCAGAGCAGAGAGCCAAAGACGGGAGATCTTGCCTCGATAGCGACAGCGGTCGAGAACCTCTCGCCCAATGGTCTCCCCCTCCCGGTCGGCATCGGTTGCCAAGACCACCTCATCGGCACTTTTGAGCAGGGTTCGAATGACGGTATACTGTTTACCCACCCGGTTTTTTACTTCTAACTTCCAGCGATCAGGAATCATAGGCAGAGTATCCATCCGCCAGGATTTCCACTCTCCCTTATAGCCATCCGGCGCTATCATCTCCAACAGATGACCAACACACCAGGTCACCTGCTTGTCCGGACCAACCAGATAGCCATCCCGACGGCTGGTCACACCCAGAACTTTGCCGATATCACGAGCTTGGGAAGGTTTTTCGCAGAGGTATAAGATCATGGAAGCAATTTATAGATATTCATGCCGGTCAACAATGGATTCCATCCGTTTTTGAGGTGGTGTGCATTAAAAAAATGAGATAACAAAGATGCCTCAACTTGAAAAGTATCAGGTCTATGATATAGTGCAGCAAATTAGTCAGCGATTGGCTGACATTGTCGGACAAGGAATTTTTTATCGTGGAAATGGATCCTATTATTGCTGTTGAACTCATTATATTTGTTCTTCTTCTTGGTCTGTCAGGCTTTTTCTCCGGCTCAGAAACGGCCTTTTTCTCGCTCAATCGTTCTCAACTTGAACAGATGAAGCTGGAACAGAATCCGATGGTTGAACGCATTATCCGTCTGCTCAACGAGCCTCGACGGCTGATTGTCACCATTCTCATCGGAAATGAGTTGGTGAATGTCTCCGCCTCGGTTATCTCGGCCAGTCTGGTTATTCAACTGATGGGTGGTGAGGATAAGTGGTGGGTCAATATCTTCATCATGCTACCCATTCTTCTGCTCTTTGGGGAGATTACCCCCAAGACCATTGCCCTCAAGAATAATATTCCTTTTGCCTCCCGTGCCACCCCCCTGCTCGAGATGTTTGCCAAATATATCTCTCCTCTCCGAGTCGTCGTCCGCTTTGTGGCTGATGGTCTGACGACCATGATAATCGGCAAAGAGCGCAGCAAGGGAAATATCGTAACCGAAGATATGGTTCGAACCTTGGTTGACCATGCCGCCGGGCTAGGTGCTCTAGACAGTGTAGAACAGAAATTTATCAACAATATTTTTGATTTTGGTAACCAGACTGTCCAGGACTTGATGACCCCTCGCTCCAATTTTCTTGCCTTCTCCATCGACACACCGGTCAAGGATATTCTGGAGACTGTCAAGGATACCAACTTTACTCGGGTACCCATCTACCGAAGCCATGAAGATGCCGTGATTGGTATTTTGCATATTCGAGATCTGATGGACCCCTCAATCGACAGAAACAGTCTGGATGCCAAATCTCTGCGCCCGCTCCTGCGCCAACCCATTTTTGTTCCGGCCACCAAGTTGGTCACCGATCTTTTCTTTATGCTGCGGAAAAGAAAACGCTCTTTTGCCATGGTGTTGGATGAATATGGCGGCATTATCGGCCTGATTACCATCGATGACATGCTAGCTACCATCTTTGGCTCCCTTACACCCAAAGAAGGGATGTCTGAGACGGCAGAGGTGTCTGAAAATGGCGATCAGTTGATTATCATCAAAGGGGATCTGCTGGTCTCCGGCTTCAATAATAAAATAGGCAGCAACTTTTCAACCAATGTGGCGGAGACCATGGGGGGATGGCTGTTGCACCATTTTGGAGAGCTTCCTCCACAAGGGGTCAGCATCCCCATTGAGGGGTGGCTCTTTACGGTGGATAAAATAACCAACAATCGGATCACTAAAATTTCCTGCCGGCGAGAAGGACCAGAGAGTAAAGAGGTGGCTGTGGAAGCAACCGTAAAAAAGGCATAACCCCCTCTGTTTGATTTGGGTTGGAACTATTCAAGACGATGGACCTGAAGATGAGTTGTTAATAAAATGGATATTTCAGTAATTATACTTTTGATGATCGGCTGTTTGATGATGGAGGCCTTTTTTTCCGGGGCGGAAATCGGTGTAGTGAGCGCAGACCGAATCAAATTACGCCATGATGCCGCCAAGGGAAACAAAGGGGCCAAGCTGGCTCTCGAAATGTTGGACAATCCCGAATTTCTTCTCTCTACCACCCTGGTGGGAACCAACATTGCCATTGTCACCAACACCACTCTGGCTACTTTGCTGGCTGTACAACTGTTCGGAAAAGAGAATAGTTGGGCCGCTATTGCCATTGTCGCCCCCTTGATCTGGGTGTTTGGTGAAATTGTTCCCAAAAGTATTTTTCAGCAAAAAGCCAATACCATCACGCCACGGGTCATCTATATCCTCAAGGGTGCCTCCTACCTTTTCTATCCCATTCTTCTTATCTTTACCTGGGTTACCCGTTTATTGACCCATTTGACCGGTGCCAGGGGAAATACACCGTTTACCCTGAAAAAAGAGATCGACATCATCCTTAAAATGCCCGCATCCGGGGGCGATGTCCGTCAAGAAGAGAAGACCATGATTCGGCGTATGTTCAACTTTGGTGAGACCAAGGTTCGTGATATTGCCAAACCGTTGATTGACATCACGGCCATTCCTCACAATATCACCTGTGGAGAAGCCAGTATTATCGCCTGGAAATCTTCCCATATTCGCCTGCCGGTTTATAAAGGGCAGATCTATCATATCATCGGCATCTACAACGCCAGAGAGAACATGCGGGAAGCCAAAGAGGATCTTATTGAACCCTTAATAGAGCCGGTTCGCTTCGTAAGCTCTTCCAAAAGCGTTGAAGATCTTCTCGTCGAATTCCAAGAGTCCGGTATTCGCTTTGCCGTCATGATCGATGAGTATGGGGCCGCCGAGGGTATCATCACCATGGAAGATATCATGGAGCGCATTGTCGGAGATTTGGAGGATGAGTATGATCTGGGCAAACCGGTCTCCTCTGATTGGGTGACAAAAAAAAGTGACAGAGATTTGTTGGCCAACCCAAGAATCGATCTGATCACTTTAAGTGAAGATTGGGGTATTACCATCCCTGATGGTCCTTACGAGACCTTAAGCGGCTTTCTGATGGAGTTGGCTGGGGATATCCCTCACAAGGGACAGATATTAAACTATAAACAGTTCAGCTTTACCATTGAGTCTGCCGATGAAAAACGGGCCCGTGAGGTACGCATTCGTTGGTAGCATTAGTCTCTGCTCGCTTACCTTGTTTGACCAGGGGATGTTGACATTCAGCTTGAATAGCAACGTCCCCTGGCTAAACCGCCCGCTTTGCTCTATTTTGAGACATGGCTGAATCAATAGATGTCCCGAGTTAAAGAGGATGGATGTGTGTCATGGGTTCTGAAGTAAAGAGTGTTCCCAGTTCGGCAGGGCTGTCTGATCAAGATTTCAATCGATTGGCAACGTTTATTCAGGGACAGGTGGGGATTCAGATGCCCCCCTCCAAAAAATCCCTACTCACTGCCCGCCTGCAAAAACGGTTGCGCCATCTGAAAATGACCTCATTTTCAGATTATGTGGATTGGGTCTTGAACCCACAACATTCGGGCGAAGAGTTGATCAACTTTTTGGATATGGTCACCACCAACAAGACCGATTTTTTCCGTGAGCCGGCCCACTTCGATTTCATGACCAGCACCGCCTTACCATTCTTATTGGAAACCCATCAAGCCGGCACCAAAAGACCTCTACAGATCTGGAGCGCCCCCTGTTCGACGGGAGAAGAGCCCTACACCATGGGAATTGTTGCCATGGAGTTTGCCAAATCCAAGCAGCTGGCCAACTATAAAGTCAAAATCCTCGGAACAGACCTCTCGACCAAGGCACTTAAAAAAGGCCAAAACGCCGTCTATGAAGAGAGCCGGGTTGCTGGGGTTCCATTGGGCATCAAGCGGGACTACATGCTCAAGAGTAAAGACAGAAGCAAACCTCTGGTGAGGATGGGCCCAACCCTTCGATCCATGGTGACATTTCAACATCTTAACTTTATGGATGCCAGCTACACGATTCACAACACCTACGATATTATTTTCTGCCGCAACTGCCTGATCTACTTCGATCGTCCCACCTCTGAAGCCATCGTCAACAAATTGTGTCGAAACCTGTTACCGGGGGGCTATTTTTTTGTCGGTCACTCCGAAACCCTCAATAACCTGAATGTTCCTGTATCACAAGTGGCGCCAACCATCTATAAAATGAAGGAATAGAAGCCAAATATGGAGATCAGCCGGTTAAGCCAGCGTTTTTTGTTGGGTGATGGAGAGAGTCGTCTTTTGGGGGTTTTTGGCGACCCCATCGCCCACTCCCTCTCCCCAACCATCCACAACCTCTCCCTGGCCTACCTGGATCTCAACTTTCGCTACCTCCCCTTTCATGTTCGCCCAAAAGATCTTCAAGAGGCTCTATTCGGCTTCCGCGCCTTGGGAGGAGTGGGATTCAATGCGACCGTTCCCCATAAAGAGCCTCTTCTTCCGCTGATGAACCATCTGGACCCGGCAGCAGAAAAGATTGGTGCCGTCAATACCGTGGTTATTGAGGCGGGGGGGGATTTGGTCGGTTACAACACCGATGCTTATGGGTTTATAACCGCCTTGCGGGAAAAACATACGGATGATCTCGCCGGGAAAACAATTTTGGTCCTAGGGGCTGGCGGAGCGTGCCGAGCAGTTTTGGTCGCCCTGTTGGATGGCGGGGCAGAGCATATTCTGCTGGCCAACCGAACCCTGAGTCGAGCAGAAAATCTGGCCGCCCTCTTTACCCGCTACTACCCGCACGCCGATATTCGCCCCATTCCCCTGCTCTTTTCCGACCTGCCTTTAGCCAAGGTCGATATGGTTGTGAATACCACCAGCTTGGGGTTGAAGGGGGCAGAGGCGTTTCCTTTGGCGGTTGAGGCGTTGCAAGAACAGACCCTGATTTATGATATTGTCTACTCTGCCAACAAAACGCCACTGCAAAAGCTGGCTTTAGCCCATAACCTTCCGTTTGTTGACGGACTGGGCATGCTTATTCACCAAGCGGCCCGGGCCTTCCAGATCTGGACCGGTCACTTGATGCCGGTGGATGAGGTAAAAAAAGAGCTTTTTGGTGCAGGATCCTCCTGAAATATAGCCAAATCAAACCAGAGTTTCAGGCACGCCCAACTGCCGTTTCCAGGATTATCGACACTTATGGCACAAGAATTGAAAGCTAGGTTCTGTGTGCTTTATTTTTCAATATAATTCGCTCCAAAGGAACAAAATAATGTCAGGTGATTTAGCTACTCTTCAGAAAAAAATGGATGTACTTCGTGAAAATCCAAACGTTTTTGAGATCATTAGACGTCACTGTGGTGTCAAGGACTTGACAAAACTGGATGGTCTTGAAAATACCGCCTTCAACCGACTCAAACGGTACGTAGAATATTATTATGGGATCGTAACCTGCCCCGCATAAAGTCAGGTCAACCCCATTGATCAACGGGAGAGAAGATTCTCTCTCCCGTTGATCAATAGAGGGGCTAATTGCGCTTTAGTGCGGTAGGGATGTTCTGTGCTTGTTGTTATCGGAATAGGTGCAAAAATAGGGGTTCCAGACAATCTGCCACAAATGTCCGCTGGGATCAGTAAAGTAGCCAGAGTAGCCTCCTGAAGGCTGATCTGCTGGTTTTTTCAGCAGTTTGGCTCCCGCCTCAACCGCCTGCCAGATCACCTTGTCAACATCTGACTTGCTTGCGACATGATGAGTTAACGTATGTAGTGACGGGATAACACCATCCCCTTTAGCATAAATCCAGTTACTCTCCTCATTTAAAGCCCCTTTAGGCAGAAGAGCCAGCCAGGAACTACTTAGGTTAAAAATAGCCACGTTCCCCTCTTGAGCCATGCTGGTAAAACCCAGCACATCCTCATAGAAAAGAATAGACTCATCCAGGTCATCCACCCCCAAAGTCACCAGATTTATTTGTTGTGCCATTTCTTACTCCGGTAAAACCAACCGACTGACATCGGCTACCATGCCAAATGTCCCCCGAACAAGTGCCAATAGTCCCAAGCGATTCTCTCGGACAGCCAGATTTTCATCCATCACCATCACCTGATCAAAAAAGAGGTCGATGGTTTCCCGCAACTGAGCCAGCGCCGTCAACGCCTCATCGTAAGCCTGTTTGTCAACAAAACCAGACACCAAGCCAGCACTTTGACGAATCTGGTGATGAAGCGCCATTTCAGCTTCGTGGGTCAAGAGAGATTCATTGACAGAGACGCCGGTCCGACCCTCTTTTTTTCCACCCTCATCAGATTTGGACAAAATATTGGCAATGCGCTTATTCGCCGCAACCAGAGCCGAATAAGAGGGGCGTTTTTTAAAGGAAGAGAGCGCGCGAACTCGAAGCACCACATCGTAGATATCATCCAACCCCAAGGATTGGACTGCATCAATCAGGTCATAGTCAAACCCTTCCGTTTTGAGGAAGTTTTTCAGCCGACCATAGAAAAAGGCGATCAGCTTTTCAACTGTCTCCTTCTGACCCTCTACCAAAATATCGTTGGCATAAGCCTCATAACCGCTGTTAAGGGTCTTTCTTAGGGGGAGGTGAACGCCTTCACCATCCAACACCATACGAATCACACCAAGAGCGGCACGGCGCAGGGCATAGGGATCTTTGGCGCCGCTGGGAACCAGCCCCACAGCAAAGCACCCCACCAGGGTGTCCAACTTGTCTGCCAAGGAGACCACCCGCCCCCCTACCGTCTCCGGCAGGTCGTCAGCAGCGCCCTGAGGACGATAGTGCTCTCGGATGGTGGCGGCTACCGTCTGGTTTGCCCCAGAGGCCAGAGCATAATAGCTGCCCATAACCCCCTGAAGTTCAGGAAACTCACCAACCATTCCAGTGATCAGATCACACTTACAGAGTCGGGCCGCATAGAGGGTATCATCCAGAGGAGCCTGGGTCACACTGAGGATAATCTCTCTGGCCAGGGATTCAATCCGCAGACTCTTTTCGTAGACACTACCCAGACGGGCCTGGAAAACAACCGACTTCAGCCCCTCAAGCCGCCCTTCCAGGGAAAGGCTTTGATCGGATTTCCAGTAGAAAGCGGCATCTTCCAAGCGAGCCCGGAGCACCCGCTCATAGCCGGTAACCAGAACCGTATTATCCTTGGTATCGATGTTGCTGACAGCGACAAAATAGGGCATCAGTCGACCGGTTTCGTCCTGAACAGGGAAATATTTCTGGTGATACTGCATGGAGGTCATGAGTACCTCCGGTGGAATCTCCAGATAGACCCCATCAAACTGTCCCAAGAGGGGCACAGGCCACTCGGTCAAGCCGACATTCTCCATCAGGAGTGAATCAGAAATAACCGCCACCCCCCCAACCTCCCCGGCCAGCTTTTCCACCCCGGCTCGGATGAGCTCTTTTCGCTTGTCCGATTGAAGAACCACCTTCCCCTTGACCATCGCGGCTTGATAGCTCTTCAGGTCGGAGACTTTATAGGGGCCACGGGCCAGAAAGCGGTGTCCTTGGGTGGTATTGCCTGCCTCAAGGCCGTCGATGGTCGAAAACGGTAGTACGGCACCATCCAGCAGGGAGACAATCCAGTTGATGGGACGAACAAACCGCATCTCACC
Organism: Magnetococcales bacterium; assembly: GCA_002753565.1. Classification (GTDB taxonomy): domain Bacteria; phylum Pseudomonadota; class Magnetococcia; order Magnetococcales; family JADFYX01. The sequence goes on along the minus strand of PEAM01000008.1, from coordinate 63,855 downwards.
ATCCCCCCAGCGCTGAGATTTAGGCCAGGGAAAGTGGGTTAAAATATCGGTCATGATACCAGGAAGAATCTGACTGGCCGGCTGACCGCTCTGGCGAATGGAGTAGGCCAGGTAGTCCCCTTTTGGGGTTTCCAGACGTCCCAGGTCGGCGACGGCAACGCCACACCCTTTGGCAAAGCCTTCAGCGGCTTTGGTTGGTTTTCCCTCTGGGTCGAAGGCTCGGTCTACCGGTGGGCCACGCCGCTCCTCGACAGAGTCGGGCTGTTTGTCCGCCAAGCCATGGACAGCCACCATCAGACGTCGGGGGGTTCCCGCAGTCTCAATGGTCATCCCCTGCTTAAACAGACCCTGCTCCTGAAGAGCCTTTTCAACATTCTGCTGGAGAGCCTCAATAGCAGCCGCCAGCTTGCCAGCCGGAATCTCTTCGGTGCCAATCTCCCAAAAAAAATGACTCACGACTTCACCTCTGCTTTTTTTGTGTGACCCTTCTTTAGAAGAGGAAAGCCCAAGGTCTCCCGCTGTGCATAATAGGTTTCCGCCACTTTTCTGGCCAGATGGCGAACCCGACCAATATAGGCGGCCCGTTCGGTGACGCTGATGGCTCCTCGTGCATCGAGGAGATTAAAGGCATGAGAACATTTGATCACCTGATCGTAGGCCGGGAGAGGCAGCTCTGCTTTGGAGAGCGCAACCGCCTCGGCCTCATGGTTTTTAAACAGCTCGAAGAGCAGGTCGGTGTTGGCCCGCTCAAAGTTGAAACGGGAGTAGTCCACCTCGTTTTGATGGAACACATCACCATAGGTGACCTCATCGGTCCAGGCCAGATCGTAGACGTTATCCTTCCCCTGAATATACATGGCCAACCGTTCCAGGCCGTAGGTGATCTCACCGGATACCGGTTTGAGATCCAGACCGCCTACCTGCTGAAAATAGGTAAACTGGGTCACCTCCATACCGTCCAGCCACACCTCCCAGCCCAACCCCCAAGCCCCCAAGGTGGGACTCTCCCAGTCATCCTCGACAAAACGGATATCATGAGCCGTGGGATCGATGCCAATGGCCGCCAGAGACTCCAGATAGAGATCCTGGATATCGGGTGGAGAGGGTTTGAGAATGACCTGATATTGGTAGTAGTGCTGCAATCGGTTGGGGTTATCGCCATAGCGACCGTCGGTGGGACGGCGAGAGGGTTGCACGTAGGCGGTTTTCCAGGGTTCTGGTCCCAAAACCTTGAGAAAGGTGGCCGGATGGAACGTACCTGCCCCCATCTCCATGTCATAGGGTTGAATAACCACACACCCCTGTTTGGCCCAGTAGGCCTCTAGGGCAAAAATCAGCTCTTGGAAGGTCACGACCTGTTACAACTCCTCATCGACAAAATCACTAAATTGGGGCGATAATCCCCGCTCAAAGTTTCCCTGTCAAGCACCCCTGAAAGAAGAAAGTGACATTGAAAACCATAGCCGGTTTTTCAGCCCGATTAACCGCTAGAATCATTGCCTTTTTTCCAACCCTTTTTTTTTTAGGAAAAGGCAGGAAAAAAAGAGAATCTTTATTAAGAAAAGTGACGATTATATTAATACAAGCTGGTGCAACTTTTCCGGCCATTTTGCATGAAGAAACTGGACGAATGGGCTATGAGTGGGTCACACTGATTGAAACCTTTTGATGACCCAACCCACACGCAACGAAGCGATATCATGCCCTATTTAGTTTATAGTTTTCTGCTTGGCCTCTTGATACTCCTCACCCTCCCCTTTTGGGCGTGGAGATATTTCACTACCCTAAAATACAAGGGGACCGTTCTGCAACGGTTTGGATGGGATCTACCCACCTTTTTTTCACAGAACGATAAACCACGAATCTGGCTTCATGCCGTATCGGTGGGGGAGACTCTGGCAGCCAAGGGGGTGGTGGAACAGCTCCTTAACAGATTTCCCGACCACGAGATTGTCCTCTCCACCGTCACCAAGACCGGACAGCAGGTCGCCCTGGAAAAACTCTCTGGGGTTGGGGCGGTTTTTTATCTTCCCATCGATCTCCCCTGGATTGTCAACCGGGTCATCAACCAGGTTCGCCCCCGTTTTTTTGTCGTCATGGAGACCGAGTTGTGGCCCAATCTGTTCCATGCCATGCAAAAGCGGGACATTCCCGTCATGACCATCAACGGTCGTCTCTCTCCCAACTCCTTTAAAAACTACTACCGATTCCGATTTTTCATGAGAACCTTTTTAGAGCCGGTCAGGCTGTTTGCCATGCAGTCGACCATGGATGCCCAACGCATGGCCCAGATCGGTGGCCTGCGGGATATTATCCACCACACCGGCAACCTGAAATATGATCAGGCACTGCAGCTGCCCACCCCCTTCGACATGGAGCTGCTCGCCCATAAAATTCCGGTACCTGAAGATCCGGTCTGGATCGCCGCCAGCACCCACCCCACCGAAGAGGAGAAGGTGCTGGGTGTCTATGACCGGTTGAGAATAGAGATCCCCACCCTGCGATTAATCCTGGTTCCCCGCCATCCCGATCGTGCCGATGAGGTGTGTGAGTTGGTGCAAAAAGGGGGGTGGCGCTGTGCCAGAATCTCCGAGGTTGAGCGCCCTTTTCCCGGTCAGCGTAAAGGGCAGGGTCAGTGGCATGAGCCGGTTCTTGTTGTAGATCAGGTGGGGTGGTTGGGGCGACTCTATGGCTATGCTCAGGTTGCCTTTGTTGGTGGCAGCCTCGTGCCCCATGGAGGGCAAAACATGCTGGAGCCGGCGGCCTGGTCCATTCCAGCCATTTTTGGCCCTCACACTTTTAACTTCAAAGAGGCGAGCCAGCAAATGTTGGATGCCGACGGAGGGGTGATGGTTGAGGACGAAGAGACCCTCTATCAGGAGACCCTTTTTCTGTTTCAGTCTCCCGATAAACGCCAAGAGATGGGGGCCAGGGCTCACAAGGTGGTAGCAGACAATGCCGGCGCCTTAAAGAGAACAATGGATGCCATCGAAGGTACCATTGAAGGTTACCCCCTGACGTGATCTCCCTCCTCCCCCTGCTGGAAGGAAGTCGACTCCCCAAGGGGATTGGGGAGCGGTTATTGCTCACGGTTTTACGGGGTGTTGGCCAGCTCTATGGGGTGATACAGGCCATCCGAGCCTACGGTTATTCTGTCGGTCTTTTTTCCCGGTATACGGCGGCGTGTCCGGTTATCAGTGTCGGCAACCTGACCGCAGGGGGAACCGGAAAAACCCCCATGGTTCTCTGGCTGGCGGAAACCTTTCAAAAAAAAGGCCGACGGGTGGCGGTGGTCAGTCGGGGCTATCGACAGCAGACCCAAGCACAGGTAACCGTCGTAGCCGACCCAAACGGCCTTCTGCTGAAGGCGCCCGAGGCCGCGGATGAGGCGGTACTCATTGCCCAAAAAAGGCCCGGAGTCACCGTGATAACCGGTCCTCAGCGCAAAAAGACCATTGCCCGAGCCATCCAGCAGTTTGGCTGTGACCTGATCATCATGGATGATGGTTTTCAACATCTCCAGGTAAACCGTCAACTGAATCTGCTTTTACTGGACTGTCAGGCCCCGTTTGGAAATGGTCATCTGCTGCCGGGGGGGATGCTTCGGGAGTTTCCGAGCGCTTTGGAGCGGTGTGACGGCGTGATATTGACGCGGGCTGACAATCACAAGGCTCGCCAGAAGGCCCAGGAACAGATCCAAAAAAGGTCTCCTGACAAACCGATCTGTCATGCCCTGCACCAACCTTCCCATTGGCTGGAGATCCCCCCCTCACCAGACGAAAAACCGAAGGTGCTGCCCTTGGATGGATTGAACCATAAGCCGGTCCTGGCTTTTTGCGGCATAGCCAAGCCGGAAACCTTTCAACAAACCCTTCAGAGCCTCTCGTTGAACGTGGCGGTTTTTCAACCCTTTCCTGACCACCACCCGTTTGATGAAAAGAGCCTGGAGCTGCTGATTGAACGAGCTGAAAGAGATCAGATCAAGGCGCTGGTCTGTACGGAAAAAGATGCCGTAAAAATTCCATCCCTACCCTATCGGCTACCCATCTATGCCCTCTCCTTGGAGCTGACATTCCCAGCCCTCTCTCCTTGGCTGCAGGAGCAGATTGACCATCTTTAAAAAAATAGATAATATTGCAAAATTGCAACAAAAGTGGCGCTTGGCCATCCATTCCGTTGACCCAGGCTTCAGTTTGTCGCAAATTAACACCGTATTCTCTTGTAGTGACCCTGATAATATCCAGGGAAGAAGTGTCTTATTCCATTGTTGAATAGGCCCCTATGAAAAAATAATCCCGATAGAGGATTAACCGTTTAAGAGTGAACCCCCCTGATGAGTGAAACCACTCCCCCTTCTGGCGCCTCTTTTTTTCAAAAACTCAAAGATATTTTTGGAGCCGAAAAAAAGGTGGAAGAGGTTGATTTAAGTTTTGAGAAACATCTCAATGGCCATGAAATCCGTGTTGTCAATACCGGCCAACCCATCCAACTGCTGTTAGGTGGCGAGTCCGGGCACAAATTGCACATCTATCCCAACACCCCGCCCTACGGAGAGGGGGGGCTGACCATTGATTGTTTTATTATTTTCGACCCATCCCGGTTCTACAACCGTATCTCTGGCTTTCTTCAACTCAAGTATGGCGAGACCCTGCTGTTGGGAAAGGGCGATGTGGTTCAAGAGAATCTTTTCGGCTATAAAAGCATGGTAGGCAATCGCCACCTGACCATCGCCCACGCTGGCGATGCCCTGATTTTCAAAGATCTGAGAACCGACCGTGGCACCACGCTCTCTGCCCTCTCCAAGCCAACGGAAATCAACCGGGTAGAAAAATGGCGGATGGGAAAACTGCGGGCGTTGAGAGACATTTATGGTGGCGACATCAAGCCGCTCTCTCATAGTCAGGCCCTGGTAACCATCCGTGAGGTCAACCATCACCTGGCCAAAGAGGCCTATCGACCAACCGACAGCCGAGGTGTACCTGGGGGGCTGCTGGAGCTGCCCGATAACATGGTGCCGATTATTGTGGGAGACCTGCATGGTCAGGTGGATAACCTGATTAAACTGTTAAGTGAAAATGCCTTTCTGAGTGCCATGAAGGATTTTGAGGCCTATATGATTGTGCTGGGCGATGCGGTTCACTCCGAAGTGGATGGGGAGATGGAGGATTTTGACTCATCCATCCTCATGATGGACCTGATCTTTAAACTAAAGCTCAAATTTCCCAAGCAATTTTTCTATCTGCGCGGCAACCACGACAGTTTCTCTCCCGATGTACGGAAAGCGGGGGTAGCTCAGGGGATCTTATGGGAGAAAGCGATTCTTAAAACCAGGGGAAAGGCCTACAAAGAGGAGATGGATCGGTTTTATGAAGCGCTCCCCCTGATCGCCATCTCCAAAGATTTTATCGCCTGTCATGCGGCCCCCCCCAAAGCCAAAGCAAACCGGGAGTTGCTGATCAACACCCACCAGTATCCCGGTCTGGTTCGGGAACTGCTCTGGAACCGACTGCAACGCCCCAACTATCCTGCTGGCTATACTCGGGGCGATGTCAAACGGTTTCGCAAAGCGTTGGATCTCCCCGATGAGGCCCTGTTTCTGGTCGCCCACAACCCCCTGAACCCGGACGATTGCATCTGGCTGGATGTGGCTAAAACCCCCAACCATCACATTGTCTTCAGCGGTCGCACCAACGCCATCGGCATGTTTACCCGCATCGGTCAAAAACTGCTGCCCCTGATCATCCCAACAGAAAATCTGCTGGATAAAATCAACAATCTGCCCAAACAGTCCCTACTCCGAGAGAGAAGAGAGAGAGATTCAACCCCTCATTGACCAAAAGCGACCCAGTCCACGCTGACATCACCGGCTTTAGCATCCGATTTGGTCTCTAATTGCAGGGTAAAACCGGTGGGCTCAATGGAGAGAGGAAGAGCAGACAAACGTATTTTTTCGGTTAACAGCTCAATGGTTGACAAGCCAAGCACAACCTTGGGAGCTGAGAGGAAGGGGGTTGAGAAGGTTATCTTCTGCTCCAGCACCCTTTTTTTAGAGAACATATTGGACAGCTTCCAGTTTCTATCCCCCTTTTCCACCTTCAGGGTCCCACCGTCAAGTCGTATGGCCTCTCCTTGTTTCAAACGCTCCATTTTTTCTTTCTGAGCCTTGATTTCAGCTTTTTGTTGGGTTAATGCCAACTCCAACGCCTCCAGCCGACCACCGTCCCGCTGGGCTGTTTGATTGGCGGTCCCCTCCAGCCTCGCCAAATGACTTTGCAGAAGAGAGAGCTGTTGAAAAATCGCCTCATCCGCCACTCCGGCTTGCTGCCCAGCGCTCTCTCTGGCTGAAGAGAGAGGTGAAGGGATGGGAAGCTCGGTGGAGGTCTGTCCGCTATATTTGGCAATGGTTGAAAGCACCGGTGCATTTTTCCACGAGCGCATCTCCGGGTCATTCATGATCCAGACCAGGGTGGCTGCACTAAAAATAAGAAAAAACACTACTATAACAATTGGTCGCATCACATTTCCCCTATTATTTTCTATTCGACCATCGACTCCAGAAGGTATTTCCCGTCGGCATTATCTGGTCTAAAAAGCCTCCCATATCCATATCAAACTGCTTGGAGAGGATCTCCGCCTGAGCTTTGGGCCGACTCCAATCTCCCCAGGCCTGAGCTTGACGACAAGCGAGAACAATCTCATTGTTGGTCCGATTAACCGGCAAACGCAAGAGGCCATCAGGAAAACAGCCTCTTAAAATCTCCACAGAGCGATCAAAGAAGAGCTGCTCTCCTCGGGTCATATTGACCGCCATCACCCCCTTTTCAGCCATCAACCCCTTGGCAGCCTTGAAAAAAAGACCCGAATAGACCGACTGAGACATGCCCGCATGGTCGAAGGCGTCCACCAAAATCAGCTCATACCCCCCCTGTTTGGGCTGGGTGGTGGCCATATAGTTGGCGCCGTCAGCGATGATGATGGAGAGGCGAGGATCTTTAGGGAGAAAAAAATAGTCTTGGGCCAAGGGGGGTATGGCCTCGTTATACTCCACCACATCGATATGACAGTCGGGAAAATGGTCCAAAAAAAACCGAGCCAAAGAGCCCCCTCCCAATCCAATCATGAGGATGCGCTTGGGGGGATGGGGAAGAAAAAGCAGGCTGGCTATCATGTGTTGGGCATAGTTGAGGATCAACTTTCCCGGCTGACTCTCCAGCACCCTGGACTGAACCAGATGGCTGTCAAAGCGGAGGCTCCGATATGGCCCCTCTTTAATGACCTCGATCAGCAGCCCCCGCCAAAACTGCCTGAACAACAATTTTTTCTCTGCGGGGTCACTCTGAAAAGTCTGCACCATAGATGAAACCTACCCTTTTTAATCGCTTTCAATCGGTTATCTACCTCGCCCGCCTCCTTTGCGAAAAGAGCGATGACGAACATTTCTTCCCCCTCTTCCTGCTGGTTTGGGACGACCATGACAGGTGTCACAGGTTTTAAATCGATGATGGGAAGGCAGCACCGCCATACAGGAAGTGCAGTGGCGATCCTGGGGACCCTGTTGACCAAGAATAACATTAATCTCCTGATTTAGCTCCCTTCTCAACCGTTTGGCCTGCTCAATATCGGGCAAAAGAACGGGAAACCGATAGTGAAGCCAGGAGTAGAGATTGACAATCCGGGTTGAGGTCTCCAGAAGAGAGAGCCTTCCCCGCTCCCGGTTTTGAAGCTCAGGCATCACTTTGGAGAGGGTCAGTTTTCTTTTTTGAGCAACCGCCGCCACCATCCGTTCATAAGCCGTCACCGCCAAGGTCGCCCGGAGGGGCACTGGAGCTGCGGAGAGGATAAAGCGGGTGGGAAGATCCAGGTGGCGATAGCGGTCGGCAATCCTGGCCAGGACGATTTGGTCATCCAGGTCGGCCAATTTATAAACGGTAGGATCGGGTTTGACCGCCTTGGCAAAGAGAAAAAGCAGGCGGGACAGTTGGCTTTTTTTGGTATCTGACAACGCCGAAATAGCCTGCAGGTGGTCAAGGTTAGGCGCCAGATGTGCCCGGTTGATCTGGGCCGGATTGGCTTGAAAGGTAGCCGTTATCTGGCTCATGCCAATGCGAAAGGCCCCGATGTAGCCCACCTCATTTTTACCAAAACGCCCAGCCCGGCCACCAATTTGCCGAACCTCCATGGGGGTTAAGGGGTGCTCTTTGTGGTTATAGAATTTGGCATCCTGAGAAAAAAGCAAGGTTTGAATGGGCAGATTCAACCCCATGCCGATGGCATCGGTCGCCACCAGATAGGGGGCCTTGCCCTCAGCAAAAAGTGCTGCCTGAAAACGACGAACCTCGGGCGGTAGCGCCCCATATAAAACCGCCACCCGCTCGCCGGTCTGCCGCTCCATCTCACCCTTTAAAGCCAAAACTCCAGAGCGGGAAAAGGCCACAATGGCGGTACCTGGCTCGATATCCTTGAACCCTTTGACCGACCCTTTGAGCAACTTTAAAGGGGAGAGTCGCGCCAACTCTACTATCTCGTAGGGATCTTCGGTGAGTTTGAGCAGTTTTTCGATGGCTGGGCGGGCCTCTGGGGCGGCAATCACACACACCTCCCGTGCTTGAACACCCAAAATAGCCTGGGTCCAGGCCCAGCCCCGATCTGAGTCCCCCAACATTTGAGCCTCATCGATCACACACAGGTCATACTCTTGATGAAGAGAGAGCATCTCGATGGTGCTGGCGGTATGGGTTGCGCCCTCAACCTCAATACGCTCCTCACCGGTTATCATACTACAGGGAACCCCCCAATCTTGAAGTGTTTCGGAGACCTCAAGAGCCAGCAGCCTCAAGGGAGCCAGATAGACACCGCTCTCAACCTCCTTGAGACGCTGCAGGGCTTGATAGGTTTTTCCCGAGTTGGTCGGCCCCAGATAGAGGGTAAAGTGGCGACGCATCTGCCGAGCGGGAAAGAGGGCATGAAACTCTCGAATCCGTGTCGCCTCTGCCACCTCCAACTCAAAACGGATGGACTCCATGGCTTTGTGAAAGCGAGCAAAATATTTCCAGAACGGAATCGGGTGGAACTCGCCGCCGTGAAGATCCTCCTCAAAAGCCAGTTTTTTATCCACCTCACGGGCCAGCGGCTCATTCTCCACCCCAGCCTCGACCATGGCCGACTGAAAACGGTGCTCTAAAAAAGGCACCATGGCCTCTCGCCACAACACTTTGGTTGCCGGTGGCAACTCAATCTCCAGCTTGTTGGCAGAGGAGGCCAACGTCATACGCCTCTCAACCAACCGCTCACGGTCTCGAATCAACACCAACCAGCCAGACTCCGCCTCGGGACCATTCAGGGTTGGCAGATTGGAGATAAACTCTGGCAGGCGAAGTGACTCCAGGTTTTGCCACTCTTGGGACCACTGCCGACAGTGCCCCTGAATAACCGAACGCTGAGAGAGAAGGTACGCCTCTTCAGAGATCGTCTGCTCATAGGTGAACAGGCGACGGCCTGAACCATCCACCTCCTCTACCTGGGCCGGCTCTGTCCCTTGTAGAATACGGCGGTTCTCCTTTTTCCATGCTTTGCGGGTTTTCATAAGAGGCACTGCTTCATAAGGGTAAGATGTGAACGAAAAACAGATGACTGGTAAAACAAGATTATCGCACACAAAAGGGCGATCGTCATCAGGGGATACCCATTCAGCGAATAATTCAATTGCCAAAACTCTTGCTTGGGGATAATAATAGCATCACGGTTGTCTAAGGCAGTGAGGGTTTTTTGTTTTTGGCACCCTCATTCGGATTGCCCGCTTTTAACTTAACTTTCAAGAGAGGAGCGTTTACTCCATGTCTGATTCGCCCCCCCCTGTCACAGGCACCTCCCACAAGGAACAGATTGCCTTGACCCAAAAGCACTCGGAAAACCAACGGGCCCTCAAAATGTTGCGGGAAGAGGTGTTGACCAATCAAGAGAAAAAAAGCAGCGAACTGGAGCGGGTTGTGGTGGAAGAGAGGCCACAAACCAGTGGCTATACCGACGCTTCTCAGGTTAAATTGAGCAAGGCGGTCTCAGAATTTAGCGCCAATAACAGAGCAGAACAGCAATCCAACGAGTTTATTGATCGCGCCGTTATTGATGCCAAAGTCGATAAATCACAAGCATCAAACGACAACAATATAATTACCGACGCCTTTTTCCAACGGATGGAGAAGATACAGCAGTCTCAACAGCCAACCGCCCTCGATAGCCACCGGGGTGCGATCCACCGGCAGCCCTCTCCACGCCAGATCGATACGTTTGGCTGATACGGCTGTCATGAAGATCACCATTTTGGGTAGCGGCACCGGCCTCCCCTCCCTGGAGCGGTGTGCGGCCGGTTATCTTCTACAGTCCGACCATCGGGTCGACCTCATCGATTGTGGCAGCGGCATTTTACGCCAGCTGGAACAGGTCGGCGTGGGGTTTCAATCACTGGATGGCCTGTTTATCACCCATACCCACTCAGACCATATCGGAGATCTAACCGCCTTGGTCCACGCCTTCCGCTTGCCGGGCTTGGAGGAGCGAAGCCGTCCGTTTCATCTTTTTGGCCCCCCTGGTTTTCAAGATTTTTTCAACCAGGTGGTCCAACCGGTTGCCTCTCCCCCGACCCGCTTTCCCTTCCTCATTCGTGAAGTACCCAAACGTTGGCAGATGGATGACCTCACCATTCAGACCTGCCCAACCCGCCACTCAGACCGCTTTGCCAGCGTAGCTTATCGGTTTGAACAGCAGAGCCAATCGGTTGTCTTCTCGGGGGATTGTGATGTTGATCCAGAGATTATCGCCCTCTCCCACCAGGCCGACCTGCTGATTTGCGACTGTTCCACCCTGGCCGAAGAGAAGGTAGCGGGCCATCTTTGCGCCACAGAGACAGGTATGATCGCCCAACAGGCTGAGGTGAAGCAGTTGGTCCCCACCCATTTTTATCCCATCAACGGACCCGACAGCCAGAGGCTGGCTGAGTGCACCCAACACTATTCGGGGCCGATCACCCTGGCTGAAGATTTTCTCACCTTTACTCTGCCGTCTTCAGAACAATCTGATCAAAGGCAAACTCCCCCTGATCATTGACAATGACCAACCCGGAGAAGCCATCCCATAGGGCGGAATCCCGTATCCGCACCATTTCGATACCATCAATCCAGACACTCATCAGACCACTCTCCAGCCGTCGCCATCGTACTCTATGGGTCAGACCATCCCCCAGGTAGACCCCTCCTATTCCACGCAACACCCGAGAGTGGCCATTTTCATAGCGGACCAAGGAGATGGATTGGTTGGCGGTCGGCTCGGCGGAGAGCAGCAGGCGATAGCCGGATTTTTGCGGATTATCGACAAAAAGCCCCACTTCACCCACCCCCCGATCTTGACCAGAGCGGAATGTCAAGGATAGATCAAAATGGTTGGGGGTTGCTACCGGCGTGTGAATGGTGGCCCGTTTGATATTTTTCTTGGTGGGCTGTTTTTTTCCCTCACCCGAGAGGCTCTGCATCAAGGCCAGCAGTTGCCCGGCCTGTTTTCTCTCACTGGACTGTTCGGGAACCACCCCTCCCTGCTGCATCAACAGGGTATCATCAAAAGAGCCAGAGGTAGAGAACAGCGCCCCATAGCCATCGATGGAAAACCGCCCTCTCAGTACCGTCCATGTGGGGTTATGGGTGTAGTTTCCATCTGAGAAATCATCGGAAAACAGGATCTGGCGATGGCTGGGACGGTATTTTTTTAAAATGGCCTCCATCTCTTGCAAAAAAGAGTCAGAAGCCAAAGCGGACTGTTTAGCCCGTACCATGAGCTTGTCCAGCTCACCAATGAGGGGATCAACCCCTCCACCAACAGCCCAGGCGGGAGAGAAGAATAACAGGAGAAAAAAAGCTGAAACAGCCGAAAAAGAGCGCCAGAAAACGGTCTCCGTTGAACTGCTGCCCAAGCTGTCAATATGGCCTGGGCTCAATCAATCATCCTCAATTTTGGGGTTTTCAAAAGCCCTGAAATAGGTGTCAGTATACCAATCGGCCACACGTTTTTTTCGCCGATTGTGATTGTCGCGAATAATACTGGAGGCAACACGCCTGCGCTCCAGCTCATCCTCATCAATCAATCCAGACTCAAACTCCCGCTGATCTTCCCGTGCCATGCTGTCCAGACGAGACTCCAACACGTTGCTTTTAGCTGGTGCCATGATCTCTTCCAGAGCCTGGGCCATGGTAATATGGGCCTCAGGTGGTGGCGGCTGTTTGGGGGGAGGCTCTCGCAGACAGAGGATAAAAGAGTCCCGACTGGGGGGTGGGATGGTTTTTCGGACTCGATCGATATGGTACTCCTGATCGGATACCCAACCTTCCGGTGCTGGTGGCATCTTTAGCTGTTGATCTCTTGGTACTTTGTGGCCGCCCTCATCCCGTATCCCATGGACGATATAATCCTCCATGGATATCCAGCCTTCCGGTTCTGTGTATTGCCCCACTACCCTCTCCCAGTTATTGCAGGAGTTAATGACTCGTTTCCCTATTAATCGTCAAAACAGGGCGACAACATAAGCGAATCTGCTCCTGACAAAAGAGGAAACCCCAGAGATGGATAGCAACATTTTGATTTAACTTGTTATTTTTTTCATCCCTTCACCCCCGCAAAAACCATGTCAGGATAAAAATTTTTTATCCCTTACCGTCACTCCCTGCTCAACGCCATCAACTCCGAGTGCTGACAGAGAAAATCGGCCACACTTTGAGCAGCCAGTTGGTGTCCGTTTTCATTCCAGTGCCCCACCCCCGGAGCGGTATTTTTAAAGCCGTGAAGCCAGATTCCGGTCTGGGTGGCAAACTGTTGAAAACCTGGGGCCAGGTTAAGAACCGGAAAACCGTGCCGAACCCCAATCTGTCGAATACGCTCATCGGCATAGAAGAGTGTCGAGAGGCCAAGCTGCTCTTTGAAGTGCGCCCTGAACTGGGGGTCGGGATGCACCTGGGCGCCATTGGTAAGGGTGATGACCAAAAACCGGCTGTTCTCTTTTTTTACCTTATCGTTCATGCGCTTCAAAAGCCCTTCGGTTACACGCCAGGCTGATTGCCACGCCTGGGTTTTGGGTGGCTGGTAGACCCTGACATCCACACCCGGCTCGCTGGGGCTGAGGTCTGCGGTATCCGGCACACTCGCCTGCTGCTTGAGTCGAAGATGATGGAGATACCAGGCTCTTGCGACGGCCTGGGCTAGTCGAGAGTGGTGCAGGAGTGCCGATTTGAATCGCCCCATCCATCGGCTTTTGCTTTGGTACTCCTCAGAATCTCTGAAATCCCGGTTGAGTACCAGCTCCCCCTCACTATAGTCGAAGGTAGGCCGCATGGCGTCCCCTCCCAGGGTTTGGCTGTTTTCCTGAATATCGTTGCCGGTAAAAAAGGCCAGGATAACCAGATCGGGCCGGTAGGGGGCAACATGGTTCTCCAACACCATCAACGCTTGAGCCGTACTGTAACCACTGACGGCAAAATTGATGATCTCCACCTCCTTGGGCTTGGTGAGGGGCGTATGGCAGCGCTGAAGATAGTCGGGCAGAAGCCGCCAATAGGTCTGAGATAAAGGAATCTGAACCGCTTCGGTAAAGGAGTCCCCTAAAAGGGCGATGCGAAATCGCTTCGGTTCGGCTGACAAAGGATGAGAAATATCCCGCCAACCTGCCTGGTTGATCTGAATAAAGGCCTCTCCCTCCAACCTCTGCCACCCCTGGGTACCCGGCTTGGCGGCCCATCCGGTGAGAGGGTTGGGATCTCTGGAGAGGGGCCAGTAAAAGGAGAAATCCATCAGCCGCAGCCCCAACTCCGCCAGAAACAGAGCCGATAGAACAGAGAGCAGAACAAGGGCGAGACCGCCGCTTTTTTTTGGCGTGGCGTTGACCATAACCTCTTTTTTACCAGCCTCCCGCACACAGGGTCAAATTGTACGTCCCCATCATCCTGTTTTCTACCTGGTGGCTTTTATTGATTATTTATTATCCGCACCGACAATATACTAAAGGAGAGTCGCCTTATCACCGATTGAGTTCAGAAGGGCTGCTGACCTTTCCCGGATAATGGGTTTGATTACAGGAAGCTGTAGTATATAATGATTGTTACGTTGGTTGGAGTGGCTGTTTCCAGAATGGCTTTACGTTCATTCTTCCCTTTAAAAACAGATGTTTGATGACCGCTTTTGCTTCAAAGGATTTTTGTTCATGCCTGCTGAAACAACCTCTGGAAAAACCGTAAAAGAGGCGGAATATCAACTTGATAATCCTGCTATTCTCAAGGGTATGAGGCTCTCTCAGGATGTATTGGCACCTGGAAGCCAGACGATTCTCGTCAGCCGCTACACCCCCATCACCTCAACCCTGCTCAAACGACTCAAACTGCGGGATATCACCACAATCCATGCCGAACCCATCGAAGAAAAATCGGCTCTCTCGACCGTCGAGTATATGGAGCAGACCTTTTCGGTGATCAATGGCATTTTCAGCAGTAACGAAAGCCAAGCGGAGGATGTGGCCACCGCCCTGAGAAATCGCCAGCATATGAACTCGTTGGAAGGGCTGATTCGTGATAACCTGGATGATATTGGAGAACTTTTCAGCCCCGACTCCTCAGAAAAACTGGTGGCATTGACCGAACACCATGACAGCACCGCCCGACATAGCCTGATTGCCGCCTTTCAACTGATGGCGGTTGCTCGGGAGTTGGGCTGGGAGGACAACAAAATTGTCCGGGCCGCCATGGCGCTGCTCAATCATGATCTGGGCAAAACCAAGGTCAACCTGGAGACCCTCAACTGGCCGGGACGCCTGAATAACAAGCAGTGGAAGGAGATTCAATTTCATCCCCTCTTTGGCTGTCGGATGCTCTATCAGCCGGATATCAAACCCGACCTGATCATGATGTCTGCCCTTCTGCACCATGAGTGGTACGCCTCGGTAGAGGGAAAAGGTTACGGCGGCTTGACGCTCTACCCAGACTTTGTCAAACGTGCCATGAAATTCAGTGTTAAAGAGCGGCTGGCCGAGATGGACCAAGATGAACGGGAAATTATCCAGATCACCTGTCTGGCCGACATGATCTCTGCTCTGGAGGAGAGTCGCTCCTATAAGCGAGGGCTGGATGCCTTTAAAGTATTGATCATCATGAACTCCGATGCCAAACTGGGCCACTTCCACCCCGAACACTATGCGGCCTGGCACCGTTTTTATCAAAAGCAAAACCCCAATTTTCTCCCCCTGAATCGCCGAATGGCCCTGCCACGGGAGAAAGAGAACCGTATTTTTACCAAACTTCCACCGAAAAAAATTCCGCCCAACCCCATTCTCACCTACTACGAGATGGAGAAGATGGACTTTATCGTCCCTCTGCGTAATGTTGGCATGGATATGGAGCGGATTCGTCGTCGCGGTGGCTTATCCCTCAAGGTGCTGCAGCAGATCTGTAAAGATAAAGGGTTGGATCTGGATCTATCGGAAACAGCCTTGGCAGCCGCCAACATTACCCTGACCAAAACCGTTTTGATCCGGGAAAAACAGGTGATAGAGCTGGACGCCTGGCGGGAGTGGCTGACCGTGAAAGAGCTGGAGAAGTCCGGCCTGATGGGCCGGGCCAAGTCCTACCATTTTGATGTCGAGCTGATTAAGAAAAATGGAGGAATCAGTCCTCAACGGCTCACCAGGCGGGGGGTGAACATACCCCATGAAAAGCTCGAAAAAATGGGGATCAAAATACTCAAACACTTGCCGGTCCAACTTCCGGGGAGTGAAAACCGGCTAACAGCAGACGATTTAAAAAAAATGGGGATCACCACCGCAGCCCTGAGAAAAGCAGACTGCCTGGATCGTGTCCAGCAGGTTAAAAATGGTGTTCCCCTGGCCTGGCTTGTCAAACGGGGCATCCCTATCACAGGCATCATGATGGCTGAGGCCGGTATCGACCCGGTCAGAAAAGTGTTCTACGATATCCAGGTGGTGGAGGAGATCAGCACCACCAAAGCGGTTTTTTGCCTCCTGCGTGAAGGGGATGATCCCAAAGAGTTGGAAAGCCTGAACACCCAGAAAAAGCTGGAGCCTATTCAAGACCTGCTCCTCAACCAAGTGGGAAACGTCATCATGGATTTCTCCGACCTCCTGGCCCTACCCGATCTAAGCCACATCACCATGGGAGAACATTGGGGCTGACTGCTGCGCAGGAGCCATCTTGACATATTAACGCAAGTCAACTACTCTGCCCGCTGGTCCTCTCTAGAAAGAAAACATAACCTTACTATGGCTAAAATCATTGCCCTGGCAAATCAAAAGGGTGGGGTGGGAAAAACCTCTACGGCAGTCAATCTTGCCGCGGCGTTTGCTGATCAGGGCAAGCGGGTACTCCTTATCGACCTTGACCCGCAAGGGAACAGCTCTACAGCCTTTGGCATTGAAAAAAAGCAGATTATCCGCTCCATCTATGACGTCATATCTGGTCGTTGCGCACCCGAAGAGGCCATGGTCACCCCCTACCCTCCCTATCCCCACATTATTCCGGCCACACGGGACCTGGGGGGAGCAGAGATTGAGTTGGTCAGTGAAATAGGACGGGAGTTTCGTCTGCAAGAGAGAATGGAGGGGTCGGTTAAACAGTACGATCTCATCCTCATAGACTGTCCCCCCTCCTTAGGCCTTCTCTCCCTCAACGCCCTGGTGATGGCAGATGAGATCATTGTGCCCATGCCCTGTGAATTTTTGGTGCTGGAGGGGCTGAGTCAACTGGTAGAAATCGTTGAGTTGACCCGGCGTCGACTCAACCCAAGGATCACCATCGCCGGCATTGTGTTCACCATGTACGATGGACGTTCCAGGTTGACACAACAGGTGGCACAAGAGGTGAAAAAATATTTCAAAGATCAACTCTTTACCACCACCATACCCAGAAACATCAAGGTGAGCGAATCTCAAAGCTTCGGAAAGCCCCTGGTCTGGTACGATAAAAAAGCCAAGGGAGCCAAGGGCTACGTGCAACTGGCTGCCGAAATTGCCGCGAAGAGGCTCTGACCTCTAATCCCTAAATTGTGCGCAAGCGGTCAACTCATCCGCCAAAAGCATGGCCTCGTTGGGTGTGAGCCGGATGAACAGCTTTTCCAGTACTGGCAGCCCCGGATCTTCAGCCATGAAGGTCCCGTGGAAGACGATATGACCATCCTCCTGACTGGCAACACGAAGATCGGCAGCGTGAACACACTCCTCTTCATCTATTATGGCGATGGTGGGTAATTGCATAAAAAGGGTCTCTTTTTTTGTTTCAGTGAGCCAAGGGTCAGCCTGTTGTCTGTGTGTCTCAAACCGACCCCATCCAAGCTACGGAGTATATCGTCTTAAAAAGCAGACAGACAGGATTTTTACCAAAGAGGAAAAAAGAGAAATCTTTGTAAAAAAAATTTCGTGTCATGAGCAAGTTTGCTATAAAGGGGTGCGGTGGCCCGTTAGCCTGTGGATTGCCAACCTTTTTTTTGTCTGATTCCCCCTTTAACATCGGAGGAATATCTAACCTTGAGGCATACTGTGAAAAGAGAAAAAATACTTTTCAAAGCACTGTTGATCCTTATCCTTCCCCTCTCACTACTGCTCTCTGGAACAGGACTATCTGCCCCAATCAAACCGCCCCATGTCTATCAAAAATTAAGCGCTCTGGATGGTTTGGTCTCGTTGATGTGTGAAGAGATGGGAAAATCCTGTCAATCCACCCCGGTTATCGCTGTTTCTGGTGCCACTCCTCGAGAGGTCTACAGCTTAGTGCGCTGGGGCCTGCTGGAGCGGGCCAACCGGTTTACACTGGAGATGGTCCAATTCCCCCACGCAAGAGCCATACCCCCAACCGGCACCCCCAAACCAACCGATGTTTTTCAGCTGGTCTCCCTGGCTACCGATCAACTGCAGTTGGTGGCCGACAGGATGGGCGGTATCCCTTCTGTCTCGACCCCACCACTGGATTGGAACAAAAAACCGACCGATGTCCTCTCTTTAGCCATGGAGGTGAGCGCCAAGCTGGATGTCATGCTGGCAACAAAAATCTCCCCCTCAGAGGTCTACCAACTCCTTTCGGTTGCTCGGCAGTATGTGCGTATTCTCGATGATGGCAAACCACAGGAGCTGCCTCCTCTCGTACGCAAAAAACGTCCTGGTGAGATCTATCAGCAACTCCAACTTCTCTTTGCTGAAATTGAGCAACTCAGCCACAGACGAAAACTGAACATATTAACCCTTTCCCAAGAGGGCGAGGGAAAAAGAATTGGCCCTGGCCATGTCTATAACCTGGCAGCTTTGACACTCGCCGAGTTGAAACAGTTGGTTATCCAGGCCGGTAAAGAGCAGGATATTGCCAACAACTATCCTGGCCGCAAATCACCTTCTCATGTCAATCAACTGGTACAACTCCTTTTGTCCCGAGTGCGGACGATTCAATAATGGGCTGTGGGACAGAATAATGGATACGTTTAATAATCTTAAAATTGGTGCCAAACTTGTTGTGGGTTTTGGCTTTCTCACTCTGATAATCGCCTTTATTGTCGGTATAAATCTATTTGAGCTCAGCCAGATAGCTACTCTCAACACCCGCATGGTTCAAACCCGTGTTCCAACGGTTTTAGCCAGCACAGCCATCGAAAAAGAGACACAGGCGGCCTTGGCAGGATTACGGGGATGGATGCTGATCCCCAACGATCAGTTCAGAAAAGTTAGAGCGGTTGCCTGGCAACATATCCACGAAAAAAAGGCGCAACTGGATGACCTTTCCCAAACCTGGACTGACGAGGAAAACCGTCAGAGATTGGTACAAATCACTCAAATCTTAAGTGAGTTCGAATCCATCCAGGATCGCATCGAAAAAATAGCCCATGAGCAGGCCAATATTCCTGCCTTGGATCTTTTCTATAAAGAGATGTCTCCTCTTGCCGACACCATGGCCGACAGCCTGAGCCAGCTTCTTAAGGATGAGGCGGGGCTACCGGCCGGAATGGAGAGAAAAAATCTCTTGGCGGAGATTGCCGATGTCTATGGTAGCTTTGGCCTGAGTCTGACCGCCCTGCGAACCTACCTGATCTCAGGAAAAGAGTCGTACAAGAGTGAGTACTCTGTTCAGTGGAAAATCAATGAGAGCCGTTTTCAGGATTTAAGCCGTGACCTGACCCGGATGACCGCCGAGCAAGAGGCCGCTTTCCACCGCTTTGAAAAAGCTCGCACCCTTTTTGTACCACTCACCGAAAAGCTTTTTGCCCTTCGAGGTGCGAGTGACTGGAATTTAGCCAACCACTGGTTGAAAACCCAAGCGGCCCCCAGGGGGGCTGAAATTGCCAGCCTGCTGAGTGGCATGGTAGAGAGTCAACGCACCCTCTTGAAGGGGGATGTAGCACAGATTGAATCTCTCAACGCCGAGATGGTTACCCTTAATATTATCTTTGCCATTTTGGGTCTTTTGCTCTCTGTTCTCTTTGGCCGGTTCATCACCCAGAGTATTACCAAACCGTTGAGTCAGGGTGTGGCTTTTGCCAAGCAGGTGGCGGCGGGAGATTTAACCGCTCATATCTCCAGTGAAAGTCAAGATGAGATTGGTGAGCTGGTCCGTGCCTTGGAGCAGATGAGCCAGCAGTTAAACCTCATCGTTGTTGGCATCATCAACGACGCCAATGCTCTGGCCTCTTTCTCCACCATCATGACCCAGGTTGCCAAAGAGATGGAGACCCAGGCCAACGGCGTCACCAAAGAGACCAACGCTTCGGCACAGGCCGCCATCGAGTTGAGCTTTAGCATGGAAGAGGTCTCCTCCAATGCCAATGAGTCAACCAGCAGCCTGACCGTTGTTGCCCAGGCCGCTGAAAATCTTAGCAATAACATGACCATGATTTCTGCCGCAGCCGAAGAGGCCTCAACCAACCTCAGCACCGTCGCCTCAGCCACAGAAGAGGCCAGTTCCAATATTGGTGCCGTTAACGATGCCACAGAGCGGATGACCGAAAATGTCCGAGAGGTCGCCTCTTCCATTCAGGTTATGAGCAACTCTCTGGCCGAGGTCCAAAAGCGCTGTCAAACGGCTGGTGAGCGATCTCAGGTTGCCAATCGACGGGTATCTGACTCCTCTTTGGTTATGGAAAAACTGGCTGTTTCCGCCAAGGAGATCGGCCAGGTGGTTGATGTCATTCGAAATATTGCCAATCAGAGCAACATGTTGGCACTCAACGCCTCCATCGAGGCAGCGGGGGCCGGTGATGCAGGCAAGGGGTTCTCCGTGGTCGCCAATGAGGTTAAGGAGTTGGCCCGCCAAACATCAGAAGCGACTCAGATGATCGCCAGTAAAATCACCGAAATCCAGAGCGAAACCATCGAAGCTGCCAGCTCTATGGAGGAGATTGTCAAGATTATCGATGATGTTAATATCAGCAACCAGGAGATCAACCGGGCGGTAGAAGAGCAGAACCACAACCTGGAGGGGATCTCCGGCTCCATGGATCTGCTCAATCAAGAGACCAATGAGGTAGCCCGACAGGTGAGTGAAGCCAGTTTGGGAATCTCTGAGATTACCCGTAGCGCCAGTGAAATTTCAGCCGGTGTGGGTGAGGTAACGCAAAATGTTGCCATGGCGGCAACGGATGTCGAAGATACCTCTGCCAAAGTTGGCTTGGCCTCTCAGAGCAGCACCGCCATTTCTGAAAGTGTCGATCGCGCTAAAATCAGCTCGGATGGCGTGGCCACTGCCATGAAATCCATCGATATCAGCATGCAGAAAACCGGTGGTCTGTCGGCTATGTCAGGAGAGTTTGCCCGAGATATCGGTACAACGGCCCAAGCCCTTAAAAACAAGGTGGCCCTGTTCAAAACACTTTCAGACTTGGTCCCTGAAGAGCAGCAAAGGGTGGAGAAAGAGAGCTTTTGGGGGCCAGAATTCATGCTGGACATTCCCGTTATAGATGAGCAGCACATGATCATCTTCGCCCTCTCCTCGCGCATGAAACAGGCGGTTGCCAGTAACGAGGATGTTGCACCCATTATTCATGCAATGGACGAGTTTGCCCGCTGGCACCTTGGCTTTGAAGAGAGAGCCTATACCACTCTGGGCTGGCCGGGACAAGAAGAGCATAGCAAACACCACGCCGACCTGCGCACGGATCTGGACCGCTTTGCCGAGCAGTCCATGCAGAGCGACAGCGACTCCCCGGTATTGGCCGTCGAGCTACCGGCCTTTGTTGCCAGTTGGCTTAGAGACCATATCAAGGTTCATGATCGTGTCTATGGAGAGTGGATGAGAGAGAATGTACCCGATCTTAACGACAAACTCTCAGAGATAGCCGGAAAATACACCAACTGACGTATGTTGAGATTCGGTATAGTGGTGGGGGGGGGGAAATCTCCCCACCACGGTGCTTCTAACGGCCAAACCTGGGTTTAGTGCAAAGATTGCCGATCCCATCTTTTAAGTAGGGTAATATTGTTCTGGTGGTGCTGAGCCACCGCCTGACTCCCGCTCTCCTGATATTTTTCTACCGCACAGACATACGCCTCCAAAGCGGCAATAATGGGGTCAAGCTTATCCGGTTTAGTAGAGAAATTTCTTTTATTTTCCATTATATTACTCGGTTTAGCCTCTATTTTCATCGCCCATTTCCTTCTTCTATTAATATTGGCAAGATCCCATGGATACCCCCCTTGGTGATAGGTGATCTCTCCTTGTAAGGTGTTTTTATTGCAAGTTACAGGCCTGAATGACATACTATCATTAAATCAAATCGGAACCAGGCACAGTTGGGGGTCCAGGAACACGCCCCGTTCCTGGTGGATTTGGGTAACGACCAACCTTCCCAGCCCCATCCGCAATCGTTTTGTACAAATTTGGTTTAGAATCTCTAGACTGTCCATTTTTCAATGAGGATGACACTATATTTAACTCAATCATGTTTAGGGAGATGGTGACGGCTTAGTCTCTGGTGGGGGTGGACAACGCCTACGGTTTTGTTCTGGCTTTTTATTTTCTAAGTAAAGGTTTGTAGCGTTTTAAAATGGATCGATCCACCTCCTCTCCCTTGGTTCTTTTTTCTCATGGTCAAATGGGTACCCCGGACGGCACCAAGATTAGGCGGCTTGCCACCCTTGCCAGCCAACTGGGATGCCAGATCGAGAGCCTGGACTATCGCCATCAACCTGATCCAGACCAGCGAGCTGACACGCTCAAGAGACACATCAACCAACTACCTGCTGGTCTGCCACTCATTCTGGTCGGCTCCAGTATGGGGGCCTACATCTCCTTGGTTGCCTCTCAACAGCGCCAGCCCATCGGACTCTTCTTATTGGCGCCTGCCCTCTGTCTACCCGGCTACCGCCATCAAGACCCTACTCCACACACCAATCAGGTTACCCTCATCCATGGCTGGCAGGATGAGGTGGTACCGGTTGCCCATGTGATCAACTTTTCTCAACGCTATCGACTCAACCTCCACCTGGTGGATGCTGACCATCGTCTGCTATCCGCCATGGCTTTTATCGAAAAAAGATTTACTCAATTCCTTGAAGAGCTGCTCTCTGAAAGAGAAAATCCATCCCGCCTCATCACCAACCCCTCTTTGCTTTAGGATTAGGAAAAACCATGCAACATTTCGACATGATCGTCATCGGAAGTGGACCAGCCGGACAGAGTGCTGCGGTTCAGGCAACAAAACTATGTAAAAAGGTCGCCATTGTCGAAAAAGGCAATAGTGTAGGTGGAGCCTGCCTTCATACCGGCACCATCCCCAGCAAAACATTACGTGCTGCCGTCCTCTACCTGACCGGGTATAACCTGCGTGGCCTCTATGGAAAAAGCTATCGATTAAAACATGATCTAACCGTCCAGGATCTCATGCAACGGCTCAACCGGACCGTCGACCACGAGATGGAGATCATGCGCAACCAACTCTATCGTTCCGGTGTGCAACTCATCAATGGTGAGGCCCATTTTGAACAGGAGAACACCCTCTCGGTGACCGATGCTCAAGGCAATCAACAGCGCTATACAGCCGAAAAATTTGTTATTGCCACCGGAACCGTCCCCTTCCGACCAGATAATGTCACCTTTGACGGGGATTTTATTCTCGACAGTGATCATATCGCCCAACTTAAACGACTGCCCCGTCATCTTGTGGTGGTGGGGGCCGGAGTGATCGGTATCGAGTATGCCTCCATGTTTTCCGCCATGGATATCAAGGTTACCCTGGTAGACGGTCGGGAGCAGCTGCTGGACTTTCTCGACCATGAGATCATCGAAGAGTACATGTACTATCTGCGTAGTCGAAATGTGAGCATTCGATTGGGTGAAAAGGTGGTCGGAGTGGAAAAGGTGGGGCCACAGCAGTTGATTACCACCCTGGAGAGCGGCAAGGTGATCTATGGGGATATGGTGCTCTTTGCCTCAGGCAGAACCGGCTCGACCCACTCCCTGAACCTCGAAAATGTTGGCTTTAGTGCCGACGACAAAGGTCGCCTGCAGGTCAATGACCACTATCAGACCCAGCAGCCCCATATCTATGCTGCAGGGGACGTCATCGGCTTCCCCAGCCTGGCCTCCACCTCCATGGAGCAGGGTCGTCAGGCGGCGGCTCACGCCTTTGGTCAACAGCTTCCCTCTCATGCCAAAAACTTTCCCTTTGCCATCTATGGTATTCCCGAGATCAGCATGGTTGGCCTCACCGAAAAAGAGCTGACCAGCCAAAAGATCCCTTTTACCGTCGGTATCGCCCGATTCAGCGAAACAGCCAGAGGACAGATCAAGGGGATTACCGAGGGATTTTTAAAAATGTTGGTCAATCAGGAGAGTGGAGAGATTCTCGGTGTCCATATTCTGGGAGAGGAGAGTTCGGAGTTGATCCATATTGGTCAAGCCGTCATGGTCCATAAGGGAAACATCAACTATTTTCTAGAAAATATTTTTAACTATCCCACCTTGGGAGAGGTCTACAAGATGGCGGCTCTGGATGCCCTAACCCAGTTGCAAGCCGGACAGATAAAATGCTATCCCACTGTGGCGCCTGAAGCGCATGATATTGAAGAGACAGAATGAGGGATCGAGGGAGCAGGTCCACCACCCCGGAGATGATAGCCGGGGTGGTGGATGATGAAAAGAGGGGGCTTCCTTAGGAGGAGGCCTCTTCCAGTGCGCTAAAGGCCGGACCCCAGGTCGGTGTCTCGTCATTGATGCGCTTTTCGAGATAACGAGCAAAATAGACAGCATTCACTGCCCCTTTTACATCGCCTTTTTCCAGGGCAACCTTGGCTTTTTTGCCCTGCTCAGCGGTCTCCGCTCCCACCGTTTCGACATCAACCCAATAGCTGATAGCCTCCAGGCGGTTATGAAAGCTTTCGGCCAACGCATTGGCCTCTTTCAGAGAGTTAACCTCCACATGACGAGGGCCAAAAGTCATCTTCCAGCCGGAAACGGCCCAATTGGAAGCCTCGTTGATCGCTTTGTCCAGCTGTTGCATTGCATTACTCATATTAAGCTCCCATACCCATGTCAATGTAACCGGTAGGACAGACCTCCGCACAGATGTGACAACCGACACAACGTTGATATTCGGTATACATCACTTCGCCTTCAGGGTTACCCCGGAATTTGACAATCGCCTCCTGCGGACAGTAGAGCATACACTGGTTACACTCAAAACACATGCCACAACTCATACAGCGGTCAGACTGCTTGGTGGCATCCTCTTGGGATAGGGCGATCAGCGTCTCTTCCCAGTCTCCCTCCACCTTTTCTGGATGGCGGAAAGTGCGCTTGGGCGACTCTTGCGCGACAAAATAGTCGGACTTAAGCTTGTCATACTTGACCACATCACCCCGGTTCCGTTTGGGGAGGGCTTTGCCTGCCAAAAACCGACCAATGTTGGAAGCCGCTTTACGACCATGTCCGATGGCTGTGGTCAACAGGCTGATCTGAACCGCATCACCCCCACCAAAGACATCTTCCATCCCCTTGACCTGCATATTAAAATCAACATCCAGGCTAGGCTTGCCACCGGTTGCTGCATCCAGACCGACCATATCGGTAGTCTGACCAATAGCAGCAACCAACATGTCTGCTTGCAGTTCAAACTCGCTGCCGGGTTCCGGTTTGTAGCGGAAGAAAGGAATGGCATGATTCCACCCATCCTCTCCTTTCTCTTTACGGACCATTTTAATACACTTGACACCGGTCATGGTACCAGAAGCGTCTCGAATCACCTCTACGGTTCCCGACATGAACTTCATATCGGTTCCCTCTTGCAGAGCTTCATCGAACTCAATCTGAGAGGCCTTCATCTCTTCACGCGCCACACCCGACAACAGAGTCGCTTTGGAGCCTAAACGCAGGGCCAGTCTGGCCGCATCCATGGCGACATCACCATCACCGATGACAACCACATGTTTACCGACTTTATGACTGGCTCTATCCAGTTCAAAGCCACGCAAAAATTCGATGGCATTGGTTACGTTGCTACCCTCAGCACCCGGAATGGGAATACCTCGGCCTTTTTGGGCACCCACGGCCAGGAAGACCGCGTCGTATTGGTCGCGAAGATCCTGTAAGGAGATCTCTTCACCCACCTTGACGCCCAGCTTGACTTCGACATCCAGATCGAGAATGCGCTTAATCTCCTGATCCAACACCTCTCGACTTACCCGGTAGCCCATGATGCCATAACGCATCATGCCACCCAGCTTGGGATCACGCTCAAATATAGTTACAGCATGACCCTGCATGCGGAGATGGTAGGCACAAGAGAGGCCACCAGGACCGGAACCAACAATGGCAACCCGCTTGCCGGTAGAGGCTGGAGGAGTTGGCAGAGCCAACTTGTTCTCTCTGGCAAAGTCACCAATCGCCTGTTCTACAGCGTTGATTCCGACAGTCTCATCACGATACTGCCGATTACAGGCGCTCTCACAAGGGGCCGGACAGACACGTCCCATAACGGCAGGAAAAGGGTTGGTGGCCGTCAACCGCTCGAAAGCGGCCTTCCAAGGATCATCCTTCTTCCAGATACCACGAATAATATTGTGGTAACCACGAATATCCTCACCCGCCGGACAACCGTCAGAACAAGGGGGAGTCCGCTCAACATAAGTAGGGCATTTTCCACTCTGGTCACCATAAGCAACAATGCGGTCCAACCCTGTTTCAACGGAGTACTCTCCAAACTCATACTTTACAGCAGATTCTAAAATTTCATTACTCTCAGTCATAACATTAGGCTCCTATCGTTCTAGAATCGGATATGGGCCGATTGATTGAAGGAGGTCCGGGAATGACGGTAGGAGTCAATCATATATTTATCGAAAGGAAGACCGGTCTCTTCGAAGAAGCGCTTCCAGCCAATCCGATCAATCCACTCACCCATACGTTCCCACTCACGACCACCCTCTTTGTAGGCACCGAGAATGTTACGCAGAACCTGGGTTACCTCTGGCCAGCGTGGTGGATTGTTGTCCAGCCCGTGACAAACCAGGCGCATGTTGCTGGGCTTGGTCCGGGCATTGGAGTTTTTGCCACCCACCCAAACGGCAAACTTGGAGTGTTGAGGATGGTTGATCTCCATGGCTGGGCAGGCACCAAAACAGGCCCCGCAGTAGATGCACTTCTCTTCAACAACCATCAAGGAGGCTTTGCCGTTGACGGTGGTTGGGCGAATTGCTGCTACCGGGCAGCGTGCCACGGTGCTGGGCATTTCACAAATATCTTTGAGAATGCTGTGGTTGATCCTTGGTGGACGGGTGTGTTGAACCACAACGGCGATATCGGCCTGACCGCCACAGTTGATCTCGCAGCAAGAGGTTGCCAGACGAACCCGGTTTGGCATCTCTTCCTTGACAAAGTCGTCATACAGGGCATCCATGACACTTTTAGCCACACCCGAAGCATCGGTAGCTGGAATGTCACAGTGGAGCCATCCCTGGGTGTGAGCAATGGCGGAGATGGAGTTACCGGTACCACCGACCGGATGACCGGCCGCTTCGAGTTCTTGAATCAACGGCGCAACATTGGCTTCATTGGGGGTCATGAACTCCACATTGTTGCGGATGGTCCAGCGCAGATGCCCGTCAGCATATTTATCAGCCAGAGCGATCAAGCGACGCACGATGGGAATGGTCACCTGACGATGGGTACCAGCCCGAACGGTATATAGTACATCACCGCTGAGGGCGACATGTTTCAGTACACCAGGACGTGGACGCTCGTGGTAGCTCCATTTACCATAGTTTTTTTGCGAAACAGGGTGCAACATTTCCATATGGTTGCGTAGCCCGCTCTCTTCGGTTTTATAAGTTCTCTTTTGCATTTTTTTCTCCCTGGATAACCGCAATCAGGCAATGGGTTTAACTTCTGGTTTATGGTTGTGGTCTGCTTTGAAATAGGGGTTATCCCGTGGGTGGGATACCATCTCAATGGTAGTCTCAAGACCAACCGCATCCAAAAATTCAACCATGCCAACTCGCTCGATACACTCACCGATACGCTCATGATCCAGGGCCTGCTCGGACCACCAGTCGATCATACCGTCGATGATATCAATGAAGGCATCCATATCTTCCTGGCTCTCCAGTTTGAAGAATGGAATCATGACAGAGCCCAACATGTTACCCACTTTCAAGTGTCCCTTACCACCAACCAACAGGGAGACACCCCGCTCTTTACCGGGGGAGAGGGCTTTTGGCATCACGTTGATACAGTGCATGCAACGAACACAGTCACGGTTATCGATGACCATTTTACCATTTTCCAGTGAGATGGCATTGGTCGGACAGCGTGTTACCACATTGTTGACAAAATATTCAACGCCCTTCTTGGCGATGAAAGCATCGACTTCAGCCTCATCCATCTGAATATCATCTTTCCAGGTTCCGATAACCGCATAGTCAGCCCGTTGGATACTGTTGGAACAGTCGTTGGGACAGCCGGAAAACTTAAACTTGGCTTTGTAAGGAAGCTGAGGACGGTGAACCAGATCGGTGAAGTAGGAGAGTACCTGATAGTGGGCGTTCAGGGAGTCGTAACAAGACATCTCACAGCGAGCAGGACCCACACAGGAGGCACCGGTACGGACCGTTGCGCCGGCTCCACCCAGATCCCAACCGAGTTTGTTCAGCTCATCAAAACACTCTTGAACATCATCTTGTCCAATACCTTGAAGCTGAAGGTTACCGGTTTGACCATGCATGGAGAGCAGGCCAGAGCCGTATTTCTCCCAGATATCCAAAATTTCGCCCAGAGCCTTGGTGCTATAGTGCAGTCCGGGGGCGGGTTGAATCCGCATGGTGTGAAACTCTTTGGCCTCAGGAAACTTGTCAGCAATCATGGAGTAACGGCTGATGACGCCAGCGCCATATCCGTGTACACCAACCACGCCACCTTTCCAGTAACCCATTTTGGTCTCGTAGGAGTATTGAAGCTGGTCCAAGACACCCCGTGTCATGGTGTTGCCACTCTCTTTGATCCACTCTTTATAGCCAGAGATAAAGCTGGGCCAAGGGCCTTTTTCCAGCTCATCTAGAATGGGGGTAGGATGCAGTTCTTTACCCGAGTCTTCCGGTTGTTTGGACATAACTTTCTCCGTTTATTGTTCTATAGTTTTGTTGCTCTATCAAATGATTAGAACATTATTGAATTCTAAATGTTGAACACACGACCTACACTTTAAGGCATATCATTTCTGACCCAAAAACAGGCTCCCACCTTTTGACCCTTATTCTCTTTTATTCGTTCAAAAACAGATTAAAAGAATTTTTTTTCTTTGCTCACTTTTAACATCATCAAGTAGTTAGACAAAACAGAAGACTCAAATCCAACTTGTTACACATATATATATTGACGGTATATCAGCACCTGTGATTTCATCTTGTCAAGATATTTTTTTTACGAAAGTGGGATCTTCAGCCAAACCCGGTTTGAATAAACGCCTTTCGATCCTATAATTTTTGCATGTTTAACGGCGGAAACTCCCAATGAGCCTACAGCCACAAAAAAAACGCGCCAAAAAAACTCCCTTAAAAACCTACCACCCCTGTTTTATCTGTGAACAGCAAAACGGCTTCACCTGGAGTTGCGGTTGCGGTTTTGCCTTCTGCACAAATTGCCTGGATGAAGCTAAAAAAATTGGGGTGATTGGCGTAAGCAGTTGGGACTGGACCTGCCCGGACTGTGGGCGGTTGAACGCCTTTGCCAAGGGGTAGGTACAACGCTTACCGACGGAAGCCAGGCTTTTCTCCCAACCTGTTGGATAACGGTAGTGATCTCTTTTTATTAAATAGTTTTCAAACATTTTGCCAAAGCTGTCACGAATTAGAAATTGCGTAACCGAACCAGAGCCGCTATAAGTTACTTGCCTAGGTTAACAAATCCGAATTTTATAATATACCCTAATAAATTTTTTTTCCAGGAGTCTCGAAACAATGGCACAAATCACCCTAAAAGGAAACCCCATTAATACCTGCGATTCTCTCCCCGAAGTGGGCAGCAAAGCAGCAGACTTCAAACTGACCAAAGTCGATCTATCTGACATCTCTCTTGCCGAGTTGGCTGGAAAAACTGTTGTCCTTAATATTTTCCCCAGTATTGACACACCGGTTTGTGCCGCCTCGGTTCGTTACTTCAACAATGAGGTAGCCAATCGGGAGAACACCGTCGTTCTCTGTGTCTCCATGGATCTTCCGTTTGCCCATAGCCGTTTTTGTGGTGCGGAAGGGTTGAAGGATGTAATCTCTGTGAGTGAACTACGCTCCCGCGCCTTTGGTGAGTTCTATGGCGTACGCATTGTTGATGGCCCCATGGCCGGCCTGTTCGCCCGCGCCGTTGTCGTACTGGATGGAACCGGTAAGATCACCTACACCCAATTGGTTCCCGAAATTATCGATGAACCAGACTATGATGACGTTTTAAAAGCCCTCTAGTCTTCTGACCGGAAATATCGGCCGCCTCTCTCTTGCCACTTTGGGAGAGGTGGTCCTTTTTCCATCCGCTTCCATTTTCTCCCTCCTTTCTCATCACCTTCCGTTTTCACTCTTCTCACCACTTTTTCAAGAGGGGAACAAGGGTCGTAAACATCTAAAAACAGGCGTATTGTACATAAATTATTGTAGATAAAACGCCCTAACAACAAACAATGCCCGGCTTTCCTCTTGCAATCTATTTTGATAAATTGTACTATTCAAGCCATTCATAAAGCTTATCATGAAATGGGCTGTGAACAGAGCTGACAGCGCCTTGTCAAAAGCTTTTTCCGGCAGTCTGATACAGCTGGTTTTACGACACAGTAGAGATGCAACACTTAAAAAAATGACAGAGGGCTGATTATGTTTCAAATCCGTTTTCATGGCCGAGGCGGTCAAGGGGTGGTTACGGCAGCGGAGATGCTCTCGGTTGCCGCCTTCATCGAAGGAAAATATGCCCAGGCTTTTCCCAGTTTCGGTTCCGAACGGATGGGCGCACCGGTTATCTCCTACTGTCGAATCGACAACAAAGAGATCCGACTGAGAGAGCCCATTGGCGAACCGGATGCGGTGATCATTCAAGATCCTACCCTGCTCAACTCCGTCGATGTTTTTTCTGGATTAAAGCCGGACGGATTTATGCTCATCAACTCCACTCAAAGCTATGAAGCCTTGGGCCTTGCCGATTTTATCAAAACTTTTTCTCCAGAAAAATTGGGGCGGGTGCCCGGCACCGACCTGGCACTGGAACATATCGGCAGGCCGGTACCCAATGCGGCGTTGTTGGGTGGTTTGGCTGCCATTACAAAAATTATCACTTTGGATTCGGTTATCGGGGCTGTCAGGCAAAAATTCAGCGGCGGAATTGCTGAGGCCAATATCACCATCGTCAAACTGGCCTATGAGTGTGCCACCCACCAACTGGAGACTGGAGAGTCCTCATGCTAAAACAGATAGAAGGCTCCCAAGCGGTAGCTGAAACCATCGGACTCTGCCGCCCGGAGGTAATCTGCGCCTACCCCATCACCCCACAAACCCACATTGTTGAAGGGTTGGGCGTGTTGGTGCGCAAAGGGTTGATTGAAAATTGTGAATATATCAACGTCGAGTCGGAATTTGCCGCACTCAGCGTTGCCATTGGTGCCTCAGCGGCCGGAGCAAGAAGCTACACCGCCACCGCAAGCCAGGGTTTGCTGTTTATGGCCGAGGCGGTCTACAACGCCTCTGGGCTGGGTTTGCCCATTGTCATGACCATTGGCAACCGGGCAATCGGCGCACCGATTAATATCTGGAACGACCACTCTGACAGTATGTCCATGCGGGACTCTGGCTGGATTCAGCTCTATGCAGAAACCAACCAGGAGGCCATGGACCTGCATATTCAGGCCTTTCGAATTGCCGAAGAGGTGGGTTGTCCAGTAATGGTTTGCATGGATGGGTTTATCCTCACTCATGCCTACGAACGGGTGGACCTGCCCCGCCAGGAGCAGGTGGACGCCTTTCTTCCCCCCTACGAACCGATGCAGGTTCTGGATCCCGACGATCCAGTCTCCATTGGTGCCATGGTGGGACCAGAGGCCTTTGCAGAGGTTCGTTATCTGGCGCACTACAAACAGATGCGGGCACTGGAACGGATTCCAGAAATCAGCGCCGATTTCAAGGAGAGATTTGGCAGGGATTCTGGCGGGTTGGTCCACCCCTATTTTACCGAAGGGGCCGACACCATTGTCGTCGCCCTGGGTTCTGTTAACGGTACCATCAAGGATGTTGTGGATGAGATGCGGCTGGATGGAAAAAGTATCGGCTCCCTGAGCATCTGCTCTTTCCGACCATTTCCTCTCAAGGCACTACGAGAGATTCTACACTCAGCCAAGCAGATTATTGTCATTGAGAAAAATCTCTCTGTTGGTATTGGCGGCATTCTTTCTGCCAACATCCGCATGGCCCTTCGTGGTCTCATTCAGCCGGTCACCACCGCCATCGCCGGGTTGGGTGGGCGTCCCATTACCAAAAAATCTCTCCATGAGCTTTTTGATAAGGCGATGCGGGGAGAGATCGAAGATCTCCACTTCCTGGATCTGGACTGGGAGATCATCCGACGGGAGATAGATCGGGATAAAAAGGCGCGTCGTTCCGGTCCGACAGCCGAAAATATTTTAAAAGACATTGGCCAGCGACTCAACAAACCGGAATAGGCCTCCAACAATAAGGCCGTTGTATCGAATGCAGATATCAACAGGGGGTGTTGGGTCTCTACCCCATACTCTGCTCAAGGATGGATTATAAGGGATGATACCCATGGGTAACAAGCAGCAGGAAACCGAACAGCGGGTTAAATTCTATCAAAAAGGTACTTTTACGGTAGGAAATCGGCTACTCAACATCAAAGAGCGTTCCGTACAGGGTAGTATGGATCGGAAAAACTCTTTGACCTGCGGTCACCGAGCCTGTCAAGGCTGTGGAGAGGCCCTTGGGGCGCGGTATGCCATCGATGCCGCCATGCGTGCTACTCGCAATCAGGTGATTGCCGTCAATGCTACCGGCTGTCTGGAGGTGTTTACAACGCCCTACCCGGAGACCTCCTGGCAAATTCCCTGGATTCACTCTCTGTTTGGCAATGCCGCTGCCGTGGCAACCGGTGTGGCTGCTGCCATGCGTGTAAAAGGAAGGCCAGAAGTAAAAACCATCGCCCAGGGCGGTGATGGCGGCACCACGGATATCGGTTTTGGCTGCCTCTCCGGCATGTTTGAACGCAATGATGATGTGCTCTACATCTGCTACGACAACGAAGGTTACATGAATACCGGCGTCCAACGTTCCAGCGCCACTCCACCCACCGCCCGAACTGCCACCACCCCTGTTGTGGGCAAGGAGCCCGGCAATGTCTTTGGTACCGGAAAAAATCTCCCTCTTTTGGCTATGGCCCATAAAATCCCCTATGTAGCCACCGCCAATGTGGCTGCACTCCACGATCTGGAGCAAAAAGTCACCAGAGCCATGTCCATTAAAGGGGCACGTTATATCCATATCTTTGTCCCTTGCCCCTTGGGTTGGGGTTCCAAGCCGGAAGAGACCATCCATGTGGCCAGACTGGCGATTAAATGCGGCCTTTTTCCCCTGTTCGAGGCCGAACACGGCAAGGTCACCGGCACCGTTCCCATTCGGCAGAAGGTTCCGGTGGAGGAGTACCTGAAGACCCAAAAACGTTTTTCCCACCTGTTTAAAAAAGGGCAGGAAGAGTGGGAGAAGATCGCCGCCATCCAAGCCATGGCTGATGCAAACATTGCTCAGTTCAAACTGCTTGTTTCGGAGGAGAAATCATGAGCATCAAACCTTTTGCCATTACGTTGGACGTGGGATCAAGCCTCTCCAACCTGACCGGCAGTTGGCGATCCAAAAAGCCGGTTTTTGTCAATCGACTCCCCCCTTGCAACCAGACCTGTCCGGCTGGCGAGAATATTCAACAGTGGCTTTTTCATGCAGAAGAGGGCAACTACCATCAAGCCTGGCAGGAGATCATGAAGAACAATCCTCTGCCCGCCATCATGGGGAGAGCCTGTTATCACACCTGTGAGTCTAGCTGTAATCGGGCTCAGCTGGATGAGACGGTGGGCATTCACGCGGTGGAACGTTTTTTGGGTGACCTTGCTATCGAAAACGGCTGGCAGGTAGAGATCTCTGCCCGGCCCACAGGTAAGAGGGTGATGGTCATCGGTTCGGGTCCTGGTGGTCTCTCTGCCGCCTATCATCTTCGGCTTCTAGGCCATGAGGTCACCCTTTTTGAGGCAGCTCCGGCTGCCGGTGGACTGTTGCGCTACGGGATTCCCCGCTATCGCCTGCCGAGAAAATCCTTAGATGCCGAGATCAAACGCATCGAGACCATGGGGGTTGAGTTCCGCCTGAACAGCCCGGTCAAAGATATCTTGAAAAAGATGGAAGAGGAGCAGTTTGATGCGGTATTTGCCGCTGTTGGCGCCCAGAAGCCTCGTCAACTGGATGTTCCCATGGATGGCTCTATTGAGTGTCAGGAAGCCATACGATTCCTTCGTCAGGTAGAGACCAATGATCCGCCTCCAACGGTTGGCGATCGGGTTGCCATTTATGGTGGTGGCAATGTCGCCATCGATGCCGCCCGCTCTGCGGTACGTCTGGGGGCCAAAGAGGTGATGGTACTCTACCGACGCACCCAAGATCGGATGCCTGCCCACCCTTTCGAGATTAAAGAGGCGTTGGAAGAGGGGGTCAAGCTCAACTGTCTGCGGGTAATCAACAAAATTGAGGATGGTAAAATCTTCGCTGAAAAAATGGTCATGACCGACACCAACAAACCGTTCCCGACCGGTGAGGTGGAGACCATTGAAGCCAATACCGTCATCATGGCTCTGGGCCAACTGGTGGATGCCGACTGCTGTCTGAGCTCCATTCCCGGCATCAAGGTGTTACAGGGGAATGTCCAGGTGAACCAAGGGATGCAGACCGGTCATGAAAAAATCTTTGCCGGAGGAGATGTTGTCCCCTGCGAAAGAACCATTACCATTGCCGTGGGCCACGGCAAAAAGGCGGCTAAAAACATCAATGCCTACCTGGGTGGATTCTCCTATCAAAAGCCCCCGGCCAATCCACCCGCCGAATTTAAAAATCTCAACACCTGGTATTTTAGCGATGCGCCCAAGACGGTTCAACCCATTCTAAGCCTGATCCGGCGACAGTCCGGTTTTGAAGAGGTGTTGGGCAACCTGGATGAGGGCAACGCCCTGTTTGAAGCCCGTCGCTGCCTCTCCTGCGGAAACTGCTTTGAGTGCGATAACTGTTACGGAGCCTGCCCGGATAATGCCATCACCAAACTGGGTCCGGGAAAAGGGTTCAAAATCAACTATGACTACTGCAAGGGGTGTGCTTTGTGTGCGACGGAGTGTCCTTGTGGTTCCATCGATATTGTCAACGAAACCATTTAAAGAGGATGGATTGGAACACTTAGATGGTAGACAAAAGGAGCCCCTTCCTTTAGGTTACCAAACGATAAGTACGTTTTTAAAAAAACTTATTCTGCTTACCCCAACCATCCAAAGCAGGAGAGGTTTTCAGATCCACCTGGTTCAGATACATTTTTACAGTAGATTCATTAGTCTGCATCAATATTTGGAGGAAAAATATGAAATTGTCTCGTAATGCGTTTGTCCTATGTTTGGGTGTCTCTCTGCTAGCCGGTTTCGGAAGCGTCCGGAATGCGTCGGCGGAGTATGTCATCAAATTTTCTCACGTTGTCTCTCCTCAAACGCCCAAGGGAAAAGCTGCCACAGCTTTTGCCGACATGGTTAATGAGCGGTTGGCTGGAAAAGTGAAGGTTATCGTTTTCCCCAACTCGCAGCTCTACAATGACAACAAAGTCATGGAGGCCATGCGGCTGAGTGATAGCAAGACCAGCGGTATCATGGCAGCACCAAGCTTGTCCAAGTTTGTCAAATTTTCTCGTACCATGCAGGCTTTTGACCTCCCTTTCCTGTTTAACGACATCAAAGATGTCCACAAACTGGCCGACTCCGACCTGGTAGCACGGATGACCCAACCCATGGAGAGAAAAGGCATTAAAGCCCTCTCCTTCTGGGACAATGGCATGAAAGTCTTCTCCATCAAGGGTGACAAGCCGCTGACCCAGGTCCCTGGCGACTTTAAAGGCAACAAATTCCGAATTCAAAGCTCCGACGTCCACTCAGCCATGATCAAGGCGCTTGGTGGCACACCACAAAAGCTCTCTTTCAAAGAGGTTTACACCTCCTTGGCTCAAGGGGTTGTGGATGGTCAGGAGAACGCCTGGTCCAATGTCTACTCCAAAAAGTTTTATGAAGTTCAAGACTACATCACCGTATCCAACCACTCTTACCTTGGCTACTTGGTTGTCGTCAGCAAAACCTTCTGGGCCAACCTTCCAGAGGATATCCGTTCAGAGCTGACTGCCATTATGAAAGAGGCCACCATGGCCAACCGTAAGTTTGCGGCTGAAGCGGATTCGGGTGATCGGGCTAAAATTGAACAAGCCGGGAAAGCCAAGATTGTGGAACTCTCCGAAGCTGACCGGGCACAATGGATTGCAGCCACCAAGAAGGTGGAAGATCAGTTCCGTCGTCAGATTGGTGCCGGCCTTCTAAAAGCCATCCACGAACTGCTGGGCCACTGATTCTTCATTGAATCAACCGTGACGGAACCCTCTGATTCGGGTGTTTGGCACCCCCCTTTTCCGACAGCCAAACACCCGTTTTATTGAAGTACTAACCAAGAAAAACCGGCCTTTTGTTTATGTGGCCGGTTTTTGTTCTTGTAACCCTTTTTTCCGTTGGAGCCTCCTCTATGCTGGATAAAATAATTGATACCAGTGAAAAGTGGATCATTACCGTAGGGCTTGCCTCGGCTACCCTGCTCCTTTTTATGAATGTAGTAGCCCGCTATCTGTTTGATAGCGGTTTTACCTGGGTCTTGGAGGCGGTTCAATATCTTTTTGCCTGGGTTGTTTTGGTTGGTTCGGCCTATGGAACCAAGGAGGGTGTCCACCTGGGTATCGATATCATGGTGGAAAAGTTTTCTCCACAGAACCAAAAAAAGCTCACCCTGCTTGCCTTGGCCTGTAGCATTGGATTCATCTTCACGGTTTTGATCCTGTCAATCCGCTACACCATCAAAATCTATGAGTGGGGTGACCTCTCTCTCGACCTGCAAATACCTCAATGGATACCCTATCTTGCCATCCCCTTTGGTTTATCACTCATGACCTACCATCTGGTTCAAGTTGGCATCAAGCTCTGGCGGGGAGAGATTACCCGTATCCACAAAAAAGAGGCAGATGATTATGTAGGGGAGATCAAAGAATGAGTACCATTATCCTTTTTTTCGGTTTAATCCTGCTGCTATTAATCGGTGTACCCATTGCCATCAGCCTGGGTTTTTCCAGCATGATCTATACCTGGGTACACACCGATGATCCGATTATCATTATCGCCCAAAAGCTGTTTGACACCATGGAGCACACCACACTCCTGGCCATTCCGTTTTTCATCCTCTCCTCCCACTTTCTGACCACTGGCGGCGTCTCTCAACGTCTGATTGAGTTTGCCAAGGCCATGGTGGGTTGGATGAATGGCGGGTTGGCGATTGCTGGCGTGGTTGCCTGTCTGCTGTTTGCGGCCATATCCGGCTCCTCACCAGCAACCGTTGTTGCCATCGGCTCCATCATGATCCCCGGCATGATCCAGGCGGGCTACAGCAAAGAGTTCGCTGTAGGCGTTATTGCCACCTCAGGCAGCCTGGGTATTCTGATTCCGCCCTCTATTCCCATGATCGTTTATGCGGATGCGGTTGAGGAGTCGGTGGGTAAAATGTTTATTGCCGGTATTCTTCCCGGTCTACTCATGGGATCATTCCTGGTTTTCGCCACCTGGTTTGCAGCCCGCAAGATGGACATGCCCAGAGAGCCATTCAAAGGTTTCGGACACCTGTTTAAAACCTTCCGAGATGCCTTTTGGGGACTGATGCTGATTTTTATTGTGGTGGGCGGTATCTACGGTGGTGTCTTCACCCCAACAGAAGCGGCTGCGGTAGCGGCGGTTTATTCGGCCTTCATTGCTCTGTTTATCCATCATGACATGAAGATACCCGATGTACCCAAGGTCCTCCTTGATTCAGCCAAAATGACCTCGGTTCTGCTGTTTATCATTGCTTGCGCCATGATTTTTGCTCACGTATTGACCGAAGAACAAATTCCGCAAAACCTGGCTCAGATGGTCATGGATGAGAATCCCAGCACCTGGATGTTCCTGTTGATGGTTAATGTTATTCTCTGGTTTGCCGGTGATTTTATGGAGCCTTCGGCTATTCTGCTGATTTTGGCCCCTCTGTTTCACCCCATTGCTCTCAACCTGGGGGTAGACCCCATTCACCTTGGTATTATCATGACCACCAATATGGAGGTAGGCATGATCACGCCGCCGGTAGGGCTGAATCTCTATGTTGCGGCGGGGCTCTCCGGCATGAGTCTGGGTGCTGTCACCAAGGCGGCTCTTCCCTGGATGGGTGTCTTGATTGCCGCCCTTATTGTCATCACCTATGTTCCATGGTTAAGCCTTGTTTTGGTAGATATGCTTTTTTAACCAACACCCACCATCTTAATCTTTAGATAAAAAAAGGGGGGTCCCAATCTACTGGAACCCCCCTTTTGCACTCTTGGTATCATCTTTTTTTTTGCAACAGTATACCTAGCCTTCTGTGACCTTTCGCAACAGAGCGGCACTGCGTTCGGAAAGTTGTGTGGTCTGTTCAAACATGGTCTTTTCAATAATTTTGATCTTTTTCTCCAGCAAAGCAATCCGCTCTCTTTTGCTCATATTGGATTTTTTGTTCTTCTTGGAATCTTTTTTATCTTTTTTAGCCATTTCCCGTACTCCCACTCATCACCTGGTTAACTATCGTCTCTTGTGGGTAATCTATGATATTCCCAACAAGAGTACAATATCAAAATAAACCCTGGTGATAGCCTCTCACTCAAGAAACATGCCCCTCACTTGAGGGGGAAGGAGCCGGACTTTTGATCTTAAACAGTATGGCATACAGAACCGGTACCACGCCCAGGGTCAAAAGGGTTCCTACACCCAACCCAAACGCCATGGCATTGGACATGCCATAAAAGAGAGCATCTTGGGAGAGGATCAGGGGAAGCAGGCCAAGAATGGTGGTGATGGTGGTCATGGTGATAGGCCTGAGTCGCAGGGAGGCGGCATGAATAATCGCCTCATATCCCTCTTTCCCCCCTTGACGCTCCAGGTCGATTCGATCGATCAGAACAATGGCATTGTTGATGATGATGCCTGCCAGGGAGTATAGCCCCAACGTCGCCATAAAACCAAAATAGGAACCGGTCA
This sequence comes from Magnetococcales bacterium, assembly GCA_002753565.1. Classification (GTDB taxonomy): domain Bacteria; phylum Pseudomonadota; class Magnetococcia; order Magnetococcales; family JADFYX01. The sequence continues at coordinate 24,957 of PEAM01000008.1, read as the reverse complement.
CCCATAACCCCAACACCGCTCCAATCAAAGAGAGGGGAATGGTTAGAATGATAATCAACGGCCGACGAAAAGAGTTGAACTGCAAAACCAACAACAACACAATCATACCCAACACCACAGGCACATTAGCCGAAAGCGCCTTCTGGGCACTGGCTGAGTCGGCAATGACCCCGTCATATTCGATGGCATGGTTCAGAGGCAGGTCGGCCTCAACCGGGGCAAGCATACCATCGAGAACCTGCTTGAGATCTTCAGCGGTCATCTGCAGATTTTTCGCTTCGATCGTCACCGTCCTGAACATATTCTCCCGATCAATACGGGCATATTGGTTGACCGGTTCAAAATCGGCAATCTGAAACAGGGGAACATTGGTGCCCCGAGCCGAAGAGTAGACGCTCATGGTACGAATACGGTCCAGGTTAAACCGCTCCGCCGCCGCTGCCCGGATGATGATGGGGATAATGGTATCCCCTTGACGGAATTCGGTTATCTCCACCCCGCTAAAATAGGCCTGCATGGAGGTGGCCACATCATCCGAGGTGATACCGGAACGCCTGGCTCGCTGCTGATCCACCTTGACCAACACCTTGGTAATCCGATTCTCCCAGTTAAGGCGAATATCGATGGTGCCGGGAATGGTACGGAAAAGAGCTGCAATCTCCTGAGCTTTGCCATAAATGACGTCGGCATCCGGCCCCTTGACCTGAATCTCCAATTTGCTGGAGTCACTCGGCCCGAGAAACATGCGAGAAGCCCGGATGAACAGATCGGGAAAAGCCTGGGGAAACCCCTCCCGCAGGGCATCCAGGGTTGGTTGCATATTCTGTGTTTCATTAATATTAGCAACGATAAATCCCGTATTATCAGATGGGTCACCCGGGGCAAGAGAGAGCACAAACCGTGGCCCACCATAGCCGGCATACCCGGAAAAAGAGTCAATATGAGGAAACCGTCCCGGCTCCTTCAACCAGGCAAACAGATCCTGCATCCGACGATCTGTCGTACGGCTGGAGGTATCGGAGGGGAGTTCGACATAGATAAGAATCTGGGTACGGTCGGAGTCTGGAAAAAACTGTTTGGGCACCAACCCCATCAGCTTGGCAGAGCCGATTAACAGAACCAGCATCAGAGATAAAAAAAGCCGTCGATACCTCAAAGCCCAGTGCAAAAAAAGCCTGTAGCCCTGATGCACCTTCTCGATTATCCCTCTCTTCTGCTTAGATGCAGAGAGATCTACCTTTAAAAAATAGTAACAGAGGGTGGGCGTACAGAAGATGGCCAACACCCAGGAGACAAGCAGAGAGATCAAGATGACCAGAGAGATGGAGCGGGTGTACTCTCCCGCCACATGGTCAGCCAACATCAGGGGCAAAAAGACCAAAATGGTGGTCAAGGTGGAGATGAGCAGGGGTACGGACAGTTCACCACCACACTCTTTCAACGCCTTTTTCCGGCTCTCCCCCTCCTCCAAGCGCCGCTTAAAATCTTCTGCCACAACAATACCGTTATCCACCAGCAGTCCCAGGGCAATAATCAACGTCGCCAGACTCATCCGCTCCAGAGGGATAGCAAAAAACTGCATGAAGGCCAGAGTTGTCAGCATGACGAAAGGGATGATGGAGCCAACAATAATACCGGTCCGAACCCCCAAGAACAGAATCACCACCAGCAACACAATCAGGAGAGTCTGCCCCACACTGAGCGAAACCCCATAAACCGTACGAGCCACCTGACTGGCCTGCCAGGTGGCAACATCCAGATGAAAGCCGACAGGCAGCGTCTGAGCCAACTGGTCGATGGCAACCTGCATGCGGGGAGCATACTCCAAGACGTTGTAGCTGGAGAGCATGGAGATGGCGAAGATAATCGCCGGTTTTCCGTTAAAATAGGAGGGCTGATGGGGTGGATCGATATAATCCAGGTGAATGTCCACCAGATCCGACAGGGCCACCACATCAGGAGAGCCAGGCAGAGAGATGAGGGTATTGCCGATATCTTCGATGCTCTGGTAGTTTCCGGAAGGCTCCACAACAAAACTACGCGCGCCGGTATCTACCTGACCACCGGGACGGATGATGTTTTGATTTTGCAAAATAGAGACCAACTGCATGGGACTAAAACCGAGTTGGGCCAGCTTGGCATTGGAAAACTCTAAAAAAACCCGCTCCTCCTGCACCCCCAACACATCAATCTTTTTGGTTCCCGCCACCCCATAAAGAACATCACGAATATGTTTGCTCATCTGATAAAGAGCCGCCATATCGAAATCTTCCCCACTCAATGCCAGAGTGATAACGGCGACATCGCCAAACTCATCATTCACCTGGGAAGGGGTGGTCCCTTCAGGCAGCAAACTTTGTACGCCGTTGACCTTGTTGCGAAGATTTTGCCAAATGGCATCCAGATGGAAAAAACGGTCTTGAATCTCCACATGGATCACAGATCGGCCGGTTGTCGAGCTGGAGCGAATCTCCTCCACTTCTGGAATTTTCCGTATGACCTCTTCCAATTTTTTGGTGATCAACTGCTCCACCCGCTCCGGGTTAAGCCCCGGAAAACGGGTCACAACCAAGGCCTCCCGGATGGTAATCTCCGGGTCTTCCCGAGCCGGCAGGGTGAAGTAGCTGACAGCCCCATAGATCAATAGAATGGTCAGGAGCAGGAAGACAAACCGTCGATATTCAAACGCAATTTCAGAAAGATTCATGACACGCCAAGGATTGGGTTAATTGTATTTTTTTGCGCCGACATTTAAAAGAGAGACCTTCTGTCCATCATGGAGATAGACAACCCCTGCCGTGGCAATAATCTCGCCCGGTTTCAAACCATGAGAGATCATCACCTCATTATTGATGATATTTTCAGTCTGAACGCTACGCCGCCGGACCACACCGGCCGACTCGTCATAGACAAAGGCGTAGACCGCTTCCCCCTCCCCCGCCATAATCGCCGTCGGCGGCACCTTGACCACCAACCCCTGGTAGCCACTGCGTCCCTGCCCTTCAAAGGTAAATAGAACCTCTGCACTCATGCCTGAACGCAGGCTTGAGGAGGGTTGTTGCAGCAGCAGGGTGACCGGAAAAGCGTTGGCCTCTTCAGCCTGGCTACCGATTTCGATGACCTTTGTCTGTAGCAAGACCCCTGGCAGCGCGGGAAAAGAGGCGGTAAACATCTTTTCTTTATTTAAATGACCAATCAAGGTCTCCGGCACCATCACCGAAATTTCCAGCCCCTGTTTTCCCTCAATTTCAAAGCAGCGTTCACCAACCGATATCCGCTGGGAGGGTTCGATCAGTCGGGCGGTAATTGTTCCATCATAGGGGGCACGCAGAGCGGTGTCAGCCAGATGTTTTCGACTTAAATTTAACTGGGCCTGGACCACTTTCACACCGCTTTTTGCCCGATCCAACTCAGCCAGCGCATTATCAAAGCCGGCTTTGGCCACCAAACCCTTATCAAAAAGGGTCTTTTGACGAGAGAACTTATTCTGGGCATCCACCAAGGCCGCCTTGGCCTCTTGAAGCTGACCCTGAGAGGCGTTGGCATTGAGTTGAAAGTTGCTCTCGTCCAACTCCGCCAAAATATCACCCGCTTTGACCTCATCCCCCAGGTTTACCTTTACTGAGCGAATTTTACCGCTGACATCAAAGCTCAACCGAGCTGTTTCCGCCGCTTTTAAAACCCCGGAAATACGCCGAATCTGGTCCAGATCCGCTTCAACCACCTTCAACCAGGCAATAGGCCTGGCCACCTCTTTTTTCTCGACTGCCTCCTCTGAGCATCCACCAACCCAGGTCAGTGAACAGAGCAGTAACAGGGCTTTTAGGATTGTTGCCGGGCGATCCATTTTTTTTCCCACCATGGAGCTGTTTCCTTGGTCAATTGTGTCAATTTCTTGAAAAATAACTCTCTTCCAATCATCTTAACATACCCTAATATTACCTTATGGGCTATGCCAAACAGTGTCGGGACAAAGCAACTATTCTCTGTTGTTGTTTTTGGTGATATACTGAACGGATGTTGTCTCTTTCATACCCTCTGACGCTTATGGAACCACGACCTTTCAAACAGGCTCAATTGGGTGTTTTGTACGTCTGCCTGCTTACTCTTCTGCTCTTTCCCCCTGGGCTGCTGTCAGCCTCCGAGAAGGCAAAAAGCCCCGTTGAACTCTCTCTGACCGAGTCAGAAAAAAACTGGCTGGCAAACCATCCAACCCTTCGCTTGGCTGTCGATATTGACTGGCCACCGTTTGAGTTTATCGATGCCCAAAAACAGTACCGAGGCATGGCGGCCGATATCATCCGTTTGGTTGAGCAGCGGCTGGGTATCCACTTCCAAATCGACCCCAACCGACCCTGGTCCCAGATGGTTGAAGGGGTGAAAAACAGAGATCTGGACCTCTTCTCCTGCGTGGTTAAAACGCCACAACGGGCGTTGTTTGTCTCCTTCACCAAGCCGTACATCTCATCTCCCATGGTCATTTTTACTCGTGATGATGAAGATTTTATCGATGGTATCCCAGCACTTTTGAGCCACCCTGTCGCCGTTGTCAAAAACTATGCCTCCCACGATCTCCTTGCAAAAAACCATCCCGAACTCCCCCTTACCCTGGTCGATACCACCCGCCAGGGGTTGGAACAGGTCTCGGATGGGCGATCCTTTGCTTTTATTGGTAATCTGGCGGTGGCAAGCCAGGTGATGCGAGAGGTGGGTTTGACCAACCTCAAGGTCTCCGGTCAAACCCCTTACCGCTTCGAACTGGCCATGGCGGTTCGTAATGACTGGCCGGAACTGCTCCCCATTCTGCAAAAAGCCTTGGACTCCATCGACCCCAAACAGCGAGATCAGATTTACAACCACTGGATTCGTGTCAAATATCATAATCAGGTCGATTATCGCATTGTTGCAGCTACCTTAGCCGGAAGCCTTCTGATCCTTATTACCATTCTATTGTGGAATCGACGACTCCGCAGTGAGATCCAACAGCGTAAGCAGGCCCAAAAAAAACTTGAAGAGGAGGGAGCCAGACATCAGGCCATTCTCGATCACGCCGTAGAGGGTATCATCACCATTTCAGACCAGGGCATCATCGTCGCGGCCAATCCGGCTGCCGGACATCTGTTTGGCTATACGATGGACGAGATGCTCGGCAACAACATCTCCCTGATCATCCCCTCCCCCCATCGAGAGAACCACAATGAATATCTGGCCCGATACCTGAGAACCCGTCAGGCACGAATATTAGGCATTTCTCAAGAGGTTGAGGGGCTGACAAAAGAGGGCGAGGCCATTCCCATCCAGCTCTCCATCAGTGTTATCGACCTGGAAGATCGCACCCTTTTTACCGGGATACTCCATGATCTGACCGAGCAAAAAAAGACCGACCGACTCAAAAATGAGTTTGTCTCTACCGTCAGCCATGAACTACGCACCCCCTTGACCTCCATTTATGGTGGATTAAAAATGGTGTTAGCCGGCGTTACCGGCCCCTTGCCAGACAAAACCAAGCGGCTGCTCACTTTGGCCTATAATAACAGCGAAAGACTCAACCTGCTGATTAATGATATTTTAGATGTTCAAAAAATCGAGTCCGGCTTAAGCTCCTTCCAGCTCAAACCTCTGGACCCAGCCACCCTGCTCCGCCAAGCCGTAGAGGAGAACAGAGCCTATGGGGTCAAGCTTGGGGTTACCTATACCGTCATGGAGCCCCTGCCAGATCATTTAAGGATCAAAGGGGATAGAGCACGTCTTTTCCAGGTGCTGGCCAACCTGCTATCCAATGCGGCCAAATATTCCCAAGCAGGGCAAAAGGTCGAGATCGCCTTGGTAGAAGAGAGACCCTGGGCCACGTTTTCCGTCACCGACTTTGGCTCGGGCATTCCTGCCTCGTTTCAACCTCGGGTATTCCAAAAATTTGCCCAGGCCGACTCCTCCGACACCCGACAAAAAGGGGGAACAGGCCTGGGCCTATCCATCACCAAAGCTCTGGTAGAAAATCATCAAGGCACCATCGACTTCAAAACCGAACCAGGAAAGGGTAGTACCTTTTTCTTCCGACTCCCTCTACTGAACATGAACAGCAACCCCCTGCCAGCAAAAGAGGAATAAGAGAACATCCACACATCAACACCCTCTTTAGTTTATTTCAGGATGTTTGTTGAAGGATATGGTATTCTCTGCCAGGATTGGATAGTCATAGCTGCCTGTTAAACGTTTAATTGGACTCTTTAATGGATAACAAATCGTTCCATTTTATTCTCGTCGATGACGACCCCAACCTCCTGGAGGTGGAAACCCTCCTCTTGGAAGCAGAAGGTCAGACGGTCACCTCCATTACCTCTAGCATCCAAGCCCTGGAGGTCATCCGCCAACAGAAGCCTGACTGCGTTATTCTCGATGTCATGATGCCTGGGATGGATGGTTTTGAGATGTGCCGAATACTTCGGCAAGATCCGACCTTGAAACATTTAAAAATCATTTTTGTGTCGGCAAAAGCCTTTGACTATGACCGTAAACGTGCCCTCTCCATTGGCGGAGACGGTTTTATTCTCAAGCCGATCAACCCAGAGAGCTTTGCCCAGGAGGTTCTGCGTATTTTACTCGATAGGATGGAGTTGACCTATTGGGGGGTCAGGGGAACCCTGCCCATGCCGGGGGAGAAAACCCTTAAATATGGCGGTCACACCTCCTGCATCACCATCGCCTTTCCCAAAGGAGACTTTTTCATATTTGATGCCGGTAGCGGTATCAAAGCCCTGTCGAGCTCTCTTCTGTCACAAAAAAAAGGCACGATCGACGCTAAAATTTTCATCTCACACCCCCACTGGGACCACATCAACGCCCTGCCCTTTTTTGTCCCCCTCTACCTGCCCGGACACGAAATCGAAATTTTGGGTGCCTCCCACGGCACACTCTCCATGCGAGAGCTTATCTCATCTCAGATGGAAGGGGTCTATTTTCCCATTCAGATTAAAGAGTTCGCCGCTCGGGTCTATTTCCGCGACCTGAAAGAGGAGACCTTGGAGATCAATGGTATCCACATTAAGACGCTGCTGCTCAACCATCCGGGAAACTGTCTTGGCTACCGCATAGAGTATCAGGGGAGGAGTATCTGCTATGTCACCGATAATGAACTCCCTTTGGAGGATAGCCCCTATTATGACCCACAAAACCTTAATCGGCTGGTCGAATTTGTTAAAGGGACCGATATTCTCATTACCGACACCACCTATACCGACGAGGAGTATCCGAGCAAGGTGCTTTGGGGCCACTCCAGTGTCAGCCAGGTTGTCAAGCTGGCCCACCAGGCGGAAGTCAACTCCCTCCACCTTTTCCACCACGACCCAGACCAGACCGATGAGGATATTGATGCCAAATTAGAGCGGGCACAATCTCTATTGAAAGAGATGGACTCTTCGGTTCACTGTATGGCCCCAAAAGAAAGACAGCTTTTCAAGGTGTAGTCTAAGAGCCAGCGTGCCAGCTGATCCAAGACGTTAAAGCTTAAGCTTCTCCCCCAGCTCTTGGAGCAACTCCAAAGCGGCGGGGAAGTCGTATTGGTTAACCAGTTCGGAAATCTGGTTAACCTGATCCTCCGCCTCGGTAGAAGCCGCCAGGGTTTGTAGTTTGGTGACCAGGTTTTTAGAGTCTGGATCATCCTCTTCCAGATGGGAGGCCAGATCCGTTATCAGCGGCTTTACAACGGCCAGATCCAACGTGCCTTTGGTGGGGGATTCTGGTTCCGGCTCTGTCACGGCTTCATCCGAGACCAACGCCTGCATCTCCTTGACGGAAGGCAGATTGCCGTGTTGATCCACCTTAAAGGGCACTTTTACCCTGAAAAGCCGGTACTGTTGGCTGTTTTTAAAAAGGGTGACCAGTTCATCTATCTTTTGTTGCGTGAGAACCGTTCCCTCTTTAAGGGTGCCACCACGGCCGGGGAGCACCACCTCCTCGTCCAGCACCATCCCTGACGCTATTTTACCGGTGGAAAGAGCGCAGGGAATCCACTCCATTTTTTGGATGACCTGCTCAAGGGTTTGAATCAACCCAGCGTCGTAGTGGGGATCGTTGCGCATGCTCTGTAGTACGACAGAGGATTTTTCCCCTAACAGCTTATGGTCAAAGTCGGTCAAAATTCTGAGGAGTTGCCTGCCCAGGGTATGGATGTCTCGTTGGTGAATCTCTTCGGGATAGTCACCGGGTGCGGGGAGAGGTTTGAGTTGGTTTTCGATGATCTCCGCCACAACCTTCAAACGGGGAACCTGCCCCAGGGCCCGACCACCAATTTCGGCTTGGGCTTTAAAGAGGCTTAAAAACTTGAAGGAGACCCCTTGTCCGGTGGAGTAGCGGTTCATCTCCTCAGCCGGAAGCGCAACCAGACCAATTTGAGAGAGGGTCGCAGCCAGATTCAACTGCCACCCCTCCTCCTTCAACTCAAGCTCTTCGACCACCCCCTCCATAAAGGCGCGCAGGCGCGCCGCACGAAGAAAAGCGGCGGGGTTGGCCCAAGAGAGCAGGTCGGAGATAACTCGAATGGAGCCAATCAAGGTTTGCTGCAACATCTCCCTGTTTTCAGCCAGCAACCTTTCCGCCTCATCTCGGGCCACACACAACTCGACATGGGTTCGAACTCGGGCCTGGACCACATCGGGTTTGATGGGTTTGGCTATGTAGTCCAAGGCTCCCAACTCGAAACCGGCTTTTTCATCGCCAGAATCGGTCTTGGCTGTGACAAAAATGACAGGGATATTTTGGGTTTTTTCGTTTGCCTTCAGGCGACGACACACCTCAAACCCATCCATACCCGGCATCATCACATCTAACAGGATGAGAGAGGGCTGTGGGTCGGTTTCGGCAATTTTGAGCGCCCGTTGACCATTCAAAGCCACTTTGACCTTGTACTCTTCGCGGAGAATCCCACTTAACACATCGATATTCTCCGGTGTGTCGTCGACAAGGAGGATGATCTGTTTATCTGCTGACCCCATAATTGGATACGCTCTTACCCGGTTGAATGATAGCCCAAACGTTACTTCTGAATAGTATTAAAGCAATAACCGCACCATACTACCTCAACACACCCTGATTACCAAGTCATCCCTCCCACAATCGATAAGCCGGCTTTCAGCCAAAGGGTATGCGAGGGTCAAAAGACCAGGGACTCTGTCTCCTTCTCTCTGTATATCCTGTTCTCTTTCCTGTCACTCCCCTCCAAAGCCAATATACCGTTTTTCAGTCCGTTGAGCATGAGTTTGACCGGAACAGCGACCACGCCTTCTTTGAGGATAACACGGAAAACAACCCGCATTTGAGTACCGGAATAGAATGCTTCCAGGAGGGTATTGGAAATTTTCAACAGGGCCACACAGCCCTTTTTTTTACACTGCTGCAGAGGAGCCGATTGTAGCGGGCCGGAATCGATACCAACCTGGACGCCGGTTGGCAGATAAATGTTGAGGGGAGTTCGCAGCATCAGCACCAAACGCCCCCCTTTTCCGGCATAGCCGAGGGTCGCATAGAGGATGGTTTTACCGGAACGTCGGGTTTGAACCTGTTGGATCAATCCGCAGCGCGTTTTTCCCGGCCCCATGGCTTTGCAAGAGAAGGTCCACGCGCCAAAACGATCACCCACCTTCGGGGCTGACTCACCCTGGGTCGGCAGCAGAAGCAACAGCAGAAGCAGAGGCCACACTTTCCCATACAGTTTGAAACGATTCATAGCCTTTTTCACCTTAATGATACGCTCCAGTCCACCCTAAACCAGACGTCTACCTTCTCAACTCTTTAGACTGAGAACGCATCATACCCAATTATTCTCCAGGCCTCTAGCATCAGCAGATCTTTCTGGCTGAGGAGGGATTGTTTGGTAAAACGGGCGATCGGCACCAGAAACCGTCATTGGGCTGAAGAAGAGAGCGCATTAGCCCTTTAATTCTTTCAGTGGTTATGATCAAATCATCCTGAATGGTGTCACCATTCGGGGAGAGGTCAAGAGAATAGACAATAAACCCTCTTGTAATGATTGATGCTTTGGAATAAGAGGGAGTGGAGCGTGCTTAGCCTAAAACAGATTAACCAACAACTCTCTGCCATTCGGATCTGGCTTCCTCTGCTGGTTTTTAGTGCGGTCGCTCTTTACGGCCTGTTTATCCTCGCCCTGGGGCAGTGGATTATTCTCCCAGGATTTGCGGAGTTGGACCGAGAGAGCGCCCAAAGAAATTTTTCTCGAAGCCAGAGTGCCATTCAGCGTGAATTGCACCACCTCTCCTTGCTGGTAAAAGATTGGGGAGCTTGGGATGACAGTTATCGCTTTGTTCAAGACCGCAATCAAGCCTACATCGATGCCAGCCTCAACCTGGAAACCCTGCAATCGGCCCGACTGGATGGTGTTTTTTACTATAACGATCAAGGAGCCTTGGTCTGGGGAAAGAAGGTGGATGGGGAGGAGAAGCTTGCCCAAGACAAGCTCTTTTTACCCAACCCTCTGCCCAAAGAGCATTGGCTCAACACCACCATAACCAAGCAACAGGCCGTGAGCGGCCTCTATCTTTTTGAAGAGCAAATCTATCTTTTTTCCGCCTATCCCATTCTCACCAGCCGACAGCAAGGGCCAACCAGAGGCTCTCTGGTTATGGTTCGTCAGCTCTCCGACACCCTCCTCCAAACCCTGGCTCAACAGACAGAGGTCGATTTTCAAATCCACCTCTGGCACACACTCCACCCCTCCTCCCCCTATTATCTGTTCAAAGCACAACTGCAAAAGAGCAGTCAACCGATCATGGTCGAAAAACCGGACAATAGACTGCAGGTTATGGGGATGATGCGGGACCTGGATAACCGTCCGGTTTTGATCATCTCCAGCCAGACCAAGATGAGAGGGAGGGACAGGGGCGCTCAATCCATGATCTTATTGAGCATCTGCACCTTGATAGTCGGTGTGGTTATCGCACTCTTCATCTCTCGGCGGCTTAATCAGCGGGTTATCCAACCCCTTACCCGGCTGACCCATGAGACCCGCAACATGGAGGTCATGACGGACCCAATCCATATTCCCCAGCTTAGGGACGAAATCGGCCTGCTTGCCCGAACCTTTGCCACCCTTTTAGAGCGGCTGAGAGAGAATCACCGGGAGCTTGAAATGCGCGAGATCAAAATGCGCAGCCTCTCCGAGAGCGCCAGGATGGGTATTTTAATCATGGATGGACAAGGTGCGATTCAGAGCGCCAACCCCGCCTGTGAATCTCTATTCGGCCTGCCCAACGACCAGATGGTCGGTCAACCCTTTGTTCGGTTTCTGCCCAACATCACCCTGGTCAACGCCACCACTACCATCATGGAGTGTACCGCCAACAGAGCCGATGGAACCTCTTTCCCGGCGGAACTCTCCCTCAGCGATTTTTTGGTGGAAAGCGGCCTGCATTTTACCGGAATCATCCAGGATATCACTCCCAGAAAGCAGGCTGAGTCGGCCCTGAAACAGGCCCACCAAGATTTGGAACAACGGATGAAGGAACGCTCTAACGAGCTGACATTGCGGCGAACCATTGAGGTACAACTCAAGGAGAGCATCCGTCAGGCCGAGGCAGCCAACCGCTCCAAAAGCGACTTTGTCGCCAATATGAGCCATGAGATCCGCACCCCCATGAATGCCGTCATCGGCCTGAGCCATCTGGCCCTGCGCAGCGCTGTCGACCCCAACCAGGCCGACTATCTGCAAAAAATTCACGATGCCGGTCAGTCTCTCCTGCACATTATCAACGATATCCTGGATTTTTCTAAAATTGAGGCCGGAAAGCTCGAACTGGAACAGATTCCATTCAACCTGGATGAAACCCTCTCCTCACTAGCGGCTTTGGTGGCTATTCGAGCCGAGGAGAAAGGTCTGGAGTTGATTATCAACCGCCACCAGCAGATTCCTGCCACCCTGATCAGCGACCCTTACCGGCTCAATCAAATTCTTCTCAACCTCATCGGCAATGCCATTAAATTTACCGACAGGGGAGAGGTCATCTTGTCGGTTACTCCGCTGGAGCAGGAGGGCCATCTGCAATTTGCCGTAGAGGATACCGGGCCGGGCTTGAGCTCTGATCAGGCTTCACGGCTGTTTACCCCCTTCAACCAAGCTGACAGCTCCACAACCCGCCGTTTTGGTGGTACCGGGTTGGGGTTGACCATCTGCAAACGGCTGGTCGAGTTAATGGGAGGAACCATCGGGCTGGAGAGCCAGGTTGGTGTGGGTAGCTGCTTTCGGTTCAGCATTCAAACAACCCCTCAGGAGTCACCCTCCATCCCGGCCATCCCCCCCCCTCTTTTGCAGAATGTCCACGCTTTGGTCAGCATGAAAAACCCTAAAGCACAAGAGGCACTGCTGACCACGCTCACCGCTCAGCGGCTCCAGGCTCAAGCTGTGGAGAGGACCGACCTGAGCCAGAAAATTCAGGTGTTGCAACCTCAATCTGTTCTGATTCTGGAGGCTGATCCAATACAGCAGGAGCAGATAGAGGCGTGGGATCAACAGGAAAACCCTCTGCCCACCCTGCTGATCTGTACCCATACAGACCACCCCAAACAGGTTGACTGGTGCCAACCTCGCTCCTGGGCAACCCTTCTGAAAAAACCGATCATCCCTTCGGAGTTACTGGGCGCTTTAACCGCTCTGCTGCACCCCAACCTGCCAGAAAGCCCCAAAGCCCAACCTCAGGAGGAGGTGCCCAATCTGCAGGGAATCCATGTCCTGTTGGTAGAAGATAACGCCCTCAACCGGCAGGTAGCCACCGAACTGCTGCAGATGGCCAAGGTGCGTGTCTCGGTGGCAATCAATGGTATTCAAGCGGTTGAGAAGGGGCCGTCGTTAAAGCCCGACCTGATCCTGATGGATATCCAGATGCCCGAGATGGATGGTATGGAGGCGACCCGTCGCTTGAGAGAGAAAATCCCCCCCGAAACCCCCATCATTGCCATGACAGCCAACGCCATGACCGGAGATCGGGATTTAAGCCTTCAAGCCGGCATGAACGACCATATTCCCAAACCCATCGATCCCAAGGTGCTGTATGCCACCCTCTCCCGCTGGACCGGCAGAAAAGGGCCAGCCCAACCCCTCTTCACCGCCCCCTCCCCCACTCCAACCCCGATACCCGATCTGCCGGGTATTGATGTCACGTTGGGGTTGAGTCGTATGGGGGGTAATCGGCCTTTTTATCAAAAGGTTCTGAAAAACTTCCAGGCCGATCAATCCCAGGCCATCCAGGTTTTGCATGCCCATCTGGAGAGTGGAGACAGGGCGTCGGCCCTGCGGCACATGCACACCTTGAAAGGGTTGGCAGGCAGCATTGGGGCGACCCAACTGCAAACCCTTGCCGCTCAGGTAGAGGCGCAACTCGCCACCTCCGACCCCTCTGACCTCTCCCCTCTTCTTCCCCCCCTTGAAGCCGAATGGCAGCGGGTCATGGCCGGTTTGGACACTCTGGCTACCCCCGTGGCGGCAGAAAAAGAGAGAAAACCTCTGGATTATAACGCTTTTAAGGATAGCTTGGAGCAGCTAGAGAACCACCTGACCCATAGACGCCCACGAGAGAGTCGAGATACCCTCGAACAGCTTCTCAACATCGCTCTACCGTCGGTTTTGGCCTCTAAGCGTGACGAGTTGGCGTTGCATGTGAAAAAATATCGTTTTAAAAATGCCATGAAAAGCCTGGAGGCCCTGATGGCTTCTCTGGATGAGCAATAGAGTAGAGCAACCCCGGATTCAACCAACTGACACGGAGAGCATAAATCATGAAAATTGAACAATATTTAACGGACAGTTCCCAGTTGACTCAAGAGGGGTTGGCGCCACTGCAGAGGATCTCCCCTGACCTTATTCTGGTCTTCAGCGCGCTGGAGGTCATGGCAGACCCGCTGTTTCTCACCACCTTGCAGCAGAGTTTTCCCACGGCAAAATTGGCCGGATGCAGTACGGCGGGTGAGATCTCTCGGGAGGGGGTAAGTGACGGTGGTGCGGTGATTACAGCCATCTCTTTCGAGAAGGTCCAACTCCATCTGGTCGAGACCCAGGTTGCCAACCTGGACGACTCCTTCCGGGCCGGTGCTGAACTGGGTCGGCAACTTGCTCCGTTAAATCCCAAGGCGGTCACTTTGTTTGGGCCAGGTATCGATGTTAACGGTTCGGCCATCATTAACGGTATCAATAGCGAGTTGACCGCAGAGGTGCTCATCTCTGGTGGGCTGGCTGGTGACGGTGGCCAGTTTAAGGAGACCTTGACACTCTCCCCGAGTGGCCTCTCTGCTCGCGGCGTGGTTGCCATGGCCTTTTGCGGCGAGGATCTCCTCTTTGGACACGGCTCTTTTGGTGGCTGGTCGCCCTTTGGACCGGCCCGTAAAATCACCCGATGCAGCGGGAATATTCTCTACGAACTGGATGGTGAGCCGGCCCTGAATGTCTATAAAAAATATCTGGGTGATCACGCCCGTGACCTACCGGCCTCCGGCCTGCTGTTTCCCTTCGAAATGCTCGATGCCAACCACTCTCAGCTTGGCCTGATCCGAACCATTCTCGGTATTGACCCCGATGCAGGCAGCCTCACCCTGGCAGGAGAGATCGACCCGGAGGGCTATTTACGCCTGATGCACGCCAATGTGGATGATCTGGTCGACGGTGCAGAAGAGGCCGCTCACCAAACCTTGAAAAGCCTTGCGGAGCCGACCCCCGGTCTGGCCATGTTGATTAGCTGTGTCGGCAGAAAACTTGTGATGGGTGATCAGGTCGATGACGAGGTGGAAGCGGTAGCCGAAACACTGCACCACGCTACGGTTCTAACCGGTTTTTACTCCTATGGCGAAATCAGCCCCCTGGGTGAAATTCTCTCTTGTAAGCTGCACAACCAGACCATGACCATCGCCTTTATCGGAGAACGTTGAGCATCATGCATCGGCTGCTGAAAAGACAGATTAAACGGGTGTTCAAGATAGAGAGCCCCGAAAAGCTGGCTGAAACATTGAACCGCCTGTCAGAAAAAGCGACAGGGTGGGAAAATGATCCAGAAATCCAGAGGATAGCGCTGCAACTACCGGCTTTTCTGGAGCGGGTCGATGACTCTTACTCTCGCCAAGAGAGAGACCTGGAGCTACGCAACAGAAGCCTGCAGTTAAGCTCGGATGAACTCAACGAAGCCAACCAGCGACTTCGAAAGGAGACTGCCCTCAAAGGGGAGGTGATCACCTCTCTGCAGCGCACCACCAACGACCTCCTCCAATCGGCCGGCAAACCCCCCATCCCGGAAGATCAGAACGATTTGGGTGAGATTGCCCGGATGATGGTGGAACTTGTCGAGGAGAATCGGTCGGTCAACGTCCGCCTTCAAGAGGCCTTCAGCCGCCTGGAGCAGCAAAAATTTGCCCTGGATGAACACTGTATTGTCACCATTACCGATGTCAAAGGGGTGATCACCTATGCCAATAAAAATTTCTGCTCTATCAGTGGCTATACTGAAGAGGAGATGTTGGGACAGACCCACCGCATCATCAACTCCGGTCACCATGACCGAGCTTTTTTTAAAACCTTGTGGAACACCATCGCCAAAGGTCAGGTCTGGAATGGTGAAATCTGCAATCGAGCCAAAGACGGTAGATTCTATTGGGTATCAGCCACCATTATTCCCTTTTTAAATGACCAGGGAAAACCCATGGAGTATGTCGCCATCCGTACCGACATCTCCCATCAAAAAGCCATGGAGGAGGCGCTGCGAGAGAAGGAACAGCGTCTGACCATCGCTCTGGACGCCTCCTACACCGGATTGTGGGATTGGAATCCGGTAACCGATGTCGCCTATTTCAGCGAGCAGTGGCTCACTATGGTCGGCTTTCGAAAAGGGGAGATGGAAGAGACGGGAAAAGCCTGGGAAAATCTCATCCATCCCGCCGACAAACATCGGGTCAAGGAGAAACTGTTCGCCCACCTGTTGGGGGAACAGCTGGACTTTGACGTTGAATTTCGCATGCAGCACCGAAACAAGCAGTGGAAATGGATCTTATCCTCAGGCCGGGTTACCGAGCGTGACCAGGAGGGCCGAGCCACCCGAATGACCGGTATTCATAAAGATATCAGTGATCGTAAGCAGGTGGAGGATCAACTCAAAGAGGCCATGCGCCAAGCCGAAGCCGCCAGTCAGGCCAAAAGTGACTTTCTAGCCAATATGAGCCATGAGATCCGCACCCCCATGAATGCTATCATTGGGTTAGGCCACCTGGCCCTGAGCCGGGAGAAAGACCCCCGGCAAAAAGATTATCTAGAAAAAATCTTCAACGCCTCTCAGTCTCTGTTACGCATCATCAACGACATTTTAGACTTTTCTAAAATTGAGGCCGGAAAGCTGGAGTTGGAAGAGGCGGAGTTTTGTCTGGATGAGCTGTTTGAAACCCTATCCAATCAGATCAGCCTCAAGGCTCAGGATAAGGGGCTGGAGATTATTTTTGATATTCCGGCCACCCTGCCCCGTGCCTGGATTGGGGATGCTCTACGGCTGAACCAGGTTCTGCTCAACTTAACCAGCAATGCCGTTAAATTTTCCAGCCAGGGGAATATTCTGGTGCGGGTGGAGCTTATCGAAAAAGGGGGACTTTGTATCACCGTCCAAGACTCTGGCATCGGCATGACAGACGAGCAGATGAGCCGTCTGTTTCAATCTTTCTCTCAGGCCGACTCTTCCACCACCCGACGATTTGGCGGCACCGGCCTGGGGCTGGCTATCTGCAAAAACCTGGTCCAGTTGATGGGGGGGGATATTACGGTAGAGAGCAAACCAGGCCAGGGTAGTCTGTTCCGGTTCACCCTCTATTTAAAACAGGGTGAACCGAGTTCAGTCTTTGCCGACCTGCCGGATACCCTGCGTGGCTCTCAGGTTTTATTGCTGACCTCCAACCAGACCCAAAGCAAGGTATTGACCAAACTATTAGAGTCCCTCGCCTTCAAGGTTTCAGCCTTTAGCACGCAGCAAGAGGCGCTGGCCTGTTTGCAGGGAGAGGGGAGCATTCAACCGCTGATCTCTCTATGGGATGGCCGATGTCTGGGTTCACAGGTGCTGGATGATATCAACCAGCTCCGTCTGGGGTCCGACAATCCAACCCTGCCGATACTGATTCTAGCCGACCATCAGCAGCGGCAACAGCTTCAGAGCCTCCGACATAAGATCCCCTCCCTGGAGTTTGTCCAAAAGCCGGTTACCGCCTCATCTCTTTTCGATGGCTTTGTCACCTTGATCGGCGGCAGTCTACCCCGTTTTTGTCACAAAAAGAGCAAAAGAAAGGTCAAATCTTTCGGTGCAGACAGGCACTACGATTTAAGCGGCTGCCATATTCTTCTGGTTGAAGATAACGCGGTCAACCGTCAGGTGGCGCTTGAACTGCTGGAAATGGCGGGGGTATCGGTTACCATGGCGGTCAATGGTTCGGAAGCGGTTGATCAGGTTGCCAACAACCACTCTTTTGATGGCATCTTGATGGATCTGCAAATGCCGGTCATGGACGGCTTTCAAGCAACCCGCCTCATCCGCAAACAGGGGGTCGAGATCCCCATTCTTGCCATGACCGCCAACGCCATGGCAGGAGATCGAGAACGGTGCCTGGAGGCGGGAATGGATGACCACATCCCCAAACCCATCGATCCCGACCTGATGTACATTACCCTGGGAAGGTGGCTCGACCGTCCACTTCTAGTTAACACCGCAAGCCAACAAGAGAGAACCGGGGAGGCGGCGGTGTTGCCAGATCTGCCCGGTATCGAAACCCAAACAGGTCTGCACCATACCGCCCAAAACAGTACTCTCTACCACCGTCTGCTGACCGAATTTGGCCAAGAGCAATCGGGGTCGGTGGCACAGCTTAGGAGATTGATAGAAAAACGTGACCCTGTCGCCAAACGGTTGGCCCATACCCTCAAAGGGCTGGCAGGCACCATCGGCGCCGTCACCCTGGCCCAATGGGCAGAAAAGGTAGAGAACCATCTGAACGATGATCAATGGCTGGCTTTGCCAGAGATCATCAACAGTCTGGATGAAGAGATGCAGATGGTGCTATCGGGAATCCAACAACTGCCAGAGATCAATCCATCATCTCCAGCCTCCTCCTCCGTAGAGACAACCTCTCCACAGGTGGTCACAGAGCTGTTGGATCAATTGGCACCCATTCTCCAAAAACGTCAAGCCCGACAAAGCCGCGATCTTCTGACCGAACTGGAGAGCTTTCACCTTCCCCTGGCCTGGAAAACAGGGGCAGATGAGCTGAGCAAACTGATTAAAAAATACCGCTTCAAAGAGGCTGAACAGAGCTTGACCGACCTCCGTAATGCCGTTAACAGCCAATTAAAAGGGATGGATAATCATGGAGCATGAGGCAAAAATTTTTGTTGTTGATGATACCGAAACCAACATCGACGTACTGCTAGAGACCCTGGGAGAACAGTACGATGTCAGTGTGGCGCTCGACGGAGAGAGCGCTCTGGAGGATATTCCGACAACCAAGCCCGACTTGATTCTGTTGGATATCATGATGCCCGGTATTGATGGTTATGAAGTGTGTCGGCAGCTTAAACAGGATCCTGCAACCCGTGACATCCCAGTTATTTTTATTACTGCCAAGCAGGAGTCCGAAGATCAAACCCAGGGCTTTCGGGTTGGGGCTGTGGACTATATTACCAAACCCTTCAGCCCCCCCGTTGTCCAGGCCCGGGTAAAAACCCACCTAAACCTGGTGAGAGCCCGGCAACAGTTGGCAAATCAGAATGTCATTCTGGAGGAGCGGGTCAAAGAGCGGACCCTGGCCCTGGATGAAAAAAACCAGGAGCTGGAGGCCACCCGCCTGGAGATTATTCGACGTCTGGGCAGAGCCGCAGAGTATAAAGATAACGAGACCGGTCTTCATGTTATTCGCATGAGCCACTACTCCAAAATTGTCGCCTTAAAGAGCGGTATGGCCGAAGATCAGGCCGAACTCCTGCTCAACGCCGCCCCCATGCACGATATCGGCAAAATTGGTACACCAGACAGCATTCTTCTCAAGCCAGGAAAATTAAGCAATGAAGAGTGGGAGATCATGCGCCAACATCCCGGTATTGGAGCCGGCATCATCGGTCGCCATGAGTCCCCCCTCCTCTCCATGGCCCGTGTGGTAGCCCTGACTCACCATGAAAAATGGAATGGTGGTGGCTATCCTCGTGGTCTGGAAGGAGATAAAATACCCATAGAAGGTCGAATTGTTGCCATTGCCGACGTCTTTGACGCCTTAACCACTGCCCGCCCCTATAAGCCTGAGTGGCCGGTGGAAAAAGCCTTGGAGATGATAAAAAGCGAGGCAGGCACACATTTTGATCCAACACTGGTCACCGTCTTTCTGACCTGTATTGATGAGATGCTTGAAGTTCGCCAAAAATGGAGTGAGCAAGGGGGAAGCTTTGACTCCCTGTCGGATGGTGTCCGATAAGCCACGACATGGTAGCCTGGCCGGTTCCTATCGATTTGGTGGACCGGCCTAACGCTTCACCTTTGGTTCCAAACCCAACTGGTCATCCGAATGAACCAGTTCCGACAAAACTTTATTCACTTCATCAATATCAATGGGTTTAGCGATAATACCGTCCATACCAACGTCAAAACAGTGCTGAACCGTCTCTTTCATCACATCACCCGTGAAAGCGATCACGGTTGTGTGTGCTACACGAAGATCCGATGAGGCCCGAATCCGTTTTGAAGTCTCAATCCCATCCACCTCTGGCATACGGAGATCCATTAAAACAGCATCGTAAGGGTTGGCATATATCAACTCCAGAGCTTCAACACCGCTGGAGCAGACGGTAACCTGATACCCTTCATCCGTCAGCAAAGCTTCAACAACCGCCTGACTCACCAACTCATCCTCTACCAAAAGGATCGATAAAGGTGCTGGTCTGAGTTTTTTTTCATCTCTTTTTTCTTGGGCCTGTTTGTTCCCCTCCGCAAAGTCCAGTTCAACATGGAAAACACTCCCTGTGTTAGGTTGGCTTTCGACACTCATCAGACCGTCCATCAAATCAACCAACTTCTTGGAAATAGCCAACCCCAGGCCACTTCCATGGTGTTTCCTGGATTTGGTTGAATCTGCCTGGATAAAGGGATCAAAAATAACCGCTAGATTTTCGAAAGAGATGCCCACTCCGGAGTCTTCTACCGAAAATTTTACCCGAATGCCATTAGGAACGATTCCCATGGATTGCCCTTTGACAGCTACAAACCCTTTTTCTGTAAATTTGACTGCGTTGGCGATCAAATTCCATAAAACTTGCCGCAACCTAAACCGGTCACCGTGTAAAACCGTCGGGATTGTCTCATCCATGGTCAGATTTAGAGAGAGTTTTTTTTCTTTCGCTTCAGCACGATTTAACTCAATCAGGTTTTCAAGAAGGTGAAGAATATTAAAATCCTCCTTCTTAATCTCAAGTTTACCATCCTCCACTTTCGACAGATCCAAAATATCATCCAGTAGACGTAACAAGTCCTTACTTGAGGCGGAGATTGTTTCCAGCATGGCATATTGTTTATTGGTCAACTCGGAGCGCCGCAACAGTTCGACCATCCCCTGAACAGCGTTCATTGGCGTGCGGACCTCGTGGCTCATATTGGCTAAAAACAGACTCTTAGCCTGGCTGGCCTGCTCAGCCTCTTCACGGGCAACAATGAGTTTTTCCGTTTTCTCATCCACCAATAGTCGCAGATGGTTACGGTGTTTTTCCAACTCTTCTTCATGATGTTTGCGGTCAGTAATATCAGTAGAAATACCGCATATGGCTTCCATTTTTCCGTTCTCATCATACAGAGGAAATTTGTTGGATATGTAGTTGTGAATACCATCATCCTGCTGCACAACCTCGTCCAACTGCAAGGGACGATTTCCCTCTACCACCTTCCGGTCATTTTCTTTAAATTTATCGGCTATCTCTTTAGGGAAAAGATCAGCATCACCAAGACCAACAATAGATTTCTTGTCGGCTTTGAATAACTTGGCAAAGGTGTTATTGACAAGCAGATAATGACCGTGCAGATCTTTAAGGTAAATCACCGCTGTAGAGTTATTAATAATCGCCTGAAGGCGCCTCTCCTCTTTTTGCAAGGCACCAACGGTTTTTAAAATGGATTGGCGCATAAAATTAAAGCTTTCGGCCAACTCTCCCATTTCATCATTCCGGGTTATGGCAACCGGACTATCGAGCTCTCCCTGAGAAAAGGCTCTTGAGGCGTTACGGATCGTTCTCAGCGGTCCAAGAACCATCTTCTGGAGAAAAAAATAGGTAAGGGTGAGGGTGATCAAAATACTGACAAGGGTAATCAAACCCATTTGGTTTAACAAAAGATCCACGGTTTGATTCATTTCACTATGTGACAGTTTAACCGCATCCAGGAGTTCTAACTCCGGGATGACCAACCCCAAACTCCAACCAGTCACCTGTAGAGGCTGAAAAGCCAAAAGATGGGTACTGCCATTGTGTGTATGTTGAATAATCCCCTTCTCTCCTAGAATCATCCGGCCGATGGTCTCTCTGACCTCTTGATGGTCTGATTGTAGAAAGCTCACCTTCAGCCTGTCAATGTCAGGACTCATCCCGACGAGAGGCAGAAATTTTTCTGGAAAAGCAATCGGTTTTCCACTCTGATCGACAAGAAAGGCAAATCCTGAAGATTTCTTGCCATTTAATTTTCTTTTGGAGATGGACCATTCGAAACTGAGTATCTCTTTTTGCATATCCTTCAGAGAGATATCAATACCAACTGCCGCTTGAAACTCTCCCTTTGCATCATAGACTGGAGCCAGAGCAGAAACCATCAGACCATGTCCTACAGCATCCCTATAGACATCCCCAAATTTTTTTTGACGGTTTGGGTTTAAAGCAGGAGAGACGAGAGAATAAGGGGGATCATCTTCAAGGTTACGCAGGTCAAACTCTGAAGGAGGCGGAAGAAGCGTTGCCACATGGATATTGGGGGCATATTTGCCATAGCCAGAGCTGGAAATCAACCACGCCGCAGTAAAAGAGGGGTCGGCCTGTTCCAAATCAACCAGAAGACCGTCCAGTTGAGAAAGCACACCATGTTCCCTGGAAACCGCGTGAGAAACCTCCGTTCCACCCCAGTAGAGGGTATTGACTCTCCAGGTTGGACCGTTATTGAAAATCCCATTTTCTTCCTGTTTATCTAACCTGTTTTTTGGGTCAGTACCCCTATCGACATAGGAGGATTGATTACTGTACAGCTCTGCAGCACGGCTGGATAAGATACCAACCAAGGATAGCGGCTTATCTAAAACCCGGTCCAATTTATCACGGTATTTAGCGGTTAGCTCTTCAATAAAAAACCGCGCTTGCTCACGAACTTCTGTCTCGTGCTTGAGGGAGTAAAAATGCTCAAATTCGGAGAGCATTTTCCCGGCGGTATACATGGAAGCGATCATCGAAACAGACAGAATAGCCAGGATGATGCCAATAATTTTCACTCGAAGACTGGTCATGGTGCAGTCTAGCACTCTGATACAAATAAGGTAAAGTTCAGACTCTACATATTTAAACCGATTCCACCAAACAAAAAACCCCGAGTCCGTATGGACCCGGGGTTCTTCGTTTTGTAAATGGTGAAGCATACACCACCATACGGGGAACATTCTCTGGAATTTTTATGTGGTACAACGGAGACGATTTGGGAGGGTTTTCGGTTGGGCAAAAAAATATAGAATACTTGCATCATGATAAAAAGAAACAGAACCGTCAAAAACCACAAAACTCTCTCCACTTGAGGAAAATGTGTGTTGCAGGTCCATAGTTCCTGCTAAGGTCACACTTGGTGGACCAAAATTGCTTTACAAACTCGTTCAGAAATTTCTGAACACCCAATGTTTCTCCGTTGTATCAATCTGGGCAAAATCGGCTTCAGGCAATGAAAGCGACATAGATAAAAATTATGATCATGGAATGTTAAAACATTTAGTTTTTTGAATATGATACCGGCTCCACCAATCCAAATCATTTTTGAATTTTTCATACTCCAACACTGTGGTGATAGCAAATAGAAGTGTTGCCAGAAAATCGGTATGGTTGGATGGAGCGACTATGGCACCGTGTGCCATCTGGCATCGGTTATCATAAAATTCAGAGAGGAAAAACTCAGTATAAGCTGGATCGAAGGCACAACGAAACCTCGATTGCTGGATTAGTTTAGCGATGCTCAAATTTTTTCCCAGACCACCGGTGATCTTGATGAATTTATCCGTATTTACTGGTATAGGGAAAATATCGAAGGTATTGCCGTCAAACGTTATGCCGTTCAACTCCTGTGCCCAATCCACTAGCAACCCTTCCAACTGGGTGATTAGCAAAAGTGTAGCGGCGGAGTGAAACCCTTGCCCGGCAACATCCAGGCATTCCTGAAACAACAACCGACGGGCTGCGAAGCAAGGGTCCTGTATTAGGTGCTGAAATCGCGATTCGATATCAGGAATTTCCTGTTGAATGACCGCTAAGGTCTGGCCAGAATCCTTTGTGCTTTTCCAGGTGGATTGCATTTCCTGGTAGACTGGAAAGGACAGTTGCTGAAAATGACGAAATGGATTGTCCAGATCATAATCGGTCAAGTCGAGAAGAGGAAATAAATCTACAAACCCGACATACGGAAGGTTAAAAGAACGTCCAGAGGAAATCAGCATCCTGATGGCGCTATTGATCAGTGATGTTTCATCAAGTTCCTCATTAGCACGCCGGAGAGCGACCTCAGCAAATTCTTTCTGGACCGTATAATAATGATGTTTTGGACTTTTTTCATTGTTGATACCAGTAATCTTACCGTCAACCTTGACCAAGATATCTTGGTAGTGGGACTTTCTGGATTTGGACCGGGAGCGTAGATGTTGAATCTTAGCTTCCAGTTCCAGGTCGTTGAAACCCCGCATCCTGTCCCTCAAGTTCTCATCGCTAGGCCGCTCGTTTGCTTTGCTCATTACCGACTCTTTCTGGTCCGGAAAGAGGAAAGCATGATCCTGGATGAAACGCGAGAAAAAGGTGTTGGCATTGATATCCTCACCATACCAACAGCCATATCTTTCCTCAATCTTCTCCTTGAGAGCATGAAGGAACGGCGTAGACTCTGCGGTTATGAGATTAAATATCCAGGATCTAATCACCACAAAACCACTGAATCTTAACTTAAATTTTTCATTAACAACAGTCATTTACAATTCCAGCCTAGCTGGAACAAACCCTTCCATCGTTGTCATCATATAGCTCCTGATCTCTTCTAGGTAAAGCATTCAACTACCGAGTCAACCTTCTCCAGAGAATTTATAATGGAAACAAAGAAATGTTCAACTCCGAGATTGTTTGTCTTATTGGTTAATAATCTCGTAATTTCAATCTATCCGCTCATGAAAATCGGATACTATCATACCGGCTGGTAAGACAAACTCACATTAGGTACGCTAACGAGAGAGATATCTGTTATGGGGAAGATGTTGATGAGGATGTGTTGTTCCTACGCAAAGATGCTAGCATCTCCCGGCTATTCTTAACCATCTCCGGCCATGTCTCTCCAAGTCCCTCTAGGTGATTCTCTATTTCGCATAAGTCGACTTCTGAACGGTACTGATTCTCTTGGTAGCGCAGATAATACCATAGATCTAACGCACCAGAATCGTTAAAAAGGGCCTGCCGAATATCCTCTGGAACCCCTCCGTCACCACTCTCTATCAGATTGGGCAAGCAAAAATCACTCCGTTCAAAATCTGTACTTGGTTTACAGCGAATATGGAAAATAAAGGTTGCAATGAGTGTAAGCGGCAAATGAACCCCATCACTGAGATGGTTTGACGGAACAAATTTTCTTTTTTGAATTCCAAGGGAGCAAAGCATCGAAGTCGTCAACGGTCTGGGTCGCCGGGATATGCTCGAAC